>JBJMVW010000271.1:0-4912 GCA_045810465.1 Massilia sp. | reverse complement strand
CGAGGACGTCGACAAATTCGTGCTGTCGGCGATGCCGGGGGTGAAGCTGGTGCATGCGCCGCAGGTGCCGGCGGCGGTCCCGGTGCGGCCCGACACCTACTACTTCGTCCTCGAGAACAGGGGCGTCCTGTACGAGAACATGTTGAAAGCGCAGGCGATCTCGATCTACGTGCCGAACGGGATCCGCGACCTCAAACTTGAACTGATAGCGATCGCAGCATGAGCCAACACGTCGAACGGCGCGCCGCGCCAACCCAGCCGGGCGCCCGCGGCGCGGCCGGCACCGCACCCCAAAGCCTGGTGGACCTGATGTACGAAGGCTTTTACGCCCTGTTCTTGCTGAAGAACGGCTGCGGCCCGCAGGACAAGGCCGCCTTTGCCGAGCACATGACGCAGTTCCTCGGCGACGTCGACCGTAACGCCAAGACCCTCGGCGTGGCCGCTGACGACGTGACCGCCGCGAAGTACGCGTTCTGCGCGGCGGTCGACGAAATCATCCTGCGTTCGGAGTACGATATTCGCGAGGCGTGGGAGACGCGGCCGCTGCAGCTGCGGATCTTTGGCGACCAACTGGCGGGCGAACACTTCTTCCACCGGCTGGAGGATTTGCGCGCGAAAGGCAGCGTGCACCTGCAGGCGCTGGAGGTGTTCCATATGTGCCTGCTGCTCGGCTTCCAGGGGCGCTACGCGCTCGATGGGCACGACAAGCTGAACTACCTGACCGCGCGCCTGGGCGACGAGATCGCTCGCATGCGCGGCAAGAGCCGTGGCTTTGCGCCGCACGCGGAGAGGCCGGACCAGGTCATCAACAAGCTGCGCAGCGACCTGTCGCTGTGGGTGCTGTCAGCGGTGTTCGCGCTGGCGGGACTGACGGCATATGTTGGATTCCGGACGGCGCTGGCGCACGATACGGCGACCGCGCTGGCAAGGTACAACGACCTGGTCAAGCTGCCGCCGAGGGCGGCGAATGTGACGATTACGCTGCCTTGACTGGGTACATCGCCACTACCTGAACTGCATGGGAACTTGGGTTACCGCGGGGACGCCGAGTCCTGCGCGGGAACGACGTGCTTGTGTACCCCTACTGGACAACCTTGAACTCGATCCGCCGGTTGCGCGCCTTTCCCTCTGCCGTCCGGTTGTCGGCCACCGGCCGGTCCGGACCCTCGCCCGACACCGCGATCAGCTCCGGCTTCACGCCCCGGCCAGCGATGTAGGCCTTCACCGATTCCGCCCGCGCCTGGCTGAGCGACAGGTTCCCGGCGCGCGAGCCGGCATTGTCGGTGTGCCCGATCACCTCGACCTTCTTGTCCTTGAGCCTCAGCAGCGCCACGCTCATCTGGTCGAGGATTGCCTTGCCCGAGTCGGTCAGCGTCGCCTTGCCCGACTCGAACTCGATGATGCGGTTGGCCAGCGCGGCATCGAGCACGCCCTGCTCCGACGCCACCACCCGCAGTCCGTTGTTGACCGTGTAGGTCGGGTTCAGGCTGGCCGCGATGTCGCCGGCGATCTGCTGGCGTTGCGCTTCGTTGGCGACGTCGCCGCGCAGGCTGACGTTGTTGCCGTCGACTTTGAGCTGGCCACGGCTGATCAGCTTCAGGTTGGGGTTGACCAGCTTGTGCAGGTACTCGTTCCAGTTGGCCGGTGTCGACACGGTGCCGACCGACAGCTGGTCGACTACGCGCTGGGCGCCGTACACTTCGCGCAGGCGCGCCAGCAAGGCTGCCTTGCCCTGCTCGTCGGCGACGGTGCCGGTGACCACGATCGGTGCGTCCTGGGCGATGGCGGCGCCGCCCGCGAGCAGCGCGGCAGCGATCAGGGACAGTGTCTTCACGGTGCGGCTCCGATAAAGGTTTTCAGGAACAGCTCGCGCGCGAGCCGCAGCGGCAGCTCCGGCTGGTCGAGGTAGCTGGCAAGCGCGCGCACGTCGATGTCGATGCCGAGCTGCTCGTCGACCCAGCCGGTATCGCCAAAGCGCACCTGCTGTTCCAGCGCCGCCAGCGGATCGATGATGCCGCGAAGCGTCTCGGCGGCCGAGCCGGTAAAGCCGACCACCAGCACCGGGTTGCCGTCCTGCCGGGTCAGGAACAGCGCCAGGTCGTAGTCCACGCGGCGCACGAACGGCGCGACCAGCTCCATCCAGAACGCCGCCGCGCCACAGCGCAAGCCGGCGTCTTGCGGCAGCGGCAGCACCAGGCTTTTGTGCAGCGCCACCGGCTTGCTATGCATGACCGGTTGCAGCAGCAGCCCGAGCGCCAGGATCAAGCGGTGGGCCTCGACCCCGAGCAGCGCCGTCAGGGAACTGACCGTACTGGTGGCGAGGAAGGCGTGCAGCGAGTCGCCGGCTTCACCCAGCGCCACGCCGGTGTCGCAGATTTCCTGCAGGTGCGGCGCCGGGTCGGCCGCCTGCAGCACCCTTGGCGCCATCGCTTCAAAGAACGCCCACAAGGGCTCGAACGCGAGCGGGCAGTGCGAAACGAAGGCGGCGGGGTCCGGCACCTCGAGCGTGCGCATCATCATAAACGGAAAGCGGCGGCCCGACTGGTCGCGGCTGGCGACCAGGTGGCCGGCCACGGCGTGGCGGCGCGACGGGCCGACGAACGCGAAGCTGACGGGCGCCATTGCGTCGTAGTTCAGTTTCCAGCGCGGGTCCGAAGGCAGGCGGCTCATCACGTGCGCGAGCCAGTCGTCGAGCATGCCCATTACCGGCCCGTCGTGCGCCACCTTGACGAAGTCGCTGCGCGCCGGTAGCTTGCCGAAGTAGCCGATCCGGTCGGACGCGGCGGTACGCATCACTGGCCCCCGGCGCTGGCCAGCGTGCCTGCCGGCGAGGCCGCGGCCACGCGCCCGACGATGGTCTCGGGCAGGCGCAGGCCGCTGAATCCCTTACCCTGCGCCGAACTTCCGCCGCTGCCGTTGGTCTCCGCGCTGCTGATGATTTTCAGGTCGATCGACACCGCCACATTGCCGGCGGCCCAGCGCATCTCCCACACACCACCCTCCTTGCGCTTGCGGCTGGAGGCCTCGATCATCTTCTGCAGGCCGAACTGGCCCGGCTCGTTGAACAGTTCGACGGTTCGGCCATCGAAGGTGACGGCGCTGATGCGCGCGCCGGTCGTGCCCTGCGGCCCCGGGTGCACCATGTTGGTCCACGCCGGCGGCGTATTCCGGTAGCGCAGCTGCTGGCCATCGATCTCGATCGTGAATTCGGTCACGCCGGACGCCGGCAGCGGCTGGACCTGGAACACCTTCTGCGGCCCGTTGGTGGCGGCCACACCGTTGGCCGACAGCGGCGCCACCCAGCCGGGGAAGCTCGACACCGCCTGCGGCGCCAGCGTGATGCCGATGTCGGCCCAGGTGCGCGCCGACAGCATGTCGCCGCGCCGCACGACCAGCGGCCCCATCGAGGTGTTGACGAACCTGGCGACCACGCCTTCCGGCCCGAAAAACTGGCCGATCTCGGCGTTGGTTGCCTCAATACGGGAACCGGGCGTGAACGGGTATTTGCCGGCCAGCGTGCGCTGGAACGGCTCGACCACCTGCACCTGCCAGGTCTTGTTGATCTCGGACTCGGAAGGCAGCACGATCATCGCGAAGGTCTGGACCAGCGGGCGCACCAGCAGCGGGCGCAGGGCCTGCTTCTGGGCGTCGCTCATCCCGGTGAGCATCTGCTCGTCGACGTACTTGAGCGCGTCGGCCAGCTCGGAGCCGCTGCCTTCGAGCGTCTGCTGCATAAACTGCTTGGCGCCCGGACCCGGGTCGCCCTGGTTCTTGAGCTGGTTCAGGCGCGTGCGCAGGCGCGACAGCGCGTCGAGGTAGCCGGTCATCAGCGACGCTTCCTTCTCGCGCACGCCGACCAGCCGCGCCACGCCGGCGAACTCGCGCCCGATCGGGCCGGCCGCCTGCCCTGCTCCGGCGGTCCGCAGCGGGTCGGCGGCGTCGACCAACGCGCGCGCGTCGCCCGGCGTACGCCGCAGGATCACCTCCTTGAACCACGCAACCAGGCCCTTCTCGGCCGCCGCCCTGTCGGCGCGCGCGGCGCCCGGGTTGTCCCACGAGGTCTCCTGGTAGATCGTCTTGAGCAGCTTGGCGATCGGCGAGGTTTGCGGGTCGCCCAGCCGGTTCATCGCCTGCACGCTGGCCTCGAAGCCGTTCAGGTCGGCGATCGCCACGCCCTGCACGAACTTCATCCATTCTTTCGTGTAGTCGGCCTTGTACATGTCGATCAAAGTCTTCTGGATTTGCTCGGGGCTGCCCTCGAGCGTCAGGTCGTCCTTGGCCTGGGTCTTGAGCACCCAGTCGGTGCTTTGCAGCTCGCGGTTGGAGGCCTCGCGGATCGCGCCGAGCACGAACTTGTCCCACGCATCGCGGGTGAAGGCGCCGCTGACGGCGTGGCTGCCGGCGACCAGCGCCTGGTCCTGGTCGCCGACGATGCGCGCCACCGTCACCGCCGGGAAGCGGGTCGCGGCGCGGGTCTTGATGTCGGCGTAGACGCGCTCGCGTGCCGGGGTGCCGCGCACCACGCGGCGCAGGTTCTCGCGCGCGCTGTCCACCAGGCTCAGTTTCGGCGTGACCTGCGGCCAGGCCTGGTCGCCGATCTGCGCGAGGTGGAATGTCATCAGCCGCTCGGCGCTCCTGATCATCTGCTCGCGCGGCATGGCGCCGCGGTTGGCCTCGAGCCAGCCGCGCCAGTAGCGGGTCAGCTGGTCGTTCAGGTGGCCCGGCTCGGCCCGCGTTTTGTCACCCAACATCAGGTAGGTCTTGAGCGCGTTGTAGGCGTCGGCCACGTTGGTCGGCGAGACGTCCTGGTAGGGCTGGCCCGGTCTGGCGGCAGCGGGCGCCGCATGCGCGTTCGGGTCGAGCGCGCCCGCGTTGGCGTTCACCTCGGCCAGCATGCTTTCGAGCGCGGCGG
>JBJMVW010000270.1:0-22900 GCA_045810465.1 Massilia sp. | reverse complement strand
GCCAGGTAGATGGTGTAGATCGGCCCGCCGGTGCCGAACAGCGCGGTGAAGACGCCGCCGGCGATCCCGAGCGGCATCGACCAGCGGCTGCCAATCGGCTGTACATCCGGGCGGAACAGCAGGCTCCAGGCCGAATACGCAAGAATGAAGACCCCGAGCGTGAGCAGCAGCAGCCGCTCGGGCGCCTTGACGAGCACCACCACGCCCAGCACCATCCCGACCAGCATGAAAGGCACCAGCCGCAGCAGCTCCTTGCGATCGACCACGCGCCGGTTCTTCAGGCCCATCAGCAGGCCCGCGCACAGGTCGAAGATCAGCATCATCGGCACCGCCATCTTCAGCGGGATCAGCTGGACCAGCAGCGGCATGGCCGTGATCGAGGAGCCGAAGCCGGTCAGGCCGAACACGGCGTACGCAAGGATGACGATCAGCGCCAGCAGGGCTACGGTGTCAAGACTATATGCCATCCGGCCACTCCGTTGTCAGCCGTCGTCCCCCGACGGCGGGGAATGCACGTCGTTCCCGCGAAGGCGGGAACCCATGCTGAGTCCGATTTACCCGCAAATGCAAGCGGGTTATGGGTTCCCGCCTCCGCGGGAACGACGTGCGAAAGCTCAAGGCCTGGCCAGCGATTCGAGCTGTTCCAGCAGCGCCGGCGACACCGCGATGCCTTCGGCCGCCGCGGTGCGCGCGAGGGCGATCCTGCGCTGGCCCGGCAAGCGCACGTCGGGGTCAAGCAGCATCGCCGCCACCAGCGTTTCGATCCGCTCGTGGAACACGTCGGCGCCCGCCAGCGCCGCCGGATCGATCACCATGAACGCCTGCCCGATCCGGGGCCGGTTGCCTTCCTCGCTGAAGAAGGAATCGGCCTCGAAACCGTAGGCCGCGCCCGTCAGCGCACAGCACAGCAGCTCGACGACAAGCGCGAGCATCGCGCCCTTGACGCCGCCGGCCGGCAGCATCATGCCGTCGAGACCGGCCTTCGGATCGGTGGTCGGGTTGCCGTCCTTGTCCAGCGCCCATCCTTCCGGGATCGGCTTGCCTTCCCTGGCCGCGACCATCAGCTTGCCGCGCGCGACCTCCGACAGCGACAGGTCGATCACCAGCGGCGCTTCGCCACGGCGCGGGAACACCGCCGCAATCGGGTTGGTGCCGAACAGGGCGCGCTTGCCGCCCCAGGCGGGCATCGCCGCCGGCGAGTTGCCGAACGCGAGCCCGACCATGCCGGCCTCGGCGACCGGCCCCAGGTGGTAGGCCGCCGCACCGAAGTGGTGGCTGTTGGTCACGCCGGCAAATGCCGCGCCGCAGTCACGCGCGGAGCGGATCGCTTCACGCACGGCGAGCGCGCAGGCCGGGAAAGCGAGGCCTTCCTGCGCGTCGACCAGCAAGGCGGCGGGCCTGGCCTGCCTGAGCCGCGGCTGGGCCTCGCCGTTCACGCGGCCGCGCCGCAGGTGGCCCGCGTACTGGGCCACGCGCGACAGCCCGTGCGAGGCCAGGCCCTGCGCTTCGGCCGCCACCAGGGCGGCGGCGGTTGCCGCGGCCATGTCGCGGCTCGCCCCGGCGGCGGCGAGCGCCTCGGCGGCGAGCGTGGTCAGGCGTTCAATATCAAGGGTGGGCATGACTGCTCCGTTGGTTGGGATGCAAGAAGAAGCGCGGACACTTTGTCGGCAATCATCGCGCTCACGCGCTGGTTCGACTCGCGCGTGACGCCGGCGATATGCGGCGTCAGGATCAGGTTCGGCACGCCGGCGAGCGGCGAGCCTGCCGCCAGCGGCTCGCGTTCGAACACGTCGAGCGCCGCGCCGCCCAGCCTGCCTTCGCGCAGCGCCTGCGCGAGCGCCGCCTCGTCGACGATGCCGCCGCGCGCCGTATTGACCAGCACCGCGCCCGGCTTCATCGCACCGATGCGGGCCGCGTCCAGCAGGGCGCGCGTTGCGTCCGTGAGCGGAACGTGCAGGCTGACGGCGTCGGCCTCGGCCAGCAAGCCGTCGAGCCCGACGCAGCCGACCCCGGTTTCGCTCCACACCGGCGCCTCGGGCGCCAGCATCGGATCGTAAGCGATGACCCGCATCCCGAGCGCCCGGGCCAGCGTCGCGGTCAGGCGGCCGATGCCTCCGAAACCGACCAGGCCGAGGGTTTTGCCGGCGCTTTCCCTGCCGTCGGACAGCTGCGGCCGCGGCCATTCGCCGGCCGCGACCGCCGCGCTGGACAGGCTGGCGCCGCGCAGCAGGACCATTGTACTGGCGATCACGTATTCCGCCACCGCCAGCGCGTTCGCGCCGGTCGCCGGGATCACGGCAATCTGGCGCGCCTCGCAGCCGGCCACGTCGATGTTGTCCAGCCCGACGCCGAGGCGGCCGACCACCCGCAGCTGCGGCGCGGCTGCCAGCAGCTCGCCCCGCACCTGGGTCCGGTTGCGCACCACCAGGCCCTGCGCATCCGCGAGCTGCTGCTGCAGGTCCTCGCGGCGATCAACCAGCTTCGGGTCGTACACGACATCGAAGTTGCGGCGCAGTTCGTTCACGGAAGGCTCGTCCATGAATTCGCAAATCACGATTTTCATTGGCGCCCCCGTTCAAGACTGCATGCCCCACTTGCGGACCGTGTGGTTTTCCAGCGTGCGGAACACGAGGTTTTCCACGATCAGGCCGATCAGGATCACCGTCAGCAGGCCGGCGAACACGTTGGGGATCTCGAGCTGGTTCTTGTTCTCGTAGATGAACCAGCCGAGGCCGCCCGAGCCCGAGCTCACGCCGAACACCAGTTCCGACGCGATCAGGGTACGCCATGCGAAGGCCCAGCCGATCTTGAGGCCCGTCAGGATACTCGGGAACGCCGCCGGGATCAGGATCTTCCAGACGTACCTGGCGCCGCCCAGCCCGCAGTTCTTGCCAACCATGCGCAGCGTGTTCGACACCGCGAGGAAGCCTGAGTGGGTATTGAGCGCCACCGCCCACAGCACCGAGTGGATCAGCACGAAGATCAGGCTGCCGTTGCCGAGGCCAAACCAGATCAGCGCGATCGGCAGCAAGGCAATTGCCGGCAGCGGGTTGAACATCGAGGTCAGCGTTTCCAGGAAGTCGGTGCCGATCCTTGACGCGATGCCGATCGCCGTCAGCACGCCGGCCAGCGCGATGCCCGCCGAATAACCCATCAGCAACACCTTCAGCGAGGCCCACACCTTGAGCAGCAGGTCGCCGCTGACGATGCCCCGGAAGAAGGCATCGACGGTCGATACGAAGGTCGGGAACAGCAGCTCGTTGCCGAGCATGCGCGCACCGACTTCCCAGGCAACCATCAGCAGCACCAGGATCGCGGTTTTGCGCACCACGCTGTAGTTGTACAGCTTCTCGAACATCGACAACGGTTTTTCGACCACGCCGAAGGCCGAGGAATCGACCGGTTCGCGGTGGATGGGCGGTCGCGCCCACAGGACAGCATCCTTAGACATGTTGCACCTCCTTCCCTTCGATTTCGTCTGCAAAAAGCATCTTGTGAATTTCGTTTTCCAGCACCTTGGCCGCCTGCGGATCGCTAACATCGCGCGGCACGCTCGCCAGTTCCGCCTTGACCTGCCCGGGGTGCGGCGACAGCAGCAGGATCCGGCTGCCGCACTTGATCGCCTCGGGAATCGAGTGCGTCACGAACAGCACCGTGAAGTGGGTTTCGTCCCACAGCTGCAGCAGTTCGTCCTGCATCTTGCGCCGGGTGAGGGCGTCGAGCGCCGCGTACGGCTCGTCCATCAGCAGCACGTCCGGTTCCATCGCCATGCCGCGCGCGATGGCAACCCGCTGCTTCATGCCGCCCGACAGCATGTGCGGGTAGTGGTCGGCGAACTTGGTCAACTTGACCTTCTCGATGTACTGCATGGCCTTTTCCTCGGCCGCCTTGCCGCTCAGCTTGCCCGATGAAAGCAAGGGGAACATGACGTTCTCCTTGACCGTCTTCCACGGCAGCAGCTGGTCGAACTCCTGGAACACCATCATCCGGTCCGGCCCCGGGCGGCAGACTGACTTGCCCTTGAGGTGGATTTCACCTTCGGTCGGATTGAGGTAACCACCGACCGCCTTGAGCAGGGTCGACTTGCCGCAGCCCGATGGGCCGAGCAGCACGTAGCGGTCCGATTTGAACACCTGGAAGCTGACGCGATAGGTCGCGGTCACCAGGTGGGCCTTGGTCTTGTATTGCAGTGTGACGTCGCGCACGTCCAACAGCGGCGTGGGCTCGTTTTGCTGGTTCTGGTTCATATCCATGACTTTCCATCCTCTTTCGCTTCGGCAGGCGCCGCTTCAGCTGCCTGCCAGGTTATGCACGTTGGGGAAGAACAGGTCCTTCCATGACGCCGGCTTGGCCTTGATCGAACCGACCTTGGCCATGAAGTCCACGTACTTGGTGACGTTTTGCGGCGTGGTGGTGAACTTGACCTGCGGATCGTTGAGGATCTTCAAGGTGTCCTCGAGGCTGTCCTTGTCTTTCGAGATGCGCAGGTAGGCCTCGGCCGCCCATTTCTTGTCGCGGTTGATCATCGCGGTGGCCTCGTCGAGCGCCTTGGTAAAGGCGGCGTAGACTTTCGGATTGTCGTTGCGGAACTTCGTCGTCGCCCACACGAGGTTGAAGGTCGCCGGCCCGCCCAGCACGGTGTAGGAATCGAGTACCTTGTGGATGCTCTTGTTCTCCAGCTGCTGGTACTGGAACGGCGGCGCGCTGAACTGGGCGGTGACTTCGCTGGTGCCCGACAGCAGCGCGGCCTGGCCGTCCGGATGGCTCATCGACACGGTCAGCTTGTCGAGCTTGCCATGCTGGCCCGGGCCGAAGGCCTGCTCGGCCGCCATCTGCAAGGTCACCGCCTGGATCGATACCTTCACCGCCGGCAGCGCGATCTTGTCCTTGTCGGTGAAGTCCTTGATGGTCTTCACGTTCGGGTTGCGCGTGTTCAGGTAGAGCGGCATCGAGTTCAGCGCGGCGACCGCCTTGACGTCGAAGTTGCCGCGGGTCTTGGCCCACAGCGTGACCATCGGCGCCACGCCACCGGCGGCGAAATGCAGGCTGTCCGACAGCAGGGCGTCGTTCATCACGTTGCCGCCGGCGAACTTCGCCCAGCTGACCTTCAGGTTGCCGATGCCCGCTTCCTTGGCGTACTTCTCCACCAGCTTCTGGTCTTCCATGATCATCAGCGGCAGGTAGCTGATCCCGTATTGCTCGGCGACTTTCAGCTCGCTGACTTCGGCATGGCTTGCGAGGCTCGTGGTCAGCAGCGCGGCGCCTGCGGTATACGACAGGATGGATCTTAATCTTGATTGCATGGATGTCTCCTCCAAGAATTTTTGATTGGGGCCCTGCTGTGCGCAGTGGTTGTTGGCTACCCCGGCCTGGTGTTTCGATCGATCAGGGACCACATGGTCGAGAATTCATACTAGCCCAATTTATAAGAGAATTCAACTAGATGACATGAATGAGTTGAAGGAGTTTTCCCGGCAGTTTCCGAGGATCTCTGGATCCGTGGAACGCCGCGATTTCAGGGCGCCGCGGCCGCGGGTTCCTCGGTCAGGATGGTCTGTCCCGGCCGCACGCGCTCGAACCTGACCGGTTCGCGGTGCAGTTCGATGCCGCCGTCGGCCAGGCGCGCCACCGTGTAGCTGGAGCTTTCCAGGTCGCCCGGCTGCGGGAAGTCTTCGCGGAAGTGCGCGCCGCGCGAATCCTCGCGCAGCAGCGCCGCCGCCGCGATCACCTGGCTCACCGCGATCAGGCTGCGCAAATTGAGCCAGTCGTGCCAGCTGAGGTTGTATTCGCGATTGCCGTCGGCCACGCCGGTGCGGGCAAGCTGGGCATCGAGTTCGGCCAGCTTCGTTTGCGCCCGCTGCAGCCCTTCGGCCGTGCGCAGGATGCCGACGTCGGTCCACATGCACTCGTACAGCGCTTCGCGGATTGCCTCGAGATTGCCAGGCGGCTGTGCGAACGGCGTCTCTTGGGCGGCAATGCTGCGCGCGATCGCCGCCTCGTCCGGCGCGCGGAAGCCCGGATTGCGGCCGGTCCACTCGGCCATGCTCTCGCCAGCGATGCCGCCGAACACGGTGGAATTGGCGACGCCATTGCCGCCCAGCCGGTTGGCGCCGTGCACCCCGCCGGTGTCTTCCCCGGCCGCGAACAGGCCGCTCAGGTCGGTCGTGCAATCCGGACGGAACACTACGCCGCCCATCATGTAGTGGGCGGTCGGCACCACCTCGACGCGGCCGGCGGCCAGGTCGAAGCCGCAGTCGGCGCAGCGGCTGACCATGCCCTTGAATTGCTGGCTTACCTTGTCCGGCCCCAGGTGCGACATCTGGATGTAGACCCCGCCGTTGGGCGAGGTGCGCCCGGCGCGCATCTCGGCATAGATCCCGCGCGAGACGATGTCGCGGGTGGCGCGCTCGCCACGCGGGTCATAGTTGCTCATGAAGCGCTCGCCCAGGCCGTTGACCAGCCAGCCGCCGGCGCCGCGCAGGCCTTCTTCGAGCACGGTCCCGGTCATGCGCGTGTGCGTGCCGGCCAGCAGCCCGGTGGGGTGGAACTGCACCATTTCCATGTCGCGCAGCGGGAGGCCGGCGCGCAAGGCCATCGCCAGCCCGTCGCAGCTCTTGTCGCCCGAGGGCGTGTGGTACTTGTACATCGTCGGGCCGCCGCCGGTGGCCAGCAGCACCGCCTTGGCCTGCACGAACACGAAGCCGCCGGTGCGCATGTCGATCATCAGCACCCCCGCCAGCGCGGAGCCGTCGGCGGTCTTGACCAGCTCGACCGCGCGGTGCTCCTCGAGCCGCGCGATGCCGCGCGCCCACACCTGTTCCGACAGCCGGTTGATGATCTCGATGCCGGTCAGGTCGCCCTTGTGCACGGTGCGGTCGAAGGTCTGGCCGGCGAACGCCTTCTGGTGCACGGTGCCGTCCGGATTGCGGTCGAAAAAGCAGCCCAGCTCGTTTTCGAGCTCGTGGATGCGCTCGACCGCCTTGGTCACCAGCGTCCAGGCCAGTTCCTGGTTGGACAGCCACTTGCTGCCCTCGATGGTGTCCATGAAGTGGCGCTCGACCGAGTCGCCCTTGGCCAACGCGACGTTGTAGCCGCCCTGGACCATCCGGGTGCAGCCGCATTTGCCGAGCAGTCCCTTGACCGCGACCGTGATCGACAGGTTCGGATTGGCCTGGTTCGCATGCAGCGCCGCGAACAGGCCGGCGCCGCCGGAGCCGAGGATCAGGATGTCGGTCTGGACTCGTTTGACTTGGTTCATTTGTGCACTCCCAGGCTGGCCAGCACGTCGGCGCGGCGCTTGGCCACGTCGGCCCTGACTTCGGTGTAGAGGCTGTTGCCGTGGCTGTCCATGCCGACCAGCAGCGGGCCGAAGTCCCGGATGCGGAACTTCCACAGCGATTCGGGGTTCAGGTCGTCGAGGTCGACGTCCTCGATCTGCTCGATCCAGGTGGTCTCGAGCGCCGCGGTGCCGCCGACGATCGCCAGGTACACCCCGCCCAGCTCGCGGAAGGCGTCGAGCGAGCCTTCGCGCATGCCGCCCTTGCCGACGATGATGCGCACGCCGTGCTGCGCCATCAGCGGCCGGGTGAAGCGCTCCATCCGGTCCGAGGTCGTGGTGCCGATGCAGACCGGCTGGTAGCCGGCCGGATACTCCGGGCTCTTGTCGACCTTGCGCACGTTGGGGGCGGTATGGATCACGGCATGGCCGTGCAGGTCGAAGCGGGTAGTGCGGCCGCGGTCGAGCATGTGGATCTGGGTCGCGTCGCGGATGCCGAATAGCGTCCGCTGCAGCGTGACGGTGTCGTTGACGCGCAGCTGGCGCACCTGCTCTTCGGTGACCGGCGTGGTGAGTTCGTAGTGGGCCATGATGTCAAAATCCGTAAGTGATGCCTTCAGGCGTGAAGGTCGCACGCGAGCGGCGCGCCGAATGGCATTGCATGTTGACGGCAACCGGGTTCAGCGTGATGTGGGTCGACGCCAGCTCGATATGGACGGCAAAGGCGGTGGAGTCGCCGCCGAGCCCCTGCGGACCGACGCCGAGCCGGTTGACCGCCGCCGACAGCTCCTGCTCCAGCTTCGCCCCTTCCGGGTCGCTGCACTTGCTGCCGAGCGGGCGGATCGCCGCGCGCTTGGCGAGCGCGACGCACAGGTCGGAGGTGCCGCCGATGCCGACCCCGACGATGGTCGGCGGGCAGGTCTTGCCGCCGGCATTGATCACGCAATCGACCACGAACTCCTTGATCGCGTCGATCCCTTCGGCCGGAATGGCCATTTTGAGGAACGAGTTGTTCTCCGAGCCGCTGCCCTTGGGCACCATCTGGATGTCGAGCACGTCCGGGCGGTCGCTGAAATCGATATGGATCACCGGCACCTCGATGCCGCACGAGGTGTGCTCGTTCTTGCGCGTCAGCGGATGCACGACCGACGAGCGCAGCGGGTGCTCGCGGGTAGCCCGTTCGCAGCCCTTGCGGATCGCCGCCTTCAGGCCGTAGCCGTCGACCTCGACGCCGCGCCCGATCTCCACGTTATAGATGGGCACCCCGGTGTCCTGGCACAGCAGGTTCTCGTTGTCCTCGGCGACTTCGATGTTCTTCACCATCGTCGCCAGGATGGTCTGGGCGCGCGGCGAGGTTTCGGTCTCGGTCAGGCGGGCGAAGCCGCCCTTGATGTCCGGCGGCAGTACCTTCAGCGCGCGGATATACAGTTCTTTTGCGGCTTCTTCAACTGCCGCCAGGTCGATCTTCATGTGGTTTTCTCCATGTCAGTCAAAAGCGACGGCGGCCTAGAAGACCAGCGCCAGTGCGAACGCCATGCTGGTCGCGGCGGCAAAGCCCGCGCCGACGGCGATCCAGTTCTTGCGCAACCCGCTCCACGGGCCGAATTCGATCAGCAGCAAGCGCACCCCGCCGGCCATGTGCGCCGCGAGCAGCAGCACCATGACCCATTCGCCAAACTTGAACAGCGGCTGGTCGGTGAACCTCAGGAAACTGTCGAGTGCGGCCTCGCCCTCGATCGCCTTGCCCAGGGCCCAGAAGTGCACCGGCAGGAACAGCGTCAGGGCCAGGCCGGCGACGCGATTCACCAGGAAGGCCCAGTAGGCCGGATGGTTGCGTGCGCGATAGTCGTTTGTGCGTTTCATGCCAGTACCACTCCATAAACTGCGCGCAGCCCCAGCACCAGCAGGAACAGCCCGAACAGGCCGGCCAGCGCGGTGACAGCCGGCTCGCGCCAGTGAAGCGCCTCGCGCATGATGCGCGCCAGCCCGATCGGCACGTGCACGGCGCAGGCGATGACGAACACCGCGTAGAACAGGCCGAAGGTCCAGCTGCCGTGGGTGCGCCCGAGGACCTCGGCGCCGGTGAGGCCGCCGCGCACGGCGTACACGATGACGGCCAGATGGACCAGTACGCAAAACGCGAGCACCATCGAGCTGACGCGCTGCCAGTACCAGAGCCTGACCTGGGTGACGGTATCAGTCATTTTTCCCTCCTGATCGTGGAAACCGACAGGCGCTTCAAGCCCGAGATGGCCGCGGTCGGCTCGAGCAACTTGGGACAGCGTTCGGTGCACGAGCCCTGGGTATGGCAGGCGTGGCAGCCGGCATCGCCCGACACCGCGAGCAAGCGCTCATGCTGGCGCACGTCGCGCACATCATTGATGAGCGTCCAGGCGCGGTTGAGTGCGGCGGGACCGAGAAACTCCGGCAGCCAGGTCACCACGTCGCACGAGGCGTAGCAGATGCCGCAGCCGATGCACTCGATTCCCGCGTCCGCCGCGCGCCGCTCTTTCGATTCCGGTTCGACCAGGGCGAACTCGTCATGGCGGGTGTCCTTGCCCTTGAAACTGCCCTTGGCGCGCGCCCACTTGTCGAAGAACTCGGTCATGTCCACCACCAGGTCCTTCACCACCGGCATGTTCGACAGCGGGGCCAGTTCCAGCCTGCCGTCGCCGGCAACCTTGGCGACGTGGGTGCGGCAGGTCCAGCGCGCCACGCCGTTGACCGACATGCCGCAGGAGCCGCACATCCCGACCCGGCAGGCATAGCGGTAGCTCAGGCTCGGGTCGATATGGCGTTGGATGTGGGTCACCACATCGAGTACCGTCTGGCTCTCGAGGCGGGGGACGTCATAGGTGACGAAGTCGCCTTCCTCCTTGCCGCGCCAGACCTTCACTTCAAGATTAGTCGTCATTGCGATCTTCCTCATGACATTTGTATCATCTAGATGACTCATTGTGGCGCAATGCCGGCGCGAGTAAAAGCTAGTCTTTATTTGTATGAGATAAAGGTTTGCTTTAGCATTCCTGTATCGCGCGCGCGCCGCGCGCCTTGCCCGTGTCCGCCATGGCCTCGATCCGCACCTTCAAGACTTTTCTTGCCGTGGCCAGGCACGGCAGCTTCGCCGCCGCCGGCAACGAGATCGGACTGACCGCCGCGGCAGTCGGCCTGCAGATCCGCGCGCTGGAAGAAGAACTGAACCAGGTGTTGTTTGATCGCGGACCACGCTCGGTTGTTCTCAATACCGCGGGTCGAAAAGCGGTGCCCCGGATCGAAGAGATACTGGCCTGCTACGACGAGCTGGCCAACGCCGGCGACAGCGACGAGCTTTCGGGGAACGTGGTGATGGGCGCGCTGGTGTCGGCGCTGATGGGCGCGTTTGCGGACGCGTTGTGGAGCCTGAAGCGCGCCCATCCCAAGCTGCGGATCCAGCTGTTCGCCGGCATGTCCAGCGATTTCGCGCACCAGGTCGAACACGGGGAACTGGATGCGGCGATCGTGGCGCAGCCGCCGCGTGCGCTGCCCTCGAGCCTGGTGTGGACGCCGCTGTACAACGAGCCGATGGTGCTGGTCGTGCCGCGCCGTCCGCACTTCGAACTGCCGCAGGAGCCGCTCGATGCGTTGCGGCAGGCGCCGTTCATCCGCTTCGACCGCCATGCGTGGACCGGGCACCTGGTCAAGAGCGTGCTCAACGAATGTGGGGTGACATCCCGCGACGAGCTGGAGCTCAATTCAGTGGAGGCGGCGGTGGAGCTTGTGCGGCAGGGCTTCGGCATCTCGATCGTGCCGCAGCTGGCGAATGTTCAGTGGGAAAACGACGGGGCGTTGCGCGTGATCCGGCTGCCGGGCGTGACAACCGAGCGCTGCGTCGGGCTGCTCGAGCGTACCGCGCACAGGCGGAGGCAGTTCACGGCCGCGATCAAGGCGTATTTTGCCGACAGCAAGCCGGTGCCGGCGAAGCTGGGATAAGAGGGTAGGGTGGGCACCCCGTGCCCACGCGGATGCCAACGAAGCGCGAACGTTCGCGTGGGCACAGGGTGCCCACCCTACAAAGACGCGGCACCGGTAGGGTGGGCGGGTCCCCCGCCCACGCGTTCAACCCGCGCCTGAACAACCCTTACGCGCTCTCGTACAACCGGGTCAGCACAAACTCGCGGTGCCCCAGCGCCTCGGCCGCCGTCAGCCGCCCGTTCGCCGTGCGCAACATGCAGTCGAGCAGGAGGTCGCCCGCCCCATCCATGTTGATCTCGCGCTGCAGCAGGCCCGAGGTGTCGACGTCGATGTGCTCGCCCATCGTGCGCACCGTCTTCGGGTTGGCGCAGATCTTAATCACCGGCAGGATCGGGTTGCCGACCACGTTCCCCTGGCCGGTCGGGAAGAAGTGCACCGCGTAGCCGGCGGCTGCGCACAGGGTCACCATCTCGGCCGCGGCCGACGACGAGTCCATGAACCACAGGCCCGGCCCGGTCGGCGTTTCAGCCTTGTCGAGCACGCCGTCGACGCGGCATTTCTTGCCGATCTTCTGGATGTTGCCCAGCGCCTTTTCCTCAATCGTCGTCAGCCCGCCGGCGATGTTGCCCTTGGTCGGCTGCGAGTCCGACAGGTCCGACGTCTTGTGGCGGTTGATCATGTCCTGGTAGCGGTTGAAGACCGCGTCGAACTTCTCCTTGACCGCCGGCGTCGCGCAGCGCGCCTCGACCAGCTGCTCGCCACCGGTCAGTTCCGAGGTTTCGCCAAACACCAGCGTGGCGCCCAGTTCGTACAGCTTGTCGAACGCGTTGCCGACGGTCGGGTTGGCGCCGCAACCGGAGGTGGTGTCCGATTCGCCGCACTTGGTCGACACCCACAATTCGCTGACCGGGCACGGTTCGCGCTGCTTTTCGGACGCGAACTGGACCAGCTCGCGCGCGGCCTTCGAGGCGCGCATGATGGTGTCGTGGTCGCCGTGCCCTTCGATCGAAAAGCCCTGCACCGGTTTGCCGGTTTTGGCGATGCCGTCGACGATCAGCTGGGTCCAGGCCGGCTCGATGCCGATCACGACCACTGCCGCGACGTTCGGGTTGGAACCGGTGCCGATCAGGGTGCGGAAGTGCAGGTCGAGGTCGGCGCCGAACTGCAGCCGGCCGTACGGGTGCGGCAGGGCCATGGTGCCCTTGATGTTGTTGGCCACCGCCTCGGCGGCGGCGTTCGAAATATCGTCCACCGGCAGCACGATGACGTGGTTGCGCACGCCGACGCGGCCGTTTTCCCGGCGGTAGCCGAGGAAGGTGGTGTCCTTGGTAATCATTGTGTGTCTCCTTCTGTTCGATGGCTGGGACGCAGGCGCCTTACCAGCGCTTGGTCTTGACGTTTTGGACGTGCAGGTGTTCGCCGGGCGCGATCGGCGCGACCACCTTGCCGATGTCGACGCCGTACTTGATCACGGTGTCGCCCACTTGCAGTGGCTTCAGCGCAATCTTGTGCCCGATCGGAATGTCGCTCGCGGTGCGCATCTCCATCACGCGGTCCTGTTCCATGATCCAGCCGTTGAGCGTGGCGCCGGACTTCACGCCCTCGACCACGACCGTCCCTACCGAGTCGCCTTCCTCGTGTACCAAAAAATGAATCATTTCTTGTCTCCTTGTCGGTCAGTCCTGTTTGGACCGTGAATTCATCCTAATCCAGCGATTCATCGATGTCAACCAGATCATCTAGATGAATTAGGATTTTTTTCAGGTACCCGCGCGTGCCCTGCGCGTGCCCTGTTTAGTGGCTGCGGGTAAAATATCGCCAGTTCGCTCCTCGAAAGTTGCCATGTCCCTCATCGAAACCCCGCACGCCCTCACCATCACCCGTCCCGACGACTGGCACCTGCACCTGCGCGACGGCGCGGCGCTGGCCAGCGTGCTGCCGCACAGCGCGCGCCAGTTCGCGCGCGCGATCGTCATGCCGAACCTGAAACCGCCGGTCACCACCGCCGCCGCCGCGCTGGCCTACCGCGAGCGCATCCTGGCCGCGCTGCCGCCAGGGGTGGGCTTCGAGCCGCTGATGACGCTGTACCTGACCGACAACACCGATCCGGACGAGATCCGCCGCGCCCAGGACACCGGTTTCATCCACGCGGTCAAGCTGTACCCGGCCGGCGCCACCACCAACTCGGCGGCCGGCGTGACCGACCTGAAGAAGTGCTACCGCACGCTGGAAGTGATGCAGGACGTCGGCATGCCGCTGCTGGTGCATGGCGAGGTGACCGATCCGGACATCGACCTGTTCGACCGCGAAGCGGTGTTCATCGAGCGCGTGATGCGCCCGCTGCGGCGCGACCTGCCGGCGCTGAACATCGTGTTCGAGCACATCACCACCAGGGACGCGGCCCAGTACGTGGCCGAGGCGGAAGGCCCGATCGCGGCCACCATCACCGCGCACCACCTGCTCTACAACCGCAACGAGATCTTCCGCGGCGGGATCCGCCCGCACTACTACTGCCTCCCGGTGCTCAAGCGCGAAGAACACCGGCTGGCGCTGGTGACCGCCGCCACCAGCGGCGACGAGCGCTTCTTCCTCGGCACCGACTCGGCGCCGCATGCGATCGGCGCCAAGGAGACCGCCTGCGGCTGCGCCGGCTGCTACACGGCGCTGCATGCGATGGAGCTGTACGCCGAAGCGTTCGAACAGGCGGGCGCGCTGGACAAGCTGGAAGCGTTCGCCAGCTTCAACGGCCCGGCCTTCTACGGCCTGCCGCGCAACAGCGGCACCATCACCCTCAAGCGCGAGGCCTGGAGCCTGCCGGACACCGTCCCGATGGGCGAGTCGCAGCTGGTGCCGCTGAACGGCGGCGAGCAGGTCAACTGGAAGATGCTGTAAGCGGCGATGCTGGCGCAGATCGACTGGACGCGGCCGTGGTACGACTCGGTGCGGCCGGCCTACGCGCGCCTGCAGCTCGCGGGCGAGGGCTTCATCGACGCCTTCAATGCCGGCGCCGCCGGGCTGGCGCTGGCCAACGAGCGCGGCCAGCCGATCAGGTTCGTGCCGCAGGCGGAGCTGCCCGAAGGGACGGCCTACGAACAGTTCATCGGCGCGACCGGCTGCGTGCCGACGCGCGACAACCTGCACGACTTCTTCAATGGCCTGGTGTGGCAGGCCTTCCCGCTGGTTAAGCGCCAGCTCAACGCCCTGCAGGCGGCGCAGATCGCGGCCGCCGGCATCGGCAAGTCGCGTGGGCCGGCGCGCGATGCCGCCACCATCTTCGATGAAAACGCCGCGCTGCTGGTGGTCCGCGATTCGCACGAGGGCAGGGCACTGGTCGACGCGCTGCGCGCGCACCAATGGCGCGAAGCGCTGTTCGAACGGCGCGCCATGTTCGGCCCGGACGCGCAGCTTTGGCTGTTCGGGCACGCGCTGATGGAAAAGCTGGTCGCGCCGCGCAAGGCGATCACCGCGCATGTGCAGGTGCTGTTGGCGGGCGATGACTTCTTTGTGCTTGGCGCCGAGGCGCGGCGCGGCTGGATCGACCGCCGGATTGCGGGCGAACTGGCGCGCGACGGCTTGACGACCGGGCGCTTCACGCCGCTGCCGGTGCTCGGCGTGCCCGGCTGGTGGCCAGGACAGGACGAAGCCTTCTACCTCGATACGACGGTATTCCGGCCCAAACGGAGCGCGCGGCCATGCAGAGATTGATGGTTTGACACCAGTGCTGGCGGGCGTGATACTCATGTGCGGTCTTCCCTGTAGTGCAAATCGATGAAAGGAAGTGCGATGTTCCTCCGTACGATCTTGCTTGCCTGCTGCCTGGGCGCGTCCCAGCCCAGCCTTGCCGACCCTGTGCCGGTGCCACCCGAGAAGGCTGCCTACGTGGGCGAGTGGAAGGGCGAGCAAATGCGCCTGCATATTCATCAGGATGGCAAGGTCGAGTACAAGCGTGACCGGCCGGGGAAAAACCTGAACCTCAATGTCGACCTGCAGGGCTTCAATGGCGACAATTTCGAGGTCGGCGTCCCGTTCCTGCGCTCGACCTTCGTTGTCAGCAAGCCGCCGCACAAGGTTGGCGGCAAATGGAAAATGGTGGTCGACGGTGTCGAGCTGACCAAGGTGGAGTAAGGGACGGGAGCGAGTATGAGCGGCGTGGTTCGATGGGGCATTCTGGGTACAGGCAAGATTTCGCGTGCATTCGCGGCGGCGTTGAAGGACACGCCGGGCGCGGTGCTGGCGGCGGTAGCGTCGCGCAACACTGACGGCGCCGAGGCCTTCGCGCGCGAGTTCGGCGCCCGCGCGGCTTACGGCTCGTACCAGGAACTGGCCGATGCGGCCGACGTCGACCTGGTCTACATCGGCACCCCGCACCCGGCGCACGCCAGGAACGCGTTGATGGCGCTTGACGCAGGCAAGGGCGTGCTGTGCGAAAAACCGTTCACGATGAACCTGCGCGAGGCCAGCGAAGTGGTGGCCCTGGCGCGCGCGAAGAACCTGTTCCTGATGGAGGCGATGTGGACGCGCTTCCTGCCGGGACTGGCGGAAGTGAAACGCATCATCGGGTCGGGCGAGATCGGGGCGGTGCACCAGGTCGTGGCCGATTTCGGGTTCAAGGCCGATGCCGGCCCCGAGCATCGGATCTTCAATCCGGAGCTTGGCGGCGGCGCCATGCTCGATCTCGGCATTTACCCGTTGTCGATCGCGGCCGCGCTGCTAGGCCCGGTCGAGTCGGTGCGCGCGCAGGCGAAGCTGGGGGCGACCGGGGTTGACGTGGAAACCGGCTTCACGATGAAGCATCGGGACGGCGGAATGTCGGTGTGCAGCTGCTCGCTGCAGGCGAGGACGCCCTGCGAGCTGACGGTGTCCGGCGAGCGGGGCCATGTGCGGATGAATAGCAGGTTCCACCGCACCGAATCGCTCAGCGTGGTGCTGGCCGACGGCACGTCGCGCACCGTGGCCACGCCGTTCATCGGCAACGGCTATGTGCACGAGGCGATCGAGGCGCAGCGCTGCTGGCAGGCGGGGCTGGTCGAAAGCCCGGCGATGACGCATGACGAAACGCTGGCGCTGATGGCCGTGATGGACGAGGTGCGTGCGCAGGTCGGCCTGGCGTACAGCGCGGACCAGCAGCTTCCCGCGCTGTAGTCACTGCAGCTTGGCGCAGGCCGCATCCAGGCGGCTGAACAGGTCCTGGTGCAGGTTGCGCGTGTAGCGGGTCAGGTGCTTGCGCATGTGCCGCAATTCCGTCAGCTCGCGTTCGGCCAGCGATTGCCGCCCATGCTCGATGGCCCACAACGCCAGCCGGGCGCGCGCCTCGATGCTGGCGAAGCGATTGACCAGCTGCTCATATTCGACGCCTGCCCGGTCGTGGCGGCCGGCAGCGTCATAGGCGGCCGCCAGCAGCAGGCCGACCTGCTCGCAACGGAAACCGGAATGCTTTGCGCGCAGCGCGACCAGCAGGGTGACGGCTTCCTGCGCCTGGTGGTTGGCCAGCTTGGCACGCGCCGCGGCCAGGCCCAGTTCGGCGTCGGCGGCAAATGGGCCGCCCAGGCAGGCGTCGTACTGCTCGACGGCCTCCGCGACCTTGCCGGCTTCGAACAGTGCGGCGGCGATGCGCATCTGGTTGTGCGCGGTCGGGGTCAGGTCGAAGGCGCGCTGCGCGTTGCGCAGCTCACGGCCCGGATCGAGGCGCTTCTTGAGCAGGATGCCGGCTTTGCGCGCGCCATGCTCCAGGCGCGCATGGGGCACGAAGACGGCCACGAAATAGACGGCACTGCCAAGCACCGGAAACACGAACAGGATTCCCAGCCAAACTAATTCACGCCCCGTTCGCACCACGTGGACGGCAAAGAAGATAGCAACAAGAAAGTGAACTCCAACTCCAAGATAGGGCATAGGTAGTCCTGTAGCGAAACATTTGGTTACAGAATATACCAACAATTTCCCAACAGAAATCTATCCAATTGTCACGCCGCGCGGCGCTACACCTTCAGGAATTCTTCGCGCCCACCCAGCCAGCGCGCCAGGTGCGCGTCGACCGTCGCCAGGTTCTCTTCGTGTTCCTCGTGCAGCAGGTGCTGCGCCACGTCGCGCGCCTGCTCGACCAGCCACTGGTCGGTCTCGAGGTCGGCGAAGCGCAGCATGGCCTGGCCCGACTGGCGCGCGCCGAGGAACTCGCCGGGGCCGCGGATCTCGAGGTCGCGCCGCGCGATTTCGAAGCCGTCGGTCGTTTCGCGCATCGTCATCAGGCGCTGCTTCGCCACCGGCCCGAGCGGGCTTTGATACAGCAGCAGGCACACGCTGGCCGCCGAGCCGCGCCCGACGCGCCCGCGCAGCTGGTGCAGCTGCGACAGCCCGAAGCGCTCGGCGTGTTCGATCACCATCAGCGACGCATTGGGCACGTCGACGCCGACCTCGATCACGGTGGTGGCCACCAGCACGTGCACCTGGCCCGCCGCGAAGGCATCCATCACTTCCTGCTTCTCGGCCGGCTTCAGGCGGCCGTGGACCAGGCCCACTTGCAGGTCGGGCAGGGCGGCGGCCAGCGTCTCGAAGGTTTCGGTCGCGGTCTGCAGCTGCAGCGCTTCGGACTCCTCGATCAGCGGGCACACCCAGTACACCTGGCGTCCTTCCTGCGCGGCCGCGTGCACCCGCTCGATCACTTCGTCGCGCCGGTTCTGGTCGATCGCGCGCGTGACGATCGGGCTGCGGCCCGGCGGCAGTTCGTCGATCACCGACACTTCGAGGTCGGCGTAGTAGGTCATCGCCAGCGTGCGCGGGATCGGCGTGGCCGACATCATCAGCTGGTGCGGGATCAAACCGTCGCTGCCCTTGTTGCGGAGCAGGAGCCGCTGGCCGACGCCGAAGCGGTGCTGTTCGTCGACGATCACCAGGCCCAGCTTCGCGAACAGCACCGTCTCCTGGAGCAGGGCGTGGGTGCCCACCACCAGCTGCGCCGCGCCCGATTCGACCAGCTCGACCGCCGCGCTCTTCTCCTTTTTCCTGAGGCTGCCGGTGAGCCAGGCGACCTTCACGCCGAGCGGCTCCATCCACGCCGCGATCTTGCGGAAGTGCTGTTCGGCCAGGATCTCGGTGGGCGCCATCAGCGCGGCCTGGTAGCCGCTGTCGATCGCCTGCGCGGCGGCGAGCGCCGCCACCACCGTCTTGCCGCTGCCGACGTCGCCCTGCAGCAGCCGCTGCATCGGGAAGCCCTGGCGCAGGTCGGCGCGGATCTCGCGCGCCACGCGCTGCTGGGCCCCCGTCAGCTTGAACGGCAGCTGGCCCAGGAAGGCGTCCGACAGCGCGCCCACCGCGCGCAGCGCCGGCGCACCCTTGTCGCGCCGCGCGCGCTGGGCGCGCTTGAGCGACAGCTGCTGGGCCAGCAGCTCGTCGAATTTCATGCGCACCCAGGCCGGGTGCGAGCGCTCGATCAGCGCGTTCTCGTCGACTTCGTGGGGCGGGTAGTGCAGCAGCTTGACCGCCGGTTCGAAGTCGGCCAGCCGCATCTGCGCGCGCAGCGCCGGCGGCAGCGTGTCGCGCCAGTCGACCCGCTTCATCGCGTCGGCGATCGCGCGCCGCAGGATGGCCTGCGACAGCCCTTCGCCCGCCGGGTACACCGGCGTGAGCGATGTCGGCAGCGGCGCGCCGTCGTTGACGACCTTGTAATTCGGGTGGACCATCTCGGCGCCGAAGAAGCCGTGCTTCAGGTCGCCGCGCGCACGCACGCGCGTGCCTTCGGCCAGCTGCCTGACCTGGCTGCCGTAGAAGTTCATGAAGCGCAGCAGCAGCTCGCCGCTGTCGTCGGCGATCGTCACCAGCAGCTGGCGGCGCGGCTTGAAGGAGATCTCGTTCTTGGTGACCACGCCCTCGACCTGCCACACCTGGCCGCCGCGCATGCAGGCCTCGCGGATCGACACGATCTTGGTTTCGTCCTCGTAGCGCAGCGGCAGGTGCAGCACCAGGTCCATGTCGGTGTGCAGGCCGAGCCTGGCCAGCTTGCTGTCGATGTTTTTAGGGGCGGCTGTTGGTTTAGGTGCTGGCATATTGCGGCAGATTGGCGTGCATCAGCGTAAAATAATGGGTTCGCCTAGCGCGCTTGAGCCCATATTGTACGGCTGCCAGCACAGAATTTCCCAAAAATGAATAGAACTTACTCGCTCTCCGATTTCGATTTCGCGCTGCCGCCCGAGCGCATCGCGCAACTGCCGCTGCCCGACCGCAGCGCGTCGCGCCTGCTGCAGCTCGACGGCGACCGCATCGCCGACCGCCGTTTCGCCGATATCGCCCTGCTCCTGCAGCCGGGCGACCTGCTCGTGATGAACAATACGCGCGTGCTGAAGGCGCGCTTTTTCGGCGTCAAGGAAACCGGCGGCCAGGTCGAGGTGCTGGTCGAGCGCGTGCTCGATACCCGCACCGTGCTGGCGCAGGTGCGCGCATCGAAGTCGCCGAAGCCGGGCACGAAGATCCGCCTGGCCGACGCGTTCGACGTCACGACGGGCGAGCGCGCCGGCGAATTCTTCACGCTGCGTTTCGAGGCCGACGTGTTCGAGCTGATCGAGGCGCACGGCCGCCTGCCGCTGCCGCCGTACATCGAGCACAGCGCCGACGAATTCGACGAGCAGCGCTACCAGACCGTGTACTCGAAAGAGCCGGGCGCGGTGGCGGCGCCGACCGCCGGCCTGCACTTCGACCAGCCGCTGCTCGACAAACTGGCGGCCAAGGGTGTGCAGCTCGCGTACGTGACGCTGCACGTCGGCGCCGGCACCTTCCAGCCGGTGCGGGTCGAGAACCTGGCCGAGCACAAGATGCACAGCGAGTGGTACACGATCCCGCAGCAGACGGTGGACGCGGTGCAGGCCGCGCGGGCGGCGGGCCGCGACGTGGTCGCGGTCGGCACCACCAGCCTGCGCGCGCTCGAATCGGCCTCGCAAAGCGGGCAGCTGGCCGCGGGCAGCAACGACACGGCGCTGTTCATCACGCCCGGCTACAAGTTCAAGACGGTGACGCGCCTGATCACCAACTTCCACCTGCCGAAATCGACCCTGATGATGCTGGTCTCGGCCTTCGCCGGCTATGACGAGATCCGCAAGGCCTATGCGCACGCGATCGCCAGCGAATACCGTTTCTTCAGCTACGGCGACGCCATGCTGCTGACCACCCAATCACGCTAAAAGACCACGATGCTCGAATTTACGCTCCTGAAAACCGATACCAGCGGCCTGTCGCACGCGCGCCGCGGCCGCCTCAAGCTCAATCACGGCACCATCGAGACCCCGATCTTCATGCCGGTCGGGACCTACGGCTCGGTCAAGGCGATGGACCCCAACGAATTGAAGCAGGTCGGCTCGCAGATCATCCTCGGTAACACCTTCCACCTGTGGCTGCGCCCGGGCACCGCGGTGCTCGACAAGTTCGGCGGCCTGCACGGCTTCATGGGCTGGGACAAGCCGATCCTGACCGACTCCGGCGGCTTCCAGGTGTTCTCGCTCGGCGCGATGCGCAAGATCACCGAGGAGGGCGTCAAGTTCGCCTCGCCGATCGACGGCAGCCGCCAGTTCCTGTCGCCGGAAGTGTCGATGCAGATCCAGCGTTCGCTGAACTCGGACATCGTGATGCAGTTCGACGAGTGCACGCCGTACGAGATCGACGGCCGCCCGGCCAGCGCCGAGGAAGCGGCCAGGTCGATGCGCATGTCGCTGCGCTGGGCGCAGCGCTCGATGAACGAATTTAACCGCGGCGAGAACCCGAACGCGCTGTTCGGCATCGTCCAGGGCGGCATGTACGAGCGCCTGCGCGACGAATCGCTGGCCGGGCTGGAAGACATCGACTTCCCGGGCCTGGCGATCGGCGGCCTGTCGGTCGGCGAGCCGAAGGAAGACATGATGCGGGTCCTCGAACACGTGGGACCGCGGCTGCCGGCCAACAAGCCGCACTACCTGATGGGCGTCGGCACGCCGGAAGACCTGGTGGCGGGCGTGGCGAATGGCGTCGACATGTTCGACTGCGTGATGCCGACCCGGAATGCGCGCAACGGCTGGCTGTTCACGCGCTTTGGCGACCTCAAGATCAAGAACGCGCGCTACAAGGACGACCAGGCGCCGCTCGATGAGAGCTGCGACTGCTACTGCTGCAAGAACTTCTCGCGCGCCTACCTGCACCACCTGCACCGCTCCAAGGAGATCCTCGGCGCGCGCCTGAACACGATCCACAACCTGCACTACTACCTGAAGCTGATGCAGGAGATCCGCGACGCGATCGACGCCGACCGCTTCCATGCGTTCCGGCTGCAGTTCAACGCCGACCGGGCGCGCGGCGTCTGAACGCGCCCGGGAAGGTAGGGTGGGCACCCCGTGCCCACGCGCATGCCGGCGCAGCGCGAAGGTCCGCGTGGGCACGGGGTGCCCACCCTGCCAGAGCCCCCGGCACCGGAATTAAATTTCCGCCAACAGCTTGCAATTTGGCATCGCCACGCCCACCTATCCCGCTCAGTGGCCTGCGCCAGTTGCCCAATGCTAGAATACAGCGCTAATTTTATAACCTGATAATCGGAGTCTTTGTGTTCATTTCCAACGCTTACGCGCAATCCACGACCGCAGCCGATCCTGGCCTGATGGGTAACCTGACCACCTTCCTGCCGCTGATCCTGATGTTCGTGGTCATGTACTTCCTCATGATCCGCCCGCAGCAAAAGCGCCAGAAGGAAACCAAAGCGATGATGGAAGCGCTGGCCAAGGGCGACGAAGTCGCGACCGCCGGCGGCATCCTCGGCAAGGTCAGCAAGGTCAGCGATACCTACGTGACGATCGAAGTGGCGACCGGCACCGAACTGGTGCTGCAGAAGAGCGCGATCACCACGCTGCTGCCGAAAGGTACGCTGAAGTCCCTGTAAGCCAGCCGTGCGGCCGGGTGCCGCATGCTGCTCAACATTGAACGCTGGAACATTATGAATCGCTATCCCGCCTGGAAATACATACTGATCGCTGTCGCGGTGCTGCTCGGCCTGCTGTACACGGCGCCTAACTACTTTGGCGAGTCGCCGGCGCTGCAGGTGACGACTGGCAAATCGACGGTCAAGGTCAACAGCGAGACCGCCAGCCAGGTCGCCGCGGCGCTCCAGCGGGACGGCATTGCGGCGACCGCGGTCGGGCTCGAAGGCGCCGGCAACAGCAGCGCCGTGCGCGCCCGCTTTGCCAGCACCGACGCCCAGTTCAAGGCCAAGCTGGCGCTCGAGCGCGGCCTGAACCGCGACCCGGCCGACCCCGACTACATCGTCACCGTCAACCTGGTCAAGAACACCCCGGCCTGGATGCAGGCGCTGCGCGCACTGCCGATGAACCTGGGCCTGGACCTGCGCGGCGGCGTTCACTTCCTGCTGCAGGTCGACGCCAAGGCCACGCTCGAGACCAAGGTCAAGGGCATCCAGTCGAGCGTGCGCAGCATCCTGCGCGACAAGAACGTGCGCCACGCCGGCATCGAGCGCGTCGGCAACACGGTCGAGGTCAAGTTCCGCGACCCGGAAACCCGCACCCGCGCGCGCGACGTGCTGGCCAACCAGTTTGCCGACCTCGCTTTTGCCGAGGCCGCCGATGGCACCGACCTCTAGCTGATCGTCACCCTCAAGCCGGCCGCGCTCCAGCGCACCGTCGAGGAAGGCGTCAAGCAGAACATCGCGACCCT
>JBJMVW010000269.1:0-8452 GCA_045810465.1 Massilia sp. | reverse complement strand
TCGGCGAACACGGTCACGTTGCTGCTGGCGATCCTGCCGACCAGCGACACCATCACCATCTCGTCGGGCTTGAGTCCCTTCAGGCGAGCCGACAAGATGGGCTGAGCGTTCCGCGCCACCTGCATTACACATAGTCCTTTTCGGCAGGCCTGGTGCCGGCGCCGGTGCTGAGCTCTCCCACGTAGTTCGCGAACTTCATGGCATTGAAGAGGGTGGCCGGCCGGAGGAAAGCACGCATCTTGGAATCGTCACGCCACTCGGTGACCTTTGCGTCGACGACAGCTTTGCACTCGTCGACGGTTGCCCCTTCGTTAAGGCGTGCGACGATCAGCTTGATGCTGGCCGGGAGCGGTTTGTAGTTGCGACTCGCTTGCTCGTTGAGGTAGGTCAGGATGTCGCCGGCCGCTACCTTATCTTCCGAAGATGAAGATGAAGATGAAGATGAAGGGGTTGGTTTTTGCTTAACCGGGGTGGTTGGATTTTGGTTAAGCAAAATCGGGTTTCCGCCCATTTTCCCGGCCTTCCGCCGCTTTTCGCACAATTTTTCATCCTCAACCATGCGCTTGTTGAAGATCGCTCCGTCGGACTCGCGACGCCTTGCCACGCCGTAGGTTAGGAGGGTGGTTAAGGTTAGGTTGAAAGTTTGGTTATCCAAACCCAGCACCCGCGCGACGACTTCTTCGGCCATCGGCGTACCGTTTAGGAGCAGCACGCCTCGCTCGCTTGATTCATGCATCAAGCACAGCATCTCGAACCAGACGCCGCGGTCGAAGTAGCCGAGCGCTTGGACGGCGAGATCCTTTCGCCAGTCAGCCGGGTAAAACTGGAGTGCAGGCATTTTCATCGGTCGCACCTCTCCAACGGGAGCGCCTGCGGTTGCCGGGCAATGAAGGGTTCCCAGTCGCGTCGTGCCGACCGCCTTACCTGGGCAATGCACTCTCTCATCTGCTGCGCAGATCGATGCCGACGCGTGGGCTTCTGCAGGGTATGAGGCTGCGCTACGCTCTCCAAGCCATCCGCCCAGCGAACGAGGTACCGCGGCTTGGTCGTGTAGGCGCCGCTGCGGACCTCGAAGGCCGTGATCGGCAGCAGTGGCGCGATGATCTCGCACTCCATGCCGTTGCGATCGGGGAGGGTGGTGTAGTTGCGGCCGACGGCCGTGTCGCCCACCTTGAGCGTGCCGCGCTTATACATGCCCCCTCCTCTGGGTGTCCCCGGTATGGGGCCGATCCCGATATTCCTCGCCGGCCGCACATGCCGCGACCAGCGTCGACTGGCTCTCGGCGTCGAACTGGTGCAGGTAGGCGTAGAAGCGGCCCCAGCGTACAGTGAAGAAACCGTCGCGCGCGCTTGCCCACCAGCCCCCGTAGATGTTGGCTATGGTGAGCTTGCCGCCAAACCGCTGTGGCGGAAGGTCGACCCCGTGGCGCGCGGGCGCGAACCTGGGCCTGATCACTCCACGTGTCAGCATGGCGGCCACCTATGCTGCAGCGATCAGGGCGCGGATGTCCTCAACTCGCCACACGGTCGTCCGCGGGCCAAGCTTGACCGCGGCGGGAAAGCGGCCAGACTTCACACCAGCCCACCAGGTGGATTTGCAGACCGGCATGAGCGCCGGAACAGGGGGCACGGCCTTGGGATTGCCGATGATTTGCGGCAGGCGCAGAAAACCCGTCTCAGGTAATTGATGCATTTTGGATTGCTCCCGTCCAAGTTAGGCCATAAAGGCGACGGGGCAATCTTGATTCAGATCAAATTAGAGTTGAAGACGGGCTACCGGGTAAATGCCTGTTGTGCCGGGAAACCTTACAGCGTGCAGGCAGGCGCTACAGTGTGCCAGCAGACTGTAGCTTTTTCCACTCTCCAATCCATGAGCGAGCAGTACGAAATGCGATCGGCATCTGTGTCTGAACAACTGCGAATGCGGCAGCGTCGAGGCTCTTGAACGTGGACAGATGCTTGGCGCACCAGTCGAACAACTGGGCTTTCATTGCGCGATTTTCCGCATGTCGTGCATCTGCGCCGCGTTTCGCCATCGCCGAGATTTGGGATGTCTCAGCAGTCCCAGATATGTATCCCTGGAGGATCCCAAGGAAGTGTTTCGCTTCACACGCGTACTTCCACTTGAGCTCCTCGGGCGCCTTCGTTGCCTGGGCCCGGATCGCTTGTACAGCAAATTCGCACGCAGTCTCAAACAATGCGTATTCCGTGCACTTTACCTTGGCGTTGGCTGGAACCGGCCCGTCATCCCAGGCTGGCTGGCTCTTCAGCTCGTCTGCAATATCGGACTCTGTTGCTTCCGCGAGCTCGTCTAGAATCCGCGAATTCTCCTCGCCGCTCAAAGTTGGATCCTTGGCCATCGGCTCGATAATGAATTCGAATAATTCATCTTCGTCACCCACGTGCCACAGTTCTACCCAAATTTTTCTCAAAGCTATTAACACTTCGAGCGCGACTGCGCCTGCCGGTGTGGTTTGGCTTTCGAATATGTTCAAACGATCGTCCATGCCGGCCTCATTTTTTTTCGGACGACAGTTTTTTCCACTGGCCGACCCATCCCCGGGCTGTTCGGAATTTGATAGGAACGACGTCGCCAGCAATTGCTTCTGCCGCGCCATCAAGGCTGTTAAATCGGTCGATATTCTGAGTCAGCCACTCGAACACTTCCAATTTCATTTCTCTGTTTTCTTTGTGCCGGGCCGCTGCTCCATTCTTCGCCCTTCCTTTAATCGAGGTCAGCGCTCCCGCTACTTCGCCTGACACCGATCCGCGTAGTCGCCCAAGATAATTGTGTGCCCAGCAAACCCACCCCCACCGCTGGTCATTAGTAAGACCTGGGCGCATAGCCTCCACGCAGTGCGCTAACGATGCATAGACGATAATTGACTGGATTTCCAAGCCGATGCTTTCGTGGACGCTGTCGTCCTTTCCTTCTCTCAGCTCTCTCTCGACGTCAGCGAGCATGTCGGAGAAATACAGGGCGTGGTTGAAATAGGACTTTTCGATTTTGTTGTACTCGGTCATCAGCTCTTCACGCGTCCCTAGATTTTTTGCTACGTAAAATTCTCGAAGCAAATGCAAAATCAGGCTGATCTCGTCACCCGGGGTAGGATTCGCGGGGCATTTTTTATCGTCCATTGGCATCTTCTTTTTCCTAGGAAGTTATTTAGCCTCTATCAAGCCCTTGAGCGCATCTAGATAATCTGCCCATTGCTGCATCATCTTGCGGCGCTCCGCCAAGTGAGCAGTCCGGTTGTATGCGCGCCCGTTCGGGTCTTTCACTGCGTGCGCCAGCTGGTGTTCGATCAGATCCGGCCGCACGCCCATTACCTCGTCGAGGATCGTCCTGGCCATGGCGCGGAAGCCGTGCCCGCTCATCTCTTCCTTGCTGATCCCCATCCGCCGCATGGCAGCGAGGATGGCGTTGTCACTCATCGGACGGCTGCCGGAGCGCGCGCTGGGGAACACGAAGCGACCGGCGCCTGTCAGCTCGCGGATCTCGCGGAGGATCGCCACCGCCTGCGCCGCCAGCGGCACGATGTGGTCGTTGGCCATCTTCATCCGCTCGGCCGGGATTCGCCACTCGGCACCGCCCAGGTCGATTTCAGACCACTCCGCTGCGCGCAACTCGCCAGGGCGCACGAACACCAGCGGTGCGAGCCGAAGCGCGCAGGAGACCGTGAGGGTGCCTTGGTATCCGTCGAGCGTGCGCAGCAGTTCGCCGGCCAGCTTCGGCTCAGTCACTGCGGCGAAGTGCTCGCCCTTCACCGGTGGCAGGGCGCCGCGCAGGTCGGCCGACGGGTCTCGGTCTGCCCGGCCCGTGGCGATGGCGTAGCGGAACACCTGGCCGCAGTTGCCCAGCGCCCGGTGAGCCGTTTCCACGGCGCCGCGGTTCTCGATCCGGCGCACCGTCGCGAGCAGCTCGGGAGCAGTCACCTCGGCGACCGGGCGGCCTCCGAGGTGCGGGAAGATGTCCCGCTCGAGTCGACGGATGATCCGGCTTCCATGTGCCTCGACCCAGCTAGGGGAAAATTTCTCATACCACTCCCGCGCGACCAGCTCGAAGCTGTTGGCCGCGCGGTCCTGCCGGGCTGCTTTCTGCGCCTTGCGGTTGACACCGGGGTCTATGCCATCGGCCAGTAGCTTGCGAGCGGCGTCGCGGCGCTCCCGAGCGTCCTTTAAGCCGACATCGGGATAGACGCCGAGGGACAGCAGTTTTTCCTTGTTGTCGAAGCGATACTTCAGGCGCCACCACTTACCCCCGGCAGGGGTAACAATGAGGAACAGGCCGCGCTCGTCGAACATCTTGACCGGCTTGGTCGCCGGCTTGGCGCTGCGGATCCCTACGTCGGTGAGGGGCATTGGGGTAACTCTTTCAGCGGGCGACGGGTTACCCCATAGAGTTACCCCGGTCGTTATTCGGATGTTGTTGGACTATATTACCCCAACCTAAACGACTCGCCATAGTAAAAAACCCGCACGAGGCGGGTTTTTGGATGGTGCTGGACTTGCTTAAACGTATTAGTGGTGGAGGCGGAGGGAATCGAACCCTCGTCCGCAAGCACTCTACAGACAGTTCTACATACTTAGCACTATCAATTAATTTAACCTGCACAACGGGGATGTGCACCCTTTGTACAAGCGAGTTACCTTAGATTTAACGCTCGACCAAGTAACCCGGTCAGGCGCGAGCCCCTGTAAATGACTCTACAGCCTTGCGGCACACCCCAGGGGCGAGGTGTTGTAGAGCTAGCAGCAATTAAGCTGCGAGTGCGTACGAGTTATCGTTTGCAGTTATTGATTTCTGGATGTATTTACGAGGTAACCAGTCCTCGGTATGCCCTGCGCTGCTTTGCAACCCACGTCGAAGCCAGGTCGCCCCCAACGAAAGATCATTGTACTCCAATCCGCAGCCCTGTGCAGGACCCTTCTGCGCAAAGTCAAGCGCATGTCAAGCCGCCCTGCAGCACGCCACGCCGCCTGCCCGATCCTGCATATCATCCCCTTGAGCGACCAGTAGTCGCATGACGATGATGACTGGGAGAACCTGCATGGCATGCATTGTCTGTGGCGGTAAGCAGATGGCCGGCCTGGCTGCCTGGCACACAACTTGTCCATCCTGCGGCTACGAGAGCGCGGCCTTCCAGGTCGCGATTAACCAGCAACGGCCCGGCGACCCGGTCAACGAAACCGAACGGGAGGCTGGACTCAAGGCCCTGCGGCTGGACAATTTCAGGGCGATCGTCCAGTTTGCAAGGCGCCACGCGCCTCCTGGCGCAAAAAAGTTGCTCGATGTGGGCAGCGCACACGGCTGGTTCCTCGAAACGGCGCGCGACAGTTTCGAAGTGCTCGGCATCGAGCCTGATGTGGTCGTCGGCGCCCGCGCCGCTGCCCGTGGCCTGCCAGTGCGGGCGGGCTATTTTCCAACTGCCTTGGCGGAGGATGAGCGCTTCGACGTCATCGTATTCAACGACGTGATCGAACACATTCCCGATATCCAGGCAGCCCTCGCGGCCTGCGGTGACCGGCTCAATCCCGGCGGCATCCTGATCCTGAACTTGCCCAGCAGCAGGGGATTCTTTTACCGCGTGTCGAAGGCGGTCGCGCGCTTCGGCTGGCGTGCCCCCTTCGATCGGCTCTGGCAGAAAGACCTGCCATCGCCGCACGTGCACTATTTTAATAGCGTGAACCTTGCCGTCCTGGTGGGCAAGCACGGTTTCGAGCTAGCCGAAAGCGACGAGTTGCCCGCGCTAAGGGCGAGGGGTTTGCTTGAGCGCCTGCGCTGTGCCGGGAACATCCCGACCATGTCGCTCTACACCCAGTACGTCGCCATCCTGTGCGCGATTCCTGTTCTGCGCGCTTTTCCGAGCGACATCATCGTCGGCATTTTTCGCAAAAAAGCCGCAGGCTGATGAGGCCTGCGGCTTTCGTAGGGGAAACAACGACTTAGCGGTTGCGGTTGGCGATCTCGTTGCCGAGGAAGCCGCCACCGATCAAGCCGGCCACCGTCGCGAGCTTGCGGCCGTTGCCGCTGCCGACCTGGTTGCCGAGCAGGCCGCCGATCACGGCGCCGGTGCCGATCCCGACGTAGTTCGGTTGGGCCGGACGCGGCGCCGGCTGCTGGTAGTACCCATCGTTACGTGCAACCTGCGTGTTGTGGTAATGGTGGATCACCTTCGGCTTCGGTTGTGGCTTCTCGACTTCCTTGATGATGACTTCCTTGATCACCTGCGGTTGCTGCTGCGCTACAAGCGGGGCCGGCTGGACGTAGCCCGCCGCAACCGGGCCTGCCGGCATCATCATCGGCGCGGCCATTTGCGCGGTCCCGGCGGCGGGTGCAGGCATGGGGTACAAGGTGTTGGGCGTCAGTGCGTAGGCCGGGGTTTGTGCCGGCAAGGTGGTCAGTTGCGGTTCCGGCGCGCTATGCGAGCTGGGCAGGAGGCCGGTAATCGCGGCGGCCCCGGCCAGGCTGACGATGATGACCGAGACGGCAGCGGCTGCCATGACGGGGTGGATGCGGTTGGGGCTACGGGTGATTTCCATTTTCGGCTCCTGAAGGATTGTTGTCTTGCAGGAGTAGATTAGTGGCAGGCCCGGTCCGAAGATAGACGGTGGGCTGTATCAATCGTAAATATATGTAAGGTGGGCGCTTGGAGCGTGGACAGCGTGCGCACGGGCGCGCACCCTACAAAGACAGCGGCCTCAGGTGACGGATTCGGCCTGGCGAGCAGTGGCGAGCAAAGCGCGCAGTGCTTCCAGCAGGTCGGTTGGCGTATCGAGCAGGTAGTCGGCGCCCCAGGTGGACGGTTCGACGGTGCCGCAATAGCCCCAGGCGCAGGCGACCGTCACCATGCCGGCGGCGCGGCCGGCTTCGACGTCGCGCTGGTCGTCGCCGACATACCAGCAGTGTTCCGGCGCAATGGCAAGGCGGCTGGCGCCTTCGAGCAGCGGGGCAGGGTGGGGCTTGGAAAAGCCGGTGGTGTCGCCCGACACGACGCAGCCGGCGTCCGCGAGGCCGATTTGCGGGAGCAGCGGGTCAGTGAACCGCGCCGGCTTGTTGGTGACAATGCCCCATTCCATGCCGGCCGCGCGGATGCCGTCCAGCAATTCAATCACTCCGCCGAACAAGGTGCTGTGCACCGCCATGTTCGACTGGTAGCGGTCGAACCACGCCAGTCGCAGTTCCTCGTAGCCTTCGTCGCCGGGGGCCAGGCCGAACGCGGCGCCGATCATCCCGCGCGCGCCGGCCGAGGCGGTCGGTCGCAGCACGGAATACGGGGTCGGTTCGAGCCCGCGCTCGGTGCGCAGCCAGTTGACGGCTGCGGCAAGGTCGGGCGCGGTGTCGGCCAGCGTGCCGTCGAGGTCGAACAGGATGGCACGCGGTGCCGGCATCAGAACAGGGGATTTCGTCATCGAGTAAATGGGGCGCCTAGCCCGGTTTGCTGCACGCCACCATGTAGTTGACGTCGGTGTCGTTATTGAGCGAGTAGATCTTGGTCAGCGGGTTGTAGCTCAGCCCCTTGAGGCTGTCGACCACCAGCCCGGCCTGGCGCACGTACTGCGATAGCTCGGCCGGCGTGACGAATTTGGCGTAATCGTGGGTGCCGCGCGGCAGCATGCGTAGCACGTACTCGGCGCCGACCACGGCAAACAGGTAAGACTTGAAGTTGCGGTTCAGCGTAGAGAAGAACACGTGCCCGCCCGGCTTGACCAGCGCGGCGGCGGCCCTGACGATCGAGCCCGGATCCGGCACGTGCTCGAGCATTTCCATGCAGGTAACGATATCGTATTGGCCCGGTTCCGCCGCCGCCATGTCCTCGGCCGCGATGTGCTTGTAGCGCACCTCGACGCCCGATTCCAGGCTGTGCAGGTCGGCAACCTTCAGCGCCTTCTGTGACAAGTCGATGCCGGTCACTTTGGCGCCCTTCCTGGCCATCGACTCGGACAGCACGCCGCCGCCGCAGCCGATGTCGATCACGTTCTTGCCGGCAAGCGGAGCAAGCGCGTTGATCCATTCCAGGCGCAGCGGGTTGATTTCGTGGAGCGGGCGAAATTCGGACGTCGGGTCCCACCACCGGTGGGCGAGTTCGCTGAATTTCTGGATTTCAAGAGGATCGGCGTTGGTAGTCATAGGTCGGAATAATAGCGGGAAACCGCCGCGCAGCGGCGTCCCCGTGGAGACGGGGAGCCAATTTATTTCAAAAAATGTCGTCCCTAGGGAAACAGGCGGCCCATTTTTTTTGCGGACAGGCATAAAAAAACCCCGCCGCAGCGGGGTTTCTGGAAACAGGGCGCGCTTACTGTTGCTGCGTCGCCGTGCCGGTGGCGGTACGGGTACCGACCACTTCGATTTCCACGCGGCGGTTCTTGGCACGGCCGGCCGCGGTCTTGTTGTCTGCTACAGGCTGCTTCTCGCCCTTGCCTTCGGTGTAGATGCGGTTCGCTTCCACGC
>JBJMVW010000268.1:0-15561 GCA_045810465.1 Massilia sp. | reverse complement strand
TGTCGAACACCTTGTTGACGCCCTTGATAACGATATGCGATCCGGTCATGGCTCAGTGCTCCAGGCCGCGGTGCCAGCGCAGCAGGTAGTTATTCAGGCGGTTCATGCCGGCGTCGATCGCCAGCCCCAGGATGCCGATGGTGATCATGCCGGCGATGATCTTGGCCGACCAAAAATACTCGCGGGCCTCGAGGATGCGGAACCCCAGCCCGTTATTCACCGCGATCATCTCGGACACGATCACCACGATGAACGCGGTGCCGACCCCGATCCGCATGCCGGTCAATATATAAGGCACGGCGGCCGGCAGGATCACGCGCAGGAACATGGTGGAGCCGCCGGCGCCAAGGTTGCGCGCGGCGCGCAGGTAGATGGCGTCGACCTGGCGCACCCCGGCGATGGTATTCATCAGCACCGGGAAGAAGGCGCCGAGCGCGATCAGGAACACGGCCGGCGGATTACCCAGCCCGAACCACAGGATCGACAGCGGGATGTAGGCGATCGGCGGGATCGGCCGCAGCAGCTGCACCAGCGGATTGAGCCAGGCGTAGACGAGCCGGTTCGCGCCCATCGCCAGCCCGATCGGGAGCGCGAGCCCGGCGCCGATCAGGAAGCCGACCACCACCCGGTACAGGCTGCCCAGCGAATCGACGATCAGCTCGCCCGAGAACGCCCACGACCACCAGCCGCCGTCGGTGTAGTCCTTGAACTCCCTCAGCGGCAGCAGGTAGGCCAGCCACTTGCGCGCCACCTCGAGCGGCGACGGCAGCACGTGCTCGTTGACCCATCCGTTCATCGCCACCCACTGCCAGACCCCGATCGCGACGGCCGGCACCACCAGCCCGATCCCGACCTCCTGCCAATTGCGCTTGCGCATGCGACCTCCCGGTGGCGCTTATTTGACGTTCAGGCTTTTCTTGGCGGCGTCCAGCAGGTCGGTCTTGACCCAGTCCTTCGCCACCGGCGGCCGCGCCATCTTGCCCACGCCGGTTTTGGACATGATGTCGGTGGTGACCTGGATGTGCTCGGGCGTGACGTCATACGAGAACATCGAGTTGCCGAGCGCGTCGTCGTAGTCGTCCTTGGTGATCTGGCCCTTGAACACGACCTCGCGCACGTACTTCTCGGCCAGCGCCGGATTGTCGAGGAAGGTGCGGGTCGATTCGACGAAGCAGCGCATGAACTTCTCGGCCAGCGGGCGCTTGCCGGTGTAGAAGCGCTCGGTCATCACCATGGTGCGCACCGGCTCGCCGATCGGGGTGTCGTACGGCTTGAGCACCTCGACCCCGAAGCCCTTGTTGATCGCCTGCGAGGACTGTGGTTCGGACTGCATCATGGCGTCGATGTTCTTGCCCATCAGCGCCTGGTTCAGGTCCGCGTACGCGAGGTAGACCAGCTGCACGTCCTTGCCCGGCGCGCTGTCGGCCGACAGCCCATATTTCTGCAGCTCGGCCATCAACAGCACTTCCTGGATGCCGCCGCGGGTCACGCCGACCTTCTTGCCCTTCAGGTCCTTGACGCCCTTGACGTTCAGCTCCCCACGCGCGACCAGCCGCACGCCGCCCTTCGCGAAACCGGCCACCACGTAGATCGGGGCGCCGCCGGCGCGGCCGGAGATCGCCGCTTCGGAGGCCGTGGTGCCGACATCGAGCTCGCCGGCGATGATGGCCTGCATGACGTCGAGTCCCTTGGCGAACACCTTTTCCTCGACCTTGATCCCGCACTTCGGCGCGATCTCCTTGATATACGAAACGGCGCCGTAATGCGCGAACTTCAGGTTCCCCAGCCGCACCACATCCTGGGCCTGGGCGCCGCCCGCCGCCAACATCGCTGCAATTGCCAGGGTCTTGCGAATCCTTGTTGCTATCATGCGTGTCTCCGTTGGGTTGGTTACATCGAATTGATTTGTCCTTACATCCGCCGTTCGAAGCGCATGTCCCAGACACGGTCCTGGACCATGCTCAGGCCCGTGACCTTGCCATGCGCGTCGCGTCGAAAGATCACCAGGCCGCCCTCCTGGCGGAACGCGTCGCGGTACACCGGTTCGAGTTTGAGCACCGTATCGGGACGCTGCCGGATCACCAGCGCGCCCGCTTCGAGCGCAACCGTCACGCTGGTCTCGGCGTCCGCACTGGCATAGCTGCCGGCCAGCTCGCGCAGCTGTGCTTCGGCCGGAGCGGCGGCAGGCTCGCGCTGGTAGATGCGCTCGGTGCCCAGCGGATCGGTGGTGCGCAGCACGCCGCCGCCTTCGAACGTCATGACCCCGCCGCCCGACTCGAGGCGGCGCGCGCCGGTTGCATGCAGCACGCGCCCGTTCCCGGTGCGCAGCGCGCCGTTGTCGCGTACCAGCGACAGCGGCAGCCCGGTCGCCGTCTCGCGGTACAGGCCTTCCATCGCCGCGAGGTCGGCCTCACCCAGCGCATGCCGCGCTTTGGGCGCGGCCGGCGGCACCAGGCTTTTATCGAGGAAGAGCTCGGCCACGGCGTCGGCATCCTTGCCCGCATTGGCGTTGGCGGCATTGCACAGCAGCGCCACCGAGACGTGCTGCGCCGGATAGCGATTCAGGGCGCTGCGGTAGCCGGCGGTGGCGCCGCCGTGCGACACCATCGGCACGCCCTTGTAGCTGCCGATGAATAGCCCGAGCCCGTAATTGTGCGGCCGGCCGTCGGCGAATTTACCGGGCTGCTGGGCCTCGGCCACCAGGCGGGCGTCGCCGACCACCGGGTTGACGAAGTTCTCGTTCCACTTCAGCAGGTCGCCCACCGTGGTCAACAGGCCGCCGTTGCCGACCGCATTCTCGAACGGCATCAGGGAGTGGAAGCCATCCTCCCGTTTTTCGTAGGCGATTGCGCGGTTCTTCAGGATCCGGGTGTAGTCGTCGCGCCACGAAGTGTGGTCCATCCCGAGCGGCGCAAAAATCCGCTGGCGGCTGAACTCTCCAAACGTCATCCCGCTCACGCGCTCAACGATGATGGCGGCGAGGTTGTAGCCGGTGTTGGAATACGACCAGCGCGTGCCGGGCGTGAAATTGAGCGCACCCTGGCGCGCCACGATGTCGAGCACGTGCGCGGGGGTGTACACCCGCGTGGTGCGCGGCCAGCCGCCGATCTCGGCCACGCTGCCCCAGTCGCGCAGGCCGCTGGTGTGCTGGAGCATATGGCGGATCGTGATCGGCGTGCCGTAATCGGGCAGTTCGGGAATATATTTGCGGACCGGGTCGTCGAGCGACAGTTTGCCGTCGCGCGCCAGCAGGGCCACCGCGGCGGCGGTGAACTGTTTCGATACCGACCCGGCCTCGAAGATGGTGTCGGCCGAATTGCGGACCCCGTGTTCCAGGTCCGCCATGCCGTAAGCACGGGTCAATACCGGTTTGCCCTTCGCGCCGACGCCGACCACGCAGCCCGGGGTGTCCCGGGTCCAGCCGGCAAAAATCTTGTCGACCTGCGCTGCCGGCGGGGACGTTTGCGCGAGGGCCGGCAGTGCGGCGGTAAAGACAATCGTGAAACAGACCGGAAGGCGCGGGCTTCGGAACATTGTTTTTTCCCTTGGCAAGACTGCTTTCTAGAAAGGCTATACTGCCAAGCAACAAGTGTCAAACTATCCCGGAATCCTTTTGTTACCATGCTCGCGGCCGGGCCATGAGGTCCCCGGCGCGGCCGTGGGGCGACTTCACATAAGGTAAAATGGCCGTTTGGTTTTATGCCGTCTCCTATATATATAGTCAGGTAGAACATGCTAGATAACTTAACCCAACGCCTCGCCAAAGTCGTCAAGACGATGCGCGGCGAGGCACGTCTGACTGAATCGAACACCGCCGAGATGCTGCGCGAGGTGCGCCTGGCCCTGCTCGAGGCGGACGTGGCGCTGCCGGCGGTGCGCGAGTTCATCGCCCGCGTCAAGGAAAAAGCGCTGGGCGAAGAGGTCATCGCGTCGCTGTCGCCGGGCCAGGCGCTGGTCGGCGTGGTGCAGCGCGAACTGGCGGCGCTGATGGGCGCCGACCTCGGCCCGGACGCATCGCAGCTGTCGTTTGCGCAGCAGCCGCCGGCGATCATCCTGATGGCCGGCCTGCAGGGTGTCGGTAAAACGACCACCGTCGGCAAGCTGGCCAAGTACCTGCGCGAGCAGAAAAAGAAAAAAGTGCTGACCGTGTCGGCCGACGTCTATCGTCCGGCCGCAATCGCGCAGCTCGAATCGGTGACCAGGCAGGTCGGCGCCGACTTCTTCCCGAGCACAAGCGCCGACAAGCCGGTCGACATCGCGAAGAACGCGCTGGACTGGGCACGCAAGCACTATCACGACGTCCTGATCATCGACACCGCCGGCCGCCTCGGCATCGACGAAGCGATGATGCAGGAAATCGCGGCGGTGCACGCGGCGGTCAACCCGATCGAGACGCTGTTCGTGGTCGACGCCATGCTCGGCCAGGACGCGATCAACACCGCCAAGGCGTTCAACGACGCGCTGCCGCTGACCGGCGTGGTGCTGACCAAGCTCGATGGCGACTCGCGCGGCGGCGCGGCGCTGTCGGTGCGCCACGTGACGGGCAAGCCGATCAAGTTCGCCGGCGTGTCCGAAAAACTCGATGGACTCGAAGCCTTCGACCCTGCCCGCATGGCCAACCGCATCCTTGGCATGGGCGACATCCTGGCGCTGGTCGAGGAAGCGCGCAAGGGCGTGGACGAGAAGGCCGCGGCCGACATGGCCAACAAGATCAAGTCCGGCGGGCGCTTCGACATGAACGACTTCAAGTCGCAGCTTAGCCAGATGAAGAAAATGGGCGGCATGGCCAACCTGCTCGACAAGCTGCCGGCCCAGTTCCAGCAGGCCGCCGGCAACGCCAACATGGACCAGGCCGACAAGCAGGTGCGCCGGATGGTGGGCATCATCGACTCGATGACGCCGGCCGAACGCGCCAAGCCCGAGCTGATCAAGGCCAACCGCAAGCGCCGCATCGCCGCCGGCGCCGGCGTGCAGGTGCAGGAAGTGAACCGCATGCTGAACCAGTACGAGCAGATGAACGCGATGATGAAAAAGCTGAAAGGCGGCGGTTTGATGAAGATGATGCGCGGGATGAAGGGCATGATGCCGGGGATGCGCTGACCATCCGGCCGTGCCTCCGGCGCCGGACGACGCCGCGTGAAGCGCAAGCTCACGCGGCGTTTTTACATCGCGCGGACCGTGGTTTTCCACTCTGGAGCGCCTGATTTGGCGAGAACGGGCACTTTCGTGCTTGTTAGAGTGAAAAAATTTCGAAAAAGACTTGCACGAACAGTAAAACGACACCAATATAAGCCGGTGCGATTCATTGCGCAATTTTCCATGTGTTCGTTTAGGAGGCTCGAAGATGGCAACAGCCAAAAAATCCCCAGCAGCGCCAGCAAAGAAAGCCGCTGCCAAGCCAGCCGCAAAGCCGGCAGCAAAAAAAGCAGCTCCAGCTAAAGCAGCAGCACCAAAAGCAGCAGCCGCAAAAAAACCGGCCGCAGCTCGCAAGCCGAATGCCGCTTTCATGAAAGCGATGACGCCATCCGCGCAACTGGCCGCAGTCGTCGGCTCGAACCCGCTGCCGCGTACCGAAGTGACCAAGAAAGTCTGGGACTACATCAAAAAGCTGAACCTCCAGGACGCCGCGAACCGCCGCATGATCAACGCCGACGACAAACTGAAGGTTGTCTTTGGCGGCAAGGCCCAGGTGTCGATGTTCGAAATGACCAAGCTCATTTCGGATCACCTGAAATAAGAAGAACGACAGGCTGTCCAAAAGCCCACATGCACAAAAGCCCCGGTTTCGACCGGGGCTTTTTGTTTTTGGGGAGGGCGAACCTTCTGCACTCGCGCGCGCCGGCGCCTAAACCTGTAGGGTGGGCGGCTTGTCCGCCCACGCGTTCGACTACCGCGCGCGGTTCAAACAACTTGGGCGCTGCTTGAACGCGTGGGCGGGAGACCCGCCCACCCTACAAGATACGGTACGTCCTAAAACCCGAACGCGGCCTTCATCAGGTCGAACACGTGGGTGTTTTCCATCGTGCCCTTGAACGGCGCCGAGCCCGCGCCGAGCGCGTACAGTTTCACGTCGCCGCCGCCGTGCCCTTCGCCCGCCAGCCGCACCGCCGTCTCCTGGTGGTAGTCGTTGGCCTGCGCCTGTGCGCTGTCGACGTCGGCGCGCACGTTGGGCCGGTTGGGGCCATTCCCGAACACCAGCGTGGTATAGGTCTTGCCGCCCGCGTCCCTGCTCGGCTGCCCGTCCGCGTAGCCGCGCACGATGTCAAGCACCGGGTTGCCGCGTTTCGCATAGCCGTTCATGACCATCGTGTGGTCGTGGTCCGCGGTGACCACGATCAGTGTGTTCTCGAGGCCCGGGTCGAGCGCGCGCATGCGGTCGATCGCGGCCTGGATCGCGTCGTCGAAGGCCACCGTGTCGCCCAGCGCGTTCTTCGCGTTCGAGTCGTGCAGCGCGTGGTCGATCTTGCCGCCCTCGACCATCAGGAAGAAGCCGTTCGGATTCTTCGACAGCAGCTCGATCGACTTGGCCGTCATCTCGGCCAGCGTCGGCTGCTCGGGACGGCGCGCGAGCGCGTAATCGAGATGGCTGTCGCTGTAGATGCCGACGAACTTCCGGTTCGGCAGCGCCGACATCATGTCGGCACGGGTAGCGGCCACGAAGTAGCCGCGCTCCTTGAACTCGGCCAGCATGTTGCGCCCGTCCGCCCGCCCACGCGGGTTGGTGGCCTTGTCGAACGGCGTGAAGTGGATGCGCCCGCCTCCCATCAGCACGTCGACGCCGTCGCCCAGGCGCGCGTTGTAGCCTTCGCCGCCCGGCACCACCTGCTGCGCGATCGAGTACGCGGCGTTGCGGTTGCAGGTGTGGGCGAACGTCGACGCCGGCGTGGCATGCGTCAGTTCGGTGGTCGTCACCGCGCCGACCGCCTTGCCGTGCGCCTTCGCCAGTTCGAGGATGGTGTGCGGCGAGCTGCCGTTGTTGGCGCCGCAGCGGTCGATGCCTGCATTGCCGTTCGCGTCCTTGCCAGGCGCGACCGGCCGGGCGTCGCGCATCGAGATCACGTCGTTATTGATCTTCAGGCCCGTCATGTAGGCGCCCATCGATGGCGCGCTGTCGGTGACCTGGGCGTCGGCCGAATAGGTCTTGATGCGCGCGGTGCGGTCCAGCTTTTCGAAGTTGAGCAGCCCTTCTTCGCCGGCCTTGAACAGGCGCGCAGCGGTGATGGTGGTCGGCCCCATGCCGTCGCCGAGGAAGAAGATGACGTTCTTCGCCAGCGGCGCGGCGAGCGCCTGGCCGCCAAAGGTGCAGAGCGCAGCCAGCAGCAGCGCGCGCAGTGGTGTCGGGTTCATTGAATGTTCCATGTACGGTGGGCCTACCAGCCGGCCGCCTCCCTGATCAGGCTGAAAACGCGGGTGTTGTCGATGGTGCCGCGAAACAGCTCGGCGTTGGCGCCGATCGCGCCGAGGTAGACGTCGCTGCCGCCGTGGGTTTCCGAGCCCGGCGCAACGCGGATCGCCGCTTCCTGGTGGTAGTCGTCGGCGCTCGCGATGGTGTCGGTCAGGCCGGCCTGCGCCGCGCGGCTGCCCTGCACGCGGTGTTCGCCGGTGCCAAATCCCAGGATCGTGTACGGCGCGCCATCCTTGTCCAGCTTGAGCTTCCCGTCCGGCAGGCCGCGCACCAGCCCCAGTATGCCCGGGTTGGCCGGCGTGGTCTTGCCGGTACGCGGCGAGTAGCCGTTGATGAGGAGCGTGTGGTCATGGTCGGCGGTCGCCACGATCAGCGTGTGCGCAAGGCCCGGGTCGACCTGCCGCATCTTGTCGATCGCGGCCTTCAGCGCGTCGTCGTAAGCGACGGTCTCCTGCAGTGCGCGTTTGGCGAGCGTCGCGTGCAGCGCGTGGTCGATCAGGCCACCCTCGACCATCAGGAAGAAGCCGTTCGGGCGCTGCGACAGCAGGTCGATCGCCTTCGACGTCATCTCGGCCAGGCCGGGCTGCCTGTGCGGATCGCGCACCGCTTCGAACTCCAGCATGTTTTGGCCGAACAGGCCGATCACCGGCTGCCGCGCCGCCGGCGAAAACGCGTTCATCTGCGCCGGCAGCGTGGCCACGCCGTAGCCGCGCGCGGCCAGTTCGGCCAGCAGGTCGCGCCCGTCGCCGCGCTTGCCTCCCTGCGCCGCGGGACGGAAGAACTGCGCACCGCCGCCAAATACCAGGTCGAGGCCAGTGCCAAGGCTGGCGTTGTAGCCGGCGCCGCCGGGCACCAGTGCGGCGGCGATGTCGGTCTCGAGCCCGCGGTGGCATACGTGGGCATAGGTCGCCGCCGGGGTGGCGTCGGTGACGCTGGTCGTGGTCACCACGCCCACCGCCATGCCGCGCTGCTTGGCCATTTCGGCCAGCGTCGGCACCGGCCGGCCGTTTTGGCAGCGGCTGGCGAGGCCGGGGCCGGGCGCGATCGAGCGCGTGTCGCCCGACATCGAGATCACGCCGTTGTCCTGCTTCACGCCGGTCATGTAGGCCGACATCGAAGCGGCGCTGTCGGTGACCTGGGCGTTGTTCGAGTAGGTTTTGACGAAGGCCGATTCAGGCAGCGTGTCGATGGTCAGCTGGCCGTCCTCGCCGGCGGCGAAGATGCGCGCGGCGGTCATGGTGTTGATGCCCATGCCGTCGCCGAGGAAGAAGATGACGTTCCTGGCGCGCTGGGTCACCACGGACTGGGCGACGGCTGCGGACTGGTTCGGGCCTGGTGCGGGCGGCGGTGCGGCGCAGCCGGCAAGCGCTGCGAGCACGGCGGCCCCGGCAAGGGTAGTCAAGCGCATGGCGATCCTTGGACGGAAAGCCGAAAGTCTACACTGCCAACGGCCGGGATGGCTGTTTTGATATGTTGCGCACCGCACGTCGTTCCCGCCAGCGCGGGAACGACGTGCGCTCAGAACGGCGCCTTGAACTCCCAGTTCTTCCACGCCGCCAGCACCGCATTCGGGTACTCGGGCCGGCCGCGGCTGCCGTTGTAGCGGCCCAGCGCGAGGAACAGGTCGCCGCGCTCCATGTCGATGTACATGCGCAGGATCGAGCAGCCGTAGCGCAGGTTGGTCTGCATGTCGAACAGCGCGCGCCGGTTGCTGTCGCCGATGATGCCGGTCCAGAACGGCATCACCTGCATGTAGCCGCGCGCGCCCGCCAGCGACACCGCGTACTTGCGGTAGGCCGACTCGACCTGGATCAGGCCGAGCACCATCCCCGGGTCGAGCCCGGCGCGGGTGGCCTCGTACCAGGCGGCCTCGAGGAATTCGGTGCGCGACTGCGTATCCGGCAGGCGCCGCTTGAGGCGCTCGGACATTTGCGTGAACCAGGCCTGGTAGCGCAGCCGCGCAGCCTCGTCGCGGAACACCGGCTTGGGCTGGCGCCCGTCGCGGATCGCGTGCTCGAGCGCCAGGCGCACCGAGTCGGCCAGCGCCTCTTCCTTCTGGTTGCCGGCCTGGGCGCCGCTGCCAAGGCCGAGCCCGGCTGCAAGCAGCGCGCCGCCCAGCCAGGCCGCGACCCGGCCTTGAGCCCTGCCCCGCATCACCGGCCCAGCTTGCCCTTGATGAAGCTGGCCATGTCGGCGGCAGGCACCGCGCTGGCCGCTTCGTCACGCCGGCCCTGGTACTCGAGGTTGCCTTCCTTGAGGCCACGCTCGCCGATGACGACGCGGTGCGGCACGCCGATCAGCTCCCAGTCCGCGAACATCGCGCCCGGGCGCAGGCCGCGGTCGTCGAGGATCACGTCGACGCCGGCGCCGTGCAGCTCGGCGTACAGCTTGTCGGTCTGCTCCTTGACCAGTTCGCTGCGGTCATACCCCATCGGGCACAGCACCAGCTCGAACGGCGCGATCGCGGTCGGCCAGACGATGCCCTTGTCGTCGTAGTTCTGCTCGATCGCCGCGCCCAGGATGCGGGTCACGCCGATGCCGTAGCAGCCCATCTGCAGCGGGGCCGGCTTGCCGGCTTCGTCCAGGTAGGTGGCGCCCATCGCCGCCGAGTAGGCAGTGCCGAGCTGGAACACGTGGCCCACTTCGATGCCGCGCTCGATCGCCAGCACGCCCTTGCCGTCCGGCGAGGCGTCGCCCTCGACCACGTTGCGCAGGTCGGCCACCGCCGGCTCGGCCACGTCGCGGCCCCAGTTGGCGCCGGTGTAGTGGAAATCGGCCTCGTTGGCGCCGCAGACAAAGTCGGCCATGTTGGCGACGGTGCGGTCGGCAACCACCTTGACCGGCTGCTTGGTGTTGATCGGGCCGAGGTAGCCCGGCAAGGTGCCGTAGGCCAGCAGGATTTCGGCTTCGGTGGCGAAACGGAACGTGGCCAGGCCAGGCACTTTCGACACCTTGACCTCGTTCAGCTCGTGGTCGCCGCGCAACAGCAGCAGCCAGTTTTCGGTGCTTTGCTTGCCGTCGGTTTCCTTCTCGACGGTCAGCGCGATTGCCTTGACAGTCGCCGACAGCGGCAGGCCCAGCATGCTGGCCACGTCCTCGCACTTGGTCTTGCCGGGGGTCGCGACCTTGGTCAGCGGCTGGGTGGCCGCGGCGCGCTGGGCCAGCAGCGGCATGGCCTCGGCCGCCTCGATGTTGGCTGCGTAATCGGAGGTCGGGCAGTACACGAGCGCGTCTTCGCCGGTGCTGGCGATCACGTGGAACTCGTGCGAGCCGGTACCGCCGATCGCGCCGTTGTCGGCCGCGACCGCGCGGAACTTCAGGCCGAAGCGGGTGAAGATGTTCTTGTAAGCGTCGAACATGGTCTGGTACGACACCTGCATGCCGGCGATGTCACGGTCGAACGAGTAGGCGTCCTTCATCGTGAATTCGCGCCCGCGCATCAGGCCGAAGCGCGGGCGGCGCTCGTCGCGGAACTTGGTCTGGATGTGGTAGAAGTTGATCGGCAGCTGGCGGTACGACTTGAGCTCGCTGCGCACGACGTCGGTAACCACTTCCTCGGAGGTCGGCTGGATCGCGTAGTCGCGGCCGTGGCGGTCCTTCACGCGCATCAGCTCGGGACCCATCTTGTTCCAGCGCCCGGTCTCCTGCCACAGTTCGGCCGGCTGCACGACCGGCATCAGCAGCTCGATCGCACCGGCCTTGTTCATCTCTTCACGAATAATGGCCTCGACCTTGCGGATCACGCGCAACCCGGTTGGCATATAGGTATAGATGCCCGACCCGACGCGCTTGATCATGCCGGCACGCATCATCAGCTGGTGGCTGACGATTTCGGCGTCGGACGGCGCTTCTTTAAGAGTTGAAATAAAAAATCGTGAGGCACGCATATCGATGAATTCTTTTTAAAAAGAGAGGGTTATAATCGACCTAATTTTAAAGGATTAGCTGGCTGATGCGTCCAATCTTTGTACAAATGGGTCCGAAACAAGGCCTTCCCGCCGTTTTCGTTCAACGAAAACCTGGTGGGCGGGCTCTGCGCCCGCTCCATTTGTCGGTAAAAATGTAAGGAACCAAAAGCCGGCAGAAAGTTTCGAGGTGCACTTATGCTCGATCGTGAAGGGTTTCGGCCCAACGTCGGCATCATACTGCTCAATGCGCACAACGAGGTGTGGTGGGGCAAGCGGGTGCGCGAGCACTCATGGCAATTCCCGCAAGGGGGCATCAAGTACGGCGAGACGCCCGAACAGGCAATGTACCGCGAGCTCGAGGAAGAGATCGGCCTGCGCCAGGAGCACGTCAAGATCGTGGGCCGCACCCGCGACTGGCTGCGCTATGAGGTGCCGGACCATTTCATCAAGCGCGAGATCCGCGGGCATTACCGTGGCCAGAAGCAGATCTGGTTCCTGCTTCGCATGGTCGCGCGCGATAACGACGTCAACCTGCGCCTGACCGAACACCCCGAGTTCGACGCCTGGCGCTGGCACGACTACTGGGTGCCGCTGGACACGGTCATCGAGTTCAAGCGCGAAGTCTACCAGCGCGCGCTGCAGGAGTTGTCGCGCTTCATCGCGCCGAATGGCGGCCACGAGCGGCGCCACAGCTCGCGCTACCTGCGCCAGCCGCGCGCCCAGCCGGGCCCGGCGGCCAAGCCGGGGGCATCGGTGCTGCAGGGGGCCACCACCGTGGAAACCATCACGGTGTCGGAAACACAGTTGGTGCTGTTGCGCGACAAATAACTTGCCGCGCAGGGAAAGAAGGCAAGCGTGCCGTGCGGCGCCTTGCCTTTTTTTCATTTTCATAGCTGCAACTTTCTGAAGATTGCAGTGTAGAATCGCCTGCATGACGACTGCAGCCCTCCGCCCTGCCCTGGCACTGCTGGCCAGCCTCGCTTTCCTGCCGGCGGCCTCCGCCGACGAGCCCGCCAAGTGTACCTATGTCGAAGTAGCGACGCTGCCGATTCGTTACGCCGGATCCGACCTCGTGCCTGCAACCGATGGCGTGATCGACGGCAGCCCCGCCACGATGCTGATCGACACCGGCTCCGACCAAACTTTCCTGACCCGCACCGCGGTCGAGAAACGCGACCTGTCGCTGCACATGACCGGCCGCTATGTCGAGGGCGTCTCGGGGTTGTCGCGGATCTACGCGACCAGGCTGAAGGAATTCGCGGTCGGCCCGGCGCGCAGCGCCCGCAGGCTCGAGTTGCAGGTGGTCGGCCAGACCACCTACACCCCGTCCTATGACGCGATCGTGGGCGCCGAGTTCCTGTTCCAGGCCGACCTCGAACTGTCGCTGCGCGACAAGGAGCTCAAATTCTTCCGTCCGCAGGACTGCGGGCAGGCCTGGCTGGGGTACTGGAAGGAGGACTCGATCGCGGTGCCGTTCGAATCGAGCTTCAGCAGGAGCCGGAATCCGCACTTCACGGTCATGCTAAATGGCAAGAAGCTGGACGCCATGATCGATTCGGGAGCGCAGCACACCGTGGTCATGCTGGGCGCGGCGAAGCGGGCCGGCATCGAGCCTGGCGGCGCCGGCACCACCCGCCTGGCCGATATGGCCGGGGTCGGCACCGACCGCGCGCCGCACTGGAGCGCCGTGTACGACACGCTGGCGATCGGCACGGAAACCATCCGCGGTGGCGAGATCGGCGTTGTCGATTCGCAAGGCAGTTCGCCGGCCGATATCTACCTGGGCCAGGACTTCCTGCGCGCGCACCGCGTGCTGTTCGCGATGAGCCAGCAGAAGCTGTACCTGGCCTACCTCGGCGGTGACGTGTTCCGCCAGCGCAAGGGAATCGAGCCGTGGATGCAGGCTGAAGCCGATGCCGGCAACCCCGACGCGCAATACCTGCTGGCCGAGATGTACCAGCGCGGCCGCGGCGTCGCGCAGGACAAGGTGCAGGCGGCGATGTGGCTGGAGAAGGCCGCCGCGCTGGGCCAGCCGCAGGCCGGGCTGCTGGTCGGGCGCCGCCTGATGCTCGTCGGGCTGCCGATCGAAGGGGCGGCGCGGATCAAGGCCGCGCTCGACAAGCTGCCGGCGGAACGCTATGGCGCGCTGTGGCTGCACGTCGCGCGCCTGCGCAACGGCGAGCCCGACAGCGCTCGGCGCGAACTGGAGGCCACCTTCAAGCGCGGCGACAGCGACGACTGGCCGGGCCCGATCGCCGAGTTCTACCTGGGCCGGATCGACGCCGCCCGGCTGCTGGCGCAGGCCGGCAAGGACCAGCGGGCGGCGAAGGCGCGCAGCTGCCAGGCCAACACCTACATGGCCGAGCTGCGCGGGGCCCAGGGGGACAAGGAGCAGGCAGCGTCGCTGGTGGCGACGGTGCGCGCCAATTGCGGCCCGCCGCCGGCCAGCACGGCCAGGTAAGCCCCCGGCCAATAACGCTGGCCACGCGCCGGCCGCCGGCTTGCTACAATCGGCGTTTGCCCAACGAGTCGCTCCCGCCATGTTTACCCCCTCCTCGCACGACGTGCGCCGCTTCTTCTGCGAAGCCTTCCGCAAGCACCGCGCCGGCGACATCCTGACGCCGATGGACGCCATTGCCGCCGACTGGATCGCGCAGCATCCCGAATACCACGACGCGCTGGCGGACGCCGAGGCCGCGATCGCGCGCGACTACTCCGTCGAGGGCGGCCAGGCCAACCCGTTCCTGCACCTGTCGATGCACCTGTCGATCGCCGAGCAGGTGTCGATCGACCAGCCGCGCGGGATCCGCGCGGCGCACGACGCGCTGGTCCAGCGCCGGGGCGAGCACGAGGCGCACCACGAAATCATGGAGTGCCTGGGCGAGATGATCTGGAGTTCGCAGCGCTCCGGCCTGCCGCCCGATACCGAGGCCTACATCGAGTGCGTGCGCAGGTGCGGCAGCTAGGCCCTGATATGAAAAATCCCTCCAGCCGGCAGGCGGCTGAAGGGATTTTCCAGGTTCATCACGGATTTCCGCGAAACGTCATTCCCGCGCAGGCGGGAATCCCATTTGCTTGCGGCCCTACACTGGCTTAACGGCGCGAGGTCATGGTCCCCTGCAGGCTGGCCAGGTAGGCCGAAATATCGGCCATGTCGCTGTCCGACAGCGGCTGGGCCACGCCGCCCATGATCGGGTTGTTGCGGCCATTGGCGCCATTGCCGCGCTTGTAGGCGACCAGCGCATGGACCAGGTAGTCGGCATGCTGGCCGGCCAGCTTCGGATAGGTCGGGTCGATCGGGGTCTTGTAATCGGCGCCGTGGCACGACGCGCAGCTGTACTTCTTGGCCAGCGCCTCGCCCTTGGCAACGTCGCCGCCGGCAAACGCGTTCATCGAAACGGCGCCTGCAAAGAGCGCAATCATCAGTTTTTTCATTGCGCTCTCCTTATTTCTGCTGGCCTGGCTGGCCCTGCTGTGCATAGTAGGCCGCCACGTCGGCGATGTCCTGGTCGGACAGGCTGGCCGCGATGCCGTGCATCGACGGGTGCTTGCGGTCGCCCTTCTTGTACGCTTGCAGCGAGGCTTCGATGTATTTGGCCGACTGGCCACCGATCATCGGTACCCGGTAGACCTCGGGGAACGTGGCCTTGTAGCCAGGAATGCCGTGGCAGCCGACACACATTTCGACCTTGGCTCGTGCAGCCTGGGGATTGCCGACAACATCTGCCGCGGCGGCGACGCTGGCGCAACCGGCCAGCACGAGCACTGCTAGAAGTTTTTTCATGGTGGAATCGTGAAGTTGTAATCGAATACCGCGAACGCACAAAAAGTTGGCAACCCTACTACCAACCTGCGGATTCTATATGAAGACCTTGAACGCGTCCACCAACCGGTAAGGCGGCCCCCGGCCCCCGGTTCTGGAATATACTCGTTGAAATTCCACTATCGCCCCTGATCTGTATGCAAGCTCCACACCGTTTTGAAGGAACCGACAGCTACGTCGCCACCGACGACCTGAAACTCGCCGTCAACGCGGCGCTCACGCTGGCGCGGCCGCTGCTGATCAAGGGCGAGCCCGGCACCGGCAAGACCATGCTGGCCGAGGAAGTCGCGGCCGCGCTCGACATGCCGCTGCTGCAGTGGCACATCAAGTCGACCACCAAGGCCCAGCAGGGCCTCTATGAATATGACGCGGTGAGCCGCCTGCGCGATTCGCAACTGGGCGACGAGCGCGTGAAGGACATCCAC
>JBJMVW010000267.1:0-3563 GCA_045810465.1 Massilia sp. | reverse complement strand
CCGTGCCCACGCGGACGTTTGCGCTGTGTTAGCTTCCGCGTGGGCACGGGGTGCCCACCCTACCCTTCAACCGACGAATTAAGTGCGGCGCTTGCGCAGGTAACGCAGTACAAACCCGGGAAACGCCAGCACGACGAACATCGGGCCCGTAATCGCATAGAATTCCCAGCCCTGGGCGAACACATTGCCGATCCGGGATTCGAGTGCGTAGGCGAGTCCGCCGACGATGAAGTATAAAACAATCAGCTCGAGAAGGCGCACCCCGAAGTGCTTGGTGCGCGCCGCCCCTGCCCGCGCTGGTTTCATGGGAATGAAACCGAACACGCTCTCATTTAAAAATGGCAGGTTGGCGGCCGCCAGTGCGACGGCTACCACCAACCAGCTGGCCAGCGAGACATCCACCTGCGGCTTACGAGCCGAGGGTCTTGGTCATGGCGCTGAAGCAGGCGCCGAGCAGCGCACCCGGCATCATCCCCAGCACCACGACGGCCACGCCGTTGACCGACAGCGCCACGCGCATGTCGAACGGGGTGACGATCGGCGAGGCGTCGGCCGCATCGTCGAACCACATCACCTTGACCACACGCAGGTAGTAGAAGGCGCCGATCAGCGAGAACATCACCGCGAGCACCGCCAGCCACACCGCCCCGCTGGTGGCCACCGCCTGCAGCACCGCCCACTTGGCCATGAAGCCCATCATCGGCGGCACGCCGGCCAGCGAGAACATCAGCACCGTCATCACCACCGCGAACCATGGGCTGCGCTTCGACAGGCCCTTGAAGTCGACCAGTTCCTCGGCTTCGAAGCCGGAACGCGCCAGCATCATGATCAGGCCGAAGCTGCCCAGCGTGGTCAGCACGTAGGTGATCGAGTAGTACAGCGCCGAGCTGTACGCGGTCGCCGCGTTGCTGCTGTTGATGTTGCCGGCGCCATCGCCGACCACGCCAGCCATCAGGCCGAGCAGCACGAAGCCCATCTGCGCGATGGTCGAATAGGCCAGCATGCGCTTGATGTTGGTCTGCGCGATCGCGGTCAGGTTACCCACCGCCAGCGACAGCACCGCGAGCGCCAGCAGCATCTGCTGCCAGTCGATCGCCATCGTCGGCAGGCCTTCGACCAGGATCCGGATGACCATGGCGAACGTCGCCAGCTTGGGCGCACCGCCCAGCAGCAGGGTCACCGCGGTCGGCGAACCCTGGTAGACGTCGGGCACCCACATGTGGAACGGCACCACGCCCAGCTTGAAGGCCATGCCCGCCACGATGAACACCAGGCCGAACACGAGGATCGTGTGGTTGGCCGCGTGCGCGTTGGTCACTTCGGCGATGCGCGACAGGTCGAGCGAGCCGGTGGCGCCGTACACCATCGAGATACCGTACAGCATGAAGCCGGAGGCCAGCGCGCCGAGGATGAAGTACTTCATCGCCGCTTCGGTCGACACCGCGTGGTCGCGGCGCAGCGCCACCAGCGCGTACAGCGACAGCGACATCAGTTCCAGGCCCAGGTAGATCGGCAGCATGTTGTTGCCCGAGATCATGATCATCTGGCCCAGCATCGAGAACAGCGCGAGCACGTAGAACTCGCCGCCCAGGTTACCCGACAGCATGGCGCGCTCGCCCGCGTACTGGCGCGAGTAGACCAGGGTCAGGCCGACCGCCAGGTAGGTGAACAGCTTGAGCAGGTTCGCCATCGGGTCGGACACGAACATGTTGTGGAACGTGTAGGCGGTCTGCCCGGCGTCGAGGTCGCCGAACGAGAGCAGCGCGCAGCCTGCCAGCGTCAGCAGCGACAGCACGTAGGTGATGTTGCGCTTCCCTTCCTTCAGGAACATGTCGATCAGCAGGATCGCGGAAGCCGCGACCAGCAGGAAGATTTCCGCGTAGAGCGGCGCCAGGTTGGTGGCGGCCGCCGGGGCAATGGTGTTAATCATGGGATTCATAACGTTTTATTGGGGCAGCTTGCTGATGGAGACGTGCTGCAGCAGGTCGGCCACCGAGGTCTGCATGGTGTCGGTGAACGGCGCCGGGTACAGGCCCATGTAAATCGTGGCGACCGCCAGGACCACGAACATGAAGAACTCACGCTTGTTCAGGTCGGTCAGTTCGGCCACGTGCTTGTTGCCAACCGCGCCGAACACGACGCGCTTGACCATCCACAGCGAGTACGCCGCGCCCAGGATCAGGGCGGTCGCAGCCAGCAGGCCGATCCAGAAGTGGTACTTGACCGAAGCCAGGATCACCATGAATTCGCCAACGAAGCCGGAGGTGGCCGGCAGGCCGCAGTTGGCCATCGCGAACAGCACCGAGAAGGCGGCAAACTTCGGCATCGTGTTGACGACACCGCCGTACGCGGCGATTTCACGGGTGTGCATGCGGTCGTACAGCACGCCGATGCACAGGAACATGGCGCCCGAGATGAAGCCGTGCGAGATCATCTGCACGATACCGCCCTGCACGCCCATGTCGTTGAAGATGAAGAAGCCGAGGGTCACGAAACCCATGTGCGCGATCGACGAGTAGGCGACCAGTTTCTTCATGTCCTTCTGGACCAGCGCCACCAGGCCGATGTAGATCACGGCGATCAGCGACAGCGTGATGATGAAGCCGGCCAGGTAGTGCGACGCGTCCGGCGCGATCGGCAGCGAGAACCGCAGGAAGCCATACGCGCCCAGCTTGAGCATGATCGCGGCCAGCACGACCGAGCCGCCGGTCGGCGCTTCGACGTGGGCGTCCGGCAGCCAGGTGTGCACCGGCCACATCGGCACCTTGACGGCGAACGCCATCAGGAACGCGAAGAAGATCAGGACCTGTTCCTTCATGCTCAGCGGCAGCGCGTGCCACTTGAGGATGTCGAAACTGCCGCCCGACTTGTTGTACAGGTAGATGATCGCAATGAGCGTCAGCAGCGAGCCGAAGAAGGTGTACAGGAAGAACTTGAACGCCGCATACACCCGGTTCTGGCCACCGAACACGCCGATGATGATGAACATCGGGATCAGGGTCGCTTCAAAGAAGAAGTAGAACAGCAGGCCGTCGAGCGAGGCGAACACGCCGATCATCAGGCCGGACAGCATCAGGAACGAACCCATGTATTGGGACACGCGTTCCTGGATCACTTCCCAGCCGGCGATCACGACGATCACGGTGATGAACGCAGTCAGCGGCACGAACCACAGCGACAGGCCGTCGATGCCGAGGTAGTACTGGATGTTGAAACGCTCGATCCACGCCGCCTTCTCGACGAACTGCGGACCGTGCGCGGCATTGCTGAAACTGGTGATCAGCGGGATCGTCGGCAGGAAGCTGACGATGGCGCCGACCAGCGACAGCAGGCGGGCGAAGCCCGGATTCTTGTCGCGGCCGACGGCGAGGACCAGCATGCCGAAGAGGATCGGGAGCCAGATCGACAGGCTCAGGTAAGGAGTTGTAGAGATAGACTGCATCATTGTCTTTTCTTTTGCCTGTGATTTATGCGTGCCAGAACGGGAAGAAGTACAGCAGGGTTGCCAGCACGCCCACGATCATCACGAATGCATAGTGGTAGATGTAACCGGTCTGGAACGT
>JBJMVW010000266.1:0-6043 GCA_045810465.1 Massilia sp. | reverse complement strand
GAAGAGTCTCGAACTCTCGACCTCAACCTTGGCAAGGTTGCGCTCTACCAACTGAGCTACTCCCGCTTCGTCCTTCGTTTGCTGCGATGTCGTTCGCAACAGGCAAGCATTATAGACATTCTGAGCCACACGTCAAGGATGACTCGTGACAAATCTCAGAAGCTACCTGACCTTTCCTTGATCAGCGGCCAAGCGCGGCGCAAGTAGTAGAACATCGACCAGACCGTCAGCACGCCGGCGACCCACAACAGGTACTCGCCCCACGAGTGCGTATCGACCCTGCCGAACAGCATGTCATGGAACAGCAGCATCGGGATCGCGACCATCTGCGCGGCCGTCTTGATCTTGCCGAGCGAGCTGACGGCGACCGACTTGCGCGCGCCGATCTCGGCCATCCACTCGCGAAGCGCCGAGATCGTGATCTCGCGGCCGATGATGATGAACGCGATGATCGCGTTGACGCGGTCGAGCTGCACCAGCACCAGCAGCGCGCCGGCCACCATCAGCTTGTCGGCAACCGGATCGAGGAAGGCGCCGAAGGCCGACGTTTCGTTCCAGCGGCGCGCGAGGAAGCCGTCGAACCAGTCGGTAACGGCGGCGACGATGAACACCAGGGTGGCGGCGAGATTGCGGTCGGCCAGCGGCAACCAGTGCGTGGGCAGGTAGAAAACGCCAACCACCAGGGGAATCAGGGCTACGCGTAACCAGGTCAGGAGAATCGGGATGTTAAAAGGCATAAGGCGCGTGATCTGGTTTACCGTTAAAAATGCATGCGCCGCTAGTCTACATGGCTATTGCTATTTAAACCAGTTGAGCTCAGCAGCCGTCGCGCGCGCGCGCCGAAAATAAAAACGGGGGCCGCGTGAGGCGCCGAGCCCACGTTTTTCGGGAAACATTGCAAAGAAAATGTGCTCTGACCCCGGTTTTCGGGCAACGCTGTGCTTAGTGCAGCTGGCGGTAGATTTCTTCGGCCAGTGTGCTGGAGATGCCTTCGACCGACATGAGGTCTTCCACGCTGGCGTCGATGACGCCGCGCAGGCCGCCAAAGCGCGCCAGCAGGCGCTGGCGGCGCTTGGCGCCGATGCCTTCAATCTCTTCCAGGCGCGAGGCCTGGCGCGTCTTGGCGCGCTTGGCGCGCATGCCGGTGATCGCGAAGCGGTGCGCTTCGTCGCGGATCAGCGCCACCAGCATCAGCGCCGCCGATTCCTTGCCCAGTTCCTGCGGCGGCCGGCCGTCGGCGAAGATCAGCGTCTCCAGGCCGACCTTGCGCCCCTCCCCTTTGGCGACGCCGACGATCAGGCTGATGTCGAGGCCGAGCTCCGAGAACACCTGGCGCGCCATCTCGACCTGGCCCTTGCCGCCGTCGACCAGCACCACGTCCGGCATCACGCCTTCGCCGCCGGCGACCTTCTCGTAGCGCCGCGTCAGCACCTGGCGCATCGCCGCATAATCGTCGCCCGGCGTGATGCCGTTGATGTTGAAGCGGCGGTATTCGCTGTTCTGCATCGCGTGGTGGTGGAAGACCACGCACGATGCCTGCGTCGCTTCGCCGGCCGTGTGGCTGATGTCGAAGCATTCGATGCGCAAGCTGTCGAGGTCTTCGCTCTCGAGCGCGAGCGCATCGGCCAGCGCGCGCGTGCGCGACTGCTGCGAGCCCTGCTCCGACAGCAGGCGCGCGAGCGAAATCTCGGCGCCCTTCTGCGCCAGTTCGAGCCACTGGCGGCGCTGCCCCTGCGGCTGGAAGATCAGGTTGATGCGGTGGCCGCACTGCTCGGTCAGCGCCATCATCAGTTCCGGCTGGTCGAACTCGATGTTGAGGATCAGCGTAGCGGGGATGAACTTGTCGGCGTAGTGCTGCGCGAGGAAGGCCGACAGCACCTCGACTTCGATCGGCACTTCGCCCAGCGCTTCGCCGACCTGGGTCGGGAACCAGGCGCGGTCGCCCAGGTGCCGTCCGCCGCGCACCATGGCCAGGTTGACGCACGCGCGCCCGCCCTGCACCACCACCGCGATGACGTCGACGTCGGCGTCGCCGGTGGTCTCCATGCTCTGCTGGTGCAGCACGCGCGACAGCGACTGGATCTGGTTGCGCACGCCCGCTGCCTGTTCGAACATCAGCTTTTCGGCGAAGCCGTGCATCTTCGCTTCGAGGTCGGCCAGCACTTCGCCCTGGCGCCCGCGCAGGAATTTGCCGGCGTTGTCGACGTCGACCTTGTAGTCCTCGCGCGCGATCGCGTCCACGCACGGCGCGCTGCAGCGGCCGATCTGGTGCAGCAGGCACGGGCGCGTACGGTTCGCGTAGACGCTGTCCTCGCAGGTGCGCAGCATGAACACCTTCTGCAGGATCTGGATCGATTCCTTGACCGCCCACGCGCTCGGGAACGGCCCGAAGTACTGGCTCTTCTTGTCCAGCGCGCCGCGGTAGTAGGCCATGCGCGGCACGTCGCCGCCGCTGATCTTGAGGTAGGGGTAGGATTTATCGTCGCGGAACAGGATGTTGTAGCGCGGCTTGAGCGTCTTGATCAGGTTGTTCTCGAGGATCAGCGCTTCGGCCTCGCTGCTCGTGACCGTGGTCTCGAGGCGCGCGATCTGCTGCACCATCATCGCGATGCGTGGGCTCGACAGGTTCTTCTGGAAGTAGCTCGAGACGCGCTTTTTCAGGTTGCGCGCCTTGCCGACGTACAGGACGGCGTCGTTCGCGTCGAAATAACGGTACACGCCCGGCAGGTCGGGCAGCTTGGCCACCACCGCCAGCACCTGCTCGCGCGCGCTCGGAGCCGCTACCGGCTCCGCCTGGATGTCTTGATTCGCTTCGGTCATTCCAATACCAATGGTTTCATAAGGTTGGGCGGTGTGCCATTGGGCGGGCCTGCGTTGAACGCGTGGGCGGGGGACCCGCCCACCCTACGGGACGCGCCGGCGGCTGGTACGTCGGCCACTAGCTCACTCGGTAGGGTGGGCGGCTTGCCCGCCCACGCGTTCAACCAGCTCCTGCGCTGCCGTCGCGCGAACTCAGGCTTCCTGGGTCACGATCACAAACGCGACGCCGTAATCGGCTTCGTCGCTGATCGTCACCTGCGCACTGAGCTTATTATTCCGCATAAATTCGTCGAGCGCACCGCTGCAGACGATCACCGGCTTGCCGCTCGGGGCGTTGAGCATCTGCACCGAGCGCCAGGTCATCGGCATCCGCATGCCAAGGCCGATCGCTTTCGAGAACGCTTCCTTGGCCGAGAACCGCGTGGCCAGGAAGCGCAGCCCGCGCACTTCGCTGCGCGCCTTGCGCGCATGGTACTTCTCGAGCTCCTGCGGTCCCAGAATCTTTTCGGCGAAGCGCACGCCGTTACGCGCCAGCGCCGCTTCGACGCGCGAAATCTGCACGATGTCGGTGCCGATCCCGTAAATCATTTTGCGGCCGCCAGCGCTACGCCGAGGCGCGCCGCCACCATGATCGCCTTCATCTCGCGCACCGCGTTTTCCCAGCCGGCGAACAGCGCGTGGGCGACGATTGCGTGGCCGATATTGAGCTCGTCGATGCCGGCAATCGCGGCCACCGGCTGCACGTTGGTGTAGTGCAGGCCGTGGCCGGCGTTGACTTTCAGGCCGCGCGTCACGCCGGCGCGCACGCCCCGTTTGATGCGCTCGAGTTCATGCGCGACCGCCTCGCCTTCGGCTTCGGCGTAGCGGCCGGTGTGCAGTTCGATGACCGGCGCGCCGACCGCCGCGGCGGCCTCGATCTGCTTGTCGTCGGCGTCGATGAACAGCGACACGCGAATGCCCTCGCCCGCCAGCTGCCTGACGGCCGCTTCGACTTCCTTGTAGTAGCGGATCACGTCGAGGCCGCCCTCGGTCGTGACTTCCTCGCGCCGCTCCGGCACCAGGCACACGTCCTGCGGCTTGACGCGGCAGGCGAAGTCGATCATCTCGCCAGTCACGGCCGCTTCCAGGTTCATGCGCGTCATCAGCAGCGGACGGATCGCCAGCACGTCGGCGTCCTTGATGTGGCGCCGGTCTTCGCGCAGGTGCAGCGTGATCAGGTCGGCGCCGGCCTGCTCGGCCAGCAGCGCGGCGCGCAGCGGGTCCGGATAGGCGGTCCCGCGCGCGTTGCGCACGGTGGCGATGTGGTCGATGTTCACGCCCAGGTCGATCACCGGGCCGGAAGGTGCAAGGAAGCTCATGTTGGTCTTGTTAAAGCTGCATCAGGTCGATCAATATCTGGCGCGTGTTCAGCGGCGCGCCGCCCAGGTGATGCGCGAGCAAAAAGCGCATCAGTTGTTTGCTTTCGGACTGGGTCTGCGGATCGGCGTAGTCGTCGCGCTCCATGTCGAGCAGCGTTTTGCCGGAAACCACAGGCCAGGTGTCGGACGCCCGTACTTCGCGCGCGCCGCGTTCCGGGTCGACCACGTAGTCACTCCCGGCCTCGACCGGAGCGCGGGTGGTGGTCGAACGACCGAGGTCGGCGGCCACTCCTGTTTCCTTAAGTAAGGCCCTTTCGAATTTTCGCAAGACGATTTGTGCCGGTTCGTCGTGCGCCAACTGGTTCAGAGTGTCAACGTAATGGTTGAACAAGGCCGTATGCGGGTCGTCGCGCGCGATCAGCTTGACCAGCAATTCGTTCAGGTAAAAGCCGCACAGCAGCGAATTTTTTTCCAGCGGCAGCATGCCGCCGACCCATTCGGCGTCGATCAGGGTACGCAGTTCCGACTTGCCGCTCCACGAAATCGACAGCGGCTGGAAGGTCTGCAGCACCCCGCGCAGCTTCGACAGCGGACGCTTGGCGCCCTTGGCCACCAGCGCGACCCGGCCGTGGTCGCGCGTGAGCATGTCGACGATGAGGCTGGTTTCCTTGTACGGATAGCTGTGCAGCACAAAGGCCGGCTGGCCGGTTATCCGATTGTCACGCTGGAAGGTACGGCTGCGCTTGCCCGACGGCGCAGGCTGGGTCGCTTCCTGCGCAGTAGCGATGGGGTCAAGGTCGTTGGTGGGCATGCGTGGCGATCGGCCCCGCGCTTACTCGTAGCCGTAGGCGCGCAGGCCCGCTTCGTTGTCGGCCCAGCCGGATTTGACCTTGACCCAGATTTCCAGGTACACGGGGCCGCCGAACAGTTTTTCCATGTCGAGGCGCGACTGGGTCGAGATTTCCTTCAGGCGCGCGCCCTTGTTACCGATGATCATGGCCTTGTGCGTGTCGCGCTCGACCAGGATCGCGGCAAAGATGCGGCGCAGGTTGCCTTCCTGCTCGAATTGCTCGATCAGCACGGTGCTGGTGTACGGCAGTTCGTCGCCGAGCAGGCGGAATACCTTCTCGCGCACGATCTCGGCGGCCAGGAATTTTTCGCTGCGGTCGGTGATGTCGTCGGCGCCGAAGACCGGCGGATTTTCCGGCAGATGCTTGCGGATCTCGCCTTCGAGCGCATCGACCTGGAAGCGCAGCTTGGCCGAGACCGGCACCACGGCCGCGAACTCGCGCAGCGCGGCAACCTTTTGCGCGAACGGCATCAGCGCGGCCTTGTCCTTGACCCGGTCCGACTTGTTGATGACCAATATGACCGGCACATTCTTCGGCAGCAGGTCGACCACCTGCTGGTCGGCCGGGCCGAAGGTACCGGCCTCGACCAGGAACAGGATCACGTCGGACGAGGTCAGCGTGTTCGAGACGGTCTTGTTCAGCGTCTTGTTGAGCGCGTTGGCGTGACGGGTCTGGAAGCCGGGCGTGTCGACGTAGATGAACTGGGCGTCGTCGCGGGTCTGGATGCCGGTGATGCGATGGCGCGTGGTCTGCGCCTTGCGCGAGGTGATCGACACCTTGGCGCCGATCAGCACGTTCATCAGCGTCGACTTGCCGACGTTGGGACGCCCGACGAATGCGATGCGGACGCGTTCGGGATCGTCATCGAGGATTTCGGCGTCCCCGTCGTCGGGCAACGTGGCCAGGACCCGGGCCAACAGCGCGTCGATGCCCTGACGGTGCGCCGAGGAGGTCGGCAGCGTTTCCCGGAAGCCGTAACGGGCGAATTCCGCGAGTGCCGTCTGCCCGTCGATG
>JBJMVW010000265.1:0-32513 GCA_045810465.1 Massilia sp. | reverse complement strand
GTCCCGCCCTCGCCGAACGGGATGGAAGCATCGAAGGGCGCGATAGCGATATCGGTGAAGCCGGCCGCCGTCAGGATGCGTGCCACGCGCCCCCGGTCGCCGAACGAGAATGGGCCGGGCGCTTCGGGATCGGGCGGCGCGGTCGGCGGGACGATGCCCTTGATCGCGCCCATCGGCAGGCGCACCCAATCGTTCTCGGCCGCGCCGCGCCAGCAGACGAAAGCGACCCGCCCGCCCGGCCGGAGCGCGCGTCGCATATGGGCGAACGCCCCTGTCGGATCGTCGAAGAACATCACCCCGAAACGCGAGAACAGGATGTCGAACGCGCCCTCGGGCAGCTCGGCGCTGCTGGCGTCGGCCACCCGGAACAGGGCCGGCGTATCCTGTGGCGCAAGCGCGCGCGCTCGGCCGATCAGCGGTTCGGATATGTCCACGCCCAGCACTTGGCCCCCCGCGCCGACGCGGGCGGCCAGAGCCAGACTCGACGCGCCCGCGCCGCAGCCGACGTCCAGCACGCGCTCGCCCGTCGCGGGCGCGGCGGCTTCTATCGCGGCCTGGCCGAACACCGCCAGCATGGCGTCGAGCCGAGCCTGGTTGGCGACCCAGCGCTCCCCGCTTTGGCCATTCCAGTCGGCGACCTGATAGGCATTTTGCTCTGCCATGCCATCTCCTTGTTCTGATTCGTTCTTAACTAGCTACCCTTTGATCGAGGCAAGGGGGAGCCGAACCGAGAGGGGCTCTCCGTGGGCATTTCTGCAATAATACCCGCCAAGCGGCTTTTTGGGCGACGTGAAACACCTGATTTCCGCGCAGCGCCAGCAGCGACAAGCTGAATAACAAGGCCATTCGCGCCCATTGGGACGAAATCCTGCGGCTGGCCACCTCGATCAAACAGGGCACGGTGACGGCCTCGCTGATGCTGCGCAAGCTCGGCAGCTATCCGCGCCAGAACGGCTTGGCCGTGGCGCTGCGCGAGATGGGGCGCATCGAACGCGCGCTGTTCATCCTGGACTGGCTGCAAAGCGTGGAACTGCGCCGCCGCGTGCATGCCGGGTTGAACAAGGGCGAAGCCCGTAACGCGCTGGCTCGCGCCGTGTTCTTCAACCGCCTGGGCGAAATCCGCGACCGCAGTTTCGAGCAACAGCGCTACCGGGCCAGCGGCCTCAACCTCGTGACGGCGGCCGTCGTGTTGTGGAACACGGTCTATCTGGAGCGCGCAGCGCATGCGTTGCGTGGCAACGGCCATGCCGTCGATGCCGCGCTGTTGCAGTACCTGTCCCCGCTCGGCTGGGAGCACATCAATCTGATACCCGTTAGACCTCAGCCATATAGACAGGTTCCACACTTAGCGGGGACAGCGCCTTTTTCATTGCGCGGCCGGGTTACAGGCCGAATCCACCTTCGCTACCGGAAAAGGCGTTGATGCCCGCGCTCATCGCGCTGATCAGGGCGCGCTCGGCGGCCGACAACTGCGGGTGCCAGATGTCGAACATCAGGATCACGCGCAGCTGGTCGCTGTCGTTCCAGGCTTCGTGCTCGATGGTGTCGTCGAATACCCAGGCCTTGCCCGGCACCCAGGCGCGCGTATCGTTGCCGACACGAAAACCGCAACCGGGCGGCACGATCAGCGGCAGGTGCGTGACCAGCCGCACGTTGCTGACGCCGCAATGCGGCGGGATCCGGGTCTGCGGCTTCAGCAGCGAAAACATCGCCACCGGCGTACGGCCGGGCTGGTCCGGCTGCGGCGCCAGGCCCAGCGCGGCCATGGTGCGCGGGCACCTGGCCGAATTGGCCTGGTTCACGCGCCCGGCCTCGAGCAGGTGGAAGGCGCTCCAGCGCGGCGAATTGTTCAGCTCCGCCCACTGGTTCAGCGGCTGGTCGCAGGAGTACGTCAGGTAGGGAGTGAAGCCCTGCTCGCCTTCGAGCACCGCGAGGAACTCGTCGCGGATCGCGGCGGTCGCGGCCTCGACCTGGTCGAGCCACGGAAAGCTGGCGCGCTCGAAGAAGCTGGCCGGGGCCAGGCCGTGATAATGAAACAGCGCCGATTGCGAATCGAAGCGGCGCCTGCGGCCGGTCATGATCTCGAGCGATTCGCGAAAGCGCCCCAGGTTTTCGCCCTGCATGTCCTGCAGCAGCGGCGCCAGGTGCTCGTCCAGGAAGCTCCCGAATTCGCGATTGTACTGGTCGCGGCAGGCGATCGCCTCGGCCACCGCGGGGCGCAGTTCGGGCGTCAGCCGCTCGAGCGGCGGGGCGACCGCCGCCACCGCCCCATACGCGCTGGCGGCGGCGTGGCGCTTGCCCTGGCGCGCCAGCAGGTCGGCGCGCAGGATCAGCGCCACCAGGTCGGAGGGGTCGACCCGCAGCGCGCCGCGGATCGCCTCTTCCTCGCCGGGTTCGTCGCGCTGGCCGAGGCAGACCACGGCCAGGTTGATCCACTGCTGCTTGTCGCGCCCGTCGACCGCGACCAGGTGCGCGAGCAAGGCGCGCGCACGCGCCAGCTCGCCCGCGCGGAACGCGCCCTGCGACAGCGCCAGCAAGGCGCCCGCGTGGTCGGGGTCACGCTCGAGGATCCGCTCCCACAAGCGCGCGGCGTGCCCGGCGTCGCCGCGCCGCAATGCCTGCCGTGCTTCCGCTTCCAGCCCGGCCGTTTCGTCCTTCGTTCCACTGTGCATCGGGATCCCATTCGTCGTACATACATGTACATACGATTCTCGCCCGATGTATGCATATTGGCAAGTTACATCTTATGCATGGCGATTTTACATATCGTCCTTCAGGCGCCGCTGGCGCACCGCCGCCGCCAATCCTTCCAGCACCTGCACGCTGGCATCCCAGTCGATGCAGCCGTCGGTCACCGACTGGCCGTAGGTCAGCTCGCGCCCCGGCACCAGGTCCTGGCGCCCGGCCACCAGGTGCGATTCGACCATCACGCCAACGATGCGGTCGTCGCCGGCCGCCACCTGGCGCCCGATGTCGGCGCACACCGGGACCTGGTTTTCCGGCTTCTTGCTGCTGTTCGCGTGCGAGGCGTCGATCATCAGGCGGCTGGCCAGGCCCAGCGCGGCGATCTGGCGCGACGCTTCGTCGACGCTGGCGGCGTCATAGTTCGGGGTCTTGCCGCCGCGCAGGATGATGTGGCAGTCCTCGTTGCCGGCGGTCGACACGATCGCCGAATGCCCGCCCTTGGTCACCGACAGGAAGTGGTGCGGCTGCGAGGCGGCCTTGATCGCCTCGACCGCGATCTTGATGTTGCCGTCGGTGCCGTTCTTGAAGCCGACCGGGCACGACAGCCCGCTGGCGAGCTCGCGGTGCACCTGCGACTCGGTGGTGCGGGCGCCGATCGCGCCCCAGCTGACCAGGTCGGCGATGTACTGCGGGCTGATCACGTCGAGGAACTCGGTGCCGGCCGGCAGGCCCAGTTCGTTAATGTCGCGCAGCAGCTCGCGCGCCATGCGCAGGCCGTCGTTGATGCGGAAGCTGTTGTCCATGAACGGGTCGTTGATCAGCCCTTTCCAGCCGACCGTGGTGCGCGGCTTTTCGAAGTACACCCGCATCACGATTTCGAGCTCGCCGGCCAGCCGGCGCCGCTGTTCGACCAGCTTGCGCGCGTACTCGAGCGCGGCCTGCGGATCGTGGATCGAGCACGGCCCGATCACCACCATCAGGCGGTCGTCCTGGCCGTGCAGGATGCGGTGCAGCGCGACCCGCGCCTGGGCCGCGGTCTCCTCGGCCGCCGCGGTGGCGGGGAACTCGCGGATCAGGTGCGAGGGCGGCGTCAGTTCCTTCAGTTCGCGGATGCGTAAGTCGTCGGTGCGAGGCATGCTGTTCTCCCTGTGGATGCTGAAATAAAAAAACCGCCATCGCTGGCGGTTTCTGGAATCTTGTTTCGGTATGTTCTGCTGTCGCGTGAACCTGCCGCTACTCCACCGCCCTCGGGCTGGAATCGCTAAAGTAAAAAAAGCAGGTAAAGAAAACCGCGTGGCGCATGGTCGCTCCGAATGAGTCGTCTGACTATAACAACAATCCCGGAGCGTTGGCAAGCCCTTTGTCCGTCGACTGCCGGCCCCCGGCTCGGCAAGCGGTTGCGACAAACGCACAGCGCAGCCCGCCGTGAAACTCACGGTTGAGCGATATCACAGTCTACGTTGACACCGATGCAAAAGTCGGATCAAGCCCCCGACCGACTTGCACGTTTGTCTTTGACCGAGGACAAGGTTCCCGCGAGGTCTTGTTAATACAAATCGCTAAACCTCACCGCGAGCTGGACTGGGATTCCGTTCCCACACTTGGAGTTCGACATGACTGAAACCCTGTTATCCCGGTCTGTGCGCCGCCTGTTCGCCGGGGGCGGCGCCGTCGGCCTCACCCTGCTCGCGTTGCCGCTCGGCGCGCTGGCCCAGGAGGCGGCGCAACGGCCGATCCCGCGCGTCGAGATCACCGGCTCGAACATCCGCCGCTCGCAGGCCGAAACCGCCTCGTCGGTGCTGACCGTCAGCCGGGCGGACATCGAGCGTTCCGGCAAGACCACCGTGGCCGAGCTGCTGCAGACGCTCGCGGTCGACAACCAGGGTTCGGTGCCGGTGTCGTTCGGCAACGGCTTCGCCGCCGGCGCGTCCGGCATCTCGCTGCGCGGGCTCGGCGCGGCCTCGACCCTGGTGCTGTTCAACGGCCGCCGGGTGGCGCCGTACGGGCTGGCCGACGACGGCCAGAAACAGTTCGCCGACCTGAACGTGATCCCGAACGACGCGGTCGAGCGGATCGAGATCCTGAAGGATGGCGCCTCGGCGATCTACGGCTCGGATGCGATTGCCGGGGTGGTCAACATCATCCTGCGGCGCGACTTCAAGGGCACTACCATCCGCGCGCTGCGCGGCGCCAGCGGCGACGCGGACGGCAAGCAGACCAACGCCGCGATCACGCGCGGCTTTGGCGACCTCGACACCGACCGCTTCAATGCCCTCGTCAGCCTCGAATACAAGAAGATCGACGAGATCAATTACAGCGCACGCCAGAACCGCGACTGGATCGGCAAGCTCGACCTGCGGCCGTGGGGCTATTCGGCCCAGGAGTCGCTGGGCGGGACCGGCGCGATCACGACCAACAACGCGGCCGGCAACGCGATCAACGGCAACGTGCGCAACCCGGTCACGCTCGACTATTACAACCGCGGCAACCCGGCCGGCCTCGGCTTCACCCGCACCTTTCCCGGCGCCGCCTGCAGCAACTTCACCAGCCACCCGCAGGGCGACCCGGGCGGCGGCTGCCTGATCGACGCGCCCTCGGTCTACCAGCAGGTGCAGCCGAAACAGGAAAGCCTGAGCGTGTACGGCCGCGGCGGCTGGCAGATCACGCCGGCGGTGCAGGCGTACACCGAACTGAACTGGTACACCAGCATCACCAACACCCGCACCACGCCGACGCCGATCAATGCCAACGAAGGGTTTCCCGGCGGGCCGGTCAGCAACGCCGGCATCTCGCTCGGCGCCGCCCATCCCGACAATCCCTACTTCGGCACCGCCGCCCGGCTGCGCTACCTGCCGGCCGACGTCGGGCCGCGCCAATCGAACATCGATTCAGTGTTCGTGCGCTGGGTCGGCGGGGCCAAGGGCAATTTGTTCGGCTGGGACTACGACAGCGCGTTGCTGTTCTCGCACAGCAATGTCACGAACAGCCAGCGCGGCTTCATCCAGCGCGACGTGGCGTTTGCGATGCTCAACCCGACCCCGGCGAACGTGGCGAGGGCGGTCGCCGGCAGCCCGGCCTACGCGGCGCTGCCGCCCGGCACCCTGTGGCGCATCGCCGAAAACGCCGGCCTCAACTCGCCGGCCGTGTATGCCGCGCTGTCGCCCGAGATCGCGAACTACGCGCGCAGCAAAGTGGGGCAGATCGACTTCAAGGCCACGCGCGAGTTCGAGCAGCTGCGCCTGCCTGGCGGCCCGCTCGGGCTCGCGGCCGGCGCCGAATTCCGCCACGAACTGACCGAGCTGCGGCCCACCACCGGCACCGAGCGCGGCAACATCATCGGCCTCGGCTATTCGGCCTACTCGGGCAGCCGCAACGTGTTCGCGATGTACGCCGAGGCGCTGGCGCCGGTGTGGACCGGCGTCGAGCTGACCGGCGCGATCCGCTGGGACCACTTTACCGACGTCGGCAATTCGTACACGCCGAAAGCCGGGATCAAGTGGACCCCGGTGCGCCAGCTGGCGCTGCGCGCCACCTACGCGCGCGGCTTCCGCGCGCCGAGCCCGGCCGAGAACGGCCGCGGCGGACTGGCCGCGTTCTCCACCGCCACCGACCCGCTGCGCTGCGCGCTCGGGGTGACGATTGCCTGCGACCCGGCGCCGATCGCGCTGATCACCTCGCCCAACCCGAACCTGCAGCCGGAGCGCTCGCGCAGCTACAACGTGGGCGTGATCTGGGACCCATTGCCGCGCACCAGCGTGTCGGTCGACTATTGGGAGATCCGGCGCAAGAACGAAATCAACCAGCAGCAGGTGCCGGCCTCGATCGCCGCCGGCCAGGTCTCGCGCGACCCCAGCACCGCCACCACCATCCCGGGCGACCCGGGCGCCATCGTCGCGGTCCTCAACAACTACGTCAACTCGGCGCGCAGCAAGGTGCGCGGGGTCGACGTCGATGCCCGCTACGGCCTGGCGCTGCCCAGCGGCTGGGGCAACCTGAACTTCGACGCCAAGTGGACCCACCTGTTCCAGTGGCTGCGCACCGAGCGCGACGGCAGCGAGCGCGACTTCGCCGGCACCCACGGCAACTGCGACGTCACCAACTGCATCGGCACGCCCGACAACCGGGTCAACCTGCACGCCACCTGGGAGCGCGACGTGTGGCGGGTGACGGCCAACGTCAACTTCCGCGGCAAGCTGCAGAACGTGCTGTTCAAGGGCGACCCGGAAGGCTGCGCCAGCCACTTCGCGAATGGCGCCGACGCGCCGAACGGTTGCGAGCTGGCCTCGTTCACGTCGGTCGACCTGGTCGCGCGCTGGAAGCCGCTGCCGCGCTGGGAGGTGTTCGCCTCGGTCCAGAACCTGTTCGACAAGGTGGCGCCGCTCGACCCGCTGACCTACGGCGCGCAGTCGTACAACCCGCTCGACTACCAGGGCGCGGTCGGGCGCTTCTTCACGCTGGGCGCGCGCTACACCTTCTGACGCCGCGCTGCCAACCGGGACCGGGGCCGCGCGCCCCGGTTTTTTTGCGCACGCCGCGGCGGCCGGGCTTGTGGCGCGCATGTTACGGCCAGCCCCGCCCAATAGCGCCGCATCTGGCCAAAAAATGGAACAAGCAGGCCGACATTGACGCACGTCAGGCGAAGGCCGACCTCGGATGCAAAGCTGGTCTCATCAAGTCGCGCCAGAGCCGCTTTGGGCGGGCGTGATGACCTGGGTCAAGGCTCGGCCTGACACGGATCAGTCCGGCATCGCGCAGGGCCCCCCACCAACGTTCTGGGAGCCGCAAAATGACTGAAACGCTACTGTCCCTTTCATTGCGCCGCCTGTTCGCCGGCGGCGCGGCCGCCGGCCTGGCCTTGCTGAGCCTGTCCAGCGCGGCCCAGGAAAACCAGGCCCAGCCCGTGCAGCGGGTCGAGATCACCGGCTCGTCGATCAAGCGGCTGGCGGCCGAAAGTTCGCTGCCGGTCACCACGATCAAGGCATCCGACTTCGTCAAGCAGGGCTTGACCACGGCCCAGGAAGTGCTGAACACGATCCCGATGAACCAGAGCACCACCGTCAGCGCCTCGGCGGTCGGCGCCGGCACCGGCGGCCGCGCCCAGGCCAACCTGCGCGGCCTTGGTGGCGAACGCACGCTGGTCCTGCTCAACGGCAGGCGGCTGGCGGCCCACCCGTATTTCGCCGACACCACCGACCTGAACATCATCCCGATCGCCGCGCTCGACCGGGTCGAGGTGCTGCGCGACGGCGCCTCGGCGATCTACGGCAGCGACGCGATCGGCGGCGTGATCAACTTCATCACCAAGCGCTCGGTCAAGGGCGCCGCGATCACGGTCGAGGACCACGAGCCGATCCGCTCGGGCGGGGGCGCCGAGCAGCGGCTCAACCTGGCGGGCGGCCTGGGCGAACTGAACCAGGACGGCTGGAGCATGTTCGGCGTCCTCGACTTTCACCAGCAGAACCGCTTGCGCTCGATTGAGCGCCGGTTTTCGAACACCGGCATCCGCCCGCAGCGCGGCTTGCGCCAGACCAGCGCCACCACCTTCCCGGCCAATTTCTTCGCCTTGCCTGACATCAGCGGCAACCCCGGCTTCCCGGCCTGTAACCCGCCCTCGACCATCGCGGCGATCGACGGTAGCCGCACCTGCGAATTCGACTTCACCCAGTTCATCGACAACATTCCCAAGACGCGGCAGTTCAACGCGATGGGCAAGTTCAACATGAAGTTCGGCCCCGACCACGTCGGCAGCATCGAGATCATGCATGGACGCAGCACTAACGAAGCGCGGGTGGCGCCGCCGCCGCTGACCAACATCGGCCTGACCATGACCGCGGCCAGCCCCTACTATCCGGGCAACGGCATCACCCCGGCCTTTCCCGGCCTGGCCGGCCAGCCGCTCGACATCAGCTGGCGCACGCTCGAGACCGGCCAGCGCGTCGACTTCTCGGTCAGCAGCACCGACCGCGTGCTGGCCAGCCTCGAAGGCACCCTGTTCGGGTGGGACTACAACACCGCGCTGACGCATTCGCAGGGCCGCGCGCGCAGCTCATTCACGGGCGGCTACGTGATCGACCAGCGCATCATCGAGGGCGTCGGCGCCGGGGTCCTGAACCCGTTCGGGCCGCAAAGCCCCGAAGGCGCGGCCTACCTCGGCCAGTCGCTGCTGCTGGGAACCTACCTGCAGGCGCGGATCAACAGCAGCACCTTCGACGCGCGCGCCACCCGCGACCTGATGAACCTGCCCGCCGGCCCGCTCGGCTTTGCGCTCGGGGTCGAGGCGCGCCACGACAAGGCGACCTACCTGGTCAACCGGGCATTGGCCTCGCAGTCGTCGAGCTCGGGCTTTGCCGGCGCGCTCGACCAGTCGGGACAGCGCAGCATCTACGCCATCTTCACCGAGGCCAACGCGCCGATCATCAAGGACCTCGAACTGAACCTGGCGCTGCGCTACGACCACTACACCGACGCCGGCAGCCGCCTCAACCCCAAGGTCGCGCTGCGCTACCAGCCGATCCGGCAATTGCTGGTGCGCAGCTCGTTCAACCGGGGCTTTCGCGCGCCGACCCTGTTCGACCTGTTCGGCCCGCAGACGGTGACCAACACCTCGGACACCTACAACGATCCGCGCCTGTGCCCGAACGGCGTGCCGGTGCCGGGCGCCAATCCGAACGTCGCCTGCGGCCAGCAGCAAAACATCCAGCAAGGCGGCAACCGGAACGTGGCGCCGGAGCGCTCGCGCGCCTGGAGCCTTGGCGCGGTGTACGAGCCGGTGCCGAGCCTGACGCTGTCGGCCGACTACTGGAACATCAAGCTCGAGGAGCGGATCCAGGCGCTGCCCGAGCAGACCATCTTCGGCAACTTCGCGAAATACCAGAACCTGTTCGTGTACGACCCGGCCGGCACGCGACTGCTGTACGTGATCGACACCACCTCCAACCTGGGCGAAATCCGCACCCGCGGCGTCGACCTGTCGCTGCTGTACCGGGTGCCGCGCAACCCGCTCGGCGACATCAGCGTCAGCGCCGACGGCACCTGGGTCGAAAAATTCGCGTTCGAGAACGAGCGCGGCGGCCCGTTCTTCGAGAACGCCGGGCGCTACGCCCAGTCCGCGCCGGTCTTCCGCTGGCGCCACAATGTGCTGCTCACGCTCGCGCGCGGCAACTGGGTGTTCAACCTGGCCAACCGCTACAACTCGCACTACATCGACCAGAACACCGCGGTGGCGCCGGAATTTGCGAACAAGGTGCGCCATTGGTCGACCTGGTCGTTGTCGACCACTTATACGGGCAACAAGCAGGTCGACCTGACGGTGGGCATCAAGAACCTGCTGGACGCCGAGCCGCCGTTCACCAACCAGGTCACCACGTTCCAGCTGGGCTACGATCCGCGGTTTACCGATCCGCTTGGCCGAACCGTGTACGGACGACTGACCTACAAGTTCTGACGGTAAAAACAAAAACGCCCGGGGCGCTTGCTCCGGGCGTTTTTTTTAAAAATGAAAGCTGACGCGGCGCTCACGTCACGCGTGGGCGGCCAACTTGACGCTCACGTCACGCGTGGGCACGGGGTGCCCACCCTACGCGGTACCGCCGACGGTCACGCCGTCAATGCGCAAGGTCGGCTGGCCGACGCCGACCGGCACGCTCTGGCCTTCCTTGCCGCAGACGCCGACGCCGGAGTCGAGCCGCATGTCGTTGCCGATCATCGACACTCGGTTCATCACGTCAGGACCGTTGCCGATCAGCGTGGCGCCCTTGACCGGGTAGCTGATCTTGCCGTCTTCGATCATGTAGGCTTCGCTGGCCGAGAACACGAACTTGCCGTTCGTGATGTCGACCTGGCCGCCGCCGAAGTTGACCGCGTACAGGCCGTTCTTGACCGAGGCCAGGATCTCCGCCGGGTCCTTGTCGCCAGCCAGCATGTAGGTGTTGGTCATGCGTGGCATCGGCAGGTGCGCGAACGACTCGCGCCGCGCGTTGCCGGTTACCGGCATCTTCATCAGGCGCGCGTTCATCGTGTCCTGGATGTAGCCCTTCAGGATGCCGTCCTCGATCAGGGTGGTGCACTGGGTCGGGTTGCCTTCGTCGTCCATGTTCAGCGAACCGCGGCGATCCTTCAGCGTGCCGTCGTCGACCACGGTCACGCCCTTGGACGCGACGCGCTCGCCGATGCGGCCCGCGTACATCGACGAGCCCTTGCGGTTGAAGTCGCCCTCCAGCCCGTGGCCGACCGCCTCGTGCAGCAGCACGCCGGGCCAGCCCGGCCCGAGCACGATCGTCATCGGGCCGGCCGGGGCCGGACGCGCCTCGAGGTTGACGCAGGCCGACTGCACCGCCTCGGTCGCGTATTTGTCCAGCACCTCGTCGCTGAAATAGGCGTAGTCGAAACGCCCGCCGCCGCCGGACGAACCCATTTCGCGGCGGCCGTTTTGCTCGGCGATGACGGTGACCGAGACGCGCACCAGCGGGCGGATGTCGGCCGCCAACACGCCGTCGCTGCGCACCACCAGCACCACGTCGTATTCGCCGGCCAGGCCGGCCATCACCTGCACCACGCGCGGATCCTTGGCGCGCGCCATTTTTTCGACGCGCTCGAGCAGGCGCACCTTTTCGGTCGCGTCGAGCGAGGCCAGCGGATCGTGCGGCAGGTACAGCGAGCGGCCGCCGCTCGGGCGTGCATTGGTGGCGACCTTGATCTTGCCGGTGCCGACGCGGGCGATGGTACGGGTGGCGGCGGCCGCGTCCAGCAGCGCGCTTTCGGAAATGTCGTCGGAGTACGCGAACGCGGTCTTGTCGCCCGAGATCGCGCGCACGCCGACCCCCTGGTCGATCGAGAAACTGCCGGTCTTGACGATGCCCTCTTCGAGGCTCCAGCCTTCACTCTTGGTGAACTGGAAATACAGGTCGGCGTAGTCGACCCGGTGCGTGAACATCGTTCCGAGCGTCGTCAGGAGCTTGCCTTCGTCGAGGCCAAAAGGCGCGAGCAGCACGTCGCGCGCCACCGCCAGGGAGGAAAGGTTCGGTTCGAATGGAGTCATTTTGCGTCTGGTCTTTCTGGTGTCGATAGGGCATTGTGCCATATCCGCATGCTTCGCACCGGAGGCGGACGCCGGTGAGTTGCGTTATGACATGTGTTGCCGATCCGTAGGGTGGGCGGGTCCCCCGCCCACGCGTTCAAACGGGGCAAGAACAGTCGCGCAGGTGAGCGAAGCCGGGTCGAACGCGTGGGCGGGCAAGCCGCCCACCCCACCGGCCCGGCCCGGCCCGGCCCGGCCGTAAACCCTACAGCTTGCGGTGCCTTAGCGCCGGCAAACTCTCGCGCACGCCGGCCAAAAACGCCGGGTCGAGTTCGCCCGACACGACGCCCTCGCCTTCCTCCAGCAGCGCCTTGACCTCGCCCCACGGGTCGACCAGCATGCTGTGGCCGAAGGTGCGGCGGCCGTTCGCGTGCACCCCGCCCTGCGCCGACGCCAGCACGTAGCACTGGTTCTCGATCGCGCGCGCGCGCAGCAGCACTTCCCAGTGCGCCATCCCGGTCGTGTGGGTGAACGCGGCCGGCACCACGATCAGCGCGCACTCGCCCATCGCCCGGTACAGTTCCGGAAAGCGCAGGTCGTAGCAGACCGACAGCCCGACCCGCCCGAACGGCGCCTCGAAACTGCCGATCGCCGCGCCCGGCACGATGGTGCGCGCCTCGTCGTAGGACTCGCTACCCTTGTTGAATCCGAACAGGTGGATCTTGTCGTAGCGCCCGACGGGCTGGCCCTGCGGGTCGTAGACCAGGGTCGTGTTCAGCACCTTGCCGGCGTCGCCGGACACCAGCGGCAAGGTGCCGCCGACCAGCCAGATGCCGTGCTCGCGCGCGGCCTGCGCCATGAAGTCCTGGATCGGCCCGGCGCCCGGCTGCTCGGCCTGCGCGACCTTGTCGGCGTCGCTCATGCCCATGATCGGCCAGTACTCCGGCAACGTGACCAGTTCGGCGCCGGCGGCGGCCGCCTCGCGCAGCAGGCGCCGCGCGGTCGCGATGTTCTCGTGCACGTCGGGCGTGGAAACCATCTGCACCGCTGCAACTGTCGTCATGCTCATTCCTTGTCTGGGAGCGCGGCCTGCTGCTGCGCCTGGTCGAGCTTGGTAATGGTCGGGGATTTCCAGGGCCCCGTCACCTGCACATGATAAGTCAGCGCCTTCATGACCGGGGCGCGCAGGAACAGCTGCGCCAGGAAACTGCCGAGCCCGATGACCGGGTTCACCGCCAGCCCGTACACCAGCGGCCCGGTACCGAGATTAAATTCGGGAATCACGACCACGTGCAGGTTGGTCGACTCGTTGGCGATGTCGGCGGTGCCGTCCATCAGCACCGTCGCCGCCACCCCGTGCATCTTCAGGTTGTCGGTCTTGACCACCCCGCGCGTGATCAGGGCGTTGGCGGTGATGCCGTCGAACGCCAGGCCCTCCGAGAACACGTCGTGGAAGTCGAGCTTGAGGATACGCGGCAGCATCTGCAGGCTCAGCACGCCCAGCAGCTTGGCCGCGCCCGGATCCTGCTTGAGGAACTGGCCGTCCTCGACCTTCATCAGGATCTGGCCCGACAGGCTCGGGATGTCGAGCGCGTACGGCAAGCCGCTCCACGAAATGTCGCCCGCCAGTTGCCCCTTGCCGTGCCGCAGCGTTCCAGGGAAGCCGAGCCGGTCCAGCAGGCGCCCGGCGTCGGCCATGTCGAGCGTGAAGTTGAGCCCGGTGTTGCTGCGGCCGTCCTTGGTCAGCCAGCGTCCGGTCGCCTTCAGCTGGCCGTCCGGGTTGACCAGCGCCAGCCGGTCGATGCGCCACTCGCGCCCGGCCAGCGCCTGGACGTTGCTGGCGGCCAGCTCCAGGCGCCCGAACTGCTTGTTGAACAGCTCGAAGTGCTCGGCCACGATGTCGAGCGCCGGAATCGACGCGCTGCCCGCCTTGTTCGACTCGAGCAGGTCCTTGACTTCATTGGCCGACGATTCCGGGATGACCAGCGACGCCAGGCGCGCGGTGACCTTGCCCAGGCCCTGGCCGCTGGTCGATTCGGCCCAGGTCACGTAACCCGAGGCCTGGCGCGAATTGATGCTGGCCTGCCAGATGTCCTTCTGGTGCGACGCGCCGACCACCACGTCGACCAGCTTGCGCTCGGCCACCACCAGCTCGGCGGTGCGCGCCACCATCACGCTCGGCACCACGTACTGCGCCAGGCTCGACCCGCCCTCGGCGCCGGCCGCCGGCCCCGCGTCGGCGCGGGCGCCGCTGCCGGCAATCTCGCCGGCCGCCGCCAGCCAGTGGTCGACGTTGAGCGCCTTCATGCTGACGTTGACCATCACCCCGCTGTCCGGTTCGGGCGCCGGCACGTTGACACCGATGCCGCCGCGCCGCACCACCCACGGCCCGCGCCCCTGCTTTTCGCGCAGGTAACGCGCCGCGATTCCCTGGCCCAGCGTGATCCGGATGTCGTCGCGCGACAGGCCCGGCTCGTTCGCGGCCGCGGCCGGTGCGCCCGCCTCCGCTGCGGGCGCGACCGCGCCGCCCGAGAGTACGAAATGCAGCGGCAGCACCTCGGCCTCGGGCTTGTTGACCGGCGCCGGCAATTCGATGCCGAGCCCGGCCAGTGTGGAATCGATGGTGATGGTGCTCTGGTGATCCTTGACCAGCACGGTGCCGCCGAAGCGGGTGCTGCCCGACAGGTGCCGGGCCAGGCGCGCCAGCGCCGGCGCCGACGAATTGGCGCGCATGCCGTCGGCCGAAATGGCGCCGGCCATCCGGATCTGGATCGAGCGGTCGCGCTGGGTGCCGCCGGCCAGCGCCAGCGGGCCGCCGAGGAAGCTGGCGCTGACGCCGTTCAGCGCCACCCCGTGTTCGCTGAATTCGATGCGCCCCTGCGCGCCCTGCAGCGGCGGCAGGTCGGGGAACAGCGTGACCTCGTTGCCCAGCAATTGCAGCGCGCCCTGCACTTTGGCGTCGTGCAGGTTCGCCAGCGGCAGGTGCAGTTTCAGGGCCAGCTTTGCAGCGCCGGCCGCGCGCGCGTCCTCGGTGAAACCGCCGATCCACTCCAGCACCGGGCTGGCGGCCACGTAGCGCAGGTATTCCTGCAGTGGCCCGGCAGCGCTGCCTTCGATGTCGAGCATCATCTCGGGCGCGCCCAGTTCCGGAATCACCGCCTTCACGTTCGACAGGTTCACGCCCATCGTGCGCATGCTGTCGCCACGGATTTCCATGCGCGCACGGTCGAACAGGATGCTGCCGTCGATCTGCTCGGCCAGCGGCCACAGCGCTGTCTTGCCGTCGGCCGCCTTGTGCGCCGGCGCATATTCGAGCAAGCCGCCGGCAATCCGCCCCTGGACATGGAATTCGCCCTGCGCGCGCTCGGCTGCGTTGTTGGCGCGAAACGGGAAATGCGCCAGGTCGCCGCGCAGCCTGATCCGGGCGTCATGCAGCACCCCGCCCTGCAGCGCGCCGGTCAGCCAGTCGCGCAGGTGCTCGTGCGTGGCCAGCGGCAGGAAACGCCCGACCTGGTTGACCTGGAAACCATCGACCACGCCGGTCAGGTCGGCCACGCCTGGCCCGTGCCCTTCGCCCAGCGGCAGGACGTGGCGTCCGGCCAGCGTCGCGTGCAGCGGCCCCTGCGCGAACTCGAGGCGATCGAGGTCGAGCTGCAGCAGCTCGCGCGGCTGGTACGACCAGCGCGCCTGCAGCGCCAGCTTATCGAACGGCATCGCCGGCTCGGCGAACCAGGCCGGCATCTGCAGCACAAGCTGCTGGGAGTCGAGCTCCACGCTGCCGCCTTTTTCGGTGGCGTCGATGCTGCCGGTAAGGTTGTCGAATCCCGGCAGCGCGGGGCGCGCGGGCAGTGCCGGCAACGCGCCGGTGGCCGGCTGCGCCGGGCGCGCCGGCTGCGCCTTGAGCGACAGGCCGGCGACCTTGCCCTTGACCCGGTACCCGGCAATCTGCGGATAGCGGCCCTGCCACTCGGCGGCAAAGTCGAGCAGTTGCCCGCGCGGCGCGAACGCGGCCAGCGTCGCATGCTGTACCGCGCTCAAAGGCAATTGCGCGGCCAGTTCGGCCAGCACGGCCAGGTCGACCTGGCGCGCCTCGATCCGCATCTGTTCCGGCTTGCCGCGCGCGGCCGGGCGCCAGCTTTCCGACAAGGTCGCGGCCGGCAGCTGGCGGCCATCCTGGGTGGTCACCGCGAAGTTGTCCAGGCTGACGCGGTGGCCATGCGCGCCGAAGGTCGGCTTGCCGTCCTCGACGCCGCGTAGCAATTCCTCGCTGGCCGACAGGCGGCCCGAGACCCGCGCCAGCTGCAAGGGCGGCAGGTCGGGCCCGAGCCGCACGGCGACCCCGGCCAGCCCGACGTCGGCGGTAAACGCGGCCAGCCGGGCACGGTCGAGCGTGAGCCAGGCCCGTACCGAGCCCTTGCCCTGGCTCAGTTCGAACGGGTAATCGAGGTATTGCTTCCAGCCGGCCAGGTCGGTGTCGCGCAGGTCCGCGTACAGCTCGCCGCGCCACAGCGACGGGTCGGACGGGTGCGCGAACGGCGGATGGGTAAAGCGGGCGCGGATGTCGAGCGGTTCGCCGAGCGCGCGCGGGGGCCGCGCGTTGAGCGCGAAGTGGTGGGTGTTCCAGCGGTTCTGCAGCACCAGCGTCAGGTCGTGCAGGTCGAGCGCGGGCGCCGCGCGCGCCTCGTCGGTCCAGTGCAGCGTGCCCTCGCGCACCAGGATCTCGCGCTGGCGGAACAGCCAGTCGCCGCCGCCCGCGGCGCCTGGCTTGCCCTGGTCGAGGCGCACCCCGGCCACGAACAGCGCGCCGCCGGCGCTGCGGCGCACGTCGAGCTCGGGGCGGATCACTTCGAGCGACTCGAAGCGCGGCTCGAGCGCGAACACGCTCCACCACGACACGGTCGCCGACACCGACGGCAGCGCCAGCAGCTGGCGCCCCTGGCGGTCATGGAGCGACACGTCGCCGAGGAACAGGTTAGGATGCAAGCCATGCCAGGAGGCATAGATCCGCTTGATGGCGACCTGGTTGCCGAGCGCGCGGCTGGCGGCGCGTTCGATGTCGCCCTTGTACAGGTCGATATTCGGCAGCACCGCGTAGCGCAGCACCAGGAACAGCAGCGCCAACGCGAAATACACCAGCAGCCCGAGCTTGATCGCGAAGCCGAGCAGGTGGTGCGACGCCAGGTTGGCGTATCGGTAGGCCGCGCGCACGCGACGCCAGCGCTCAACGAGCGGCAAATGCTCGCCGTCCGCCTGCTGCGGTTCCGGATTGTGCATCAAGGTGCTAATAAAGAGGCTCGCCGTTAATTAGTTCTTCAATAAGAGAGCGCTTGCAACAATCGCGGCGTCTACCTTACCATCATGCTGACCCAGGCAGCACGGCGGGCAATTCTACCGCATAGCACGCCTGCCGGAACGCATTGTTGACTCTGTTTGGGCCCATCCATGACCACAGCTTCGCCGGCCTCTGCGTCGCGCTTCTACCAACGCTGGCTCGACGCCGACCCGGGCCGGGCCGAACGCGTCGCCGCACTGGCCCAATTATCGCTGGCTTACGTGGATTTCGGCGCGGTATTGGAACGCGAGCTGGGCGCCGGCCTGCCGCTGCCGCGCGCGATGCGGCGCCTGCGCAACCTGCTGGTGGCGGCGATCGTCAAACGCGACCTCGAAGGCCTGGCCGACCTCGACGAAGTGGTCACCGCGATGACCCGTTTCGCCGACTTTGCGATCCGCACCCACGTCGACGCCCTGATGCCCGAGCTGGTGGCGGCGCATGGCGCGCCGATCGGCATCGACTCCGGCCGGGCCCAGCAGCTGATCGTGCTGGCGATGGGCAAGCAAGGCGGCGGCGAGCTGAACGTCTCGTCCGACATCGACCTGATCTTCGTCTACCCGGAGGATGGCGAGACCGCCGCCGGCCAGCCCGGCCAGCGCCAGCTGTCGAACCATGAATTCTTCACCCGCCTCGGGCGCAAGCTGATCGGCGCGCTGGCCGAAGTGATCGAGGACGGCATCACGTTCCGGGTCGACATGGCGCTGCGCCCGAACGGCAGCTCGGGCCCGCTCGCGGCCAGCCTCGGCATGGTCGAGGAATACCTGATCGTCCAGGGCCGCGAATGGGAGCGCTACGCCTGGGTCAAGGCGCGCGCGGTGACCGGCGACCAGCACGACATCGCGGCCTTGGAGGCGATCGTGCGCCCGTTCGTGTTCCGGCGCTACCTCGACTTCGGCGTGATCGACGCGATCCGCAACATGCACGCCCAGATCCGCGCCGAGGTCAACCGCCAGGAGCGGCTGCACCCGGACCGCAGCAACAACGTCAAGCTCGGCCGCGGCGGGATCCGCGAGATCGAATTCCTGGCCCAGGTGTTCCAGCTGATCCGCGGCGGGCGCGACCCGGCCCTGCGCGAGCGCTCGACCCGCGCCACCTTGCGCCTGCTGGCCGAGCGCGAGCTGATGCCGCCCGACACCGTCGAGGGGCTGCTGACGGCCTACACCTTCCTGCGCAACCTCGAACACCGGCTGCAATACCTGGACGACGCCCAGACCCACACCCTGCCCGCGCCGGAGGCCGACCGGCTGCTGGTGGCCCGGATGATGGGGCTGCCCGACGTCGCGACCCTGCTCGCGCGCCTCGACGAGCAGCGCGCCTTCGTGGCCGCCCTGTTCGACGCGATGTTCGCCGACAAGAGCGCGAACAACGGCGACGCGCCCGCCGACGAGGGCCTGGTGCTCAGTTCCGACGCCGACAAGCGCGAGGCGATCGCGCTGCGCCTGGCCAGCCTCGGCTTCGACGATCCGGCCGGCGCCACCCAGCGCCTGGTGGCGACCTGGCAGGCGCCGCGCCTGCAGTCGCTGCCGGAGGCCAGCCGCGGCCGCCTGGTCGCGCTGGTCAATGCGGCGCTGCCGCAGATCGCGGCGACCATCGGCGAGGCCGGCGTCGGCAGCCACGCCGCCACGCTGGGGCGCCTGCTCGACTTCCTCGAGGCCATCGCGCGCCGCGCGGCCTACCTGTCGCTGCTGGCCGAATACCCGCACACGCTGGGGCGCGTGATCCGCATGATCAACGCCAGCGGCTGGGCCGCGACCTTCCTGACCCAGCACCCGATCCTGCTCGACGAGCTGCTCGACGACCGCGGCAGCGCCGTCGGCGACCTGGCCGAACTGGGCGCCAGCCTCGACGCCCAGCTCGAAGCCGCGCTGGGCGACACCGAGCGCCAGCTCGACATCCTGCGCGAAACCCACCACGCCCAGCTGTTCCGGCTGCTGGCGCTGGACCTGGCCGGCGAGCTGTCGGTCGAGCGCCTGGCCGACCACCTGTCGGCGCTGGCCGACCTGATCGTCGCCGCCACCGTCAAGTTCGCGTGGCGCACCATCGCGGCCCGCCACCGCGAGGTGCCGCGCTTCGCCGTGATCGCCTATGGCAAGCTGGGCGGCAAGGAACTGGGCTATGTGTCCGACCTCGACGTGATCTTCCTGTTCGACGACGAGCACCAGGACGCCCCGGCCAACTACGCCAGGCTGGCGCAGCGCTTCATCACCTGGATGACCACGCTGACCCCGGCCGGCATCCTGTTCGACATCGACACCGCGCTGCGGCCCGACGGCGCCAGCGGCATGCTGGTGTCCTCGCTCGGCGCGTTCGAGCGCTACCAGCAGGCCTCGGCCTGGATCTGGGAACACCAGGCGCTCACGCGCGCCCGGTTCTGCGCCGGCGACACCGCCATCGGCGCGCGCTTCGAAGCGATCCGCGAGGCGGTGCTGCGCCAGGACCGGAGCGGCCGCGACGCCGAGCTGAAGGAGCAGGTCGCGAAGATGCGCAAGCGCATGCACGACGCGCACCCGAACCGCAGCACCCTGTTCGACCTGAAGCACGACCCGGGCGGCATGATCGACATCGAGTTCATCGTCCAGTACCTGGTGCTGCGCCACGCCGCCCGGCACCCGCGCCTGGCCGCCAACGCCGGCAACATCGCGCTGCTCAAGCTGTGCGGCGAGCTGGGCCTGGTCGACGCCACGCTCGCCGGCGCGGTGGCCGACGGCTACCGCGCGATGCGCAAGCTGCAGCACCAGGTGCGCCTGCAGGGCCAGGACAAGGCCCGCGTCGAGCCCGGCCTGGTCGCGCCTTACGCCGGCCAGGTCGTGCGCCTGTGGCGCGCCTGTTTCGACCACTGAGCCGCCTCCCCTCCCCCATGCCGGCCGCCCGGCCGCTGCCCGCTCGCCTGTTGCCAGCGGGCATTTTTGCTTCTGGCGCCGCCCCGGTCCAGCGCTGGCCGAGCCAGCCGCCGTCCCGCATTTGCGTTGCGGAAAAGTTACACTCCAGCCGAAATGTGAGAATTTGCGTATTTTTTCCGCGAGACATCTTTGCAGAAGGTAACTCAGCTGCCAAACTCGCCAGGCAATCGGGCTCATCCAGTAACGCACCATCCCCGGCGGAATCGCCCCTGTGTGGGCCGCGGCTCAGGAACTAACCCAATAGTCAGCAGTATACAAAGTGATTTTTGTGTCGGTACGCAATTACGCAACACTCTCAAATTATCACATGAGGCCGTTGACAGGGCGCTGCTCCGGATGCTTCCATTGCCAGCTTGAAAAGAATGTTCATTCGTTTTTTTCATTAGTCGCGACAGGCGACGACGTTCATGCGGCGGCGCTATCCGCGGTTCCGCCGCCTCACCTCCTAGGAGTTTTAGTCAAAATGATGGAAAAAGTATTGTCACGGTCGATTCGCATGATCTGCCTGGGCGGCGTCGCCCTCGGGATGCACGCGGCCTACGCGCAGGAGCAAGGCGCATCGATGCAGCGCGTCGAAGTGACCGGTTCGCGCATCCGCCAGGTTGACCTGGAAACGGCCCAGCCGGTCCAGGTGATGACCCAGGCCCAGATCCAGAAGACCGGCCTGATTACGGTCGGCGACATCCTGAACCAGCTGTCGTCGGCCGGTTCGCCGGACTTCAGCCGCGGCGGCTCGCTGACCTCGAACCCGGAAAACGGCGGCCAGTACATCAACCTGCGCAACCTCGGCTCGAACCGCCTGCTGGTGCTGGTTGACGGCAAGCGCTGGACCCAGACCGTGGCCGGCTACACCGACCTGTCGACCGTCCCGTCCTCGATGATCGAACGCATCGAAGTGCTGAAAGACGGCGCTTCGGCGATCTACGGCTCGGACGCGGTCGCGGGCGTGGTCAACATCATCCTGAAGAAGCGCCTCGACGGCGGCCAGCTGAGCCTGTACACCGGCGCCAACCAGAAGGGCGACGGCCGCAACAAGGACTTCTCGCTCTCCTACGGCGCCAACAGCGACAAGAGCTCGCTGATGTTCGGCCTGTCGCACACCGAGCAGGGCGTGGTCTGGCCAAGCGCGCGCAACATCACCAAGCTCCCGCGCGGCCCGCAGCACCCGACCGCCGGCCTGGGCATTGGCCCATTTGCCGAAGTGATGCCGCTCGACGGCTCGTTCGACAAGGTCATCAACCACGCCAACGGCGTCGGCGCCGACCCGCGCAACCCGGCCAACTACCACGACTGGTCGGGCAGCATTGTTGACGACAAGTTCAACACGGCCCAGCAGATGATGTTCCAGATGCCGAACAAGCTGGACACGCTGTTCGCCAAGGGCTCGATCGAACTGCCGCACGACATGCAGTTCACGACCACCGCGATGTACTCGCAGCGCCAGTCGAACACCCAGATCGCCGGCATGCCGCTGTACAGCGAAAGCCAGCCGACCTATCCGGTGTATATCGACAAGGCCAACTACTACAATCCGTTCGGCCAGGACCTGTACTTCTACCGCCGCACCACGGAAGTGCCGCGCACGACCGAAAACGAGAACCGCACCTTGCACGCCGACGCCACCCTGTCGGGCGCGTTCGAAGTGCGCGGCCTGGCCTGGAACTGGGACGTCGGCTACAACCACAGCGCCGTCAGCGGCTCGACCTACAGCACCGGCAACCTGAACCTGCTGAACCTGAAGAAGGCGCTCGGCCCGTCGTTCATGAACGCCCAGGGCGCGGTCCAGTGCGGCACCCCGGACAACCCGCTCTCGCTGCAGGAATGCCAGCCGTGGAACATCATCGGCGGCCCGTCGGCATCGAACCCGCAAGTGCTCAATTACGTGATGTCGACCGGCCAGGCGACCTACGGCAGCACGATCAACAGCGCCACCGCCAATATCAGCGGCGAAGCGTTCAAGCTGCCGGCCGGCGCGCTCGGCGTGGCAGCCGGCGTCGAACACCGCGAAGTACGCGGCTACGACGTGCCGGGCCAGTTCGAGCAGTCGGGCTACTCGACCGACCTGGCGGGCAACCCGACCCATGGCAAGTACAGCGTCAAGGAAGCCTACGCCGAAGTCAACATCCCGGTCCTGAAGAACGTGCGCTTCGCCCAGCTGCTGAGCTTTGACCTGGCCACCCGCCACTCGATCTACAGCAACTTCGGCACCACCAACAACAGCAAGGCCAGCTTCATGTACAAGCCGGTCAAGGACCTGCTGGCACGCGGCACCTACGCCCAGGGCTTCCGCGCACCGACCGTCGGCGACACCTTCGGCGGCGGCGCCCAGACCTTCGACGACATCATGGACCCGTGCGACACGCTGTACGGCCAGACCGGCACCGCCGGCGTGGCACAGCGTTGCGCCCTGGCTGGCGCCGGCGCCGGTTTCCGCCAGATCGACCAGACCAAGACGCCGGTCACCAGCGCCGATGGCGGCCAGAGCATCGCGCCGTTCATGGCCGGCGCCGGCAATGCCTCGGTGCAGCCGGAGCGCGCGAAGACCAAGACCATCGGCTTCGTGTACAGCCCGTCGTTCCTGCCGGCCTTCTCGGGCTCGCTCGACTGGTACAACATCAAGGTCACCAACCAGATCACCAGCCTGTCGGCCAACGATGTCGCCAACTTCTGCTACGTCCAGGGCATCCAGTCGTACTGCGACGCGATTCAGCGCGATCCGGCTACCGGCCAGATCAGCAACCTGTCGCGCGGCAACGTCAACATGGGCGCGCTGGAAACCGAAGGCTACGACCTGACCCTGAACTATCGCCTGCCGAGCACCCGCTACGGCCAGTTCGGCCTGCGTTCGGACACCACGTTCGTCACCAAAATGCGCCAGAAGGCCAGCAACGGTGCGCAATGGGTGAACTACCTCGGCGAATACCAGGAAGGCGGCAGCGCCTACTACCGCGTGAAGTCGAACTTCTCGCTGGACTGGAACCTGGGTAACTGGAGCGCCACCTGGACCGCACGCTACTACAGCCCGATCAAGGACAAGTGCTACAGCAGCTCGGTCGAGTGCTCGACCCCGGATGGCCTGGCCAACTGGGGCACCGCCTACAACCGCCTGGGCGCGATGGTCTACAACGACCTGAGCGTGAGCTACAAGACCCCGTGGAAGGGCCAGATCATGGTCGGCGCCAACAACGTGTTCGACAAGCAAGCGCGCACCACCATCCTGGGCGCCGCGTCGTCGTCGCGTGTCGACGCCAACCTGCCGATCGACCGCTTCGTCTACGTGCGTTACAACCAGTCGTTCTGATCGACGGGGCCCGCACGGGCTCCTTCGGCAAGATCGCTTGACCCATGCCCGCCAGGTTCGCCTGGCGGGCATTTTTTATGGGCGCCTCCCCCTGTCAACCCGTCCCCGGGGATGCTGTGTGTGTAATTACGCGTATTTGCAACATTTGTGTATATACGCGAATTATCGTTGACAGCGTGTCATCACAAATGATTCCATTGCCAACTCAAAAATTTGTTCATGAATTTTTGAGCATAGTCGCAATGCGCGACGTTTTTCCACTGGGCCGCCCGTTTCGCGGCGCCGGCCCGTTCCTAGGAGTTAGTACAACATGATGGAAAAAATCTTGTCCCGGTCGATCCGCGCGATCTGCCTTGGTGGCGTCGCCTTCGGGATGCACGCAGCTAACGCGCAGCAGACCCAGGACCAGCCGATGCAGCGTGTCGAAGTCACCGGTTCGCGCATCGCCTCGCCAAACGCAGAATCGCCGTCGCCGCTGCAGGTATTGACTGCCGCCGACATCGCCGCGTCCGGCGCGACCAACCTGCAGCAGCTGCTGCTGAACAACCCGACCATGGGTAGCCCGTCGATCAGCCGTACCAACTCGGCGTTCCAGACCGCCAGCGTCGGTGTCGCCACCGTCGACCTGCGCGGCCTGGGCACCTCGCGCACCCTGGTGCTGGTCAACGGCCGCCGCTTTGTCTCGGGTATCCCGGGCGAATCCGCAGTTGACCTGAACGCCATCCCGACCGACTTCATCGAGCGCGTCGAGCTGCTCACCGGCGGCGCTTCGGCAGCCTACGGTTCGGATGCAGTGGCCGGCGTGGTCAACATCATCACCAAGAAAAATTTCAACGGCCTGGTGTTCGACGCCCAGGGCGGCGAAAGCTCCAAGGGCGACGACCAGAAGCGCAAGCTCGCGCTGACCTTCGGCACCAGCAACGACAACGGCTTCCTGATGGGCCACCTGGGCTTCTCGCGCCAGGGCCAGGTGTGGTCGCGTGACCGCGCCGCATCGGCAGTCGACCAGTACAGCAAGATGGCGCTGGAGACCGGTGACCCGGCCGACGCCTTCGTCCCGGTCGCTCCGTACTACTCGAGCTTTGCACCGCAGGGCCGCTTCAGCTACAACCACGCTCCGGACGCCAATGGCGGCTTCAAGAAAGGCGACTTTACCTACGACCACGCTGGCAACGTCATCCCGTGGAATACCAACGGCAGCGCGACCCAGGCGGCAACCGGCTTCAACCGCTCGTTCTACCGTTCGATCGCGGTGCCGGTCGACCGCTTCCTGCTGGCCACCAACGGCGAGCTCAAGCTCGGCGAAAACCACCGCGCATTCATGGAAGGCACCTATGCCTCGACCCGTGTCTCGTCGACCATCGAGCCGTTCGCGCTGAACTCGTCGGACATTTTCAAAGGCGGCGGCGGCAAGGTTCCGGCCGCAAGCCTGGTGAACGGCCAGGTCGTCAAGAACCCGCTGGTGCCGCAGTACCTGTATGACCGCATCACCGACACCGACGGCGACGGCCTGCCTGACTACACGTTCACCCGCCGCATGTCGGAAGTGGGCACCCGCAGCAGCACCGCTGACCGCGACACGTTCCGCCTGGCGACCGGTGTGAAGGGCAACTTCACCCTGTGGAAAGAGTGGAACTACGAGGTCTACGGCGCTTACGGCCAGACCAAGGAAGCCCAGGAGTCGACCGGCCAGGTCAACGTGCTGAACTTCCGCAACGCGCTCTCCGCCATCACCGACGCCAACGGCAAAGTGGTGTGCGCCGACGCCAACGCGCGCGCGCAGGGCTGCGTGCCGATCAACGTGTTTGGCTACAACAGCGTCACGCCGCAAGCGCTGGCCTACGTCAACGCGCCGGGCTCGCTGAGCACCCGGACCACGCAGAAACTGGCAGGCGCCAGCCTCAACGGCGAACCGTTCGAACTGCCGGCAGGCGCCGTGGGCGTGGCAGCCGGCTTTGAATGGCGCAAGGAGTTCTCGAGCGCAACGCCGGACGCGCTGACCCAGGCTGGCCTGAACGCAGGCAACGCCACCCCGCCGACCCTGGGCGAATTCAGCGTCAAGGAAGCGTTCGTTGAAACCCGCGTCCCGCTGCTGAAGGACAAGCCGTTCATCAAGGAACTGACCTTCCTGGGCGCGTTCCGTCACGGCGACTACTCGACCGTCGGCAGCACCAACAGCTGGAACGCCGGCTTCGAGTGGGCGTTGAACAGCGACGTGAAGTTCCGCGGCACCCGTTCGCTGTCGACCCGTGCGCCGAACATCAACGAACTGTACCAGGCGCCGAGCCAGGACTTCCCATCCGGCCTGACCGACCCGTGCGTGGGTGTGACGGCGACCTCGACTGGCGCGTCCGACGCGGCCTGCCGCGCCGCACCTGGCGTGATGGCCAACATCGCCGCCAACGGCAAGTTCACCCTGAACCAGGCCGACGTCCAGGGCGTCAGCGGTTACAACCGCGGCAACGCGGACCTGAAGGCTGAAAAGGGCCGTTCGACCACCGTGGGCGTCGTCTACACCCCGCGTTCGATCCCGGTGCTGAGCAAGTTCACCTTCACGGCGGACTACTTCAACATCAAGATCGCCGACGCGATCGTGAGCACCCCGCGCCAGTTCGCGCTGAAGAGCTGCTACGACGGCAGCAACCCGCAGTTCTGCAGCTTCATCACGCGTCGCCCGACGGCGGATGGCCAGAACAGCGCCGGCTCGCTGCAGTACATCGACACCGCCGTCTCCAACAGCGGCGGCCTGGCGACCGAAGGTATCGACCTGACCGCGGCGTGGGCTGACCGCGTCGGCCCGGGCCGCATGTCGACCCGCCTGTCGTACACCTACGTCAAGCAAGGCTACACCGTGCCGCTGCCTGGCGCGGAGCGTGACCCGTTCGCTGGCGAACTGGGTGCCGCGAAGAACAAGGCCGGCCTGGACCTGGGCTACAAGTGGGGTGACTTCGGCGTGAACAGCACCTTCACCTACATCGGCCGTTCGGCGCTGAACAACACCTTCCTGGCCGACTTCGACCTGCCGGCGAATTCGATCAAGGTTGGTTCGCGCACCTACACCGACCTGCAACTGACCTACCAGCTGCGCAAGTCGACCGAGCTGTACTTTGGCCTGAACAACGCGTTCGACGTCAAGGCGCCGCCGGTCATCTCGGGCCTGCCGGGTGACAGCACCGGTACTGAAACCGATGCCGGCACCTACGACCCGATCGGTCGCCGCTGGTACGCTGGCCTGCGCGTGAAGCTGTAACCGGGCTTTTGCACCGGGCGGGCGCCCTGCCCGCCTGGTGCCGCGCCAGCCGCAAACAAAAAGCCGTCCGGTGCAAACCGAACGGCTTTTTTTCATGCCTCGTCCACCGGCGCCGGCAACGCGCGCGTGTCGGATTGAGCCCGTCATTGCCGCGCAGGCGCGAATCCAATTGCCGCGCAGGCGCGAATCCATACTGAGCGGGCGATGCGCATTCGGCATGGATTCCCGCCCGCGCGGGAACGACGTAGCCTCTTCCACATTTAAACAGGCCAAAAAAAAGGCTCATCGCGGATTTCCGGGAAACGTCATTCCCGCGAAGGCGGGAATCCCAGTTCGGTTTCGTGGCCGCGGTCGCAAACTTGGGTTTCGCGGGGCCGCCGAGGCCTGCGCGGGAACGACGGTTTTCACGCTAATCCGAGAAGAACCAAAAAAAAGGCGCCGATGTTGCCATCGGCGCCCCGTTGAACCAGTCTTCGGTGCTTAGAACTCTTCCCACGAGTCGCTGCCCGCGCTTGCGCCAGCCAGCTGTTTCTGGCGTGGCGCCGCCACCGCCGGGGCCGGGGCGCGCTTGACGGGCGCCCGGTTGGCCGCGGGCGCGGCGGCCATGGTGTGCACCTGCACCTGCGCCTGCGCCGCGTTGTCGAGCTTGAAGGCGCGCACCGCGTCGGCCAGCTCGCTGGCCTGGCGCTGCATCGTTTCCGAGGCCGCCGCGGCTTCCTCGACCAGCGATGCATTCTGCTGGGTGGTCTGGTCCATCTGGCCGATGGCCTGGTTGATCTGTTCGATGCCGAGGGTCTGCTCGCGCGTCGCGGCGCTGATTTCGCCCATGATGTCGGTGACCCGCTTGATGCTCGCGACGATCTCGTCCATCGTCGAGCCGGCCTGGGCGACCAGCGAGCTGCCCTTTTCGACGTTGCCGACCGAGTCGTCGATCAGGCCCTTGATTTCCTTGGCCGCCGCCGCCGAGCGCTGGGCCAGGCTGCGCACCTCGCCGGCCACCACCGCGAAACCGCGGCCTTCTTCGCCGGCGCGGGCCGCTTCGACCGCCGCGTTGAGCGCCAGGATGTTGGTCTGGAAGGCGATGCCGTCGATCACGCCGATGATGTCGACGATCTTCTTCGACGAGGCATCGATCGACGCCATCGTGTCGACCACTTCGCGCACCACCACGCCGCCCTTGGCCGCCACTTCGGTGGCCGACTCGGCGAACTGGTTGGCCTGGCGCGCATTGTCCGAGGTCTGCTTGACGGTCGAGGTCAGCTCTTCCATCGAGGACGCGGTTTCTTCCAGCGAGCTGGCCTGCTCTTCGGTGCGCGAGGACAGCTCGAGGTTGCCCTGGGCGATCTCGTTCGACGCGCTGGCGATGCTGCCGGCGCCTTGCATCACGTCGGTGACCAGGCCGCGAAGCGCGTTGTTCATGTCGCGCAGCGCTTCCAGCAACTGGCCGGCCTCATCCTTGCTGGTAACCTGCACGTCGGCCGTCAGGTCGCCCTTGGCGACGCGGCGCGCGACATTGATTGCGGCCTGCAGCGGCGCCACGATGCTCGCCTTGAGCAGCGCGCCGCAGACGATCACCAGCAGCACCAGGAACACGGTCAGCGCCATCTGCAGGCGCAGGCTGGTCGCGGCCGCGTGTTCCATGTCGGCCGCCGTGTCGTCGATCGCCTTGCGTTGCATGCTGACCAGGTCGCGCAGCAGGCCCTGGTACTTGTTGGACGCCGGCACGAACTTGTCGGTCAAAATTTTGTTGGCGGCCTCGACATCATTCGTTTCCTTGATCTTGGCGACGGCCGCCTTGTGCACGTTGTACTCGTCGCGCGCCGCCGAGATCTGCTTGAGCAGCGCCTCTTCTTCCGGCGAGGTGAGCAGTTTCTCGACCTGCTTCAGGTACTGCCCGGCTTCTTTCGAACCGGTCACCGAGTCCTCGGCAAAGAAGGCGACCAGCGAATTATCCGCGCTCTTGGCGATCGCCAGCGTGCGGCGCGAACCGCCGTAAATGGTGCGGTACCAGTCGCTGACCAGGCGCTCCTTGGCCAACGGCAACGCCATCAATTCCTTGGTCGAGGTGGTGACCTTATCCAGTTGCCACAGGCCGACGCCGGTGATGATGGTCGAAAACAGCAGAACCACGGCAAAGACGATCGCAATCTTCTTGCCGATGTTTACATTCTTCATGAGGGACATACAGGGATCTTCCAGGCTTGAACGGAGGGCGTGATACGCGGAGCACCGACTATGCCCGAGGCGTTGCCGCATGGCAATAAGTATTTGTACGATTGTGACTTTGAGCAACACTTTTACCCCGCCGCACACAGGTTTTCGCTTAAAATGCTGTTCGGAAACCTCAGGCCTGCCGCTCCCGACCGTCAAACGGCCGGCGTGGCCCCGACCGGGACCGCAATCTCCACCAGACCAAGACAATGAAGACGGCCCCGGCGCCCTCGTTTGTCTCACAGGAACCAACACGATGACCGATTCCACCAATACCAAGCCGCGTCGCGACTTCTTGATCAAGTCCTTCGTGGGTGCTGCCGGCGCTGCCACCGTCGCGGCACGGCCGCTCACGGCGCACGCCGAGGCGCTGCCTGCAACCCCCGCCGCGGCTGCGGCCGCCGCTGCCGCCGCCCCGGCCGGCTACGAATGGCTGCGCCCGGGCGAACAAAGCTTCGTCGAGGCGCTGGTCAATCACATGTGCCCTGCCGACAAGAATTCGCCGAACGGCATCGAGATGGGCCTCAACACCTTCTTCGACCGCGCGCTGGCCGGCGCCTGGGGCCAGGGCGATCGCCTGAACCTGCAGGGGCCATTCAAGCAAGGCAGCGCCAACCAGGGCTACCAGCTCAGCATGACGCCGGCCGCGCTGTTCCGCGCCGGCACCGAGGGGCTCGCCCAATACTGCCAGGCCACCTACCAGAAGCCGTTCGAAGCGCTGCCGGCCGAGACCAAGGAAGCGGTGCTGAAGGATCTGCAGAGCGGCAAGATCGCCTTGCCCAACGGCGTCCCGTCCAAGACCTATTTCGCGCAGCTGCTCCAGATGTTTTACGAGGGCATGTTTGCCGACCCGATCTACGGCGGCAACCGCAACAAGATGGGATGGAAAATGATCGGCTACCCGGGCGTCAACACGACCAATAAGCTGAACATCGTCAAGTTCAAGAACAAGCCGTACCGTCCAGAACCAATCAGCATTGCCGACGTGAGCTAACAGGAATTACCCATGAAAAAGATGAATGAAGTAGATGTGGTGCTGGTCGGCGGCGGTTGGACCGGCGGCATCCTGGGCAAGGAATTTTCGGAAGCGGGCATGACCGTGGTCTGCCTGGAACGCGGCGGCCCGCAATCGTCGTCCGAAGACTTTACAGTGCCGCGCATGCGCGACGAACTGTCGCTGGGCATCCGCAACTCGATGATGGTCAACCCGACCGACAGCACGGAAACCGTCCGCAACGACAGCAAGGAAACCGCGCTGCCCTACCGCCGCATCGGTTCCTACCTGATGGGTACCGGCGTCGGCGGCGCCAGCACGCACTGGAATGGCCACACCTGGCGCTGGACCGATAACGAATTCAAGATCCGCACCAAGTACGAGGAAAAGTACGGCAAGAAGTACATCCCGGAAGACATGACGATCCAGGACTGGGGCGTCACCTACAAGGAACTCGAGAAGTACTACGACAAGTTCGAAAAGGTCGCGGGCATCTCGGGCAAGGCGGGCAACCTGAAGGGCAAGAAGATCGTCGGCGGCAACGTGTTCGAAGCGGCGCGCTCGAGCGAGTACCCGCTGCCGCCGCTGCAAAGCGGCTATGCCGGCGAACTGTTTGGCGAAACCGCGACGAAGATGGGCTATCACCCGTTCCCGCGCCCGACCGCGAATGCCTCGCAAGCCTATACCAATCCGGATGGCGCCAAGTTCGGCGAATGCCAGTACTGCGGCCATTGCGAACGCTTTGGCTGTGAAGCCAACGCCAAGGGCGGCGCCCACATCACGGTGCTGCCGGCCGCGCTGAAACAGAAGACCTTCGAGCTGCGCACCAATTCCTGGGTCACCAAGGTCGAACGCGATGCCTCGGGCAAGAAAGCCACCGGCGTCACCTACATCAACGTGGTGACCGGCGAGGAATGCTTCCAGCCGGCCAAAATGGTCGTGCTGTGCGCCTATGGCATGAACAACGTGCACCTGATGCTGCTGTCGGGAATTGGCGAAGCCTACGACCCGGTCTCCGGCAAGGGCCTGATCGGCAAGAACTACTGCTACCAGACCGGCGCCTCGGCGCTGCTGTTCTTCGAGGACAAGCACTTCCACCCGTACATGTCGGCCGGCGGTACCGGCCTGATGATGGACGACTTCCACGGCAACTGGGACTTCGACCGCACGCCGTTCGGCTACATCGGCGGCTCGATCATCGGCACCTCGATGTATGGCGGCCGGCCGATCCAGTGGCGTCCGGTCCCGGGCGGCACGCCTGGCTGGGGCAGCCAATGGAAGGAAGAGACTGCCAAGTGGTATGACCGTTCGATGAACATCACCTCGAGCGGCAGCGTGATGCCGAACCGCGGCAACTACCTGGACCTCGATCCGACCTACCGCAACCGCTTCGGCATGCCGCAAATGCGCATGACCTTCGATTACAAGGACAACGAGCGCAAGCTGTCGGCGCACGCGGCCAAGGTGATCAACGAGATTGCGGCGGCGATGAACCCGACCCACCTGAACAAGGCGGCTGTGCGTAATTCGTGGAGTTCGGTGCCGTACCAGAGCACCCACAACACCGGCGGCACGATCATGGGCACCAACCCGCACAATTCGGTCACCAACAAGTACGGCCAGGTCTGGGACGTGGACAACCTGTTCATCATGGGCGCGTCGCTGTTCCCGCACAACGCCGCGTACAACCCGACCGGCCCGGTGGGCGCGATCGCGTACATGGCCGCCGACATCATCAAGAATGTCTACATCAAACATCCAGGAAAACTGATCGATGCGTAATTTTGTTTTTTCGCTGGCAGCCGCTGCCGCCCTTTTCGCCACCACGGCCCAGGCCGCCGACGACCTCGGCAAGAAGTCGTTCGAGACCTGCGTCGCCTGCCACTCGGTCAAGGCCGGTGAAAACGGCGTCGGCCCGAACCTGAACAAGCTGATCGGCCGCACCGCCGGCAGCGCCGAGGGCTTCCGCTACTCGGGCCCGATGAAGCGCAGCGGCATCGTGTGGGACGAGAAGAACCTGGCCGACTTCCTGCGCAACCCGCAGCAAGTGGTGCCGGGCAACCGCATGCCGTTCTCGGGCATGAGCGACGAAGCGGCCGTCAAGGCGCTGGTCCAGTACCTGGGCAGCGCTACCAGGTAAGCGTCGCCCTGCCCCGCTGCAGAAAAAGCCGTCCGGTCCCGCCGGACGGCTTTTTTACTGCCTGCCCGTTCCGGTATGATGGGCGGGCAACCAGGACTGAATATGGCTATCAAACTCAAGAACGACAAAGACATCGCGAAAATGCGCGTGGCCGGCCGCCTCGCCGCCGAGGTGCTGGAGATGATCGGCGAATACGTCGTGCCCGGCGTATCGACCGAGGAACTGGACCGGCGCTGCAACGAATACATCCGCAAGGTGCAAAAAGCCACGCCGGCCAACGTCGGCTACCACGGCTTTCCCAAAACCCTGTGCACTTCCGTCAACGGCGTGGTCTGCCATGGCATTCCCAGCCCGCAGCAGATCCTGCAGGACGGCGACATCGTCAACATCGACGTCACCGTGATCAAGGACGGCTGGCACGGCGACACCAGCCGCATGTATTACGCCGGCACCCCGAGCGAGGCGGCGCGGCGCCTGGTCGACACCACCTTCGACGCGATGATGGCGGGCATCCGCGCGGTGCGTCCGGGCGCGCGCCTGGGCGACGTCGGCCATGCGATCCAGAAGCTGGCGGAAAGCGCCGGCTACTCGGTGGTGCGCGAATACTGCGGCCACGGCATCGGCCGCGTTTACCACGAAGACCCGCAGGTGCTGCACTACGGCCGCCCGAACACCGGATTGCTG
>JBJMVW010000264.1:0-1761 GCA_045810465.1 Massilia sp. | reverse complement strand
TAAGGAGTTGTAGAGATAGACTGCATCATTGTCTTTTCTTTTGCCTGTGATTTATGCGTGCCAGAACGGGAAGAAGTACAGCAGGGTTGCCAGCACGCCCACGATCATCACGAATGCATAGTGGTAGATGTAACCGGTCTGGAACGTACGCGTGACCGCGGCGAACCAGCCGACCAGCTTGGCGCTGCCGTTGACGACCAGGCCGTCGATCAGCGCGCCGTCGCCCACCTTCCACAGGCCGCCACCGACCAGGCGTGCACCGCCGGCGAAGACCACATCGTTGAACTTGTCCATGTAGTACTTGTTGTCCAGCAGCGTGTGCAGCGCATGGAACTTGTCGTAGAACCAGGCCGGCACCTTGCGGTTGACCATGTAGCAGTAGTAAGCCGCCACCACGCCCAGCAGCGCCAGGATGAACGGGGCCGAGGTCAACGCGTGCACGCCCATCGCGGCGGCGCCGTGGAACTCGTGCGCCAGCTCTTCCATTGCCTTGTGGTTCTCGCCGACGAAAATCACGTCCTTGAAGAAGCTGCCGTGCAGCATGGGCTCGATCGTCAGGTAGCCGATGATCACCGACGGGATCGCCAGCAGCACCAGCGGCAGGGTCACCACCCACGGCGACTCGTGCGGCTTGTGGCCCGGGGCCAGGCCGTGGTGGCCGTGCGCGTCTTCCTCTTCTTCATTGTGCGCGTCCGAATCGTGGCCATGGCTCTCGTGGTGCGGCTTGCCGAAGCGCTCTTCACCATGGAACACCATGAAGTACATGCGGAACGAGTAGAAGGCGGTGACGAAAACGCCGGCCAGCACCGCGAAGTAGGCAACGCCCGAACCCGCGATTTCCGACGCCTGCACCGCCTCGATGATCGAATCCTTCGAGTAGAAGCCCGAGAAGAACGGGGTGCCGATCAGGGCCAGCGAGCCCATCAGCGAGGTGATCCAGGTGATCGGCATGTACTTGCGCAGGCCGCCCATGTTGCGAATGTCCTGGTCGTGGTGCATGCCGATGATGACTGAACCCGCGCCAAGGAACAGCAGCGCCTTGAAGAATGCGTGGGTCATCAGGTGGAACACGGCCACCGAGTAGGCCGAGGCGCCCAGCGCGACGGTCATGTAGCCCAGCTGCGACAGGGTCGAGTAGGCGACCACGCGCTTGATGTCGTTCTGGATGATGCCGAGGAAGCCCATGAACAGCGCGGTGATGGCGCCGATCACGAGCACGAACGACAGCGCGGTGTCCGACAGCTCGAACAGCGGCGACATGCGCGCCACCATGAAGATGCCGGCGGTAACCATGGTTGCCGCGTGGATCAGTGCCGAGATCGGGGTCGGGCCTTCCATCGAGTCAGGCAGCCACACGTGCAGCGGGAACTGCGCCGACTTGCCCATCGCGCCGATGAACAGGCAGATGCAGGCGGCGGTCAGCAGCGGCCAGCCGGTGGCCGGCACGGTGAGGCCGGCCAGGGTTGCGCTCTTGAGGAAGGTCTCGTGGTAGTTCATGGTGCCGGTGTACGCCACCAGCAGGCCGATGCCGAGAATAAAGCCGAAGTCGCCGACGCGGTTCACCAGGAACGCCTTCATGTTCGCGAAGATCGCGGTCGGGCGGGTGTACCAGAAGCCGATCAGCAGGTACGAGACCAGGCCCACCGCTTCCCAGCCGAAGAACAGCTGCAGGAAGTTGTTGGACATGACCAGCATCAGCATCGAGAACGTGAACAGCGAGATGTACGAGAAGAAGCGGTTGTAGCCTTCATCCTCGGCCAT
>JBJMVW010000263.1:0-16331 GCA_045810465.1 Massilia sp. | reverse complement strand
AGTGGCGTGCATGCGAAATTCGGTTCCCGCCTCCGCGGGAACGACGAGATACCTCGTAGTCGGCGCTCGCAGGCGCGCGGGGGCGCGGCCAGCGCCATGCATCCGTTCGCGTGGGCGCGGGGTGCCCACCCTACGTGCTGGCATAAGCACAAAAACGTCGTCCCCGCGAAGGCGGGGACCTAAGTTCAATGCCATTTGCAAATGGCGAGCGAAGTGGCGTGCATGCGAAATTGGGTTCCCGCCTCCGCGGGAACGACGAGATACCTCGTAGTCGGCGCTCGCAGGCGCGCGGGGCGCGGCCAGCGCCATGCATCCTTTCGGGTGGGCACGGGGTGCCCACCCTACGCAGCTGGCCCGGTGCCGGCTTTGAGCGCCGTGGCGGCTAGCGCTCCAGCACGTAGGTCCCTGGCGCCGGCGCCAGCGACGCGCCGACCACTCGCGCCGCAACGTCGGGGCCGCGCGCCTCGCGCTCGAGCCAGTCCAGCCATGCCGGCCACCACGAGCCTTCGTGGGCGCTTGCTTGTCCCATCCATGCCTCGGCGTCGACGTAACCATCGCCGCGGTGCCGCTCCGCACTGTAATAATGCCGGCCGTGGTGCCCCGGTTCGCTGACGATGCCGGCATTGTGCCCGCCGGTGGTCAGGGTAAAGCTCACGTCGCAATTGGACAGCAGGTGGATCCGGTGCACCGAACGCCACGGCGACACGTGGTCGGTCATCGTCGCCACCGCGTAGATCGGCAGCTGGACGTCGGTCAGCGCCACCGGCCTGTCGTTGACCCGGTAGCGCCCCGAGAACAGGTCGTTGCGCAGGAATAAAGAGCGCAGGTAGTCGCTGTGCATGCGATAGGGCATTCGGGTGGTGTCGGTGTTCCACGCCAGCAGGTCGCTCATCGGCGCGCGCTCGCCGAGCAGGTACTGCTGCACCGCGCGCGACCACAGCAGGTCGTTCGAGCGCAGCAGGCGGAAGGCGCCGGCCATCTGGCGGTTGTCGAGGTAGCCTTGCTCCCACATCAGGTCTTCGAGCCACGTGACCTGGCTTTCGTCGATGAACAGCGACAGCTCGCCGGCCTCGGAGAAGTCGGTCTGCGCCGCCAGCAGCGTCATGGTATTGAGGTACTTGCGGCCCCGGCTGGCCAGCGCCGCCGCGGCGATCGCGAGCAAGGTTCCGCCCAGGCAGTAGCCGGCGGCGTTGACGGGGTGGCCCGGCACCAGCGCGCGGATCACGTCGAGCGCGGCGAGCACCCCTTCGTCGAGGTAGTCGTTGAGCGACAGGTCGCGGTCGGCCGCGGTCGGGTTGTGCCACGAGATGATGAAGACGGTGTGGCCGTGCTCGACCAGGTAGCGCACCAGCGAGTTGTGGGGCGACAGGTCGAGGATGTAGTACTTCATGATCCAGGCCGGCACGATCAGCATCGGCTCGGCGTGCACGCTGGGCGTGGCGGGCTTGTACTGGATCAGTTCGATCAGGCGATTGCGGTAGATCACTTCACCGGGCGTGACCGCCACTTCCTGCCCGGGCCGGAAGCTGTCGGCGCCCAGCGGCGGCTGGCCGCTGGCCTTGCGCTGCATGTCCTCGGCCATGTACGCGGCCCCGCGCACGAAGTTGAGGCCGCCTTCTTCCAGGGTGGCCGCCAGCACGTCGGGGTTGGTGGCCACGAAGTTCATCGGCGAGAGCATGTCGAGCAGCTGGCGCCCGACGAACGAGACCACCTGTTGATGGTGCTGGGTGACGCCATCGATGCCAGTGGTGGCGTTGTGCCACCATTGCTGGTTGAGCAGGAAGGCCTGCTGCAGCAGGTTGTACGGGTACCGCTGCCACGCTTCGCTGCGAAAGCGGCGGTCCTGCGGCAGCGGCTCGATGCATGGCGCGGGGTGCTCGCCCATCATGGTGCGGATCGCGTAGGCCGTCCAGCGCATGTCTTTCTTCCACGCTTTCTCGACCAGCTGCTGCCACTTGGCCGGCGACTGCGCCAGGTGCATCATCCAGTCGAACCCGGCGAGCGCCAGGCTGGCCGGCGAGATCCCCTGGGTGGCGTGGCCGATCAGCGCGCGCAGCAGGCGGTCGGCGTCGCTCGGCGGCTCGGGTACGGTGCGGTGCAGCGCCACCACGTCTTCGCGCGGCATGGGGAGCGGCTCTTGAGCGGGCCGGAGGATCGGGGCGTCACGCCCTGTCGCCGTCAGTTCCATCGTGTTCTCCAATCAGGATCAAGGTACATGTAAGTAGCATCGCGCCGGGGTGAACGGCAAACTTGAGGGGGGTCAATGGTGCGCGGTCTGCGCAACGATTAGAGTAATCTAAATCGCTCTCGCACCAGCGACTTTGAATGGAGCCGACTCTATGGCAGGCAAGGCCACGGAACCCGAACTGCACGACAAGGTCACGCTGCCGGTTTTCGAGGAACAGCTGGCGGTCGGCAGCCGGGAAGTGGATACCGGCCGCGGCGTACGCATCCACAAGACTGTCACCGAGCATCCCGCCACGATCGACGAGCGCCTGCTGCGCGACGAGGTCGTGGTCAGGCACGTGACGGTCGACCGGATGGTCGAGGCCGGCCAAGCCCCAACCACGCGCTACGAAGGCGACACCCTGGTGGTGCCGGTCCTCGAGGAAGTGGTGGTGGTCGAACGCCGGCTGCGCCTCAAGGAAGAGCTGCACATTACCAAAGTCAGGCACGAGCAACGCCACCTAGATACCGTCATGCTGAAGTCGGAACACATCGACGTCGAGCGCTTCGACGACGCCGGCAAGCCGTCAACGGGCGATCTTTCAACATTTGGAGGAAGCATCATGCAACATACATTAGTAGCCGTATTCGACAATCGCAGTGATGCCGAACATGCCATGGACGAGCTGCTCGCGTCCGGCTTCTCGCGCCAGGAAGTGAAGATTTCGCATGCCGATGCGACCGGCCAGTCCGACAGCGTGACCGGACGCTCGACGACGAGCGTGGCATCGGACACGCATGACGAAGGGATCGGCGCCAGCATCAAGCACTTTTTCGGCAGCATCTTCGGGACCGACAACAGCGATCACGTCCAGAAGTATTCGGACGCGGTCAGCCGTGGCCACCATGTGCTGACAGTCAATGCGACGGACGAGCCGGAAGTCGAGCGCGCGGCCGATATCGTCGAGCGCCACGGCCCGGTCGACATCGACGAGCGGGCCGCCCAGTGGGCCGGCGGCGCGGCGGTGGCGCAACCGGAATCGATGCGGATGAGCGGCGCGGGCGGCATGCAGCAGTCGGCCTCGGTCGCCATGCAGGCCGACACGACAGGCGACCGTAACCTGTACCAGCAGCAGTCGCTGAACGATGCGGTGCCGATGGGCGGCACCTACCAGGAACCGATGACCGACGGCGGCAACCTGTCGTCCGGCACCAGCGGCGCGTCGCTGCAGGGCGCCACCGGCGGCAGCACCAATGTGCAGGGTGGCATCGTGGGCGCTTCGAACCTGCAGGGCTCGCAGCAGCGTGACACCAGCACCACCGGCAGCACCGCAATCCCGGTCGTCGAAGAACAGCTCAAGGTCGGCAAGCGCGAAGTCCAGCGTGGCGGCGTGCGGGTGTTCTCGCGCGTGGTCGAAACGCCGGTCCACGAAAGCATCGGCCTGCGCGAGGAGCACGTGAACGTCGAGCGCCACGCGGTAGACCAGCCGATCAGCACCGGCGACACGACCGCGTTCAAGGAGCAGGACATCGAAATGCGCGAGACGGCCGAGGAGGCGGTGGTCGAGAAATCGGCGCGCGTGGTGGAGGAAGTCGTGGTCGGCAAGCAGGTCACCGAACACCAGGAACAGATCTCGGATACGGTGCGCCACACCGAGGTGGGCGTCGAGCAGCTGGGCGCGACTGCGGCGGGGGCGGGCACGACGGACGACGCCTACTACCGCAGCCACTGGCAGAGCAATTACGGCGCGGGTGGCGGCACGTACGACGAGTACGCGCCTGCCTACAGCTACGGTTCGCAGATGGCACGCAGCGACAAGTATCGCGGCCGGCCGTGGAACGACGTCGAGAGCGACCTGCGCAGCGACTGGGACAAGCGCCCCGGCGGTGGCGGCGCATCGACCTGGGAAAAAATGAAGGCGGCCGTGCGCCATGGGTGGGATCGCATCACACCGGGCTGATCGCATCGTGTAGGGTGGGCGGCTCGTCCGCCCACGCGTTCAGCACACCTGGCCGTCAAGGCGTCGGTGCAATCGCGGGCTTGGGTCGCGTAGGCGGGGGCGCCGCCCCACCCGGCAGGAGACGGCACGAGACGGCAGGAACCGAACAAGAGAAACCGACCCCAAAACGTCATTCCCGCGAAGGCGGGAATCCATGCTGAGTGTGCGTTGACGCGGCTTCAGTATGGATTCCCGTTTTCAGGGGAATGACGGCGGGGAAGGAGTGGGTTTCAGCAGGCCTGGCTGCCTGTTGGCGACTCACACCGGCAAACTGATGCGGTTGCGTCCCAGGTGCTTGGCCCGGTACAGCGCCGCATCGGCGATCGCCACCAGCTGGCTGGCGTCGTTGTCCGGCCCGGCCAGGGCGGTGGCGGCGCCGATCGACACCGTCACATGCTGGGTCGGCGCCAGCCGGTTCGGCACCTGCAACTGCTCGACCCGGCAGCGGATGCGCTCGGCCACGATGGCCGCCCCCTTGAGCGACTGGTTGGGCAGGATCACCGCAAACTCCTCGCCGCCGTAGCGCGCGACCAGGTCGTTGGCGCGCATCTCGCTCGCCACCGCGGTCGCGATCCGTTTCAGGCATTCGTCCCCGCCGAGGTGGCCGTTGGCGTCGTTGTAGGCCTTGAAGTTGTCGACATCGACCATCAGCAGCGACAGCGGCAGTTTCTGGCGCAGCGCGCGCGCCCATTCGGCATGCAGGGTATCGTCGAAGCAGCGCCGGTTCGCCAGCCCGGTCAGGCCGTCGCGCGTGGCCAGTTGTTCGAGCGCGATCTGGGCCTGCTTTTCGTCCGTCATGTCGCGCAGCGTCTCGACCACGGCCGTCATCGCGCCCGAGCTGTCGTAGATCGGGCTGGCGTCGGACGCCAGGTAGCGGCGCCGGCCCATGCGCGGCATGTCGCACCAGCTCTCGGCCGACAGGTTGGCCTGGATCGGGTGCGTGATCGCATGGCGCGGGTAGAGGTGGCGGATTTCGTCGGTCCGGTTCTGGATCACCAGGTCGGCCAGCGTCGGGTGCGGCTGGGCGTAGAAGCTGCGCCAGTGCTGGTCGGTGCCGATGATCTCGGCGGCCGGCACGCCGGTCAGGCGCTCGCAGGCCCGGTTCCAGATCATGACCTTCGAGTTGTTGTCGAGTACAAACACAGGGACCGCGAGCATTTCCATCAGCTGGTTGGCAAATGCCCGGTCGTGGACCGGAGCTGAGGATTCCATCAGGCGTTGTATTGTTGTTGTGCTCGTCATGGGCGTCCTCTAGCGTATCCGCGGGGCAAACAATTGACTGGTGACAAGACTGGATTTTGCTACCCGGAGGCCGCTTCTTTATTGATATGCAGCAAGAAAACCTGTTTGGGACTCAATCAGGCACCGCCGCCCGCCGCAGCGGCACCGACAGCGTCAGCGTGGTGCCGGCGCCAGGCCGGCTGTCGACGAAAAATACCCCGCCGGCCGCGCCGACCCGCTCGCGCATGCCCGCCAGGCCGCAGCCGTCCGCGGCCGTGGCGGGCATGCCGACGCCATTGTCGGCCACGCTCAGCGTGAGTTGGACGCCGTCGCAGCCGAGCGCCACGCGCACCATGCTGGCCTGCGCGTGGCGGGCCACGTTCGACAGCGATTCCTGCAAGACCCGATAGAGCACTGCGTCGGCATCATGCTGGCCGGCGCTGGCGTCGCAGCCGGCCACCGGCGCCTCGAACTGGTGCCCGACGCCGCTGACGCGCGAGAATTCGGCCAGCTGGCGTTCCATCGCGTAGCGCAGGCCCTGGTCGAGCGCGGGCGGGCGCAGGTTGTTGATCACCGCGCGCAGCGAGCGGATGGCCAGGTCGAGGTTGTGCGCCATGACGCCGATCTTCTGGTGGATCGCAGGATGGATGCCGGAAGTCGAGACCTCCATCAGCGACAGTTCGATCCGCAGGGCCAGCAGGTTCTGGCCGAGGTCGTCGTGGATGTCGCGCGCGATACGGCTGCGTTCGGCGTCGCGCACGTTCGCCTGGTCGCGCGCCAGCCGGCACAGCACGCCCTGGGCGTCGGCCAGCGTCTGCTCGGCGCGCTCGCGCGTCTTGCGTTCCTTGGCCAGCGCCGCCCGGATCTGGCTGACCCTGCGCCGCTCGTGGATGCGCGCGCGGGCCAGGTGCAGCGCCGATCCCGCCAGCACCGCGACGAGGACGGCGGCGCCGACCGACGCCGACACGCGCACCGGGCTGGTGGCCGCCAGGTAAGCGGTGAGCAGCAGGAGCAGCAGCGCCGCGCCGTGGGTGACCTGCTTCCTGAGCGATTTCATGGCGTTCCTTCCGACCGTTGTTCAGAACTTTCTGGTTAAAAGTTACTGCCGGGAACGGTTTTGAATATTGTCTGGCGTCAACGCCGACTGGCCAAAGCATGTTGCGCTGACGCAAGCAGAATGCATTCCGCGGCCGCCATTGCCTGGACCGGGGCGCGGTATAATGGTCGGTTGACGAGAGGCTTAACGTGACTTACAGCATCAAGGAAATCTTTTACACACTGCAGGGCGAGGGCGCGCACGCCGGGCGTCCCGCCGTGTTCTGCCGGTTTTCCGGCTGCAACCTGTGGAGCGGCCGCGAGGCCGATCGCGCCAGCGCGATCTGTACCTTCTGCGACACCGATTTCGTCGGCACCGACGGCGAGCGCGGCGGCAAGTTCAAGGACGCGCAAGCGCTGGCGGCGGAAATCGACAGCCTCTGGCCGCGCACCTATACGGCCAGCAAATACGTGGTGTTCACCGGCGGCGAACCGCTGCTGCAGCTCGACACGGCGCTGATCGACGCCATGCACGCCGCAGGCTTCACGATCGCGATCGAGACCAACGGCACGCTGCCGGTGCCGGCCGGGGTCGACTGGGTGTGCGTCAGCCCCAAGATGGGCTCGCAACTGGTGGTCGGGAAGGGCAACGAGATCAAGGTCGTGGTGCCCCAAACCAACCAGGACCTGGCCGCCTACGAACAGCTCGATTTCGAGAATTTCTACGTGCAGCCGATGGACGGCCCGCTGGCCGGGCACAACACGCGCCTGGCCATCGAGACCTGCCGCCGCAATCCGAAATGGAAGCTCAGCCTCCAGACCCATAAACTGCTACAGATCCCCTAACATATTCAATAAGCTGCAATGCTGACCATTACACGCAAGCTCGAATTCGATGCCGGACACCGGATTCCCGACCACAAGAGCCAGTGCCGCAACCTGCACGGCCACCGCTACACGCTCGAGATCACCCTGGTCGGCGCCGTGATCGAGGCCGAGGGCAACTCGGACAACGGCATGATCATGGATTTTTCCGACATCAAGGCGCTCGCCAAGGAGCACCTGGTCGACGTGTGGGACCACGCGTTCCTGGTCTACAACAAGGACGACAAGGTGCGCGACTTCCTGGCCAGCCTGCCGGGCCACAAGACGGTCGTGATCGACCGCATCCCGACCGTGGAAAACCTGGCCCAGGTCGCATTCGGGATCCTGAAGGCGGCGTACACCGACCGCTTCGGCACCGGCCTGCGCCTGCACAAGCTGGTGCTGCACGAGACCCCGAACTGCTGGGCCGAGATCACCGATGCCTGACCCGCGTTTCATGGAGCTCGCGCTGGCCGAGGCGCGCCGTGCCTGGGAGCAGGGCGAGGTGCCGGTGGGCGCGGTGGTGGTCAGGGACGGCGAAGTCGTCGCGACCGGCTACAACCAGCCGATCGGCCGCCATGACCCGACCGCGCATGCCGAGATCGTGGCGCTGCGCGCCGCCGCCGAAAAACTCGGCAACTACCGGCTGCCGGGCTGCGAACTGTACGTGACGCTCGAGCCGTGCGCGATGTGCTCGGGCGCAATGATGCATGCACGGCTGGCGCGGGTGATCTACGCCGCCGTGGATCCGAAGACCGGCGCCTGCGGCTCGGTGCTCGACCTGTTCGCGCAGGAGCGGCTGAACCACCACACCGAAGTCGTCGGCGGCGTATTGGCCGACCAGGCCGCCCTCATGCTCAAGGGCTTTTTCGCCGAACGGCGGGCAGCCGCGCGCCGCGTGATTGCCGACTGAGCGCTGCCTGCGCGCGGCGCGCGCGCGTTCGTCCATGAGCGCCGCGCGTATGACAAAAATGGTATGCTGGTTTTGACGTCGCCGGGGTCCGGCGACAGGAGACCAGCTTGCCTTTTCCACTCATTTTCCGGCGCCTCCGGCCGTTTGCGGCTTGCCTGGTACCGGCGCTGTCGCCATGCCTACCCTGACCGCCAACGGTATTCGCATCGCCTTCGACACCGCAGGCGACCCCAAGGCCGTGCCCGTGCTGCTTGTGCACGGCCTCGGCATGCAGCTCACCGCCTGGCCCGACGAATTCGTCGAAGGCCTGGTGGACCTCGGGTTTTACGTGATCCGCTTCGACAACCGCGACTGCGGCCTGTCGACCAAGTTCGAACGCGCCGGCACGCCCAACCTGACGCTCGCCGGACTCAAGTCCAGGGTCGGCTGGCCGCTCAGGCCCCCATACAAGCTCGACGACATGGCCGAGGACGCGCTCGGCGTCCTGAGCGCGCTTGGTGTCGCGCGGGCGCACGTGGTCGGGGTGTCGATGGGCGGGATGATCGCGCAGATCCTCGCGGCGCGCCATCCGGCGCGCGTGCTCAGCCTCACCTCGATGATGTCGAGCAGCGGTCGGCGCGGCTTGCCGGGCCCGAATCCCGACCTGCTGCGCGCACTGACCCGCCAGCTGGCCAACCCCACCGACGCCGACAGCGCCATCGACCAGATGGTGGCGGCGCTGCGGGCGATCGGCAGCCCGACCTACCCGACACCCGACAAGCAGCTGCGCCGGCGCGTCGCGCGCTCGCTACGCCGCAGCAGCTGCGGCGGGGGCGCCAGGCGGCAGTGGCTGGCGGTGATGGGCTCGGGCGACCGCACCGAACTGCTCAAGTCGATTACGGTGCCGACGCTGGTGATCCACGGCGCGGCCGACCCGCTGGTGCCGCCCGCATGCGGCATCGACACTGCCTCGAGCGTGCCCGGCGCGCGCCTCGAAATCATCGAAGGCATGGGCCACGATCTGCCGGCCCAGCTGCTCGAACGCCTGATTGCCTTGATTGACGCGCATGCCCACGGTAAGATGACGCCAGACTCATCACCACGGCTATTCGTCAAACAGTGATCACCCATCAAATCGGCATCGCGGTCGTGGCGCCGGGCGGTTATGCGCCCGAGCCTGCGGCGATCGAGCGCGGCATCGCGCGGCTCGAAGCCCAGGGCTACCTGGTCCACAACTATTACGACCACGCGCAAATCCACCAGCGCTTTGGCGGCACCGACGCGGCGCGCCTGGCCCAGCTGCACGAGGCCGCGCGCGACCCCGCCGTGCAGGTGGTGATGGCCATCCGCGGCCAGTACGGCATGACGCGGCTGCTGCCGAAGATCGATTTCGAGGCGCTCGCGGCCAGCGGCAAGATCTTCACCGGCTATTCCGACCTGACCGCCCTGCATATGGGCCTGATGGCCAAGACCGGCGCAGCCAGCTATGCCGGCCCGATGTTCGGCGGCGACTTCGGCGCGCCCGAGCCGGTCGGCTTCACGCTCGATAATTTCTGGCAGTGCCTGGCCGGGCCGACCCACACCATCAGCGAACAGGCTGCCGGCAATCCGCTGGTCGAGGCCAGCGGCACGGTCTGGGGCGGCAACCTGGCAATGCTGGTGTCGCTGCTCGGGACCGACTACTTCCCGCGCATCGATGGCGGCATCATGTTCATCGAGGACATCGCCGAGCACCCATACCGCATCGAGCGCATGCTGCTGCAGCTGATGCAGGCGGGCGTGCTGGAGCGCCAGCAGGCGCTGGTGCTGGGCGACTTCTCCGGCTATCGCCTCAGCCCCGCGGACAACGGCTACGACTTCGACCAGATGCTGGCCTACCTGCGCGCGACGCTGCCGGTCCCGGTGCTGACCGGCCTCTCGTTCGGCCACATCCCGCGGCGCGTGACGATACCGTTCGGCGCGCAAGGGCGGCTTGCTTCGGACAGCGAAGGTTTCAGGCTGGTGCTGTCGGATTATCCGACGGTGCGGCGTGGCTGAGCCGCTCGCCGCGCTCGATTACTACCGGGCGACCTGCTCGCCCGATCCTTACCCCGCTTTGAACGGCGCACGCGAGTGCGCCGTTTGCATTATCGGCGCCGGTTTCGCCGGCCTGGCCACCGCCATGTCGCTGCGCGAACGCGGCGTGCGCGACATCGTCATCCTCGAAGCGCAACGGGTCGGCTTCGGCGCCTCGGGCCGCAACGGCGGCTTCGTGTTCGGCGGCTTTTCGCTGGGCGAGCGCAGCTTGCTGTCCGCCGCCGGCGATGATGCCGGGCGCAAGCTGTACCGCCTGACGCTGGACGCGGTCAGGACGATCCGGCGCCGCATCGCCGATTACGGGATCGATTGCGACGCGCGCGAGGAAGGCGTCATCCTGGCCAACTGGTTCGACGACGACCGCATCCTCGACGCGCAACAGCGCTTCATGGCCGACCAGCTGGGCGTCGACTGGCAGCGCGTGCCGCGCGCCGCGCTGGCCGAACTGCTCGACACGCGGCGCTACTTCGGCGGGCTGTTCGATCCCCATGGCTTTCATTTTCATCCGCTCAAGTACGCGCGGGGGCTGGCGCGCGCGCTGGCGGCGCGGGACGTCGCGATCCACGAGCACAGCAGGGTGGCGCGGGTGGCGCGGGAAGGGGCCGGGTGGCGCGTGCGGACTGCCCACGGCCAGGTGAACGCGCGCGACGTGGTGATGTGCTGCGGCGGCTACATCGAGCGGCTGCACCGGCGCCTGCGCGGGGCGGCGCTGCCGATCGCGACTTACGTGATGGTGACCGAGCCGCTCGGCGAACGGCTGCAGGCCGCGATGCGCACCCGCGCCGCGGTCTACGACACGCGCTTTGCGTTCGACTACTACCGGCCGCTGGTCGACACGCGCCTGCTGTGGGGCGGGCGCATCTCGGTGCGCGACCGGTCGGCATCGAAGGTGGCGCAGCTGCTGTACCGCGACATGGTCAAGGTGTACCCGCAGTTGGCGGGGGCGCGGGTCGAGCATGCATGGAGCGGCTTGATGAGCTACGCGCGCCACAAGATGCCGCAGGTCGGACGCCTGCCGGACGGCCTGTGGTATGGCATGGGTTTCGGCGGGCACGGCGTGGCGCCGACCACTCTGGCCGGCGAGCTGCTGGCGGCGGCGATCCAGGGCGACCTGGACGGTGTGAACGGTTTCGCGCGTTGGGGGTTGCCGGCGACCGGCGGCCCGGCCGGGTTGATGGCTGCGCAGTTGACGTATTGGTATTACGAGTTGCGGGACTGGATGCGGCAATAACGATGCTAGGCGCCGAGTCGATCCAAAAGGCGGGGAAGTAGTTGTGCGAGGAATACTGCACTGATGACCCACATGATCACGCTGTTTTTGGCCTCAAGCACGTCTGCCTTGGTGGCGTAATTGGACTTGATGACGGCGAGGTCTTGCTCGACCACCATGACGCGCTTGTTAAGATCCGCGAACCCTTGGGCGAGTTCGCCGACGCGGTCGCCGTTGTCCATCTGACGCTCCATGTTCATGGCCTTTTGAATAGAGTTTAACACCGTCGCATGTATGGGCTGCGGGCCCGCCGATCCACATCAAACGACCTTGCCAGCCCGGCGTGCGCGCCAGCGGCGTTGGCGCCAGAGTAGACTGCCACGTAAGTACAGCCGGGGCGTGGCATGAAACAACTGGAGTGGCCGCAAGATTTCCTGCGCAAGCTGTTGCGGGTCTCGGAGTTCTTCGGCCTCACGGTGGTCGGCATCTCGACGACCCTGGCGATGGCGAATGAAACCTGGAAGATGATTTCAACGCGGCTGGTCACCCTGACCGACCTGCTGCTGATGTTCCTGTTCCTCGAAGTGCTGGCCATGGTCAAGCAGTACTTCCGGTCCGGCGAACTTCCGGTGCGCTTTCCGCTCTACATCGCCATCGTGTCGCTGGCGCGCGAATTGATTTTGAATATCGAGCGCGCCTCGGAATTGCATATCCTCGCCTCGAGCGTGGCGATCTTGCTGCTGGCGGTCGGCGTCTTGCTGATTCGCTACGGCCAGACCAAGTATCCGAGCAGCGACACCGCCGCGCGTGAGGACGGTCCCGCACACCGGCCGTGAGCCGGCAGGGGCGTGCCGGATCGACCTCGCAATGCTAAAATACACGGTTAATCGCAAACTCCGCTTCTAAAGGTTTCCTCCAGTGCTATCCACAGCTAACATCACGATGCAATTCGGCGCCAAGCCGCTGTTCGAGAATATTTCCGTCAAATTTGGCGATGGCAACCGCTACGGCCTGATCGGCGCGAACGGCTGCGGCAAGTCGACCTTCATGAAGATCCTGGGCGGCGACCTGGAGCCGTCGGCCGGCAACGTGTCGCTCGACCCGGGCGAGCGCCTGGGCAAACTGCGCCAGGACCAGTTCGCGTACGAAGACATGCGCGTGCTCGACGTGGTCATGATGGGCCATACCGAGCTGTGGAACGCGATTTCCGCGCGCGACGCGATCTACGCCAACCCTGACGCGACCGACGACGACTACATGCGAGCGGCCGAGCTGGAAGGGAAGGTCGCCGAATACGACGGCTACTCGGCCGAAGCGCGCGCCGGCGAGCTGCTGCTCGGCGCAGGGGTGTCGATCGACCTGCACCAGGGCCCGATGAGCGCGGTGGCGCCGGGCTGGAAGCTGCGCGTGCTGCTGGCGCAGGCGCTGTTCTCGAACCCGGACATCCTGCTGCTCGACGAACCGACCAACAACCTGGACATCCACACGATCCGCTGGCTCGAGAACGTGCTCAACGAGCGCGAGTCGACCATGATCATCATCTCGCACGACCGCCACTTCCTGAACCAGGTCTGCACCCACGTGGCCGACATGGACTACGGCACGCTGAAGATCTACCCTGGCAATTACGACGACTACATGCTGGCGTCGACCCAGGCCCGCAACCAGCAGCTGGCCAACAACGCCAAGGCCAAGGAAAAGGTCGCCGAACTGCAGGACTTCGTGCGCCGCTTCTCGGCCAACAAATCCAAGGCGCGCCAGGCCACCTCGCGTGCCAAGCAGATCGACAAGATCAAGGTCGAGGACATCAAGCCGTCCTCGCGCGCGTATCCGTTCGTCCGCTTCGACGGCGAGAAGAAGCTGCACCGCCTGGCGGTGGAAACCGAGGGCCTGTCGAAGGCCTACGACCGCCAGCTGTTCAAGAACTTCTCGATCATGGTCGAGGCCGGCGAGCGCATCGCGATCATCGGCGCCAACGGTGCGGGCAAGACCACGCTGCTGCGCTGCGTCGGCGGACCGGACATCGCCGGCCTGGCGGCCGACAACGGCCGCGTGAAGTGGGCGGAAAACGCCAACGTCGGCTACATGCCGCAGGACCCGACCGAAGAGTTCGCGACCGAGACCACGCTGACCGACTGGATGGGCCAGTGGACCAAGGAGGGCGACGACGACCAGGCCGTGCGCTCGATCCTGGGCCGGCTGCTGTTCGGCGGCGACGAGGTCAAGAAGTCGGTGAAGGTGCTGTCCGGCGGCGAGAAGGGGCGCATGATGTACGGCAAGCTGATGCTCGGCCGCCACAACGTGCTGCTGCTCGACGAGCCGACCAACCACATGGACATGGAATCGATCGAGTCGCTCAACATCGCGCTCGACAAGTACGCCGGGACCCTGATCTTCGTGTCGCACGACCGCGAGTTCGTGTCGTCGCTGGCGACGCGCATCCTCGAGGTCAAGGAAAACGAAGTCGTCGACTTCCGCGGCAATTACGAAGAGTACCTGCAGAGCCAGGGGATTGACTGATCAGGCTGTTGTTGAACGCGTGGGCGGACAAGCCGCCCACCCTACATGAACCGATAACGGCTCCGGTAAGGTGGGCGGGTCTCCCGCCCACGCGTCCAGCCATCGTAAGATCCGGGCCCCTCGTGCCTGGCGCCGGCCCGGCCAGCGCCTGTGCCCGGCAAACCCATTCGCAATGTGAGATGATATTCACATGAATACGCAACCTATCAAGACCTTCGAATACGATCGTCCACTCGGCGGCGCCTGCTCGACCGCCCAAGCCTGGGCGCGCACCCCCGCGATGCCCAATGCGGCCGAAAAGGCCGCGCTGAAGGAGCGCATCCGGCGCCTGCTCAAGGAGCGCGAGGCGGTGCTGGTCGCCCACTACTACGTCGACGCCGACCTGCAGGACCTGGCCGAGGAAACCGGCGGCTGCGTCTCCGATTCGCTCGAGATGGCGCGGTTCGGGCGCGACCACCCGGCCAAAACCCTGGTCGTGGCCGGGGTGCGCTTCATGGGCGAGACCGCCAAGATCCTCAGCCCCGGCAAGACCATCCTGATGCCCGACCTCGACGCGACCTGCTCGCTCGACCTGGGCTGCCCGGCGGACGAATTCGCACAGTTCTGCGACGCCCATCCGGACCGCACGGTCGTCGTGTACGCGAACACCAGCGCGGCCGTCAAGGCGCGCGCCGACTGGATGGTGACCTCGTCGATCGGCCTCGACATCGTCGCGCACCTGCACGCGCAGGGCAAAAAGATCCTGTGGGCGCCGGACCGCCACCTCGGGTCGTACATCCAGAAAAAGACCGGCGCCGACATGCTGCTGTGGCAGGGTTCGTGCCTGGTGCATGACGAATTCAAGGGCATCGAGCTGGACCTGCTGCGCGCCGAGCATCCGGGCGCCAGGGTGCTGGTGCACCCCGAGTCGCCGGCCGCCGTGGTGGCCCAGGCCGACGTGGTCGGCTCGACCACGCAGCTGATCAACGCGGCGCAGTCGATGGATGCGACCACCTTCATCGTCGCCACCGACAACGGCATCCTGCACAAGATGCGCATGGCCGCGCCGGGCAAGCACTTCATCGAAGCGCCGACCGCCGGCAACAGCGCCACCTGCAAGAGCTGCGCACACTGCCCTTGGATGGCGATGAACGGCTTGCAGAACCTGGCCGAGGTGCTTGAGACCGGCAAGAACGAGATCTTCGTCGATCCCGAAACCGGCCGCCGGGCGGTGCGCGCGATCGACCGCATGCTCGACTTCGCGGCTGCGAAGAAGGCCAAGGCGCTGCCGAGCGGCGACCTGGCACAGGAATCCACATTGTTTACCGGAGTTGGCCCCGCATGACGACCCTGCGTAATCCCCACGACCAGTTCGACGACAAGCTGCAGGCCGCGTTCGAGGCCAACATCCTGGCCGCGCTGCTGGAAGACGTTGGCACCGGCGACCTGACCGGCATGCTGGTGCCCGACGATAGCCGTGTCGACGCGCGCGTGATCGTGCGCGAGCAGGCGGTCCTGTGCGGCGCACCGTGGTTCGAAGGCGTGATGCTGGCGATCGACCAGGCGACCGGCATCGACTGGAAGTACGCCGAGGGCGACCTGATGGGCGCAAACAGCGTGGTCTGCGAAATCGAAGCGTCCCCGCGTTCGCTCCTGACTGCGGAGCGCGGCGCGCTGAACTTCCTGCAGCTGCTGTCGGGCGTGGCGACGGCGACCCGCAAATACGTCGACGTCATTGCCGGGACCAATGCGGCGATCCTCGACACGCGCAAGACGCTGCCGGGCCTGCGCCAGGCGCAGAAGTACGCGGTGCGCGTCGGCGGCGGCAAGAACCAGCGGATGGCGCTGTACGACGGCATCCTGATCAAGGAAAACCACATCGCGGCAGCGGGCGGCGTGACGCGCGCGCTGCAGGCGGCGAATGCGTTGGGCGCGGGCGTGCCGATCCAGGTTGAGGTGGAGACCATCGCGCAGCTCGAGGAAGCGTTGGTGGCGGGCGCGAGCTCGATCCTGCTCGATAACTTCGACCTGGCGATGATGCGCGAGGCGGTCAGGGTGAACGCGGGGTGCGCGCTGCTGGAGGCGTCGGGCGGCATCAACATGGACACCGTGCGCGCGATCGCCGAGACCGGCGTGGACCGGATCTCGATCGGCAGCCTGACCAAGGATGTGCGGGCGACGGATTACTCGCTGCGGATCGTCGAATAGGCCACCAACACGTCGTTCCCGCACGCACCACGCCGTTCCCGCACGCACCACGTCGTTCCCGCACGCACCACGTCGTTCCCGCGAAGGCGGGAACCCAAGTAAGAACACGCACCACGTCGTTCCCGCGAAGGCGGGAACCCAAGTTCCCGTGTGCTGCCGT
>JBJMVW010000262.1:0-2809 GCA_045810465.1 Massilia sp. | reverse complement strand
GGCCGCCGTGAAGCCGTCCTTCAGCGCGCGCGCCAGTTCGTCGCGCACCGCCTTGTCGAGCCGGCGCAGGTTCTGCGGCGCGGCGATCGCGCTGATCGCGAACATGCCCGCCCGGTCGAGGTCGCCCGCGGCCAGTTGCGAACCGCCTCCATACGACAGACCATCCTTCTGGCGAATCCGTTCCATCAGGCGTGACCTGAGGCCGCCTTCGCCGAAAATGTAGTTGGCCAGCATCAGCGCCGGGTAGTCGGGGTCTTCGACGTTGAGGTCGAGGTTCATGCGCGCGGCGTAGAAGCCGTTTTCCTTGTCCGGCGTGTCGAGCGTCTTCTGGATCGGCGCAATGTCGGCGTAGCGGCGCAGGACCGGCGCCACGTGCTGGGGGGCCTTCCAGTGGCCGAACAGCTCGTCTACCATCGGCGCGATCGCGGCCGCGTCGAAGTCGCCGACGATCGCCATCTCGGCCGGAACCGTGCCGTAGTAGTCGCGGTGGAAGGCCTTCAACTGGTCCAGCGTGGCGCGCCTGACGTCGGCGATGTCTTCCTCGAGCGTGGTTTCGGCGCGCACATCGCCACGCGGGTAGATGTTGAAGTGCTCGGCCAGCGCGCGCGAGGCCACCTCCTGCGGCTCGGCGCGGCTCGCTTCCAGCCCGACCAGCGTCTGCTGGCGCAGCTGCTCGAATTCGGTGGCCGGGAAGCTGGCTTCCTTGAGCACGTGCGCGACCAACCGCAATGCCTCCGGCAGGTTCTCGCGCGTGGTCTCGAAGTGCGTCAGGCCGCCCGCGATGCGCAGCTTGTCGAACGCGTCGGCCAGCTCGACCCGGCTGTATTTGCTGGTCCCGCGCATCAGCATGGCGGCGGTCAGGCCCGGCACGGCGCCCTTGTCGAACAGGTTCTTCTCGTCGCCGATGTGCTGGCGCAGGTCGACCGACACCGCTTCGCCGCGGTTCTTCTTGGGCAGCAGCGCCAGCTTGATCCCGCCGGCGGTGGTGAGCCTGGTGCGCTTCATGATGTTTTCCTGGCTCGGCTCGAACACTTCGGCCACCAGCTTCGATTCGCTCGGCTTGAAGCCTTTGAGCAGGCTCTCGATGCTCGGCGCCGGCGGCACCACCGCCCGCTGCGGCGCTTCGTCGGGGATGAAGCTGCCGGTGACGCGGTTGTCGCGCTTGAAGTAGCGGCCCGCGGCGGCGGCGACTTCGTCGGCGGTCATGGTCTTGACGCGCTCGCGGCCGACGAAGAACAGGCGCCAGTCGCCCAGCGCGATCACTTCCGACAGCGCCACGCCGACGCGCTGCGGATCGTTGAGGCTGCGGTCGATGTCGTTCAGGTAGGCGCGCCGCACCCGCTCCATCTCTTCCTTCGTCGGGGGGTGCTGCGCGAAGTCCTCGACCGCGCGCGCCAGCGCCTCGCGCACCGGCTCGAGCGGCGCGCCCTTCTTCACCACCGCGCCGAAATACTGCAGGCCGGGCGCGTAGCCGGTCTGGCCGTAGGCGAACACCTGGCTCGCCATCCCCGATTCGACCAGCAGCTTGTGCAGGCGCCCGGTCGGCATGTCGCCAAGGATGCTGGAGGCGAAACTCAGCACGTCGCTGTCGTCGTGCAGCGCGGACGGCACCTTGTAGCTGAGCGCGACAATCTGCACGTCGCCCTGGCGCCGCACCTCGAAGCTGCGCGGTCCATCCTGTGTCGGTTCGAGGGTCCAGAACTGCGGCAGCTTGCGCTTGGGCTTGGGGATGGCGCCGAACAGGCGGCTGATGGTGCCGAGCGTGGCGTCCGGGTCGAATTTGCCGGCCACCAGCAGGACCGCGTTGTCCGGCTGGTAGTAAGTGCGGTAGAAGCCCTGCAGGTTCTCAATTTTGACGTTCTCGATGTCGCTCTTGTTGCCGATCGTCGGGCGCCCGTAGGCGTGCCAGTCGTAGGCGACGGCCTGCATGCGCTTCATCAGCACGTTGCTGGGCGAGTTCTCGCCGTTTTCGTACTCGTTGCGCACGACGGTCATCTCGGAGTCGAGGTCCTTCTTCGAGATGAACGAGTGGGTCATGCGGTCGGCCTCCATCTGCAGCGCCCACTGCAGGTTGGACGGGCCCGCCGTAGGGTTCGCGGCCTGGAACACCTCGTAGTAGTTGGTGCGGTCCAGCGACGTGGTGCCGTTGAAGTCCATGCCGCGGTTTGAAAACTGCTGGGTGATGTCCGGGTGCTTTGCCGTGCCCTTGAACATCAGGTGTTCGAGCAGGTGGGCCATGCCGGTCTCGCCGTAGTTCTCGTGGCGCGAGCCGACCAGGTAGGTGACGTTGACCGTCACCGTCGGGCGCGACGCGTCCGGGAACAGCAGCACCTTGAGGCCGTTGGGCAGATGGTATTCGGTGATGCCTTCGACCGAAGGGCCCAGCACCACGCCCTTGGGCAGTGCGGACCAGGCAGGGCCGGCCATGAGGAAGGCCAGGCCGGCCAGGATTGGCGCAAGGTACGCGCGCATTATGCTCATCAAACTCATATGACCCCATCAGTCAGCGGACGGTAACTGGGGGATGGTAACAGACAACAACGGCGGCTTGCTGCCGCTCGGGCCCGTCTTCAGGGAGGCTTAAGGCTTGGCTTCGCCCGGCGGCGGGACGAAACAGGCATCGATTACCTGCAGGTCATTGTCCTTGGCGAAGTTGACAACGAAGTGGTAGGCCAGCGGTTCGATGCTCTGCAGTGCATTGTTGACAACGACTGCCTTGACGCCGTTCACCACGATCGGGTGCACGTAGGGGGAAAATTTCAGGTGGGCATTCGGGCCGCCGCTGCCTTCCGGACGAAAGCAGGACATC
>JBJMVW010000261.1:0-45084 GCA_045810465.1 Massilia sp. | reverse complement strand
GAGCAGGTCCAGCAGAACATCGTCAAGCAGGTCGAGTCGATCATCGCGCCGCTGGTCGGCCAGGGCAACGTGCGCGCCGAGGCCACCGCCGACGTCGACTTCGCCCAGGTCGACACCGCCGCCGAAATGTACAAGCCCAATTCGCCGCCCGAGCCGCAGGCGATCCGCAGCCAGCAAACCTCCGAGGCCAGCGGCGCCGGCGGCGCCAACCCGTCCGGCGTGCCGGGCGCGCTGTCGAACCAGCCGCCGGGCGTGGCCACCGCGCCGCTTAACGGCGCCGCGCCGCCAGCCGCCGCCACCGCCGCCGCCGCGCCCACCCGCAAGGACGCCACCACCAACTTCGAGGTCGACAAGACCGTGCGCTACGAGCAGCGCCCGATGGGCGGCATCAAGCGCCTGACGGTCGGCGTGGTGGTCAATTATCGCCGCCTGGTCGATCCGAAAACCGGCAAGGTCACGGCGCGCCCGCTGGCGGCTGCCGAAGTGGCCCAGATCAACGAACTGGTCAAGCAGGCGATGGGCTATTCGCAGGCGCGCGGCGACACCCTGAACGTGACCAACGCGCCGTTCGATGGCGTCGACAAGCCGGCCGAAAACACGACCCTCGACTGGTGGCGCGACCCCGCCAACCTGCCGCTCGCGACCCAGGCCGCCAAGTACCTGTTCGCGCTGCTGGTGATCGCCTTCCTGTGGTACCGCATCCTGCGCCCGCTCATGCGCAACGCGCTGCACAAGTTCGACAAGGTGACCGAACTGCCGCCCGAACCGCTCGCCGCGGCGGCGGCCGATCCGGCGCTGGTCGAGGCCGAAGAGGAACAAATCGAGGTGCAGAAGCAGGCGCAGGGCTACCGCGCCAACCTGCTGATGGCAAAAGAGCTGGCGCAGAAGGATCCGCGCATCGTCGCCAACGTACTCAAGGAATGGCTGGGCGCAAATGAGTGACAAGGACAAAGACGGCGTCAACAAGGCGGCGATCCTGATGCTGGCGCTGGGCGAGGCCGAGGCGGCCGAGGTGATGAAATTCCTCGGCCCGCGCGAGGTGCTCAAACTGGGCGCCGCGATGGCCACCATGAAGGCGGTGCAGCACGAACAGGTGGTCACCGTGCTCGACGCGTTCCGGGTCCAGACCGACCTGCAGTCGACCGTCGGCCTCGACTCGGACGAATACATCCGCCAGGTGCTGACCAAGGCGCTGGGCGACGACAAGGCCGCCGTGCTGCTCAACCGTATCCTGGGCGGCAAGGACGCCTCCGGCATCGAGAGCCTGAAGTGGATGGACTCGTCGTCGGTCGCCGAGCTGATCCGCAACGAACACCCGCAGATCATCGCCACCATCCTGGTCCACCTCGAGCGCGACCAGGCCTGCGAAATCCTCGGCAACTTCACCGACCGCCTGCGCAACGACGTGGTGCTGCGCATCGCCACGCTCGACGGCGTGCAGCCGGCCGCGCTGCGCGAGCTCAACGACGTGCTGACCAAGCTCCTGTCGGGTAACGAGAACATCAAGAAGTCGTCGCTGGGCGGCGTGCGCACCGCCGCCGAAATCCTGAACTTCATGAGCGGCGAGCAGGAATCCTCGGTCATGGACAACATCAAGAACTACGACAACGACATGGCGCAGAAGATCATGGACGAGATGTTCGTGTTCGATAACATCATCGACATCGACGACCGCGGCATCCAGCTGCTGCTGCGCGAGGTGCAGTCCGAGATGCTGATCATCGCGCTCAAAGGCGCCTCGCAGGACCTGCGCGAGAAGATCTTCAAGAACATGAGCCAGCGCGCCGCCGAGATGATGCGCGACGACCTCGAGTCGAAGGGCCCGGTGCGCCTGTCCGAAGTCGAGTCGCAGCAAAAGCAGATCCTGCAGATCGTCCGCCGCCTGGCCGACGAAGGCCAGATCGTCCTGGGCGGAAAAGGCGAGGATTCGTTTGTCTGAGATCCGCAAAGAGCTGCAAAGCGCCTACCAGCGCTGGGAGATGGCCTCGTTCGATGCGCCGCGCGCGCGCGCGTCCGAACCGGCCGCACCGGCGGCCCCGCCCGCGCCGCTGGTCGAACTGCCGACCGAGGCCGAAGTGGCCGCGATCCGCGCCGCCGCGCGCGAGGCCGGTTTCGCCGACGGCCGCGCGGCCGGCTACGCCGACGGCCTGGCCGAAGGCGTGGCCGAAGGCCAGGCGCGCGCCGCCGCCGAACTGGCGCACCTGCAAAGCATCGCCGGCGGCTTCGGCCAGGCCGTCGCCGCCGCCGACGAGACCATCGCGGCCGATGTGCTCGACCTCGCGCTGCACCTGGCGCGCGGCATGCTGCGCACCGCGCTCGAGGTCAGGCCGGAGCTGGTGATCCCGGTGGTGCGCGAGGCGATCGAATACCTGCCGGTGCTGCAGCAGCCGGCCCTGCTGATGCTCAACCCGGCCGACGTCGAGCTGGTCAAAAACGGCATCGGCGAAGAACTCGACAAGGGTGGCTGGCGCGTGGTGCCCGACCCGAGCATCGCGCGCGGCGGCTGCAAGGTCGACACCGCGACCAACCAGATCGACGCCCAGGCCGGCGCGCGCTGGCAGCGCCTGGCCCAGTCGCTCGGCAAGCACCTCGAGTGGCTCGGCCCATGAGCAGCGCCGCCCCCGACCGCCACACGGCGCGCTGGAAGGCCTACCTGCGCGACTGTGACGCGCTGGTCGATTTCGTCGAGCCGATGCAGGTGTCGGGCCGCGTGACGCGCGTCGCCGGCCTGGTGATGGAATGCGTCGGCCTGCGTCTCGCGGTCGGCAGCGCCTGCACCATCCCGATGCCCAACGGCGCCCGGATCGAAGCCGAAGTGGTCGGCTTCGAAGCGGACCGCCTGTTCCTGATGCCGCAAAGCGACCTCGAAGGCGTGGTGCCGGGCGCGCGCGTGTACCCGGTCGAGGCGGCCGTGCCGCGCCCGGGCAGCGTGCTGCACCCGCGCCGCCGCCCGAGCGACCGCGCGCGCCACCTGCCGGTCGGCGCCCAGCTGCTCGGCCGCGTGGTCGACGGCGCCGGCCGCCCGCTCGATGGCCTCGGTCCCCTTGCTACCTCCGAAGTGGCGCCGATCAACGCGCGCCCGGTCAACCCGCTCGACCGCGCGCCGATCACCGAAACGCTCGACGTCGGCGTGCGCGCGATCAATGCGATGCTGACCGTCGGCCGCGGCCAGCGCCTCGGCCTGTTCGCCGGCACCGGCGTCGGCAAGTCGGTGCTGCTCGGGATGATCGCGCGCTACACCACCGCCGACGTGATCGTGGTCGGCCTGATCGGCGAACGCGGCCGCGAGGTCAAGGAATTCATCGAACAGATCCTCGGCCCCGAAGGGCGCGCCCGTTCGGCCGTGGTGGCCGCGCCGGCCGACAGCCCGCCGCTGATGCGGCTGCAGGGCGCCGCCTACGCCACCGCGATCGCCGAACACTTCCGCGACCAGGGCAAGAACGTCCTGTTGATCATGGACTCGCTGACCCGCTACGCGATGGCGCAGCGCGAGATCGCGCTGGCGATCGGCGAACCGCCCGCCACCAAGGGCTACCCGCCGTCGGTGTTCGCCAAGCTGCCGGTGCTGGTCGAACGCGCCGGCAACGGCGTCGAAGGCGGCGGCTCGATCACCGCCTTCTACACCGTGCTGTCGGAGGGCGACGACCAGCAGGACCCGATCGCCGACGCCGCGCGCGGCATCCTGGACGGCCACATCGTGCTCGACCGGCGCCTGGCCGAAGCCGGCCACTACCCGGCGATCGACATCGAACAGTCGATCAGCCGCGCCATGCACTCGATCACCTCGCGCGAGCACCAGCAGGCCGCGCGCACGCTCAAGCAGCTGTACTCGCGCTACCAGCGCTCGCGCGACCTGATCAGCGTCGGCGCCTACGCGCCCGGCACCGACCAGGTGCTCGACCAGGCCATCGCCAAGCACGGCCAGATCGAGGAGTTCCTGTGCCAGGAAATCCACGAAAACCTCGGCATGCTCGAGAGCTTGGGCCAACTTACCGCTCTTTTCGGCTGATCGGGCGCCACCCTGCGCGCATATACTTGACGCACCATGGCCCACCCATCCGCCCTCGAGACCCTGATCGACCTGGCCCACCGCGACGCCGACGCGGCCGCCACGCGGCTCGGCGCGGCGCTGCAAGCGGTCGACGAAGCCGAGCAGAAGCTGCAGATGCTGCTCGGCTACCGCGACGACTACGCCAACAAGCTCGATGCGGCCCAGGTGTCGGGCATCACGCCGTTCGCGTACCACAACTTCGTCGCCTTCGTCGGCAAGTTGGACAACGCAATCGCCGGCCAGCGCGAAGTGATCAAGCACGCCCAGTACAAGAGCGGCATCGAGAAGGAAGCCTGGCAGGCCGCGGAACGCAAGCGCCTGTCGTACCGCACGCTCTCGGAGCGCGCGGCGGCCGACGCCCTCAAGCTCGACAACAAGCGCGACCAGAAACTGATGGACGACCACGCCGCCCGCGGCGCCTACTACAAGCGCTGAACCGCCAACCAGACCAGCAACCGATGCAAACTACCACCCTCCCGATCCAGGTCACCGGCAACGCGCCGCAACGTACCAGCGCCCCGGCCAACGCCGACGGCGGCGCCGAATTCCGCGCCGCGCTGTCGCGCGAGCTCGAACAGCGCCACGAGACGACGCCGCCGGCGCCGGCCCCGAAGCCGTCGACGGCCAGGCAGCCGCAAGCCGACCAGGACGGCGCCGCCACCGCCGCCGCCGCGCCGGAGCCGGCCAAACCGGCCGACGCCAAGCCGGAAACCAGGGCGGCCGGCAGCGCCGACGACAGCCAGGCAAAGCAGGACACCGACAGCGGCGCCGCCGAGCAGAATCCAGCAGCGGCAGCAGTCACCGACATGCTCGCGCTGGTCGCGAGCATGCAGCAGCCGCTGCAGAAAAACGACGCCGCTGCCGAGGCAAATGCCGCGATCGCCCCGCCGGCCGCCGACGGCGCCGAGCTGCCCACGCTGCAGGCGCCAGCCAAGGGACTGGGCAAGGACAGCGCCGAGCCGGCCGCGGCCAGGGCTTTCGCCGTGCTCGGTCAGGTCCGCAACCCGGCCGCCGCCACGCCCGGCGCCGCACTCGCTCCGGCCGGCCAGGCCCCTGAGCCGCGCGCCGGCCATGACATCTTCGCCGCCCAGCTGAAGGCGCAACAGCCGGATCGCCTGCCGGTGCGCGAAGCGCTGGCCGACGCCGCTGCGCCGAAAGAGCCGGCCCCGGCGCCGCAACTGGTGGCGCAGGCCCCGGCCACGCCGTTCGAAATCGCCCAACCGGTGGCGATGCCGGCCGACCGCATCGGCGCCCGCGTCGGCAGCGCCGGCTGGGACCAGCAGGTGGGCCAGAAGATCGTGTGGATGGTCGCAGGCGGAGAACAAAGCGCCTCGCTGACGCTGAACCCGCCGGACCTGGGCCCGCTGCAAGTGGTGCTCAGCGTGAGCAACGACCAGGCCAGCGTCGCGTTCTCGGCCAACCAGCTCGAAGTCAGGCAGGCGCTCGAAAACGCGCTGCCGCGGCTGCGCGAAATGATGAATGAGAGCGGCATCGCGCTCGGCAACGCGACGGTCGACGCCGGCAGCCAGGGCGGGCGCCAGGCGCCAGGCGGCGACCAGCCTCGGGCCGGCGGCGGTGGCCGCCTTGATTCGGGCAGCGCGATGGCTGACAACGCTCCCCGCAGCGCCACCCGCGTCACCGCGCTGGGCGAGCGCGGCATGGTCGACACCTTCGCCTGACCCCGCACCTCTTGCCAAAACGTCATTCGCTGAAGAAACAACGAGATAGCCGCTCTTCTTCCCTCTTTTCAACGCTTCCCGCTGCTCAGTTATTCCCGATAATGACATAATGACGGCAACGTTCCACCCGCAGCATCCGAAGCATCTTGAAAGCGAATTCCAAAATGAAGGCTGACCCGAAAGCGAAAGCGGAAGCGGCACCCAGCGGTTCCAAGAAAAAACTGATCGTGCTGATCGCCGGCGCCGTGCTGGTGCTCGGCGCCGGCGGCGGCGCGGCCGCCTTTTTCCTGAAGGGCGACGACGCCCATGCGCCGGCCAAGAAGGAACGCAAGGCCGCCAAGGTGGCGCCGCCCGAGTACGTGGCGGTCGAGCCGTTCACGGTCAACCTGCAGCCCGAGAACGGCGACCAGTACCTGCAGATCCAGTTCACGCTGCAGGTCGAGGGCCCGGAACAGGTCGAACTGTTCAAGGCCAACATGGCGCAGGTGCGCAGCCGCGTGCTGCTGCTGTTGTCGGGCAAGAAGGCATCCGAAATCAACACCATCGACGGCAAGCGCCAGCTGGCCGGCGAGATCCTGGCCGCGCTCAAGCAACCGTTCGTCGACAAGGGCGAGCCGCAGGAAGTCGTCGACGTGTTGTTCACCTCGTTCATCATCCAGTAACGCCCGACCATGGCCGATAATTTCCTCTCCCAGGAAGAAGTCGATGCCCTGCTCAAGGGGGTCAACGGCGACCAGGACGACGTCGTCGCGACCGAAGACACGTCCGGCGTTCGCACCTACAACCTGGCCACCCAGGAGCGGATCGTGCGCGGCCGCATGCCGACGCTCGAGATCATCAACGAGCGCTTCGCGCGCTACCTGCGGATCGGCCTGTTCAACTTCCTGCGCCGCAGCGCCGAAGTCTCGGTCGGCTCGGTGCGGGTCTCCAAGTACAGCGAATTCATCCGCAACCTGGTGGTCCCGACCAACCTCAACCTGATCCACATGAAGCCGCTGCGCGGCACCGCGCTGATGGTGTTCGACCCGGGCCTCGTGTTCCTGCTGGTCGATAACCTGTTCGGCGGCGACGGCCGCTTCCACACCCGGGTCGAGGGCCGCGACTTCACCCAGACCGAGCAGCGCATCATCATGCGCATCCTCGACATCGTGTTCGAAGCCTACGCCAAGTCGTGGGAGCCGGTCTATCCGGTCGAGTTCGAATACATCCGCTCCGAGATGAACACCCAGTTCGCCAACATCGCGACCCCCAACGAGGTCGTGGTATCGTGCACCTTCACCATCGAGCTGGGCTCGGTGTCGGGCCAGATCCACTTCTGCATGCCGTACTCGATGATCGAGCCGATCCGCGACGCGCTGACCTCCAGCCTGCAGGGCGAAGCGCTGGAAGTCGACAAGCGCTGGATCCGCCTGATGACGCAGCAGATCCAGGTCGCCGAAGTCGAACTGGTCGCGATCCTCGGCCACGGCAAGGCCAACTTCGACGAAATCCTCAACATGAAGGTCGGCGACGTGATCCCGATCGCGGTCCCGGAAATGCTGCAGGCCACGGTCGACGGCGTGCCGGTCATGGACTGCAGCTATGGCGTCTTCAACGGCCAGTACGCGCTGAAGGTCGAAAAGCTGCTGGCCAACAGCGACAACATGAAGTAAGCAACAGGAGAGCACATGTCTGACACCCAGGACGACCAGAACCTCGACGACGACGACCCGTGGGGCGCGGCGATCGCCGAACAGGCCGCGGCCGAAGCGGCCGCGCTCGAGAAGCAGCAGGCGGCCCCCAGCAGCGCCGTGTTCCAGGACTTCTCGAACAAAGGCGCGCGCACCGACACCCCGAACGACATCGACTTCATCCTCGACATCCCGGTCCAGCTGACGGTCGAACTTGGCCGCACCAAGATCGCGATCAAGAACCTGCTGCAGCTGGCGCAAGGCTCGGTGGTCGAACTCGACGGCATGGCCGGCGAGCCGATGGACGTGCTGGTCAACGGCTGCCTGATCGCCCAGGGCGAGGTGGTGGTCGTCAACGACAAGTTCGGCATCCGCCTCACGGACATCATCACGCCGTCCGAACGGATCAGAAAACTGAACAAATGACGTCTTCAAGTAACGTAGGGTGGGCGGGTTTCCCGCCCACGCGTCCAACCGGCCTCCGCTCAGCCGCTGCACATCGCATTCACCATTCGAACGCGTGGGCAGCACAGCTGCCCACCCTACTGGCCACGCTCGTGCTCGCGTTCCCGCTTCTAGCCGGCGCCGCACCCGCCGCTACCCCGGCGCCGGCCGAGCCCGCAGCCGCGCAGGTGGGAACCCCAGCTCGCGCGGAGCAACCGGAGACCCCGGCAGCAAGCGCCGCCCCGGCCGCCCCGGCCCCGCAGGCCGCGCCCCAGCCACCAGCCCCGGTCACGATGCCCGGTCCCGGCGCCCCATCGGCCGGCAGCCTGCTCCAGACCACCCTCGCCCTGGTGTTCGTGCTGCTGGTGCTCGCCGCGCTGGCCTGGCTGATGAAGCGCTATGGCCCCAAGGCCGGCGGCGGATCGGCCAACCTGCGCGTCATCGGCGCCCTTAACATCGGCGGCCGCGAACGCATCATGGTCGTCGAAGTAGGCGACCAGTGGATCGTGGTCGGCGCCTCGCCCGGCCGCATCAATGCGCTCGCCACGATGCCCAGGCAGCAAGGCGCCGAAGCTGGCGCGGCGCTTGCCGGCGCCGTGGCGCCAGCCGCCGGCTTCGCCGACTGGCTCAAACAGACGATCGACAAACGTAATGCGAAATAAGAAATTCCTGCTGGCGGCGGGCCTGCTGGCCGTGCCCCTGCTGGCAGCCGCGGCGCCCGGCATCCCTGCCTTCACCAGCGCGCCGGCCGCCGGCGGCGGCACCGCCTACTCGCTGCCGGTGCAGACGCTGCTGCTGATGACGGCGCTGACCTTCCTGCCGGCCGCGCTCCTGATGATGACCAGCTTCACCCGCATCATCATCGTGCTGTCGCTGCTGCGCCAGGCGCTCGGCACCCAGACCGCGCCGCCCAACCAGGTGATGGTCGGCCTGGCCCTGTTCCTGACCCTGTTCGTGATGGGCCCCACCTTCGACAAGATCTACACCGACGCCTACCAGCCGCTCCAGGAAAACAAGATCCAGATGGGCGAGGCGATGGACCGCGCGGTGGCGCCGCTCAAGGGCTTCATGCTCAGGCAGACGCGCCAGGGCGACCTGGCGCTGTTCGTCAAGATCTCGCGCTCGCCGGCGCTGCAAGGCCCCGACGACGTGCCGCTGCGGGTGCTGATCCCGGCCTTCGTCACCAGCGAACTGAAGACCGCGTTCCAGATTGGCTTTGCGATCTTCATCCCGTTCCTGATCATCGACATGGTGGTCGCCTCGGTGCTGATGTCGATGGGGATGATGATGATGTCGCCGGCGGTGATCTCGCTGCCGTTCAAGCTGATGCTGTTCGTGCTGGTCGACGGCTGGCAGCTGCTGCTCGGCTCACTGTCGCAGAGCTTTTACTAAGGAACGGCCATGACTCCGGAAAGCGTGATGACGATGGGCCGCACCGCGATGGAAGTGACGCTGATGGTGTCGGCGCCGCTGCTGCTCGTCGCGCTGGTGGTCGGCCTGGTGGTCAGCATCTTCCAGGCCGCGACCCAGATCAACGAGACGACGCTGTCGTTCATCCCCAAGCTGGTGGCCATCTTCGTGGCGCTGATCGTGGCCGGGCCGTGGATGCTGTCGGTGATGACCGACTACATGCGCCAGGTGTTCACCGGGATTCCGGCGATGATCGGCTAGCGCACGCGCAAGCAGTGGATAACCTCAACACCGTCGTTCCCGCGCAGGCGGGAACCCAAGTTTGTTTGCGCAACGCTGGCGTAAATGGGATTCCCGCCTGCGCGGGAACGACGGCGACAACCAAATGATCACCCTCACCTCCCTTCAACTGAACGCCTGGATCGCCGGCCTGCTATGGCCGCTGACCCGCATCCTCGGCCTGGTCGCCGCGGCGCCGGTGTTCGGCAATACCGCGGTGCCGGTCTCGATCAAGGTGTCGCTCGGCGTGCTGCTGGCGGCCATCATGGCGCCGGCGATCCCGGCGCTGCCGGCGGCCGACCCGATGTCCTGGGCCGGCCTCCTGATCCTGCTGCAGGAACTGCTGATCGGCCTGGCGATGGGCTTCGCGATGCGGCTCGTGTTCGCCGCGATCGAGTTTGCCGGCGAAGTCGCCAGCACCACCATGGGCTTCAGCTTCGCCAGCTTCTTCGACCCCAACACCCGCGGCCGCTCCTCGGCGGTCAGCCAGTTCCTGGCGCTGGTCGCGACCATGGCCTTCCTTGCCGTGAATGCGCACCTGGCGCTGCTGCAGGCGCTGGCCGAAAGCTTCGTCACGCTGCCGATTTCGAGCACCCCGCTGTCGGTCGGCGCGCCGCTCGAACTGGCGCGCTGGGGCGCAAAGATATTCTCGGCCGGCCTGCAACTGGCGCTGCCGATCGTCGCCACACTGCTGGTCACCAATATTGCGCTTGGCATCCTGACGCGCGCGGCGCCGCAGCTGAACCTGTTCGGCATCGGCTTCCCGATCACCATCGGCGCCGGCTTCCTCGTGCTGAGCCTGGCCCTGCCCTACCTCGGCACGCCGATGCTGAACCTGTTCAATCAAGGGATCGATGCCGGCCGCGCAATTCCCCGGGCTGGCGCGCCGCCCGGCGGCGCGATTGCCGTCGTTAATTGATGTAGTTGAACAGCGACAAGCCGGAGGTCGCCTTGAACGACTGCTGGGCCGCCTGCAGCGTCATCTGCTGCTGCGAGAACAGCGAGATGGCCTTGACCATGTCCAGGTCCTGCAGGTCGCCGAGGGTGGTCGCGTACTGCACGTCCAGGTCGCTGCCTGTGCTGTCGAGGTAGTCGAGTTCCTTCAGGCGCGCGCCAACCGACGCCTGCACCGTCAGCACGTTGTCGAGCGCGTTCTTCAGGTTCGAATTGGCCGTGTTCAGGCCATTCGTCAGCGCGGCCTTCCCGGTCGCATCATCGGCCGGCGCCCGCAGCGCCTGGATCAGCGAGGTGAGCGTGGTGAAAATCGATTGCTTCTCGCTCGGCTTGACGGTGAACGTATCGCCGTCCGCCGGGTCGCCCTTGACGTCGAGCGACATGCCGCCGAACGCGATCTGCGCACCCGGCTGGTACGGCACGCCCGTCTGCAGCGCGCTCGGCGGGGTGGTGCTGGTGTCGGTCACCGTGTAGCTCGTCACCGCCGGCGTGCCCGACACCGCGAACGAGATCGCGTAATCGTGGCCGGTCAGCTGGCTGGTGTCGGTCACCGAGCCGGGCGACACGATGCCGGAACCGGTGTTGGCGCCTGCGGCCTGGGTCTCGAAGCGGCCGTTGCCGGTCGGGTTGTTCTCGAAGATGGCGCTGCCGTTGTCGGTCACCGGCATCTTGCGCGCCGATCCCACCTGCAGGCTGCGCTGGCCCTGGTCGCCCACGTACTGCGCGCCGGTCGGGGTTTGCGAAAACGGCTGGGTGGTCGCCTTGTAGCCGGAGAACAGGTAACCGCCAGTGCCATCGGCCGTATTGGCCAGGCCCAGCAGGCTGGACATCCTTCCTTCCAGTTCGGTTGCCAGCGCCTCGCGGTCGCCCGGGCCGAACGAGCCGTTGCCGGCATTGACCACCAGCGTTTTCATGTCCGTGATCTGGCTGGTCACGTCGCCCAGCGCCTGCTCGACCAGCGACAGCGACGACTTCGCGTTCGAGCGGTTGGTGCCGAACTGGGTGTTCATCGCCTGCGACTGGCTCACCTCGAGCGCGCGCGCCGACGCGATCGGATCGTCGGCGGCGGTCAACAGGCGGCGGTTGGTCGACAGCTGCATCTGGGTCTTGGCCAACTGGGTCTGCAAGCTGCCGAGCTGGCCGGTCGCGGTTTCGTAGAGGTTGCTGGTACTGATGCGCATGGGGAGCTCCGGAATTAGTTGCCGATCGACAGCAGCGTGTCGAAGATGGTGCTGGCGATCTGCATGACCTTGCCGGCGGCCTGGTAGGCCTGCTGGTACTTCAGCAGGTTGGTGGCCTCCTCGTCCAGGTTGACCCCCGCCACGTCCTGCGCCGCGCCCTTCACCTGCGCCAGCAGCGCGCTGCCGGCGTCGGCATTGACCTGCACCTCGCGCGCCTTGTTGCCGACCATGCCCACCAGGTCCGCATACGCCGACTGGTAGGTGGCGTTGCCATTGTTGAAGATATTCTTCGACTGCAGGTCGCCCAGCAGGCCGGCGTTGCGGATGTCGGACAGGCCGGTATTCGGCGCGATCGTGAACTGGTCGCCGTCGCCCGGCTTGCCGTTGAGCGTGAAGCTGATGCCGCCCACCGTATAGCTGGCGCCGGCCGTGAACGGAATCGCCGCGCCGGCCGCGTAGTTGGTCTTGACGCCGCCGGCCACCACCGTCACCGGCTGCGATGCCGGAAAACCGCCCAGGTTGCCGCTCGCGCTGTCGAACGACAAGGTCAGCGGCCCGGCCAGCACGTTCGACAGGTAGTTCGCGTCGACCGTGCCCTCGCTGATGGTCGCGGTCCCGGTGTTCGTCAGCGGCTTGCTGGTCGCGATCGGCGCCGCCGCCGCGATCTGCGCCTCGTTGGCGATCGCCAGCTGCAAGCCGGCCGCGCCATTGCGGGTCGGGCGCACCAGGAAGTTGTCGCCGGCCGCCGCGCTGCCGCCGATCGTAAATTCGACGCCGTCGATGGTCTGCGGCGAGCTCGTGATTGCGGTCGGCTGCTGGTCCGACAGGCGGATCACGGTGAACGCGCTGCCGTTCGATTCGACCCGGTAGTCGCTGGTGGTGAGCTGGGTCGGGTCGGTGACCTTGGCGCTGACCGTGGTGGTGCTGGTCGCGTTGTTGTTGATGTTCTTGGTGACGAACGCGTCGGCCACGGTGAAGAAGGGGCGGCCGGGGTTGCCGTCGGCGTCCAGGCCCAGCTCGTGCTGCGCGTTGAAGGTCTCGGCCAGCCCGATCGCGACCCGCCCCAGCGCGTTCTGCGCCGCGTCGAGCGACTTGGCGCGAAATTCCATCAGCCCGCCCAGTTCGCCGCCGGTCAGCGCGCTCTCGTCCAGCACCGTGATCCGGCCCGCCGTCATGTAGCCGATCTCGACCCGGCTCTGGTCGGTCGGCGAGGTGGTCGCGGCCAGCGCGAACGCCTTCTGGCCAACCACCAGCGGCTGGCCGTTGCCGATCGACACGGTCAGGCTGTTGTTATCGCCCGGCATGACGGTGGCCTTGACCTGCTTGTTCAGTTCCATCACCAGCTGGTCGCGCTGGTCCATCAGGTCGTTCGGCTGGCGCGTCTCGCCGCCCGAAGCCTGCGCGATCTCGTTGTTCAGCTGCGCGATCTGCTTGGCGTAGGTGTTGATCAGGTTGACGTTCGACGTCACCTGGCTGTTCACGCCGGCGCGGATTTCCTCCAGCCTGTTGTTGATCGCCTGGAAGCGCGCCACCAGCGTGTCGGCCGAGCGCAACAGGCCGCCGCGCGACGGCGACCCGGCGCGGTCGCCGCCCAGGTTCTGCACCGCCGCGAAAAAGTCCTGCAGTGCCGGCGACAGCCCGGAGGTGCTGTCGGCCAGCAGGTTGTCGACCTGGCTGATCTGGGCATGGTAGGCGTCGAGCGCGCTGGTCGATGCCTGGGCGCTGCGCACCTGGGCATTCAGGAACTCGTCCGAATAGCGCTTGACCTGGGCGATCTGGGTGCCGGTCCCGACAAAGCCGTAGCCCTCGCCCATCGCCGTCGCGCTCGCCTGCACCACCAACTGGCGGCTGTAGCCGGCCACGTTGGCGTTCGCGATGTTGTGGCCAGTGGTCGACAGCCCTGCCTGGGCCGCGAACAAACCGGTCTTGCCGATGCTGAGGAGGGACATATGGTCGTCTTTCTAGGTTCTATGCCATCTACGGCAAAACTACGCAAAACTTGAGTTACTCAATCCACAACACTTGCCGACCTCACGCCAGCGAATGCTTGATAATCCGCGACAGCTTCGCCGCATACTGCGGATCGGTCGCATAGCCGGCGCGCTGCAGCCCGTGCGCGAAGGTGGCCGCGTCGCCGCCGTGCGCCAGCACCTTCTCGTAGCGCGGGTTGTTGCTGAGCATCCGCCCATAATCCTTGAATGCGTCGGCATACGAATCGTAGGCGCGGAACTTCTCCACCTTCTGGTGCGGCTGGCCGTGCACGTATTCGGTGGTAACGGCGGTCGCGACCTTGCCCTTCCACCCTGCCCCGGCCTTGATCCCGAACAGGTTATGGCTGGTGCTGCCGTCGGCGTTGCGGATCACGCGCTTGCCCCAGCCGGTCTCCAGCGCCGCCTGGCCGAGCATGAACTTGGCCGGCACGCCGGTCGCGCGCTCGGCTTCGGCGGCATGCGCGGCCAGCTTTTCCTGGAACGAGCGCACGTGCGGCGCCTGCCTGGTCGCGCCGGCCGGCGGCGCCGGCAGCGCGCCGGGTGTCGTCATCAGCGTCGACGCGTCCATCGCGGCCGGCATCGCGCCGCTGGCCTGCTCGCCGCCGATCGCCATCGCCTGGGCGTTGACGCTTTGCGCGCCCAGCTGGCGGGTCAGCATGTCGGCCAGGCCGATGCCGCGCTTGGCCAGGTTCTGGCTCATCTGCTGGTCGAGCATCGTGGTGAACATCCTGGTCTGCTGGTTGTCCAGCATGCCCTCTTGCGGCGTGGCCTCGCGCGCCGACTTCATCATCATGTTGATGAACATCGCTTCGAACTGGGTCGCGGCGCCCTTCAGCGCCTCGGGCGAGCCGGCTTTGGCCGACTGCTTCAGTTCACCCAGGCTCTTGGTATCGAGCGCGAACTTGGCCGACAGGTCGGACGGATTCGGAATCATGGCGCGTCCTCAGATGATTTCAAGTTCGGCGCGCAGCGAGCCGGCGGCCTTGAGCGCCTGCAGGATCGCCAGCAGGTCTTGCGGCGTGGCGCCGATCGCGTTCATCGCCTTGACCACCTCGGCCAGCGAGGCGCCGCCCTTGACCAGCAACACCTTGCCCGGGTCCTTCTTGATTTCGACCGTGGACGCCTGCGTCACCACGGTGGCGCCGCGCGAACCGGGCGCCGGCTGGCTGACCTGGGGATCGGCGCCGATCGTCACCGACAGGTTGCCGTGCGAAATCGCGCACGTCTCGAGCGTCACCGCCTGGTTCATCACCACCGAGCCGGTGCGCGCATTCAGGATCACCTTGGCCGCCGCGGCCGCCGGACTGACGTCGATGCCCTCGAGGATGCCGAGGAAGCTGACCCGCTGGTCCGACGAGGACGGCACGCGCACGCGGATCACGCGGCCGTCGAGCGCGGTCGCGATGCCGGGCCCGAATTTATCGTTGATCGCTTCGACCACCCGGCTGGCGGTGGCGAAGTCGGAGCTGTTCAGTTCCAGCTTGACCTGGTTGTCGGCGCCGAGATTCGAGGCCACGGCGCGCTCGACGGTGGCCCCGCCCGAAATCTTGCCGACCGCCAGCTGGTTGATCTGCACCTGGGCCCCGCCGGCGGCCGCGCCGGCGCCACCGACCAGCAGGTTACCCTGGGCCATCGCATACACCTGGCCGTCCGCGCCCTGCAGCGGGGTCATCAGGAGGGTGCCGCCGCGCAGGCTCTTGGCGTTGCCCATCGACGACACGGTGACGTCGATGGTCTGGCCCGGCTGGGCGAACGCCGGCAGCGAAGCGGTGACCATCACCGCCGCCACGTTCTTCAGCTGCAGCTGGGTGCCGGGCGGCAGGTTCACGCCCTTCTGCTGCAGCATCGCCATGATCGACTGCACGGTAAACGGGGTTTGCGTGGTCTGGTCGCCGGTACCGTCGAGGCCGACCACGATACCGTAGCCGGACAACTGGTTCTGGCGAACGCCACCGATGCTGGCGAGGTCTTTCAGGCGCTCGGCCTGGGCCGGCGCGGCGGCGGCCAGCGCGCACGCGAACAGCAGGAAGGAAAGGCGGGAGCGCATGATCAGAATGGCAGCAAGGACTGGAAGAAACGCGACATCATCGACGCCATTTCGGCGCGATCGATCTGGCTGTTGGTGCGGTATTCGACGCGGGCGTCGGCGACCACGGTCGACGACACGGTGTTGCCCGGCTGGATAGTGTCCGGGCTGACCATGCCCGAGAAGCGGATGAACTCGATACCCTTGTTCATCGCGACCTGCTTTTCGCCGACCACGATCAGGTTCCCGTTCGGCAGCACCTCGGTCACGGTCACGCCCATCTGGCCGGTGAACGTATTCGACGCGCTCTGGTTGTCGGCGTCGGCGAACTTGGCGGCGTTGCTGGCCGCGACACTCGCGCCGAGGCGGCCCTGCATCGGGCCGGGCACGCCGAAACTGACGCTGCCCGACTTGTTGCCCGAGCTGGCGCCGGCCTTCACCGCCGACGTCTTCTCGACGATATTAATGGTGAGCAGGTCGCCGATGTGGCGCGCGCGGCGGTCTTCGAACATCGGGCGGAAGGTGTTCGCGTTGTAGATCGCCCCATCTTGCGCCGGGCCGGTGTCGGCCAGCATCGGGCGCGCGCTGGTCGGGCGCTGCACGATCGAGCTCGGGGTGGTGGAGCAGCCGGCCAGCGCCAGCAGCGCCAGCGCCGTCATCGAACGCGTCTTCATAACTGCGCCAGCTTCTGCAGCATCTGGTCGGAGGTGGTGATCGCCTTGCTATTGATTTCGTAGGCGCGCTGAGTCTGGATCATGTTGACCATTTCCTCGACCACGTTGACGTTCGAGGTCTCGACATAGCCCTGCATCAGCACGCCGGCGCCGTTGGTGCCCGGGGTGTTGACGGTGGCCGCGCCCGAAGCGCCGGTCTCGAGATACAGATTCTCGCCCTTCGACTCCAGGCCGGCCGGGTTCACGAAGGTCGCCAGCTGCAGCGCGCCGATCTGGGTCGGCGCCGCCGCGCCGGGCAACTGCACCGACACGGTGCCGTCGCGGCCGACGGTCAGCGACAGTGCATTCGACGGCACCGTGATCGCCGGCTGCACCACGTAGCCGCTGGAAGTGACCAGCTGGCCGTTGGCGTCGCTCTGGAACGAGCCATCGCGCGTGTAGGCGGTGGTGCCGTCCGGCAGCATCACCTGGAAGAAACCGGAGCCGTTCACCATCACGTCCTTCGAGTTGCCGGTCGACTGCGGGTTACCCTGGGTGAACAGGCGTTCGGTCGACACCGCGCGCACGCCGGTGCCGATCTGCAGGCCGGACGGCAGGTTGGTCTGTTGCGAGGACTGGGCGCCGGGCTGGCGGATGTTCTGGTACAGCAGGTCCTCGAACACCGCCCGCGAACGCTTGAAGCCGTTGGTGCTGACGTTGGCGAGGTTATTGGTGATGACGTCGAGGTTGGTCTGCTGCGCTTCCAGGCCGGTCTTGGCAATAAACAGCGAACGGATCATATTGTTCTCCTTTTGGCGGCAGACGACACCCGCCCCGCACCAATAAATTATGCAGGAGCAACACTCAAGTCAAAGCGAGGATCTGGGTAGCTTTTGCGGCGTTATTCTCGGCGTTCTTCAACAGGCTCATTTGGGTCTCGAACGAGCGCGCCAGGGTAATCATCGCCACCATCGAATCGACCGCCGACACATTGCTGCCCTCGAGCGTGCCGTGGGCCACCGTCACCGCCGGGTCCGCTGGCGCGGCCGTGCCATTTTTCATACGGAACAGGCCATCGTCGCCGCGCACCAGGTCGCTGTCCGCCGGATTCACCAGCTTCAGGCGGCCCAGCACGGTCGACGGGCCGGGCGGCATCGTGGTCGCGATGGTCGAGATCGAGCCATCGGCGCCGACGCTCACATTGACGTCGGGCGGAATGCTGATCGGGCCGCCCTCGCCCTGGACGGTCAGGCCGGCGGCGGTCTGCAGCAGGCCGTTCGGGCTCATCTGCAACGCGCCATTGCGCGTATACGCCTCGGTCCCGTCCGGCAACTGGACCGCGAACCAGCCCTTGCCCTTGACCGCGACATCGAGGTCGCGGCCGGTGACCATCAGCGGGCCGGCCGAAAAATCGGCGCCGACCGTGTTATCGACGACAAAGGCCCTTGTTGGCAAACCCTCGCCCTGCACCGGCACCGCGCGGAACGTATCGATCTGCGCCCGGAAGCCCGTGGTACTGACATTCGCCAGATTATTCGACGTCGTCGCCTGCTGCTCCAGGATATGCTTCGCCCCGCTCGCCGCCGTATAAATCAACCGATCCATGTTTCCTCCAAACCGGGGTCAGAGCACATTAATCGTCGGCGCATATCGTCCATCGCCAAATTTAAATGTGCTCTGACCCCGGTTTATTAGTAATTATTACCGCAGGTTCACGAGCGTCTGCAGCACGGAGTCTTGCGTCTTGATGGTTTGCGCATTGGCCTGGTAGACGCGTTGCGCGGTGATCATGTTGACCAGCTCGGCCGTCAGGTCGACGTTCGAGTTCTCGACCGCCGACGATTGCAGCACGCCCAGCGAGCCGGTGTTCGGGGTCCCGACCATCGGCACGCCCGAGGTCGAGGTCTCGGCCCAGGCATTGTTGCCGAGGGGCTCGAGGCCGTTCGGGTTGCTGAAGTTGGCCAGCACGATCTGCCCCAGCGGCTGCGAGCGGCCATTGCTGTATTGGCCCAGGATGACCCCGTCCGGACCTGCGGAGAAGCGCTGCAGGTGCCCCGCCGTGTAGCCGTCCTGGGTGGTCTTCTTCTCGCTGGTCGCCGCGCCGTACTGGGTGCTGCCGGCGAAGTTCAGGGTGATCGGCTGCAGCAGGTCGGAGCCGGTCGGCGGGAAGATCGGCAACTGCACGTTCAGCGGCAGCGTCTGCGGCGACATCAGCGTGGCGCTGAGCGCGCCATTGGTGTCGAAGTCGAGGTGGCCAGCGCGCACCGGCGGCACCCGCACCGCGGCCGCGATGTCGCTGTCGACCTGTTGCGGCGTGTAGCCGGCCGTGCCGCCGGCGCTGATGATGGCGTTGTCGATCGCGGTCAGGGTGGTGGCGCTGGCGCCGGCCGTGGTCGCCGCCGCTTTCACCATCGCGCCGGCCGCATTGGCGTACGCGACCAGCGCACTGGCAATCGTGGCCGCGACCGGCGGCACCGCCTTCGAGGCCGTGCTCCAGGCGTCGCGCGCCGCATTCACCGCCGCGTGCGCCGCATCGGTGCCCTGCGCTGCCGCGGCCACCGCCTGGTTGGTCATCTCGACGCCGTCGGAGCCGACGTACACGTCCCATTTGCCGGCGTCGGTCTTGACGTAGTACAGCGACATCACGTGGGCGTTGCCCAGCGTGTCGTAGACGTCGACCGGGGTCTGCTTGTTGTAGGTGGTCGGATCGGTTTCGTCGAACGGGCTCTTGAGCGGGATCGCGCTGCCCGAATCGAGGTTCAGGCTGGTCTCGACCTTGGTGGTGGCCACCGGTTTCACGTCCGCCATGTTGACCTGCAGCGGGATCGGGGCGCCGGACAGGATCTGGCCGGTCGGGCCGATGCCGTAGCCGGTCAGCTTGGCGCCCTGGGCGTTGACCATGAAGCCGTCCTTGTCGAGCGCGAACTGGCCGTTGCGCGAGTATTGCGTCACGCCGCCCATCGAGGTGCGGAAGAAGCCGGCGCCGTTGATGGCGATGTCGAGCGGGTTGTTCGAGGCTTCGACGTTACCCTGCGTGAACTGCTGGGCGATGTTGGCCACCTTGACGCCGATGCCGGCAGTCGCGCCGCCCGCGCCGTTCAGCGAATTGGCGTAGACGTCGGCAAACTGGGCGGTCGAGCCCTTGAAGCCGACCGTGCTGGCGTTGGCGATGTTGTTGCCGATCACGTCCAGCGATTTTGCAGCGCCATTCAGGCCGCTCAGCCCTTGTTGAAAAGACATGCTGTTCTCCTAAGAAGTGGTAAGCGGCGCTTACAGGACTTGTTTGATGTCGGTCATCGCGAGCGCGCCCTTGACCACCAGGTTGAGCTTGACGCCGTCGGCGCCATTCGTGGTCACGCTGGCCACGCTGTCAAAGGCCAGGCCTTTGGCATCGGTCAGCTTCTGGTCGCCGCGGGTCGCCACCACGCGGAAGCTGTATTGCCCATCGGCCAGGGTGACCGGCTTGCCGGTACTGTCGAGCCGGGTCGGGTCGGGCACGCCGTCCCACGCGATCGGCACCGTGCCGGCCTGCTGCGCGCCGAGGTCGATGGTCTGCACGTCCTTGCCGGTTTTCGGGTCGGTGATGATGACCTGCACACTGTCGGCGGCCGAGGCCAGGTCCACGCCGAGGATCGCCTTGCCGCTTTGCAGCTGGGCCGAGTAGCCTTCCACCAGCACGCCGTGGCCGATCAGGTTGGTCGCGGCCATCGCCTCGGACGACTGGTAGCTGGCCTTGAGCGATTCCAGCGTCGCGTTCAGCTTGTTCACCCCGGTCACGGTCGACAGCTGGGCCAGCTGGCTGGTCACCTGCGCGTTGTCGAGCGGGTTCAGCGGGTCCTGGTTCTTCAGCTGCGTGACCAGCAGGGTCATGAATTTGTCGGTGTCGGCGCTGACGCTGTCGGTCGCACTGGTGGCGGCCTTCGGGTTCATCGTTGCCATCAGGTCGGTGACCGGGGGCGTGCTGGCGGTATTTACGGTGGTCATGATTGCCTTTATGGTTACTGGCCGAGCGTCAGGGTTTTCATCAACATGGCCTTGGCCGCGTTCATGGTTTCGACGTTGGTCTGGTACGAGCGCGAGGCCGACAGCATGTTGACCATCTCGTCGACCACGTTCACGTTGGGCATCGTCACGTAGCCCTTGTCATCGGCCAGCGGATGCTTGGGGTCGTACACCTGCTTGCCCGGCGAGGCGTCCTCGACCACCTGCTGGACCTTGACCGCGGTGCCGCCCGTTCCCAGCGGGACCGCCTCGAACACCACCTGCTTGGCGCGGTAGGCCTCGCCGCTGGCGCTGGTGGCGCTGTCGGCGTTGGCCAGGTTGCTCGCCACCGTGTTCAGGCGCTGCGCCTGGGCGCTCATCGCGGAACCGGACACGTTGAAGATATTAAACAGCGACATGATTACTGGCCTCCCTGGATCGCCGCCATCATCGCGCGGATCTGCTGGTTGATCATCGTGATGCCCGCCTCGTAACGGAGCGCGTTGTCGGCAAACTGGTTGCGCTCGACGTCCATGTCGACGGTGTTGCCGTCGACCGCGCCCTGCACCACCCCGCGGTACAGCACTGGCGTGCCATCCGGCAGCGCCTTGCCGTCCGCCGCGCCCTGCCCGATATGGGCCGCGCTCGTGGTCGCCAGCGCGCCGCCCGGTTGCGCGGCGCGCGCCAGGGCCCCTTGCAGCGCGTTCGAAAAATCGATGTCGCGCGCCTTGAAGTTGGGCGTATCCGCGTTCGCGATGTTCGACGCGAGCAGCTCCTGCCGCTGCGAGCGCAGCGACAAGGCCGTTTCGTTGAAACGCAGGTAGTCGTCGAGTTTGCCGATCATGCCGCCTCCTGGCAGGATTCTTGTTGGGACAGCATCGATCATACGGCCGGGCAAGTCACGCCCATCGAAGGATAAGGAACCCCAAACCGGGGCTTTTCTTAGTTTCGCTACGGCAAAACTGGTCCTAAGATGGCAGCATCATGAGATCCACGTTCCTCCCTGCCCTGTTGCTGGCGGCGCTCGTTGCCCCGGTTGCGCTGGCCCAGCAGCGCGCTCCCGCCGAGGGCGCGCGCCAGGACACGGCCGCCCTCGGCGCCGTGGTCGAACAATTCCTGCAGACCCAGACCGCCGGCTTGCCCGGCAAGGCCAGCGTCAAGGTTGGCCCGATCGACCCGCGCATGAGCCTGGCGGCCTGCCCGGCGCCGCAAGCCTTCCTGCAGCCGGGCGCGCGCGCGTGGGGGAAAACAACAGTGGGCGTTCGTTGCAGCGCTCCGGCAAGCTGGACCGTGTATATTCACGCCCAGGTCAGCGTGGTGGCCGACTACGTTGTTGCCGCCGTGCCGCTGGCGCAGGGCCAGCCGCTCGAACAGGGCCAGTTGGCGTTGATGCAAGGCGACCTCGCCGCGATGCCCAACGGGATCATTACCGACCTGGCGCAGGCGATCGGGCGCAGCCCGACGGTTTCGCTGGCGGCCGGCACCCCGCTGCGGCTCGATACCCTCAAAGCCAGGCCGGTGGTCCAGCAGGGCCAGGCAGTGCGCCTGGTCTCGCGCGGCGCCGGCTTTTCGGTCTCGGGCGAGGCGCGCGCGCTCGGCACCGCCGCCGAAGGCCAGGTCGTCCAGGTGCGCACGCCGGCCGGCGCGGTCGTCAGCGGCACCGCGAAAGCGGGCGGGCTGGTCGAGGTGGTGTTTTAAAAAATATAACGCGCGATGTGCTAAAGTTTCTCCAGCTTCAGCCGTAAAGAAACGCAGATCCCGGAGTTCCTCTCCGACCGAGAAGGATGATGCTGTGAAAATCAACGATACCCTCAGAAGCAACCCAGGCCTGCAGCCGGCCGGTACCGCGGCAGGCAATGCCAAGGCTGCCGACACCGCCGCCGCGACCGCGGTGCCGACCGCGACCGACAGCGTGCGCCTGTCGTCGCAAGGCCAGGCCATGGCCAGCGCGGTGAGCGGCACCGGACCCACGTTCGACACCAAGAAGGTCGAGCGGATCAAGGCGGCGATCGCCGACGGCCAATTCCAGGTCAGCTCCGAGAAAGTCGCGGACGGCCTGCTCGAAACAGTACGCGACCTGCTGCACTCGCGCAAACGCTAACAGGACATCATGGCCATCACCACCCCGAACACCAGCCTGCCCGCCGAACAACAGCTGATGGCCTCCCTGGTCGCGCTGATGAAGCAGGAACAGCAAGTGCTGGTCAACGCGGACGCCGATGGCCTGGCGGCACTGATGCCGCAAAAAACCCAGCTGGTGCAGCAGGCAGCGCTGCTGTCGGCCGGGCGCCACAAAGCACTCGGCGCAGCCGGCTTTGCCGCCGCCGAGAGCGGGATGGAGCCGTGGCTGGCCGCCAACGGCGCCCCCGAAGCGCGCGCCCAGTGGCAGCGCCTGCTCGAACTGACCGCCGAGGCCAAGGAACTGAACCGCGTCAACGGCATGCTGATCAACAAGCAGATGGCGCACAACCAGGCCGTGCTCAACGCCCTGCGTACCCCGGCCGACGGCGCCGACCCGGCTGCCGTGTACGGTCCCGGCGGCCAACCCGTCGCCGGCGGCCCATCGCGCCGCTATGTGATCGGCTAAGCTCCCCCCGCAAACGCAATCGCGGCCGCTGATGCGGCCGTTTTGTTTTTGGAGGTTAGACGCCGGCGGATTCGCCGGCACGGTGCGCGATGGCACGCGAAATTCGTAGGGTGGGCGGGTCTCCCGCCCACGCGTTCAATGGACGCTTGCATTGCCCGCGGCTTGAACCGGCGCCTGCATTGCCCGCGGCTTGAACCGGCGCCCGCATTGCCCGCGGCTTGAACCGGCGCCCGCATTGCCCGCAGCTTGAACCGGCGCCCGCATTGCCCGCAGCCTGTCCTCATCGCGGATCAAATATCGCTTGAACGCGTGGGCGGGGAACCCGCCCACCCTACCGGAGACGCCACGGTCAGCCGCGGCATGCGTCGCAGCCTCAGCGCGCAGGAACCTCGGTCGCGTTCTCCGGCAGCGCCGCCAGGATCGTCACCGCCACCCGCCGGTTGCGCGCGCGCCCGGCCGCGTCGCCATTCGAGGCCACCGGTCCGTTGGCGCCATGCCCCAGCGCGGTCAGCCGCGCCGGCGCCACGCCGCCGTCGATGAACAGCCGCACCACGCTGCTGGCGCGCACTGACGACAGTTCCCAGTTCGAGGCGAACAGCCCGTTCGCAATCGGGACGTTGTCGGTAAAGCCCTCCACCTGGATCGGGTGCGTGTCGGTGCTGAGCAGCCCGGCCACCTCGCGCAGCACTTCCTGCGCGTCGCGGGTCAGCGCGGCGTCGCCCGAGGCGAACAGCACGCTGGCGTTGATCTCGACCGTGATGCCGCGCCCGCTCTGCGTCACCCGCACTTTGCCCGCCTTGACCAGCGGCGCCAGCGTCGCGCTCAGCTGCCGGGCCAGCGCCGCCAGGCGCTCGCGTTCGCGCTTCATCGCCTCGAGGCGCTTGCGCTGGAGCAGGCTGGCAAGCGGCAGCGCCGGCTCGACCGCCGGGGTGGCCTGGCTGGCCGCGACGTGCCCGCCGAAGGCGTTGCCCAGCGCATCCGACAGGACCTTGTACTTGCCCTCGTTGACCACCGAGACCGCATACATCACGACGAAGAACGCGAACAGCAGCGTGATGAAGTCGGCGTACGAGATCAGCCAGCGCTCGTGGTTCTCGCCCGATTCGTCGTACTTTTTGCGCGCCATGTCAGGGCCGCGCGAGCAGGCCGGCGACGCGCTCCTCGACCACGCGCGCATGGTCGCCGCTGGCGAGGTCGTGGAAGACGTCGGTCAGGATCTCGTACTGCGCGACGCGCTCGGCGACGATCCCTTTGAGTTTGTTCCCGACCGGGTGGAAGAACAGGTTGGCCAGCCCTACGCCGTACACGGTAGAGACGAAGGCGACCGCGATGCCCGAACCGAGGCGCGACGGGTCGGTCAGGTTTTCCATCACGTGGATCAGGCCCAGCACCGCGCCCAGGATGCCGATGGTCGGCGCGTAGCCGGCCGCGGACTCCCAGATGCGCGCCGCCTGGCGCTCGCCGAATTCATAGGCATTGATCTCGGTGTCGAGCAGCCCACGCAGCTTGTCGGGGTGGATGCCGTCGACCACCAGCCGCAGGCCCTTCCGGACGAAGCGGTCGTGGCTGCCTTCCATGTACTGTTCCAGCGACAGCAGGCCGTCGCGCCGCGCCGACAGGCTCCACAGCCCGATCTCGCGCGCGAGCTTCTGGCGCTGGCTGGGCGGCGGGACGAACACCCAGCCGAGCATGCGCAAGCCGCGCGCGAAGGCCGCGCCCTCGCTTTGCAGCAGCACCGCGCCGAAGGTGCCGACCACCACGATCGCGAACGCGGCCGGCTGCAGCAGCGAGGCGAACTTGCCGCCGTCGAGGGTGTGGCCGACGAACAGGCCGGCCAGCGCCAGCGCGAGGCCGGCTAGGCTGGACCAGTCCACAGCTGCTCCCGTAATGCCGCACGCAGCCGCGCCACCGCCTGGGTGTGCAGCTGCGAGACGCGCGATTCAGACACGCCCATCACGGCGCCGATTTCCTTCAGGTTGAGCTCTTCCTCGTAGTACAGGCCCATCAACAGCTTCTCGCGCGGCGGCAGCGCGTCGATGGCGTCGATCACGGCCTGCCGGAAGTCGGTCTCGAGCAGGCTGCGCAGCGGGTCGTCGTCGTCGACCGCGAACCGGTCGAGGAAGCTGTCGTTGCCGTCCTCGTCGTGGAAATCTTCGTAGTACACAAGCTGGTGGCCGCCGCTGTCGAACAGCATCTCCTGGTAGTCTTCGAGCGGCATCTTGAGGCTCTTCGCGACTTCCGATTCGGACGGGGCGCGGCCGAGCCGCTGCTGCAACGCGGACATCGCCGCTTCGAGCTTGCGCATGTTCTGGCGGGTGCTGCGCGGCATCCAGTCGTTGTTGCGCAGTTCGTCCAGCATCGCCCCGCGGATGCGCAGCACGGCATAGGTTTCGAACTGGGCGCCATGGTTGTCCTCGTAGCGGTTGATCGCATCGAGCAGCCCCATCATGCCGGCCTGCACCAGGTCATCCACTTCCACAGAAGGCGGCAGCTTGGCCTTCATGTGGTGGGCGAGCTTCTTCACCAGTGGCATGTGCTCCGTCAGCAAGTGATCCTTGTTCGCTTTCCCTTTGACCGTGTACATGCTTTATGTTTTTCTCTAGTGCAAAGCTGCTTCAGTGCAGCCCGAGCTGGGCTACGGTCGGCAGTGCAAAGCGCCCCGCCAGCCGGCGGAACGCGACCGAGGCACCAGCCAGCGGGAACGCGTCGACCACCGCGCGGCCAAGGCGCGCGGCGCGGTGCAGGTATTCATCGGCGGGAACCGATCCCATCGAGGTTAGAGTTACGGCGAGGTAACGTGTTGCCGCAGCTGCCATATTATCGTATACCACCTTTGCCTCGGCCTCGGTAGCGCCTGTGACAAGGATTCCGAACGGACGCCGGCCCAGCTGTTGCGACAGGCGCTTGATCAGCGCGTAGGCATTGGTGATCGAGACCGCGCTGGTCGATACCTGGACCACGATTTCGGAATCCGCCATGATCGGCAGCGGAAAGCCGCCGTCGGCCAGGAATTCGCCGTCGACCAGCACCATGCCGGCCTGCTTGACGGTCACGTCGAAGGTCTTGGCCAGCCGCCGCGCGTCCTCGGCGCCGAGCGGCCCGTGCTGGCCGCGCGCCAGCGCCGCCACCGAAAAACCCTGCGCCGCCTGGTTGATCACCTCATTGAGCGCGCGTTGCTGGCGCGCCACCTGCAGCAGCGACGTCCGGCAGTCGATACCGAGGCGTTGCGCCACGCCATACTCGTGCTCGCAGGCGTCGACGACCAGCACGTCGTTGCCGGCATGCGCCAGCGAGGCGCCCAGGTTGACCAGCATGGCGCCCTTGTCGTCGTCGGGCGTGGCGGAAAGGAAGGTGACGATGCGTGGCTTGGGACCGGCCAGCATCCGGCGCAGGCCTTCGGCCTGGTCGAAATCGAAACTAGCCAAGGGTCACCTCGTGCAGGCTGCGGTCTCCGTGGACTTTGCCGGTGTTCGCCATCACCAGCGGCAGCTCGGCGTCGAGCAGTTGCGCGGCGTTGTCGCGGCGGGCGCGGAACGCGCGGTCGACCAGCATCGCGCGGTCGGCCAGGTGCAGGTCTTCCGGCACCCGCTGCCCGCTCGAGATGTAGTGCAGGTTCAGCTTCTGGCGGATCACCACGTCGAGCACGCCGCCGATCGAGGCCGCTTCGTCGAGCTTGGTCATGATCACGCCGGCCAGGCCGCTGCCCTGGTAGGCGCGCACCACTTCGTTCAGCGTTTCGTTGGTCGAGGTCGCGTTCAGGCACAGCAGGCGCTTGACGTCCGAGCCCGAGCCCGACAGCATGGCCACCTGCTCAGTCACCATCTGGTCGCGCTGCGACATGCCGATGGTGTCGATCAGCACGGTGTGCTTGTTCTTCAGTTCCTTGAGGGCGATGCGCAGGTCGGCTTCGTCCTTCACCGAGTGCACCATCACGCCGAGGATCTTGCCGTAGATGCGCAGCTGCTCGTGGCCGCCGATACGGTAGGCGTCGGTGGTGATCAGGGCCAGCTTGTCGGCGCCGTGGCGCATCACGCAGCGCGCGGCCAGCTTGGCGGTGGTGGTGGTCTTGCCGACCCCGGTCGGGCCGACCAGCGCGAACACGCCGCCCTTGTCGAGGATCGCGTCCTCGTCGGCCATCGTGGTCAGGTTGCGAGCCAGCACCGTTTTGATCCAGCGCATCGATTCGGCGGCGTCCTTGTTGGCCGGCAGCTTCTCGATCAGGTAGCGCGCCAGGCTGGCCGAAAAGCCGGCCGCCAGCATCGCGCGCAGCACCGCCGCCTTTTGCGGCTCGCGCTGCTGGGTCGCGCCCCACGACAGCTCGGCCAGCTGGGTTTCCATCATGCCGCGCATGGCGCGCAATTCGTTGACCATGCCCGACATCTCGGCGGCCGTCGATTCCTTGGCCTGGGCAATGGCGGCCGACATCATCGACGTCATCGCCGCGACATCGAACGCGGGCTGGGCCGGCGCCGGGGCGCGGCGGTTGGCGTACGAGGCGGGAGCCGGATCGTGCATGTGCTGCAGGTCCGGCTGCGGCTGGGCCATCCCGGAGTCGATCGAGGGCGACGCGATCGACGCCACGTCGTCGTTGGCCAGCGCCAGGATCTCGACGACCCCGTCGACCGGGCGATTGGAGAGGATGACGGCGTCGGGCCCGAGCGCCTCGCGCACCTTGCGCAACGCATCGCGGGAACTTGCCGCAGTAAATTTCTTCACATTCATCGTTTTTCTCCGCCGCTTTCGGCTGTATTGAGTTTCTGCCGGGCGCAATCGCCCTTCTGATACCACCGATTATTAACGATGCCGGGAGGAAACGATCTGGGGAAAAGGACGGGGAAAGGGGGTCTATTTTTTGTCAACAGCCGCCGGGGCTGCGGCGAGAGCAAGGCATGCCTTGACGAAATACGACCGATTGACTATACATAATAAGTAACTTGCAGTTACCTCGGCGCCAGCGCGACTACCCGCAAACGACAACAATTCGATACGGAGCACCAGCATGACGATTGAACTCTCGACAGCGCTATCGGCAGTCGAACAAGCTGCAGCTCACATTTTTGATGCAGACGCCCGGGTGAGGTCGGTTGGCGTGGGCCGAACCGACGGCGGCTACGGCTTTGTTGCCGTTCGCAATATCCAGGCCCCCGTGGCCTTGTCCGCCCGTATCAACAAGGCCCTGCCCGCGACCTTGCCCACGGTGTTCGCCGGCATCCCCATTCGCTACAGCGACAGCACGGCAGATCCGGCCCAGTTGGCGCGCGTTCCGATCAGCAGCGCGGCCAGGGCGGCGCTGGCCAGCACGAATCCCGAGCAGCACCTGCATCACTCGCTCGCCTGCGGCCTGGAAATCCAGAATTACGACCACGACCTGCGTACCGGCGAGATCGCGCGCGGCTACGTGACGATTGGCACGCTGGGCTGTTTCGTGAGGTTGGGCGGCGCCAATATCGGCTTGTTATCCAACAACCATGTTCTGGCTGGTGAAAACTGGGGCCAAACCGGCGACCGGGTTGCACATCCGGGCGACATCGCACTCGCGCCCGGCGCGCAGATCGCGACGCTGACACGCTTTGTCGCCCTGCTGCCCAGCCCTTCCGGCGCCACCATTGCGGGCGGGACGGCGGTCTTGAACGACAGCGATGCAGCAGTGGCCGCGTTGCAGCGCAGCGTTAGCTACGAGCAAAAATACCTGGACGGGCGGGCGGTCCCTCTCCCGCGCGACATTGCGCAAGCACAGGTAGGCGACCGGGTATTCAAGGTCGGCAGGACGACCGGCCTGACCTTTGGTACGGTGGCCCAGGTTGCAGCCGTCGTCGGCCCGATCGCGTACGCGCCCGGGCCGTGCTGGTTCAGGCAAAACATCGTCATCGAGAGCGACGATGGCAAGCCGTTCTCGAACCACGGCGACTCGGGGTCAGTCATCGTTCGCGAGGACGGCAAGGTGGTCGGACTGCTGTATGCCGGTAACGATACCCAGACCTACGCCTGCGACATCGCGAAGGTTTTCGCGGCGCTCGACTGCCAATTGGCATAAGCCATGGCCGCGCTGCTACGGGCCCGGCGGCCTGGGCCCTGCCGCCAACGTAACCGGCTGCTGTAACGCGCGCCGCACCACCACCGGCACCGTTTCCCCGGCAACGGTGATTTCGGCGGGAAAGGCCTGCGTGACCTCCGGCGGAACCATCAGCAACAGGACCGGCGATAACGATGAGTGGTCGCGCCCTACTCCCAGGCTGTACGGGCCCTTGAAGCTTCCCAGCAGGTTCCGGTGCAGGTCCTGGCTCTCAACTTCCGCAGCCAACCGTGTTGCATCCATCGCGGCCTCCGTTCGTCGCACGTCGATCTTCAGTATAGTCCATTGCCCAGCACGCGCCGGGGACGTAGCGCATGGGGATTACGCCCCCGCCCCCACCAGGCTCGTCACCCGGATCGTCTTGGTCTCGGGAATCTCGGAGTGCGACAGCACCTTCAGTTGCGGCAGCGCACGGCGCAGGAAGCGCGACAGCAAGGTGCGCAGCGGTCCCGGCACCAGCAGCACCGGCGTCAGCCCCATCGCTTCCTGCTGCTGCGCCGCGTTCGCGGCCTGCTGGGCGATGGTGTCGGCCAGCCCCGGCTCGATGCCGGTGCCGTCGCCGCCCGCCGCGAGTGCCTGCATCAGCAAGCGCTCGAGGCGGTTGTCGAGGGTCATCACGGACAGCTCGTTGGTCCCCGGGAACAGCTGCTGGACGATCGCCCGTCCCAGCGCGATGCGCACCAGCGCGGTCAGGTCGTTGGCGTCCTGCACCTGCACCGCATGCTCGGACAAGGTCTCGATGATGGTGCGCATGTCGCGGATGTGCACGCCTTCGGCCAGCAGGTTCTGCAGCACCTTCTGCAAGGTCGACAGCGACACCACTTTCGGCACCAGGTCCTCGACCAGCTTCGGCGTTTCCTTGGCCAGGTGGTCGAGCAGCGCCTGCACTTCCATCCGCCCCAGCAGTTCCGACGCATGGGTCGTGATCAGGTGGTTCAGGTGGGTCGCGATCACGGTGCCGGCATCGACCACGGTGTAGCCCATGCTCTGCGCCTCGTCGCGCAGGCCGGCCTCGATCCAGGTGGCCGGCAGGCCGAAGGCCGGGTCGGTGGTCACGGTGCCCGGCAGTATGCCGCTGGCCATGCCCGGGTTGATCGCCAGGAACTGGCCGTTGATCGCCTCGCCGGTGCCCACTTCCACGCCCTTGAGCGTGATCCGGTAGGCCGACGGCTTGAGCTCGAGGTTGTCGCGGATGTGCACCGGCGGCGCCAGGAAGCCGACTTCCTGCGCGAATTTCTTGCGGATACCCTTGATGCGCTTGAGCAGTTCGCCGCCCTGGGTCTTGTCGACCAGCGGAATCAGGCGGTAGCCCACTTCCAGGCCGAGCGTATCGACGGCCATGACGTCCTGCCAGCTCGCCTCTTCCTGCTCGGGCGCCACCGAGGCGGCGCTGGCGGCCGACGCCTCGGCCCTGGCCGCCTCCTCGAGCGGTGCGCCCTTGATGCGCTTTTCGATCAGGTAGGCCCCGCCCAGCAACGAACTGCCCAGCAGCAGGAACACCAGGTTCGGCATGCCCGGGATCAGGCCCATGCCGCCGATGATCCCACCGGTAATATAGAGCACCTCCGGCTTGGCGAACAGCTGGGTCACCAGCTGGCTGCCGATGTCTTGCTCGCTGGCCACGCGCGACACCACCATACCGGCGGCGATCGAAATGATCAGCGACGGAATCTGCGCCACCAGGCCGTCGCCGATGGCGAGCAGCGTGTAGTTCTTGATCGCGTCGCCGAAGGCCATGTCGTGCTGGACCATGCCGACGATCAGGCCGCCGATCACGTTGATCAACGTGACCATGATGCCGGCCACCGCGTCGCCGCGCACATACTTGGAGGCGCCGTCCATCGCGCCGTAGAACTCGGCTTCCTGGGCCACTTCGGAACGGCGCTTGCGCGCGTCCTGCTCGCCGATCAGGCCGGCGTTGAGGTCGGCGTCGATCGCCATCTGCTTGCCGGGCATCGCGTCGAGGGCGAAGCGGGCGCCGACTTCGGCGATCCGGCCCGCGCCCTTGGTCACGACGGTGAAGTTAATGATGGTCAGGATCACGAACACGACGATACCGACCGTGTAGTTGCCGCCGATCAGGAAGTGGCCGAACGCTTCGATCACCTTGCCGGCCGCCGCGCCACCGGTGTGGCCCTCGGTCAGCACCACGCGGGTCGAGGCGACGTTCAGCGACAGGCGCAGCATGGTCGACACCAGCAGGATCGACGGGAACGCCATGAAGTCGAGCGGCTTGACCGTGTACAGCGCGGTCAGCAGCACGATCACCGACAAGGCGATATTAAAGCTGAAGAAGACGTCCAGCAAAAAGGCCGGCAGCGGCAGGATCATCATCGCCAGCAGCAGGATGATGAGGATCGGCGCGGCCATCGCGTTGCCGCCGCGCGCGCCAAGGGCCGTCAGCCAGGCCGGCAGTCTCAGGCCGTTCATTGGCGTGCTCCGTTAGCCGGTGCCGGCGTTTGCGCTGCCGCATTGAGCGGGTCCATCTCGGGCGGGACCGGCAGTTTGGCCGGGCGGTCCGGATACTGGCCGTCGCCCTTGCTGTAGGCGCGCAACTGGAACACGTAGGCCAGCACTTCGGCCACCGCGGAATAGAGCTGCTCGGGGATCTCGTCGCCGATGTCGGTGTGCTTGTACAGCGCACGCGCCAGCGGCGGCGCTTCCAGCAACGCGACCTTGTGTTCGGCCGCGATCTCGCGGATCTTCGCCGCCACTTCGTCGGTGCCCTTGGCCACCACCTGCGGCGCGCCGCGCTGGCCGTCCGCGTACTTCAGTGCCACCGCGTAATGGGTCGGGTTGGTGACCACCACGTCGGCGGTCGGCACCGCCTGCATCATGCGGCTGCGCGCCATCTCGCGCTGCAGCTGGCGGATCTTGCCCTTGATTTGCGGGTTACCGTCCGACTCCTTCGATTCCTGGATCACTTCCTGGCGCGTCATCTTCAGCTTGTCCGCGTAATGCCACATCTGGTACGGACCGTCTAGCGCGGCCACCACGCCAAGCGCGCCGACCATCGTCAGGAACGCGACGCCAAGCAGGTGGCCCAGGTGCGCGCCGCCGGTGCCGAGCGGCTCCAGCGCGAGGCCGAGCACGGCGTCCTTCTGGCTCATGACGACGTACCACGCCACGCTGCCGACCAGCAGGGTCTTGGCGACCGCCTTGAGCAGTTCGATCAGCGAATTGGTCGACACCATGTTGCCCAGCCCGCGCATGGGGTCGAGTTTGCCGAAGTTCGGCATGAAGGCCTTGGGGGTGAACAGCCAGCCGCCGATCAGCAGCGGCGAGGCCATCGCGACGAGCATCAGCAGCCCCGCCAGCGGCAGGCAGGCCAGCAGCACCCCGCCGATGTCGGTGGCGATGCGTTCGATCAGGACGGTGGGGTTGTAGACTTGCTCGCGGTCGAGCGCGAGGCCGGAATGGAGCACGGACGACAGCTTGCCGACGAGCGTGCCGCCCATCATCCAAAGGCCGGCGCCTGCCGTCATCAATACTGCAAAAGTTGCCAGTTCACGCGATCGGGGAACGTCGCCTTCTTCGCGCGCCTTCTCCAACCGCCTGGGTGACGCGGGTTCGGTCCGTTCCGCGTCGCTCTCTTCCGCCATCCTGCGCTCCTGTTATCGCCGTCGCGGCGCGCTTTGCGCACGCCGCCCACAATACAAGAACGCATTATGCTCGATGTTGCTCTACGGCCATGCGGTAATTAGGGCCACAAAGCCGCCGTATTTCGAGGCGCACCGGCGCGCCGCTTACCCGAAGCGGGCAAGGCGCTCTCTTTCCTTGTCGACAACAGGACGCGCGGCGGCCGGCGCCACGCGCGGGCTGAACGGCGAGCCCCAACGGCCGCGCACCAGCCGCGAATACACGGTCAGGTAAGCGAGCAGCTGCGCGGCCACGATCGCAATCGCCCACCAGCCCCAGCCGCCGGCGAGCACGCCCAGCAAGGCGCTGGCGACCACCCACGGAACGATCAGGCAGGTCACCGCCGCATTGCGCTGCCAGGGCCGGTCGGCACGCAGGCCGGCGATGCGGGGCGCGACGCGGCGGTAGACCAGGGTGTGCAAGTGCAGGCCGTCCGGCGCGGCCGGGCTGGCCTGGCGCAGGATGCGCCGCCGATACATGCTGTACAACACCTCGATGACCGGGTAAGCGCACACCGCCAGCACCTGCCAGGCGTTCACCAGCGGATTGCGCACCAGCAGCAGCACCGCGACTTCAGCCACCCAGAAGCCGAGGAAGTAGGCGCCACCATCGCCAAGGAACAGGCGCCCGGTCGGGAAGTTTACAAGCAAGAAACCAAAGGCGGCGCCGAGGCCGAGCACGGCCAGGTGCGTGACCAGCGGGTCGCCCATATGCCAGCCGATCACCGCAAACGCAGTGAGCATCACCACCACCGTGCTGCTGGCCAAGCCGTTGAAACCGTCGATGATATTGATCGCATTGACGCCACCGGCCACGACAACGCAGGTGACGGCCAGCGCGAACGGCGTCCAGCGCAGCAGCGTATCCACCCCCCAGATGTCGAGCTGGTCGAGGGTCGCGCCGAGCAGCCAGCTGGCGGCCAGCGCGCTCAGCAGGGCCGCGAGCAGGCGGGTTTGCACCGACACGTCCTTCCTGATGTCTTCGACGATCCCGCCGAGGAAGGCAGGCAGGGCCGCGACCAGCAACAGCGCGGCTGCCTGCAGGTAGGTATCCGGCACCAGCGCGAAACCGTAACTGCTGCAGACCGCGGTGGTGAACGCGATTGCACCGGCGATCGCGACCCCGCCGATGCGCGGGACGGCGGCGGTATGGAATTTCTGCACCCCGTCCAGGTCGTGGTCGAGCGTGTGCTTGCCGTGCCATCGGCGCGATGCGACGATCAGGATGCTGGCCACGACGGCCGCGGCCATCGCGAGCAGGCCGAGCGTCAGGAGGTCGCCTGTCAAAATAATTTCTTCCATGATGCTGGGGAATGACCGCAGCGCGCCGGGACATACGGATTAATCTTGAACATTAACTACTTGATGGGCTGCTGATAAGTGTTCCGGATAATACCAAAATTGCTAAAGCGCTGGCTTTTGGCAAATGTAACCAAACCCCGCATTTATAGCCTCACCTTTTAGTCGCGCCCATAGCCGCAGTGGCCATTCCCCGGGCTATCCGACAAATTTGCATTATCAACTTGTATTTAAGACCACATTACGCGGTACAACCGGCGACAATATTCCCGCGATTGGATACATTTAGTGACAAATTTTATTATCGTGCCCTTCGCTTAATTGAATTTTTCGCAAAAACGGGAATAGGTCAGCCGGCAGCTTGCAGCGGCTTTACGGCCTGCTCGATCGCGCCAAACACCGATTTGCCTGCCTCGTCGAGCATTTCGATCCGGATCGTGTCGCCAAAGCGCATGAACGGAGTGCTCGCCTCGCCCCCTGCAATGATTTCCAGGCAGCGCTGCTCGGCGATGCACGAGTAGCCGCGCGCAGCATCCTTGTTCGACACCGTCCCCGAGCCGACGATACTGCCCGCACGCACGTTGCGCGTCTTGCACAGGTGCGCGACCAACTGCGCGAAGTTGAACACCATGTCCTCGCCGGCCTCCGGCTGCCCCACCAGCCTGCCATTCCAGGTCGAGCGCAGCGGCAGGTGCACCTTGCCGTCCTTCCATGCAGCGCCCAGTTCGTCGGGCGTCACCGCCACCGGTGAAAAGCTGGTCGCCGGCTTCGACTGCACAAAGCCGAAACCCTTGGCCAGTTCGGGCGGAATCAGGTTGCGCAGCGAAACGTCGTTGGCGAGCATCAGCAACTTGATGTGCAGGTAAGCCTGGTCCGGAGTAGCGCCCATCGGCACGTCGTCGGTGACCGCCGCCACCTCGGCCTCGAAGTCGATGCCCCACTCCTCGTGCGCGAGCACGATGTCATCCATCGGGCCCAAGAAATCATCGCTGCCGCCCTGGTACATCAGGGGGTCTTCCCAGAACGAGGCAGGCATCTCGGCGCCGCGCGCCTTGCGCACCAGTTCGACATGGTTCACGTAGGCCGAGCCGTCGGCCCACTGGAACGCGCGCGGCAGCGGCGCCATGCATTTGGACGGGTCGAATTCGAAGCTGCGGCGGGCATGGCCGGCGTTGAGCTGCTGGTACAGGTCGGCCAGCTGTGGCGCAATGAAAGCCCAATCGTCGAGCGCCGCCTGCAGGGTTGGCGCGATGCCGTCGGCGATGTGGGCGGTCTTCAGGTCGCGCGCGACAACCGCAAGCTGGCCGTCGCGGGAGCCGTCGTTCAGGGTGGCGAGTTTCATGTCGGGTGTTGTAGGTTTTGTCAGGCCGTCATTGTATTGCAACGGCCGGGCAATCAACACAAGTTCGCCCGGTCAAAAAGTCCCGAGCAGCCCGATGCCGACCGTGCGCTGGTAATAGTTATAGTCGATCAGGCTCTGGCCGTAGCCGTTGAACAGGTGCGCGTAGCCCTTCAGGTGCCCGGCCAGCGGCCACGCCCAGCTCAGCTGCACGGCGCCCCTGCCGGTGGCGAAATTGCGGCGCAGCCGTGCCGAATACTCGCTGCCGTCGGCCCGGTAGGTGGCCACGATGTCGCCACGTCCCATGTAATCGACGATGTCGGGGTTGTCGTCGTCGCCGGCGCGCTCGCCGATACGCTTCCACACACGCGCGTCGAGCGTGAAGCCGCCCCGCTCCACGCCCAGCTGGGCGTAGGCGCGGTTCCAGCTGCGCGACAGCGTCGAGGTTTGCCCGTTCGACTGGTGCACGAAGCCCACGTTGAGATAGCGCGCGTTCATGCCGAACAGGCCGAAGTGCAGCGGCATCACCGCCATCAGCTCCGGCTGGTAATTGGTCTCGCGGAACGGGCTTGACGCCTTCTGGTTATTGGCCTGCCAGAAACTGTTCTGCGTGTAGCCGAACCACAGGTCGAGCGGCCGGTCGAACGCGTTCTCCACCAGCTTCATCTTGAAGCCAAGCTGGAACGCCAGCTCGCTGTGGGCGAGGCCCTCGCCCAGGCGGGTCAGGCGGCGGAACGGCTCGTAGGGAGCATTGTTCGGGTGCTGGGTCCGGGTCAGCATCAGGTAGTTGGCATGGTGGGGCCGGAAATTGAAGATGCCGCGCTTGTGTTTCTGGTCGAGCTCCCAGTGGTCGTCCAGGCTGAAGCCGCGGTTGGTTTCCGGCGACATGTCTCCGGCCACCGGACCGGTCGGCGACGCCGGCGGCTGTTCACGCGCCGCCGCCACCGGCTGCGCCGCCGCGACGGCAGGCCGGGTGGCGCCTGGCGCCGCGGGACTGGCGGCGGCCAGGCGATCGAAGCAGGCGAGGCGCTGGACGCCGTCGGCAATCGGGGCGCAGTCGGCCAGGCTTACGGGAGCTTGCTGGGCGAACGCTGGGTAAACGAGGAGGAAAGGCAGGCTGGAGAGGAGTCGGTGGCGTTTCGCGGACATCGTGTCGGGTCTGGTAGCTGTCAGGATCCGCCATTGCACGACTGCTCAGGGCAAACTTGACAACGGCGGGGCTGGACAAGTTTCCCGGAAATTCATTTCGGATGGCGCACGTGTAGCGGTGCGCTCTCGAGCGCACGCGTAACGTTAGCAGGCCGTTGGCGTTCCCGCCCAGTTGGCGTCTACGCCGGCACCAGCAAATCCAGTTGCGCCTGCTCGAGGTAGCACCACTCCCCTTCGCCGATACCGAGCGAATCGAGCCTCAGTCCGCCGATCTGCGAGCGGTGCAGCGCCGTGCAGTGGTTGCCGGCAGCCGCCAGCATGCGCTTGACCTGGTGGTACTTGCCCTGCTCGAGCACGATTTCGAGCTGGTGCTCGCCGCGCGCGATGCACGATACCGCTGCCAGCGGGGCCGGCTCGTCGTGCAGCTGCACGCCGGACAGCAGCTGGTCGACCAGCGCCTGCGTCACCGGCTCGGCCGTGGTGGCCTGGTAGACCTTGGGCACGTGCCGCTTGGGCGAGGACTGCGCATGGATGAAGGGGCCGTCGTCGGACATCAGCAGCAGGCCGGTGGTGTCGTGGTCGAGCCGGCCGACCGGCTGCACGTCGCGCCACGCAAATTGTTCCGGCAGCAGGCTCAGCACGCCCGGATGGTGGCTCGGCTTGCGCGAGCACTCGAAATTCGCCGGCTTGTAGAGCGCAATATAGACGTGTTCGCGGTACACCCACTCCTCGTCGAACACCGTCAGCACCAGAGCGTCGGTCTCGATCGGGGTCTTGTAGCTGGCCTGGACGGCGCCGCCGATCGCCACGTCGCCGTCCTCGATCAGGGCGCGGCAGTATTTGCGGGTGCCGAAGCCTTGCGACTGGAGGATTCGGTCAAGGGATAGTTTGCTCATGGGGCGCCACTTTAACAGAACGCCCATGCCCCGGACAGGGGCGGCCTCCATGCAGGTTCTATTGCGCGCTCGCATTCATTTGACGCAAATCAAGGGTGGGAATCCTCCTATTGATACACTGAAACTCAATTAGGAATCGGACTAACGAGCTGCTGTAAGGACTACTCAGCCGTTAGGAACTTAACCCACAACAAAACGAGGATCAGGATGCTAACTGTTAAGGTTCCCGAATCGACCACGGTCGATCGCACAACGATTGCCCGTGAACAGTCTGCGCTGTTTCCGGCCCGGCTGGCGATGGCGCGCTGGGCCAGCGGGGGCGACCTGCCCCACCTCGGCGGCAATGCCCGCCTGTCGCTGCGGGCCGCCTGGTTTGCCCAGGCCGAACGTAACTTCCAGTGCTGGCTGGACCGCGGCGGCTTCACCCAGTACGACGAGGCCCCGGCGGGCCGCGAGCCCCCCGCACCCGACGGCAAGGAACACTCAGCCGACTACTGCCTGTGACTAGTCCGTTTCCTACAGCACAAATGGGAACGACGGCAGGCGCCGTCGTTCCCGCTCCCCGAAAGGAGTTCACTGCTGAGGAATTGAATTCTCTCGATGCCGCCTCGTCGTGCGGAAATGTAGCCCTTCAATTCAAACGGGTACAAAAAGCAGGCTGTTTTTTTGTTCGCCCTCCTTGGCAAGAACTACAGCTTAAATATAGAACACCTGCGCCAACTTTCAAGCCAAATATTGAGGAAGATCAGCGCAGACGCGGAACTGCCCCGTGGTAAAGCGACTGTACGGCCCCGCCGCCGACCGAGGCGCCAAATTTTTTCAGCACCCGTTCCGGCAATCCTTCGTGCGCGGTGTAGTCGACAATGTCTTCGGCCTTGACGATGTCGCGCGCCACGCTGTCGACCGTGCCGAACCCGTCCGCCAGGCCCATGTCGACCGCGCGGGCGCCGGTCCAGTACAGGCCCGAGAAGGTTTCGGGGGTTTCCTTGAGGCGCTTGCCGCGACCGGTGCGCACCACCGCGATGAACTGCTGGTGGATCTCATCGAGCATTTCCTGGGCGTGCGCCTTGTGCTTGTCCGATTGCGGGCTGAACGGGTCTAGGAAACCCTTGTTGGCGCCGGCGGTCAGCAGGCGCCGCTCGACGCCGAGCTTGTCCATCAGCCCGGTAAAGCCGAAGCCGTCCATCAGCACGCCGACCGAACCGACGATGCTGGCCTTGTTAACATAGATCTTGTCGGCCGCCGCCGCGATGTAATAGCCGCCGGACGCGCAGATCTCGTCGACCACCACGTACAGCGGCTTGTGCGGGTAACCCTTCTTGAGGCGCAAGATCTCATCGACGATCATCCCGGCCTGCACCGGGCTGCCGCCCGGGCTGTTAATGCGCAGCACGACCGCGGCGGAGCCGGTGTCGGAGTACGCCTTGTTCAGCGACGGGATCACCGAATCGGCCGAACCGCTGCCTTCCGCTTCGATGGTGCCGTTGATCTCGATCAGCGCGGTATGGCGGCCCAGCGATTCCATATCGGAACCGCTGAAATTGAAGTCGAAGTAGGCCCAGATCGCGAAAAACGCGAGCGCCAGGAACATCAGCTTGAAGAAGATGCTCCAGCGGCGCGAGGCGCGCTGTTCCTTGACAGTGGCAAACACCAGCTTCTCGAGCGTTTCGCGCTCCCACTCGCGGATCGAGGGCGCTGGGGCGGGCCGGTTGTCGGTCGTTGTGTCGTTCCTGGTGTTGTCGCTCATAACTCGTTTTTACTTACGTCCGCCGCAGGCTGGATCATCTCGTCCGGCTGCCAATAAATTTTGTTGTCAACTTCGTGGACCGCGATCCGGCGCAGCTTGCCGCCCTTGCATGGACCGCCGGCACACTGGCCGCTGTCGGGCAGGTAGATCGCGCCGTGCGTGGAACACATCAAATACAGTCCGCTCGACTCGAAGAAGTCGCCCTCGAACCAATCGAGTTCGATCGGCACGTGCGCGCATCGGTTCAGGTACGCGTAGGGCTTGCCGTCGTAGCGCACCACAAAGCCGGTGGCCGGATCGCCGAACGCCGTCACCGCAAAGCGCACCCCCTTGCCGCCCTCGACAAGGGCGTCCGATTCGCAAATCAGGATCGCGTCTTGCGCCATCACGCGTTCTCGGAAAGCCAGTCGTGGAGTTCGCGCACGGTCTTCGCCGAAAACACCGGCTTGCACGACTGCAGCTGGTTCAGCGGGTGCGCACCATATTCCACCGCAATCCCGGCCGCACCCGCGTTGTTTGCCATGAGCAAGTCGTGCGTGGTGTCGCCGATCATAACGGTACGGCGCATGTCCTGCCCCAGTTCACGTGTCAGTTCTTGCAACATTGCCGGATGGGGCTTCGAAAATGTCTCGTCCGCGCAACGAGTGGCATCGAACAGCGACAGCAGGCCAACCGCATTGAGCGCACGGTTCAGGCCGACCCGGCTCTTTCCGGTAGCTACGGCGAGGAAGTAGCCTTGCTGGGACAGTTCCGTCAACATGTCGCGAACACCGTCGAAAAGGACCAGTTCGTGGTCCTTCGTCAGGAAATGGTAGCGATAGCGCTCGGCCATGCGCGGGTACAGGGCGGGGTCGATGTCGGGCATCACTGCCTGCATCGCTTCCATCAGGCCAAGGCCGATCACATGCGACGCGGCCCCGTCGCTCGGCACTGGCAGGCCCAGATCCCTGGCCGCCCCCTGGATAGCTTTGACGATGGTGGCGGTGCTGTCCATCAGCGTGCCGTCCCAGTCGAATACGATGAGATCGAATTGCTTTCTTGGCATGTTTTCCGACCGTTGTACGGCCGGCTCCTCTGTTTCGCCGTCGTTCCCCGCAAGCGGGAACCCTTGCTGAGTCACCTGAAGACACGAAAGCCGCGTCAAGGCGAGCTCGGCATGGATTCCCCCTTCGCGGGAACGACGTGCTTGCGTTATCTAATATAGTCGGCGCGCATTCCGGCTCACCCCTGCGGCTTCCCCAAGCTTACCAAGAAACGTTCGCACTCCGCCGGCAGCGGCGCGTTCAGCGTCACTTGCTTGCCCGAATCCGGATGCGTGAACGTGATCTGGTGCGCGTGCAAAAACATCCTGCGCAGCGCGCCGCGGGTCTCGCTCGCCTTTTGCAACTGCTTGTTCAAGGCGAAATCGCCGTATTTGTCGTCCCCCAAAATCGGGAAGCCCGACGACGCCAGGTGCACCCGGATCTGGTGCGTCCGCCCGGTTTTCAGCTCGGCTTCGAGCAGCGCAAACTTGTCCCACTTGCGCAGCAGGTTGAACACCGTGTGCGCTTCCATCCCGCCGGCCTGCACCACCACCCGCCGCTCGCCCTCCGCCGTCGTGTACTTGTGCAACGGCAGCTTGATGTGCTGGCGCGGATTCTTCCAGTCACCATACACGACCGTCAGGTAACGCTTGTCGGTGTCGCCCGCGCGAATCTGTTCATGCAAATTCGTCAACGCCGAGCGCTTCTTGGCGAGCAGCAACAGGCCCGACGTTTCGCGGTCCAGCCGGTGCACCAGTTCGAGGAACTTCGCGTCCGGCCGCGCCGCGCGCAACTGCTCGATCACGCCGTACGACACGCCCGAGCCGCCATGCACGGCAACCCCGGCCGGCTTGTCGATGACCAGCAGGTGGTTGTCTTCGAACACAATATGGAATTCGGCGCCGGGAGCGGTGTTCGCCGCGCGCTCGGCCACGCGCACCGGCGGGATCCGCACCACGTCGCCGCTTTCCAGCCGGTACAGTTGGTCGATGCGACCTTTGTTCACGCGCACCTCGCCTGAGCGCAGGATGCGGTAGATATGGCTCTTGGGGACGCCTTTGCACACGCGCAGCAGGTAGTTGTCGATGCGCTGGCCGGCTTCCTCCTCAGTGATCGTCACAAACTGAGCCTGGGGTGTTACCTGTGATGAAGGGGGAACAACATCGTTTTGTAGGGCCATTCGCTCTGTCTTCCCAGAAATTCTCTCTAAGTCCTTCATTTTGAATATATAATCGACAGGCGGCGGTCAAACCTCTGCAGTGTAAGAATTAAAACGATATTTTACACAGGGGCGTCTCCATCGGCCCCGCCAAATTGCGAATTCGATGGAAAAAACGTGTACGCACGCTCTCGCGCGAGTCAGGGTTGCACCGCAGTTGTAATCGGATAGCGCGCTGGAGTGCCGGATTGGATTGTTTGGAATTGTAAGGATAAGTACCGGCAAGCTGGCCCCAGGCCAGCTCGCTGGTTGATGGCGTCGATAACGCTTGTCGTTTGCGCCCGACCCGATGTAAGCCGCATCCTGAAGGCTTGAGAGAATATAGGCTGATTTTTCGCCTCAGTATCGAAGTCTCGGTTTGTTCGCTGGCTACGGTCTGGCTGGTTGTTGCACCCCGCCTCGCAGATCCCGTTGCGCTGCCCCGATCGGGCCGCAAGGGACAAGTTGCAGGTGGCGGCGTGCGCTCGGCATGACGATCGATTCCATCCGCGCCCCGTGGCTGCCGCGACGCAACTAGTGCGCGTGCCGCCCCGCCCGGGCATACCACCTCCAACACTCCGCTCCCCGCGTACATCCCTGTACTTTTTTGCCGCCCTGGCACAGCGGCATGGAAACGGCCCTCGGGCCGCGGAGTTTATAAAAATGAAACGTATGTTGTTTAACGCTACGCAGCAAGAAGAGCTGCGCGTAGCGATCGTCGACGGCCAGAAACTGATCGACATCGATATCGAAACGGCCGGCCGCGAACAGCGCAAGTCGAATATCTACAAAGGGGTCATCACCCGCATCGAACCGTCGCTCGAAGCCTGCTTCGTCAGCTACGGCGAAGACCGCCACGGCTTCCTGCCGTTCAAGGAAGTGGCGCGCACCTATTTCCGCGACGGCGTCGACGTCCGCAACGCAAGCATCAAGGAAGCGCTGCGCGAAGGCCAGGAAATCATGGTCCAGGTCGAAAAGGAAGAGCGCGGCAACAAGGGCGCGGCCCTGACCTCGTTCATTTCGCTGGCGGGCCGCTACCTGGTCCTGATGCCGAACAACCCGCGCGGCGGCGGTGTGTCGCGCCGGGTCGAAGGCGAGGAACGCCAGGAACTGCGCGAGACGATGGACAAGCTCGACCTGCCGCAAGGCATGTCGGTGATTGCCCGCACTGCCGGCATCGGCCGCAACGTCGAAGAACTGCAGTGGGACCTGAATTACCTGATGCAACTGTGGCGCGCGATCGAAGGCGCCGGCAAGTCGGCGGCGGGCCCGTTCCTGATCTACCAGGAATCGTCGCTGGTGATCCGCGCCATCCGCGACTACTTCCAGCCTGACATCGGCGAGATCCTGATCGACACCGACGAGATCTACGACCAGGCGCATCAGTTCATGAGCCACGTGATGCCGGACATGGTGCATCGCGTCAAGCGTTACAGCGACGACGTGCCGCTGTTCTCGCGTTTCCAGATCGAACACCAGATCGAAACCGCCTACGCCCGCACGGTGCCGCTGCCGTCCGGCGGCGCGATCGTGATCGACCACACCGAAGCGCTGGTGTCGATCGACGTCAACTCGGCGCGCGCGACCCGCGGTTCCGACATCGAAACCACCGCCTTCAACACCAACTGCGAAGCGGCCGAAGAAGTGGCGCGCCAGCTGCGCCTGCGCGACCTGGGCGGCCTGATCGTGATCGACTTCATTGACATGGAAGTCGCCAAGAACCAGCGCGAAGTCGAACAGCGCCTGAAGGACGCGCTGCACCACGACCGCGCCCGCGTCCAGATGGGCAAGATCTCGCGCTTCGGCCTGATGGAACTGTCGCGCCAGCGCCTGCGTCCGTCGCTGTCGGAAGGCTCGCACGTGACCTGCCCGCGCTGCTCGGGCACCGGCCACATCCGCGACACCGAATCGTCCGCCCTGCAAGTCCTGCGCATCATCCAGGAAGAGGCGATGAAGGAAAATTCGGCGACCATCCACGTGCAGGTGCCGGTTGACGTGGCCGCTTTCCTGCTCAACGAAAAGCGCGGCGAAGTGCTCAAGATCGAGAACCGCCACCGCATCGCCGTGATCCTGATCCCGAACAAGCACCTGGACACGCCGCACTACAAGCTCGAGCGCATCAAGCACGACGACCCGCGCCTCGAGGAAAGCCAGGCCAGCTACACCCTGGCCGAGTCGGCCGAAACCGACATGGCCTACGCCAAGCGCCAGAAGGAAGAACAGAAGCCGCGCCAGGAAGCGGTGGTCAAGACCATCACCCCGGCCCAGCCGGCGCCGATGGTCGACCGCAGCGAACAAGCCGCCAAGCCTGCGGCAGCGCCTGCCGCGGCGGCGGCCCGGGCACCGGCTGCCGAGGTCGGCTTCTTCGCACGCCTGCGCAATTTCTTCTTCGGCGCCGCGGTGCCGGTGGCCCCTGCCCCTGCCCCGGCCGCAGCAACCAAGCCGGCGACGGCGGCCGGCGGCGAGCGCAACGGCCGAGGCCCGCGCGCACGCGGGGCCCGTAACGGCAAACAAGGTGGCCGCGAGCGCGAAGAGCGCGAACCGGTCGCCAAGGCTGCGGGCCAGGACGAGAGCGTCAAGGGCGCGGAAGTTGAAAGCAAAGCCGGCCGTCCGCCGCGCCAACCACGCCAGCCGCGTGAGCAACGCGAACCGGTCGAGGCACAGGCAAGCGCGGCGCGTGGCGAACGTGCGGAACGCGGCGAGCGTCCGGAACGCGCGGAGCGTGCTGAACGTGGCGAGCGCCCGGAACGCGCACCGCGCCAGCCGCGCGAGCGTGGCGAGCGCCCAGCCGTGGCCGCCGAAGCCAAGCCTGAAGAACTGAACCTGACGCAAGGCGCGGTAGCGGTGCCGGCAACTGCCTCGAGCAGCAGCCCCCATGGCGACGAGCTCGAGCACGCAGTGAAGGCGGTCGCGTCGACCGGCCCGGACGGCGAACAGGGTGACAACGAAGCCGGCGGTGACGAACCGCGCCGTCGTCGTCGTCGTGGCGGCCGCAACCGCAACCGCCGCGACCGCGACCAGGTCGAAGGCATCGAGTCGGCGGAAGCTGGTGACGGCGAAGCACCGGCGTTCGCACCGGTTGCCGACGAAGAAGCCGCGAAGGTTGCGGCTGCTGCCAAGACCAGGAGCGAAGGCCCGCGTGCCGCGGCGGCGCCAGGTCCGTGGCCGTTCCCGACCGCTGCTTCGGTAGCGGCGGCGCAGGCCCGGGCCGAGCGTTCTGCTGCGAAGGCGAAGGCTGCTGCGGCTGCGGCCCAGGCACCGGCACCGGCTGCTGTCGCAGAAGCTCCGACTGCTGCTCCGGCTGGCGCCTGGGTGTTCCCGACCGCCGCGTCGGTGGCTGCCGCACAGGCCGCCCAAATGCAGGCCGAACCGGCTGCTGCCCCGGCAACTGAACCGGTCCAGGCTGCACCGGTGGTGCAGGCTCCGGTCGAACAGCCGGCTGTTGCTGTGGCACCGGCACCGGCTCCAGCTCCAGCTCCAGCTCCGGTCGAGGCTGCCCCGACCCGGGTTGAGGCACCGGCACCGGTTGCTCCGGCGCCGGCGGCTGTGGCACCGGCACCGGCCGACCTGAACGAGATCCTTGGCAACGCCGGCCTGACGCTGGCCTCGACCGACCCGGAAAAACTGCGTGCCGCGCAAGAAGCTGCCGCGCAGGCAGCGCAACCGGTACGCGTCGGCCGCGCCCGCAAGCCGGCCCCGGCGCCGGTGGTCGAGCCGCTGATCCAGGTCGACACCCGCCAGTAATGCCGGCGGAGCGTCGATGACGAAAAAGGGAAGCCGCGTGCTTCCCTTTTTTATGGCTCATCACGGATTCGCT
>JBJMVW010000260.1:0-6069 GCA_045810465.1 Massilia sp. | reverse complement strand
CTGCAGCAGCAGCATCGCTTCGCCCGAAAACGTGGAGAACGTGGTCAGCCCGCCGAGAAAGCCGGTGACCGCAAACAGCCGCCATTCGGGCGACAGGTGCGGGTAAGCCGCGAAAAAGCCGAGCGCGAGGCCGATCAGGTAGCCGCCCACCAGGTTGGCCGCCAGCGTCCCCGCCTGCACGTGCGCGTGCAGGTTCGACAGCCACAGCGCCAGCGCCCAGCGCAGCCAGGCGCCGAGCGCGGCGCCGATGCCGACCGCGGCCCAGCTCATCGGGCTGCCCACTTGGCCTTTGCCGCGTCGTCGGTCACGCGCGCGTCGACCCAGCGCGCGCCCTCCGGCGTCTGTTCCTTCTTCCAGAACGGGGCGTCCGTCTTCAAGTAATCGATGATGAATTCACAGGCGGCGAAGGCTTCGCCGCGATGCGCCGCGCTGACCGCGACCAGCACGATCTGGTCGAGCGGCTTGAGCGGGCCGACGCGGTGGATCACCAGCGCGCCGAACAGCGGCCAGCGCGCGCGCGCCTGCTCGACGATGTCGGCCAGCGCACGCTCGGTCATGCCCGGATAGTGTTCGAGCTCCATTGCGGCGACCGTCGCGCCATCGTTCATGTCGCGCACCGTGCCGACAAAGGTCACCACGCCGCCCACGCGCGTATCGCTCGCGCGCAGGCGCGCCACTTCAAGGCCGAGGTCGAAATCCCCGGCCTGTACCCGCACTTCGATCATTTACCCTCCCTCGCCTGGCGCATCAGCAGTTGCTCGATGCGCGCCGCGGTACGTGCGTCGGCCAGCGCCGGCAACGCACTTATTTGGCGCAGCTCGGCCGCGTGGCTGGCCGGCTTTTGCCCCGATTTGAGCGACGACTGCAGCACTTCCACCTGCAGCTTGAGCCGCTCGCGCGCGAATTCCGGGCCGCTGTCGATGCCGGCCGCGATCTCGAGCCGCAGCAGGTCGCGCAGCAGCGTCGCGCGGTTTTGTTCGAGCAGGCGCGCGTAGGCTTCGCGCCCCGACGACAGCGCGGCCAGCGCGGCGTCGAAGCGGGCCCTGAGCGCGGACTCGTATTCGGCGTCGAGCGCCGGCAAGGCGTCCCAGCGCGCGGTCCAGTCGGTCCCTTCGGCAGCCGGGTCGCCGGCGTTGGCGACCGCGCCCTCGAGTGCCTGCACCAGGCGCAGCTTGTCGCGCAGCGCGCCGGCCTGGGCCAGCCCCGCCGCGCGGCGCGCAAGGTCGGCATGGTGCTGCACCTGCGCGATGGCGGCGTGGTAGCGCTTGTCGACCCGCGCCTCGTGCGCGCGCGGGACCGGCCCGATCGCGTGCCATTCGGCCGCCGCGTCGCGCAGCAGCTTGCCGGCGGTGGCCGGGGTCGCGTCGGGCGCGGCCGCTTCGAGCCGCGCGCTGATCGCTTCCTTGGCCGCCTCGTGCGCGCGGCGCTCGGCGTCGGCCGCGTGGGCGCTCTCCTTGCGCTGGGCGAACACGGCGTCGCAGGCGGAGCGGAAGCGCTGCCACAGCGCCTGCTCGGCCTTGCGCTCGAGCGGCAGCGCGCGCGCCTGGTCCTGCCAGCGCTGCTGCAGCGCGCGCAGCGCGTCGATCGCGTGGCGGTCGTGGCCATCGATCGCGGCGGCCTCGTCGATCAGCTCCTCGCGCTTGGACATCTCGGCCTTGCGCTGCTGCTCGAGCGGCGCCTGGAGCGTTTTCAAGGCATCGGAAAACTGGTGGTCGAGCCGCTTTTTTTCCTTGCGGTCGATCGCGCCCAGGTGGCTCCACGCCAGCCGCAGGCGCTGCACGGTGGCGGCCAGGTGCTTCCAGTCGATCTCGCCGGCGTCGAGCGTGGCGATTTCGGCGGTGGCCTCGGCGATCAGTTCCTGGCCGCGCGCCGCGTTGGCATGGCGTTCGTCGGCCAGGTGCCGGAAGTGGGCGGCGGCCGGCGCGTACGCGGCGCCGCAGGCCGCGTCGAAGCGCTCCCACAGGCTCTTGGGCGCGGCCCCGGACAGGCTGTCGAGCGCCTTCCAGCGCTCGCGCATGCTGCCGACCTTCTTGGCCAGTTCGCCCATCGACAGGCCCTGGGTCGGCAGCGCTTCCACCGATTTGATCAGCTCCTCGCGCGAGACGTTGCCGCCCCAGCGCGCCCAGTCCGACAGGCGCTTGAGTTCGGCGCGCAGGTGGGCCAGCCGGTCGGCCTGGGCCGCGGTCAGGCGCATGCCCTTGTCGCCTTTGCTGTCTTTCAGCATCTTGTCGAGCTCGGCGGCGGTGCCGAGCGAACCTTGCTGCAGCGCCGCTTCCATCGCATCGAGCGTGTCGAGGAATTGCTGGTCGGCGCCGCGCGGCTTGGCCGGCGCCTCCGGCCGCGCCTTGGCCGCCGGGGCTTCCTTGGGCTTGCGTGGCTCCTGCGGCAGCGTGGCCAGCAACTCGTCGAAGCGGCGTTGCAGCAGGACGCCGGCGGCGCCGGTGGGCAGCGGCGGCAGCTTGTGCCAGGCGCGCTTGAGCGCGTCGGCGTTCAGCGCCGCCGGCGCCGAGGCCTGCCACTCGGCCAGCGCCGCTTCACGCGCCGCCAGCGCGGCCTGCCCGTGCTCGATCGCGGCCAGCCCGGCCAGCACGCGCGCGTGCTCGGCGTTGAATTCGGCGACCAGGCCACGCGGCAGCGAGGCGTGTTCGGGCGCCGCCAGCGCGGCGGCCTGCTCCTGCGCCATCTGCTCGAGCCGGGCGCCCATCTCGGCGGCGGTCAGGTCGCTGGACTCGAGCTGGCGCAGCGCGGCCAGGCGGTCGATCATGGCGCGCTGCAATTGCACCTGGGCTTCGAGCCGCTGGCCGAGTTCGGCGCGCAACGCGTCGAAGGCCGGGCCCAGTTCGGGCGCCACGATGACCGACCATTTACGGTCGAGTTCGGCGACATGGTTGGGCGTGAGCAGCGCATCCCTGAGCAGCGAGCGGGCCTGTTCGAGCGCCGCCTCGCCGCGCCGCAGCTCGGCCTCGTGGTGGCGGATCGCGTCGAGCCGCGATTGCATCAGCTTGGCAACGCGGCGGTCGGTATTGCGGATCGCCGCATGCACCCGTTCGAGCGCCGCCGGCGAATGGACGAACTCGGCAGCCGTCAGGCGCAGTTCGGAAAATTCGGACTGGAGGATGAATTCGACGGCGGCGCTTTCGTCGCCGTCAAGTTGCTTCAGCTGTTCGGCCTGCAGCGCGCGCCGGGACGCCGGCGTGTCCGCCAGCTGCCCCGGCTGGCCGGGCGGCGCCGGTTCCCCGGGCGGCCCTTCGCCGGGTTTGTCGCCCTGCCGCTTGAAAAGGAATTCGAACATGATGAAATCGCACTTCCAAAACCCCCATCATAGCAAAGAACGATGAGGGCCCTGGTCGGCACTGCGGACATCATGGCTGGCGGGCCCCGGCGGCGGCGCTCAGTGCGCGACCGGTACCGGCGCGCCGGGCCGCAGGGCGCGCTCGACCGGCTTGCGGTAGCCGATGCGCCCCGGGCGGAAATCGAACTCGATACCCCTGCTCTCTTGCTGGTACGCGTCGTGGGCCAGCATCTGGTTGGCGATCGCAAACCAGGCTTCGCCCGAGATCGCGGCACGCGCGACCGGGAACAATTCCTGCTCCTCGCGCTCGAGCCGCTTGAGCAGCGCGCCGCAGAAGCTGTCGACCGCCGCGCAGAAGCGTGTCACGCGCGACTCGCAGTCGAGGGCGGCGTCGGCGACGGCGCGCAAGGCTGCCGCCATCGCATCGGCGGCGACCTGGCTGAGGCCATCGAGCTCCTGCAGCAACTGGTCGGCGGAACGGGTGGCGCGCCGGATCGCGGGCAGCAGGAATTTATCCAGCTTGCGCCAGTGACAGTGTTCGTACAAACGCTTGAGCGCGTCGCATGCGTAATCGACCTGGCCCTGGGTGAGCGCGGTCTGGTGGAGGAAGCTGGTGTGCAATACCTTTTGCAGGGATTGCAGGCGGACTCGTACGCTAGTCTGCTCGACTGAAAGTGCTACCAGGGTGTATGTCGCAGTTAACATTCGGTCTCCTCTCTGAAAGCTTTCGCCAACGCAAGAACATGCCGCGGTGGAATGCGGCGATGGACCTCATTGGGAAATACTAGTTTTGAACAGGCCTGGAGGCAATTTTATTTTTGTCATCGACCTGAGGGAACCAGTAGTGTAAAGACCACCGACAGGCTGGGATTTGATCTGTATCAAACGCTCAACAGGCGCGGCAGGGGGCCACGTCAACCGGGTGTGCACCCGGCGAGTTGTGATACTTTATCCATTCAACAACTTCCGATCCCGGCCATGCGTCCCTCGCCGCACCTGCTGTGCCTGCTGCTGGCCGCGCCGCTGGCCGCCTGCGGCGACCAGCGCGCCGATTTCTATCCGGGCTACGCGCAAGCCGATTATGTGCGCCTGGCCAGCCCGCTGGCGGGCAAGCTGGCGCGCCTGTACGTGCAACGCGGCGACCAACTGGCGCCCGGGGCGCCGGCTTTCGTGCTGGAGCAGGACAACGAACGGGCGGCGCGCGCCGCCTCGCAGCACCGGCTCGAGCGCGCCCGCGCGCTGCTGGCCGACCTCGAAAAAGGCCGCCGCCCGGACGAGCTGGCGGCGGCGCGCGCCCAGCTGGCGCAGGCCGAGGCGGCGCAGAAGCTGTCGCAGGCCGACCTGGAGCGCGCCACCGCGCTGCGCCAGGCGCAGTTCGTGGCCCAGGCCCGGGTCGACGAGGCGCGCGCGGCGCTGCTGCGCGACCAGGGCCGGGTGCGCGAACTGCAGGCGCAACTGCGGGTGGCGCGCCTGGCCGCCCGCCCCGACCAGCTGGCGGCGGCGCGCCAGGACATCCGCACTGCCGAGGCCGAGCTGGCGCAGGCCGACTGGCTGCTGGCGCAAAAGAGCCTCAAGGCGCCACTGGCGGCGAGCGTGGCCGATGTGCTCTACCGCGAAGGCGAACTGGTGCCGGCCGGGATGCCGGTAGTGAGCCTGCTGGCGCCCGAATACCTGCGTGCGCGCTTTTTCGTGCCGCAGCCGGAGCTGGGCCGGATCCGGCTCGGCCAGCGCGTCACGCTCGCCTGCGACGGCTGCGGCGCGCCGCTGCCGGCCACCGTCAGCTTCATCGCGCCCGAGGCCGAATACACCGCGCCGCTGATCTACAGCAGGGAGAACCGCGCCACCCTGGTGTTCATGCTCGAAGCGCGCCCGGCGCCCGGCGGCGCGGCGCGCCTGCATCCGGGCCAGCCGCTCGAAGTGCGGCTGGCGGGCGCGCGCTGATGCAGGCCGGCGCCGCGGTCGCGATCGACGTACGCGGCCTGACCAAGCGTTACGGCGGGCACACCGTGGTCGACGGCGTCAGCCTGCAGGTCGGGCGCGGCAGCATCTTCGGCTTCCTGGGCCCGAACGGCAGCGGCAAGACCACCACCATCCGCATGCTGTGCGGCCTGCTCACGCCGGACGCCGGCGAAGGCCAGTGCCTCGGCCTCGACCTGCGGCGCGACGCGCGCAGGATCAAGCGCCAGGTCGGCTACATGACCCAGAAGTTCGGCCTGTACGAGGACCTGTCGATCGAGGAAAACCTCGACTTCATCGCGCGCGTGTACGGCGTCGCCCAGCGGCGCGCGCGGGTCGGCCAGGCGCTGGCAGCGCTTGGCCTGGCCGAACGCCGCAAGCAGCTGGCCGGGGCGCTGTCGGGCGGCTGGAAGCAGCGCCTGGCGCTGGCCGCGTGCCTGCTGCACGAACCGCAGCTGCTGCTGCTCGACGAGCCGACCGCCGGCGTGGACCCGCAGGCGCGGCGCCTGTTCTGGGACCATCTGCACGAACTGGCCGCGGCCGGGCTGACGGTGCTGGTCTCGACCCACTACATGGACGAAGCGGCGCGCTGCCACGAGCTGGCCTACATCTTCAACGGGCGCCTGCTGGCGCAGGGCACCGGGGCCGAGCTGGTGGCGCAGGCGCAGCTCGCCACGGTCGAGGTGCGCGGCCCCACGGACGGCCTGGCCGCGCTGGCGCAGGCGCTGCGCGCCGATCCGCAGCTCCTCAGCGTGGCCGTGGCCCGATACGTGCACCGGCGCGTTCTCCTGGTGCAGGACCTCGGCGCCGAGCTTGGCGAG
>JBJMVW010000259.1:0-3352 GCA_045810465.1 Massilia sp. | reverse complement strand
TAAGAAGAACGCCCAGGATAAGATGGCCAAGTCCATCGACACCCTGAAGGGCGACCTGGCGAAGGTCCGTACCGGCCGCGCCCACACCGGCATCCTCGACCACATCATGGTCGATTACTACGGCTCGCCCACCGCGTTGACCCAGGTCGCGAACCTGACCCTGATCGACGCGCGCACCATCGGCGTGCAGCCGTGGGAAAAGAAGATGCTGAACGTCGTTGAAAAGGCGATCCGCGACTCCGATCTCGGCCTGAATCCGTCGTCGCAAGGCGACATGATCCGCGTCCCGACCCCGCCGCTGACCGAAGAGCGCCGCAAGGAAATGGTCAAGCTGGTCAAGGGCGAGGCGGAAGACGCCAAGATCGCGGTGCGCAACATCCGCCGCGACGCCAACGAACAACTCAAGAAAATGGTCAAGGACAAGACCGCCTCGGAAGACGAGGAGCGCCGCGCTTCGGACGAGATCCAGAAGCTGACCGACAAGTTCGTTGCCGACATCGATAAACTGGTTGCCGAAAAAGAAAAAGAAGTCCTGACCGTGTAATACGGCGTGTAACGACGGCGTATGGCACGGTGCAAAAACGCACGCCCAACGCCCTTGCGGACCGGTCCCGGCATTTGCCGCGGCCGGTCCGTCCACCTTACGTATTCGCCATTTCTGGCCCTGGATTTATGATCTTTAAAAGTTCGACCACCACTGTTCCCGACACGCCGGCCGTGCCGCGCCACGTCGCCATCATCATGGATGGCAACGGCCGCTGGGCCACCAAGCGGCTGCTGCCGCGGGTGGCTGGCCACGTCAAGGGAGTGGAAGCCGTGCGCGGCGTCGTCGAAGCCTGCGTCGAGCGCGGGATCGAGTTCGTGACCCTGTTCGCGTTTTCGTCCGAAAACTGGCGCCGCCCGGAAGAGGAAGTCTCGCTGCTGATGCGCCTGTTCGTCACCGCGCTCGAGCGCGAGGTGTCGAAGATGCACGCCAATAACATCCGGCTGAAGGTCGTCGGCGACCTGTCGCGCTTCGACCCGAAGTTGCAGGAAATGATCGCCAACGCCGAGCGCAAGACCGCCAACAACACGCGCCTGACGGTGACCGTCTGCGCCAACTACGGCGGCCGCTGGGACATCATGCAGGCGACCAGCAAGATGGTGGCCGCCAACCCGGGCGTCATCGACTACACCGAAGAGATGCTGGCGCCGCACCTGGCGATGGCCTACGCGCCCGAGCCCGACCTGTTCATCCGCACCGGCGGCGAAGAGCGCATCTCCAACTTTTTGCTGTGGCAGCTGGCCTATTCGGAGCTGTACTTCACCGACACCTTCTGGCCCGATTTCTCGAGCCAGTCGCTGGACGCGGCGATCGCGTCGTACCAGAACCGGGAACGGCGCTTCGGCCAGACCGGCGACCAAGTCGCAAAGAAGAAAAACTGATGCTGAAAACCCGGGTCATCACGGCGGTCGTGCTGCTGGCAGTGTTGTTGCCAGTTCTTTATCTGAATAACTTCACGGCGTTCGCGGTGGTGGCCACGGTGGCTTTCGGTGCCGCGATCTGGGAGTGTTTTCGCCTGTTTAATCCGGGTTCGGCCAATGCGCTGGTCATCGCGCTGTTCTGGACCGCGGCCTTCGCCTGGTCGTTTTTCATTGCCCGCAGCGCCAGTCCGGCGTTCTGGTTCCCGATCAGCGTGCTGATCTGGCTGCTGCGCTTCGCGCCGTCGCTCAAAATCGGGTTGCCGCCGCTGCAAAGCACCGGCAATACTTTGCTCAGCCTCATATACGCGGTCGCGATCGTCGGCTGTTTCGCCGCGATTGTCGAATTATTCCGTCATTCGCCGGTCTACCTGCTGTCGGTCATGGCCCTGGTCTGGATCGCCGACATCGGCGCCTACTTTGCCGGCAAGGCTTTCGGCAAGCGCAAGCTGGCCCCATCGATTTCGCCTGGCAAGTCGTGGGAAGGCGCGATCGGCGGCTGCATCGCCGTGCTGCTGATAGGCTCGGCCACGGTCTTGTTCGGCGGCAATGGCTTCGCCGACACCTTCGCGGTGCGCACCCAGTCCCGGCTGGGCTGGGGCGCGCTGCTGGCGATCCTGGTCGTCATCGTCGCAGCCAGCGTGGTCGGCGACCTGTTCGAATCGCAGCTCAAGCGCCGCGCCGGCGTCAAGGACAGCAGCAACCTGCTGCCCGGCCACGGTGGGGTGCTGGACCGGATCGACGCCCTGATCCCGGTATTGCCATTGGCGGCGTTGATCGGCGCCTGGCTCTAGAAGGAGCTTCAACATGCAACGCATCACCATTCTCGGCGCCACCGGCTCGATCGGCGCCTCGACCCTCGACGTGCTTGCGCGTCACCCTGACAAGTATTCGGTGTACGCGCTGTCGGCCCACAGCCGGGTCGACGAACTGGCGGCACAGTGCCGCACGTTCCGCCCGGCGCGCGCGGTGGTCGGCTCTGCCGCCGCGGCTCGGCGGCTGGCGCAGCTGATCGATGGCCTGCCTACCCAGGTTGAATACGGCGAAGCGGCGCTGTGCGAGATCGCGTCCAGCCGCGACACCGGCACCGTGATGGCGGCGATCGTCGGCGCCGCCGGCCTCGCGCCGACGCTGGCCGCGGCGCGCGCCGGCAAGAAGGTCCTGCTGGCTAATAAAGAAGCGCTGGTCATGTCCGGCCAGCTGTTCATGGACGCGGTCAAGGAGCACAAGGCGACCCTGCTGCCGATCGACAGCGAACACAATGCAATCTTCCAGTCGCTGCCGCAGGCGTACGCGCGCCGACCGCACGAGGCCGGCGTGGCCAGGATCCTGCTGACCGCTTCCGGCGGCCCGTTCCTGAACCGCGCGGTCGAGACGCTCTCGGACGTCACGCCCGACGAAGCCTGCAAGCACCCGAACTGGGTCATGGGCCGCAAGATCTCGGTCGACTCGGCCACCATGATGAACAAGGGCCTCGAGGTGATCGAGGCGCACTGGCTGTTCGGCGCGCCCGCCGACAGGATCGAGGTCGTGATCCACCCGCAAAGCGTGATCCACTCGATGGTGTCCTACGTCGACGGCTCGGTGCTGGCGCAGCTGGGCAACCCTGACATGCGCACGCCGATCGCCCACGCGCTGGCCTACCCGGAGCGCATCGCTTCCGGCGTGGCGCAGCTGGACCTGACCCGCATCGCCACGCTGCAGTTCGAAAAACCCGACTTCCAGCGCTTCCCCTGCCTGGCCCTGGCCTTCGACGCGCTGCGCGCCGGCGGCACCGCGCCGGCCCTGCTCAACGCGGCCAACGAGGTCGCGGTGCAGGCCTTCCTCGAGCGCCGCATCGGCTTTCGCGACATCGACCGCGTGATCGCGCGCGTGATGCACGAAACCCCGC
>JBJMVW010000258.1:0-1679 GCA_045810465.1 Massilia sp. | reverse complement strand
GCTCCTTGCGACTTGCGGTCAGCGGCCTTCACGAAATACATCGTTTTCCCCATCGCGGCATTGTATCGGAGCAAACCGAAGCGCGGGGACATTACAAATTGATGACAATTACCCGACATGTGGAGGGGGAATCAAAAATGGCAACGGCATACCATGCTCGCATATCAGGTTTTCCGTTTGCCCACCTGATGCCGCAAGTGTCGGTGGGTTTTTTTATTCCAGCAGCATGAGGCGCCTGGCGCCAATGACTAGTGAGGTTGCAGATGACGATGTTTGGACGCGCGCTGTTTGCCGCGCCCCTGGTCGGCGCCCTGGTGTTGGCCGGCTGCGGTGGCGACGCTAGTGCCCCGCAAATGCAGGACAAGCAGGCCGGGCAGGGCATAGCCGTGGGCGAGCCGAACGGCGGCCAACCTGTTGTCGCAAGCTTCATCAAGTTGGCGCAGGAAGAAGCCTGCACCGACATCAGGAACCGGCTGTTCGTGATCGACGGCAAGCAGGTTTTCTGGGACCGTGCCGGCAAGTGCGGCGACATGTCGTACGCGCAGACGCTGTTTGGCGCGACGCCCGAGCAGGTGCTGTGTTCGGTCAGCGACAGTATCGCCGGGCCGCGCACCTTCTGCGCCGACGACAAGTCGCGCGCGCTGTTCGACACCATCCAGAAGAATCTCGACAAGGCCGACCTGGGCCTGGCCGGGCACAAGGTCGAGCCGCTGCCATTCCTGCCGAAGTCCGGCAGCGCGATCCCGTTCCAGAGCCTGGAGCGTGACAGCTCGTCCGGCATCAAGGTAGCGAAGAACGTGGTGGTCAAGGATGCCGCCGCGCTGGAGCAGCTGTGGGCCGAACACACCGGCAACCGCGGAACGCCGCGCAGTGCGCCCAAGGTCGACTTCGACCACCAGATGGTGCTGGCCGTGTTCTCGGGCCAGCAGGCCAGCGGCTGCCATACGATCGCCATCGTGCGCGTCGGTGCCGATAACGGCAAGATCGTGGTCGAGTACGACGACCGCGACGCCGCCACCGAGGCGTGCCCGGCGGTGTTGCCGGCGCCGATGCAGATGGTCGTGGTCGAGCGCAGCGATGCGCCGGTCGAGTTCGTGGCGGCGACGGCCGCCCAGCTCAGGTTCCGGACGATCGACCAGACCACCCGCTCCGACATCTCTATTGCGCGCAACGTCGTGATCAAGGACCCGGGCAGCTGGTCCGCCCTGTGGGTGCAGCATGCCGGGGCCGGGGCGGCGCTGCCGGTGATTGATTTCAGCAAGCAGATGGTGATCGCGGTCTTCCTCGGCAACCAGTCCGGCGGCTGCTATTCCACGAATATCAAGCAGGTCTCCCAGTTCGCCAACAAGCTGACCGTGTTGCACGCCGACACGGTGCCGGGCCCGACCGTCCTGTGCACGATGCAAGTGACCCGCCCGGCGCACCTGGTCGCGGTCGACCGGAGCGACCAGACGGTGGAGTTCGCAACAGAAGTTGATCCGATAAAGTGACCGGAAGTGGAATGAGGTTGGGCAACACCGTTAGAATGTTGCATTCCCAACTTTCATAACAGCAAAGATGAAGACGCTAACCGCCCTTGCTCTGGCCACCACCTGCAGCGCAGGCTGGGCCCAGACCCCGGCGACCAACCCGATGCCTGACGGCAGCCGCGACATGTACGTCGGGCTGGGCGCGGTATC
>JBJMVW010000257.1:0-2203 GCA_045810465.1 Massilia sp. | reverse complement strand
CCGCCTGAGCGGCTGCGCGCCGGCTTCCATTCGATCGTGCCGAGCACCGGAATGCCGAGCACGTCCTTCATGTCGCTGGCCGAGCGGATCGGGCGGTTCAGCAGTTCCAGCAGCAGCGCCAGGCCGACCCCGAGCACGGTGCCGAGCATGAACGCGACCAGCGTGTTGAGCAGCGTGCGCGGGCCGGACGGCTCGACCGGCGGCACCGCCGGGTTCAGCACCGAGATGTCGGACTGCTCGGACTGGGCCTCGATGCGGGTCTGCGAGAAGCGCTGGCTGGCGGCGTCATAGGCGCGCTGGGCGCTGTCGAGTTCCTTGAGCAGCGGGCCCAGCTCATCGCGCGCGCGGTTGAGCTCGAGCACCTTGGCCTTCTGCGCGGTGACCGCCGCCTGCAGCTCGGCTTCGCGCTGGCGCAGCACCTCGGCGTTGTTGCCGACGCTGGCGCTGATCGTGCCCATCGCGCTGTTCAGTTCGGCGCGCAGCTTGTCGGCTTCCGAGCGCGCGGCCTGGTACTGCGGGTGGTTGCGGCCGAGGCGCGACGAGGTGTCGGCCAGCTTGGCCTCGGCGCTGGCCAGGCTCACGCGCAGGTTCTGCACCACCGCGTTGTTGGCGACGTCGGGCGAGGCGGCGCCGCGGCCGCTGGCCATGCGCTGGCGCGAGCCCGCTTCCATCGCCGCGGTCTGCGCCACCACCAGCTGGCCCGACAGGTCGTTCAGGCGCGCCAGCTCGACGTCGACCCGGTTGTTGTCGAGGCTGACGATGCCCTTCTCCTGCTGGTATTTCGACAGCCGCGCCTGGGCCGCCTCGAGGTTGTCGCGCAGCTGCTTGGTCTGCTCGTTGAAGTAGGTCGAGGCCTTCTTCGCCGGGTCGGTCTTGAGCTGCACGCTGACCTTCTGGTATTCCTCGGCAAAGGCATTGGCCACCGCGGCCGAGAACGCCGGGTCGGCGCCCTTGAAGCTGATCTCGACCACGCTCGATTCGCGCGACGGCACGATCTCCAGTTTTTTCAGCAGCAGGTCGGCCAGCCAGTCGCGCACGTGGCCGCGGCCTTCGGTCGCTTCGTTAAACTGCTGCACCACCGCCGGGCTGGCGGCCAGGCGCAGCACATCGACCACCCGCAGCGCGACATTCTTGCTGCTGATGATGTCGATCTGGGTCGCCATGTAGCCCGGCATCAGCTGGCCGGGCATGGTCAGGCCGGTCAGCGGGTCCACCCCCTTGTAGTTCAGCAGCACCGATGCGGTCGCCTTGTAGGTCTTCGACTGCAGCAGCGAAAAGCCGAGCGTCAGCAGCACCGTCACCAGCAGGGTCGACAGGATGATCTTTTTGCGGGCGCGCAAGATCAGCAGGAATTGATGAACGTTCATGGCAAACTCTCGAAACAGGGGTGGACAGGCCAGGTCAGAACCAGCTCTCGCGGACCGTGATCACGTCGTCGACCTGGACCAGGTCGTTGGCCTTGACCTCGATCGTGGCCGGGTTGCCGTTGGCGTCGCGGCGGGTAATGCGCGTGCCGTTGTTGCTGCCGCGCGGGGTCAGGCCGCCGCCGGCCGAGATCGCCTGCTGGACGGTCATGCCGCGCTCGATGCGCAGCGCGCCCGGGCGCTGCACTTCGCCGGTCACGTAGGCACGCGGCGCGCGCTCGACGTAGATGATGTCGCCGCCGGCCACTTCGAAGTCCTTGTTCAGCTCGCCCTTGCGCACCATGTCGACCACGTCGATCGTCTCGCGCGTGGTGTGGCCGTTGCGGTTGCGGATCAGGCTGACGGTGTCGCCGCCCTCGGCGCCGATGCCGCCGGCCATCGCCAGCAGGTCGAGCACCTTGCGCTTGCCTTCCACCGGATAGCGGCCCGGGCGGTTGACCTGGCCCAGCACCGACACCTGCTGGCTGGTCAGGGTCGTGATCAGCATGTTGACCTGGGCCTTCTTCAGGTAGCCGCCCTTCTCCAGCAGGTCGCCGACTTTCTTCTCGGCGGCCGCCACCGCCAGCCCGCCGACCGCCACCTGGCCCAGCAGCGGGACGGTGATCTGCCCGCTTTCCGAGACGCGCGTCTCGACCGACAGGTCGGGGCTGCCGTAGACCGACAGCTTGACCACGTCGCCCGGCCCGAGCAACACCTCGGCCGCGCCGGCCACCTGCACGCTCATGGCCAGCGCGGCCGCCATCATCCAAAGTACGAATCGTTTCATGATTGCTCCTGTT
>JBJMVW010000256.1:0-29876 GCA_045810465.1 Massilia sp. | reverse complement strand
GCACGCCCTCCTCGTCGAACGGCGCCGAGCCGACTTCGCCGATCAGGTGCGGGTCTTCGAGCACCTGCACGTGCGACGGGAACACGGACGTGCCCAGCGAATCGAGCAGGAAGCTCGACTTGCGGTACAGCGCGCCACCCGACGTGGCCTGCACGAACGCGCCCAGCAGGCCGGCAGCCAGCGGCGCCTCGAACAGCACCGGGCAGGTGCGGGTGTCGAGCTTGCGCGCGTTCAGGCGCGCAAGCGCGCGCTCGGCGGCATAGCGGCCGACCGCTTCCGCCTTCGCCAGTTTCTTGGGGTCGCGCGACGAGGTGTACCAGTCGTCGCGCTGCATCTTGTTGCCCTTGCCGGCGATCGGCGCGACCGACAGCGTGTGGCGCGAGAACGGATAGCCGGCGCAGAAGCCGCGGCTGTTGGCGCCCACGAATTGCGACTGCTGGATGTAGACGCTGGCGCCTTCGCTGTTGGTGACGCGCGGGTCGACCTCGAACGCCGCGTTTTCGGCGCGCTGGGCCAGCTCCACCGCTTCCTCGGTCGAGATCAGCCATGGATAGAACAGGCGCAGGTCGCGCGGCGCCAGCTCGAGCAGCTCGGCGTCGGGCAGCCCGGCCGCCTCGTCTTCGGCAGTGAAGCGCGCGATGTTCCAGGCCGCTTCGACGGTGTCGCGCAGCGAGCGGGCCGAAAAGTCGGAAGTGCTGGCGTTACCGCGGCGCTGGCCGGAGTAGACCGTCACGCCCATGCCCTTGTCCTTGTTCTGCTCGATGGTCTCGATCTTGCCCTTGCGGACCGACACCGACAGGCCGCTCCCTTCACTGATCTCGACCGAGGCGTCGGTTGCGCCCTGCTCGCGCGCGAACGCGAGCACGTCCTGCGCAATCTGTTTGAGCTGTTCTTGAGTGTGGGGAAAGAGGGAGTCGTTCATATAGTGTTTTTCGTGGCGGGCCCTAAAACAGTTATCATAGCAGCCGTCTACTGTTTTTACTGATCGGCGTTACGCCAATCGGATTCAATGCCATGCCAAATCCAAACCGCGGCTCCGTGGGCTTCCAGTCCAACGAGTTCGAACAAGAATACGACCGCCCTTCCAAGTCCGAACTGAAGCGCCAGATGACCGAGCTGCAGAAGCTCGGCGAACTGCTGGTGGCCGAGCCACGCGACCGCGTCAAGCGCGTGCCGATGCCCGAGGACGTGCGCGACGCGATCCTGATGTGCCAGACCATCACCAACCACGAAGGCCGGCGCCGCCAGCTGCAGTTCGTCGGCAAGAAGATGCGCACGCTGAACGAGGACGAAGTCGCCGTCATCCAGCGCACCATCGACAGCTGGAAGGGCGCATCGAAGTCCGAAACGGCCGCGCTGCACGCGCTCGAGCGGCGCCGCGAAAAGCTGCTGGCCGACGACAAGGCATTAACCGCCTTGCTGGGCGAGCATCCGGAGCTGGACGGCCAGCACCTGCGCACCCTGATCCGCAACGCGCGCAAGGAGCAGGCCGAGAACAAGCCGCCCAAGGCGTACCGCGAGATCTTCCAGATCCTGAAGGAAACCGGCAAGCAGGCCGCGGCCGGCGACCAGGAGGAGCACGAGCACGGCCAGGAGGATAGAGACGATGAACCAGCCGGCGAGTAAGGAACTGGTGATCGGCCTGGTGTCGATCTCCGACCGCGCCAGCGGCGGCGTGTACGAGGACAAAGGCATCCCGGCGCTGACCGAGTGGCTGGCCGCGGCCATCACCACACCGTACCGGATCGAGGCGCGCCTGATCGCCGACGAGCGCGCGCAGATCGAGCAGACACTGGTCGATCTGGTCGACCAGCAGCGCTGCCACCTGGTCCTGACCACCGGCGGCACCGGCCCGGCGCGGCGCGACGTGACGCCCGAGGCGACGCTGGCGGTGGGCACCAAGGAGATGCCCGGCTTCGGCGAGCAGATGCGCCAGATCAGCCTGCGCTTCGTGCCGACCGCGATCCTGTCGCGCCAGACCGCGGTGATCCGCGAGACGGGCGAGCACGCGGCGCTGATCATGAACCTGCCGGGCCAGCCGAAATCGATCAAGGAAACGCTCGAAGGACTCAAGGACGCCGACGGCAAGCCGGTTGTCGGCGGCATCTTCGCCGCGGTCCCCTACTGCATCGACCTGATCGGCGGGCCGTACATGGAAACCAATCCGGCCGTGACGACAGCCTGGCGCCCGAAAAACGCGCAGCGTCCAGCGGCCGCCTGACCCGAGGAAAACGCATGAAACCGCTGTTGCAAAATATCGAGATCGAGAGCGCGCCCAATCCCCAGGCTGCGGTCATCTGGCTGCACGGCCTGGGCGCCGATGGCAATGACTTCGTGCCGATGGTGCGCGAACTGGACCTGAAGGGCCTGCCCGGCATCCGCTTCGTGTTCCCGCATGCGGGCGCGATCCCGGTCACGATCAACGGCGGCTACGTGATGCGCGCGTGGTACGACATCACCGGCGCGGAGCTGATGCGGCGCGAGGACGAAACGGGCCTGCGCAACTCGCAGCACGATGTCGAAGCGCTGATCGCGCGCGAGAAGGCGCGCGGCATCCCGGCGTCGCGCATCATCCTGGCCGGCTTCTCGCAAGGCTGCGCGATGACGCTGCAGACCGGCCTGCGCCACCCGGAAAAGCTGGCCGGCATGCTGTGCCTGTCGGGCTACCTGCCACTCGCGGACAAGGCCGCGCACGAGCGCAGCGAGGAGAGCCTGGACACGCCGATCTTCATGGCGCACGGCCGCCAGGACCCGGTGGTGCCGTTCATCCGCGCCGAGCAGTCGCGCGACGCGCTCAAGTCGATGGGCTACCAGGTCGAGTGGCACGAATACACGATGCAGCATTCGCTGTGCCTGGAAGAAGTGCAGGACATTGCGGCCTGGCTTAAGAAAGTATTGGGGTAAGAACGATGGCAAAAAAAGAGGAACTCGACGAAGAAACGATGGCGCTGATTAACTGGTGCATCGAGGTCGAAAAACATCTGGTCGCGGGCGGCGCCACCGAAGCGCAGGCGCAGGATCACATCGAAGAGCAGATCGAGTGGTTCACCGACCTGTTCTACGACGGCCTGTCGCCGGAAGAAGCGGCCAAGGAAGCGCTGGCCTGAGGGCCGTCGTTCCCGCGGAAGCGGGAATCCATGCCGGGTTTGCGTTCATGCGCAGCATGGATTTCCGCCTCCGAGGGAATGACGTAGCTGACTTCTGGGTAATGCCCAGTATGGATTCGCGCCAAGGGGCGCCGCGCCCTGCCGCAGCGAACGCTAATCGGGCAGCGGCGCCGCGATCGACGGCGGCACCGCGGTCTGCGCCGTGTTCATCACCATCGCGAGGAAGGTGTAGTAGCCGTTGATCCCCATCAGGTCAACCACGCCATGCTCGCCGAACAGCGCCAGCGCATCGTCGTAGGTACGGTCGGACACCCGCTTGTCGCGGTGCAGTTCGATACAGAAGTCGTGCACCACCGATTCGTCGACAAGCATGTCGGCCGGGCGCTCGCGGCGGGCAATCGCGCCCACCACCGCCGGCGGGATCCCCACCTGCGCCGCGATCGGGGCATGGATCGCCCACTCCACTTTCTGGTTCCACTGGCGCGCGGTGACCAGGATCGCCAGCTCCGACAGCCGCACGCCGATCGCGCTGCGGTAGCGCAGGTACTCGCCCATGCGCTGCGCATTTTCCAGCAGCTCCGGGCTGCGCAACAGCGGCACGAACGGGCCGTAGACCGCCCCGCGCGGCCCGTTGATGATCGCCTGCGCCGCCGCGCGCTGGGCGTCGGTCATGTCTTCCTGCTGGATCGGTCCGAGGCGGTCGGTCATGGTCGGGCGCGCGTGGCAAAAGTATCTGGATAGAAAAATATTCGCATAGCTTCCGGCAAAAATCAAAAGAAACCGGACGCTTCGCGCGTATTGTCAATCGTCAATCCAAGTACGAAAGGGGCAGCCATGAGCTATATCATCCATCGCAGCCTGCGCCAGACACCGCCCGTGGCCGTGTCGGCCCAGGGCATCCTGGTGCGCGACAGCCAGGGCCGGACCTATATCGACGCCAGCGGCGGCGCGGCCGTGTCCTCGCTCGGGCACGGGCATCCCGACATCATCGACGCCATGCACCGCCAGATCGACCAGTGCGCCTACGCGCACACGGCGTTCTTCACCACCGAGGTGGCCGAGGAGCTGGCGGCGCGGCTGGTGGCCGGCGCGCCGCCGGGCATCGGTGCGGTGTACCTGGTATCGGGCGGGTCGGAAGCAATCGAGACCGCGCTCAAGCTGGCGCGCCAGTATTTCGTCGAGGGCGGCGAGAACGAACGCGCGGTGTTCATCGCGCGCCGCCAGAGCTATCACGGCAATACGCTGGGCGCGCTGGCGGTCGGCGGCAACGAGTGGCGCCGCAAGCCGTTCGCGCCACTGCTGATGGACGTGCCGCGGGTCTCGGCCTGCTACGAATACCGCGGCCGCGCCGCGCACCAGAGCGTGGACGAGTACACCGCGGGCCTGCTGGACGAGCTGGAGACCGCGATCCTGAAGGCCGGGCCGCGCAACGTGATCGGGTTCTGCGCCGAGCCGGTGGTCGGCGCGACCGGCGGCGCGATCCCGCCCACCCCAGGCTACTTCAAGGGCGTGCGCGAGATCTGCGACCGCTACGGGATCCTGTTCATCGCCGATGAAGTCATGTGCGGCATGGGGCGCACCGGCAGCATGTACGCGATCGAGCAGGAAGGGGTGGCGCCGGACATCGTCACGGTGGCCAAGGGCCTCGGGGCCGGCTACCAGCCGATCGGCGCGGTGCTGGCCCGCGCGACGATTGTCGAGCGCCTGCGCAAAGGCAGCGGCTCGTTCCTGCACGGGCACACCTACATCGGGCACCCGGTGGCGGCGGCGGCGGCGCTGGCGGTGCAGCAGGTGATCGAGCGCGACGGCCTGCTGGCGCAGGTGCAAAAACGCGGCGCCACGCTGCGGCGCATGCTCGGCAACGTCTTCGACAAGCATCCGCACGTGGGCGACATCCGTGGCCGCGGGCTGTTCATGGCGCTGGAGATGGTGCAGGAGCGTTCGACCAAGGCGCCGTTCGCGCCGGAGCGCAAGCTGCACGCGGCGATCAAGGAACAGGCGATGAAGCGCGGGCTGATGGTGTACCCGATGGGCGGCACGATCGACGGCCAGTACGGCGACCATGTGCTGCTGGCGCCGCCGTTCATCGCCAGCGCCTCGGACCTGGGCGAGATCGTGTCGCGGCTGGCGGACGCGGTGGAAGCGTCGCTGAAGCAGTGAGGGTTGGCAGGGTGCGCCCGCGGGTGCATGCGTAACAGCTACGTAGGGTGGGCACACCGTGCCCACGCGGAAGGTGGCGCGGTGCTAAGCCGAACGTCATTCCCGGGCTCGGCGCACGCTACGAAAATTTACGCCTTCGGAGACGCCAGCACTTCCTGCTGCTGCTCGCCCAGCCCCTCGATCCCGAGCCGCAGCTGGTCGCCCTTCTTGAGGAAGCGCTGCGGCGAGCGCCCCAGCCCGACGCCCGGCGGCGTCCCGGTGCAGATGATGTCGCCAGGCTCGAGCGTCATGAACCGCGACAGGTAGCTGACGATCTGCGCGACCGAGAAAATCATCTTCGACGTATTCCCGCTCTGCATGCGCTTGCCGTTCAGTTCCAGGTACAGGTTCAGGTCCTGCACGTCGAGCACCTCGTCGCGCGTCACGAGCCATGGCCCGACGGGACCGAAGGTGTCGCAGCCCTTGCCCTTGTCCCACTGCGATCCCATCTCGAACTGGAATGCGCGTTCGGACACGTCGTTGACCACGCAATAGCCGGCCACGTACTTGAGCGCATCGGCTTCGCTCACGTATTGCGCGCGGGTGCCGATCACCACCCCCAGCTCGACTTCCCAGTCGGTCTTCTTCGACCCCTGCGGCAGCTGGATCGGATCGTCCGGCCCCGACAGGCAGGTGATGGCCTTCATGAACATGATCGGTTCCTTCGGGATCGCCGCCTTGATCTCGTCCGCGTGGTCCGAGTAGTTCATGCCGATGCCGATGAATTTGCCGATACCCCTGACCGGCACGCCGAAGCGTGGCGTGCCGCGCACCAGCGGCAGCGTCTCGGGGTCGATCTTGGCGAGCTTGCGCAGCGCACGGTCGGACAGGACGGCGGCGTCGATATCGGGGATCACGCCCGACAGGTCGCGCAGCCGGCCTTCTTCGTCGAACGTTCCAGGTTTTTCCTTACCGGGACGACCGTAGCGTACCAATTTCATAGTCTTCCTTCTGAGTGAGCAAAGCGGCCCCGCATTGTACCGGACGGCGTCGAAGGAAGTGGCGCGCCAGCCCGGGCAGCTGCAGCAGCACCAGCACGCCGAACGCGACCCGGTAGGCGATCGCCGGGTAGTGGTTGGCGCGGTCCGGCTGCCACAGCCCGACCAGCTGGCCGAAGCCGGCCTGCACCAGGAACGCGCCAATGAAGATCAACAGGTTCAGGCAGGTGGCGGCGCGCCCGGTCAGCTCCTTGGGCATGGTCTGGGCCACGATTGCGTACTCGATGCCGGTGATGGTGCCGACCAGCGTAAACAGCACCGACAGCAGCTGGAAGCTGGGCGCGTAATTGAAAACGACCACCGCCTGCACCAGCACGAACCCGGCCACGCCGAGCCCGGCGACGTCGAGCGGGGCGATGCCGCGCCGTCCGGCCCATTCGGTGACCATGCCGACCGCGATCGCGCCGAAAATCACCGCCGCCATGCTGAGGTACAGCAGGTAGGCGACGGCCGCATCGGGAAAGCGCGCCACGTCCGACAGCCAGCGCCCGATCCACAGCCCCTGGATACCGAAGAAGACCATGTGCGGCACCAGCACCAGCGAGATCGTCTGGCGGAATGCCGGGGTGCGGTAGACCTCGAGGATCGACTGCACGCTGGGCGCCGGCGGGTTGGCGCTGTTCCTGGCGGGCGGCGCCAGCACGAGGATCAGCAGCGCGCAGCAGACGGTCAGCGCGCCGAGCACCAGGAACAGGCCGCGCCAGTCGGTGTACTGCAGCGCGAGCCGGACCGGCATGGTGGCCGAGGCCGCACCCAGGCCGCCGACCGCGATCAGGTAGCCGTGCACCGAGGGCAGGCGGGTGGGCGCGATCCAGGTCGAGACGGCCTTGACCGCCGACATGAAGCAGCCGCCCAGGCCGAAGCCCATCACGGCGCGCGCCAGCACTAGCTGGGTGAAGTTCTCGCCCTTGGCGAACATCAGCACGCCGAGGGCGCCGCACAGCATCAGCACCAGCTGCACGCGGCGCGGCCCGTAGCGGTCGAGCGCGATCCCGACCGGCAGCTGCACCAGCGCGAACGAGAAGAAGAACGCGCTGGTGAGCAGTCCAAGCTGGCCCGGCGAGAGCGCCAGCGAGCCGACCAGGCTGGGCGCCAGCACCGCGTTCACGTTGCGCAGCATCGAGGACAGGAAGTGCCCGAGCGCGAACGGCAGGAACACGTAGAAGAAAACCGACACGCCGGACAGGCGCGGCGGCGTGATCTGCTGCGGACCCATGATGTCGCGGGCCGGGTCAGGCGGCGTCGGGCTGGCTGTCGCTGGCGCGCTTGCCACGCGAAGCCGGCGCGATCGGGATCACGCGCCCGGCCGGCCCGTGGAAGCTGGCGTCGCCGTCCTCGGCCTCGAAGAAGAACTTCTTGCGGCCGAACGCCGGCACCAGGTGGTCGAGCCAGGTCGCGTTGGCGTCGTACTTGGCGAAGAATGGCTTCCTGACCCATTCCGGATTGCGGGCCTGGAGGAACTGCAGCGCGAACAGCTTTTCGCCGTTGATGGTCACCACGCCGTCGATCACGACCTTGCCCGGGAACGCGCTCATCGACGGTCCGCGCACGGTGCGCGACAGGCCCGAGACCATCGAGTAGGCCGACTGGAAGATCTCGTGCGCGCGCGCCAGCGGCAGCGCGAAGTAGTCGCTGGGGCCGGTGTCGCGCTCGACGAACATGTAGTAAGGGATGGCGCCCAGCCGCACGCCGGTGGTCCACAGTTCGGCCCAGCTCTTCGCGTCCTCGTTGATGTGGCGGATCAGCGGCCCCTGCATGCGCAAGGTGGCGCCGGTGCCGACGATGCGCTTGACCGCCTGCTGGGCGATCGGGCTGCGCAGTTCGACCGCGTGGTTGTAGTGGCCCATGATGGCCAGGTTCTTGCCCGACCCGACCACCTTCTCGAACAGGCGCAGCAGGTCGTCGCTGTCCTTGTCCGACACGTAGCGCTGCGGCCAGTAGGCGACCGACTTGGTGCCGATCCGGATGTTCTGGATGTGCGCCAGGCTGGGCCCCAGCAGCGGTTCGATGAATTCGGCCAGCGAGCGGGTATTCATGATCATCGGGTCGCCGCCGGTGATCAGGACGTCGGTCACGTCCGGATGGCTCTCGAGGTAGGCCACCAGCTCGGTGCATTCGCGCGCGTCGAACTTCATGTCGTCCATGCCGACGAACTGCGGCCAGCGGAAGCAGAAGGTGCAGTAGGCGTGGCAGGTCTGGCCCGAGCTCGGGAAGAACAGCACGGTCTCCTTGTACTTGTGCTGCAAGCCCTTGAGCGGGGCGTCGTTCACGCGCGGCACGTTGTGGGTCATCTGGCCGGCCGGGTGCGGGTTCATGCGCATCCGGATCGCGTGCACCAGCCGGGCGATGGCCGCGTCGTCCTTCTTGTACAGCACCAGGTCACGCAGCTGTTCGTACTCTTTGGCCGGCAGCATGTCGCGGTGCGGAAAGGTCAGGCGGTAGATCGGGTCGTCCGGGATATTGTTCCAGTCGATCAGCTGTTCCATCACGTATTCATTGGTGCGAAACGGCAGCACATGCGACACCACCTGGACGGCTTCCTGCAGGTCCGGGCTCATCCATTGCCACTGGCGCGCCAGCGCAATCGTCTGGCGGGTGTAGGGCTTGAACTTGGCGGGGGTTGCTTGGTTGGTCACGTCATTCTCCTGGAAAGGAAGGATGGGCCGTTAGTGCATTCTCGTGGCGAAGAATTGCCGGCAGGGAATTCATGATAGGACCGCGCTATCGCTTTCGAATTGCCGTCAATCAATTGAATTGCAGGAAGATTGCCGTACGGAATAAGTGCAATGCAGAAAGTTCATGCGGCAGGCGCGGCGCCCGCGCGCCGGGCTTGCGCCAGCGCAAATTGCTGCGCGGAAGCGGGGCGTACAGTGTGCAATGCACGTAAGCAACACGACGCCACTACCCGTTTTCCGCGAAAGGGATAACCATGAAGCTGCTCGCTACCGCCACTGCCCTCTGCCTGGGGCTTGCCTGCACCACCGCGCTGGCCAACGAACCGACCGAAAAGGACGCGATCGCGATGGCCGACCGGGGCGCGGCGCTAATCAAGGCCAAGGGCAAGGATGAAATGATGAAGCGCATCACGGCCAAGGATCCGGACTACGTCCAGGGCGAGCTGTACGTCGACCTGCGCGACGTCAAGACCGGGATCGTGCTGGCCCACCCGTACAACCCCTCGATCGTCGGCAAGAACCTGACCGACGTGCCGGACGCGAACGGCAAGAAGTACCGGCGCGAGATCATCGAGCTGGCCGCCGCCAAGGGCAAGGGCTGGGTCGACTACATGTACAAGAACCCGACCACCGGCAAGATCGAGCCGAAGACCACCTACATCCTGCTGGTCGATGGCGTGATCCTCGAAGCGGGGATTTACAAGAAATAAACATCACCCATGCGGGTCAGAGCCCGGTTCACCCGATTGGGCTCTGACCTCATCACTTCTGCAGTTGCCGTTGAGCCGCGCCGTTTCATTCGTTCCTCCAGGGGTTAAGCATGCTGAAAAAACTGCGGATCGGGCCCAAGCTGCTGCTGGCGCCGGTACTGGTGCTGGTCTTGCTGACGCTGCTGTCGGGCGCCTCGTATTACGGCATGGTGCGCCAGAACGCATCGCTCGAGAACATGGTGCAGGTGCGCGCCGCGCGCCTGAAGAGCGCGGCCGACGTTGCCGGCGACGCCAAGCACGCGCACGCCAACATCTACCAGCTGCTGGCCTGGATCAACGGCAGCTTCGCCAAGAACCGGCTCGACGCGCTCATCGCCGACATCAACAAAAAGCACGCCTCAATCGGGACCCAGCTGGCCGAACTGGCGCGCGTGTCCGGGCCGGCCGAGCGCAAGCTGGTCGACGCCTCGATCGCGGCGCTGGCCGCCTACCATAAGGGCGTCACCGAAACCATCGAGATGGCCCAGGTCGACCAGTCGATCGCGACCAACTCGATGCAGAAGGCGGAGCAGGACTTCGGCATCCTCAACGCCCAGCTGGCGCAGCTGTCGACGCTGGAGAAGTCGCTGTCGGAGACCGCGTACGGCGCCGCCAGGTCCGAATTCCGCACGCTTGGCGCGACCATGGCGGCGCTGGTGCTGCTGTCGATTGCGCTGTCGCTGGTGGTGACGATGCTGGTGCGGCGCGGGATGCTGGCCGACATCCGCGCGATCTCGGATGCGGTGGGCGAACTGGCCGAGGGCCGCCTGACGGCGGTGGCGGCCAACGCCGGGCGCGACGAGATCGCCGACACCTCGCGCGCGCTCGACCACACCATCGCCAACCTGAACGCCACCCTGAAGAGCATCCTGACCTCGGTGCGCTCGATCGACACCGCGTCGCAGGAAATCGCCAGCGGCAACCTCGACTTGTCGACCCGGACCGAAATGCAGGCCGGCTCGCTCGAGCAGACCGCCAGCGCGATGGAGACGCTGACGGTGGCGGTGAAGGACAACGCCAGCAACGCGCGCCTGGCCACCGAGTTGGCGGCCGAAGCGGCCAAGCTGGCGGCCAACGGCGGCATGGCGGTCGACCGCGCGGTGAGCACGATGGATTCGATCAAGGCCAGCTCGCGCAAGATCGTCGAGATCATCGGCGTGATCGACGGGATCTCGTTCCAGACCAATATCCTGGCCCTGAACGCGGCGGTCGAAGCCGCGCGCGCCGGCGAACAGGGGCGCGGCTTCGCGGTGGTCGCCTCCGAAGTGCGCACGCTGGCGCAGCGCTCGGCCGCCGCGGCCAAGGAGATCAAGGCCCTGATCGCCGATTCGGTCGCGATCATCGACGGCGGCAGCGCCTCGGTCAACGAGGCCGGCGCCAGCATGGGCCATATCGTGGCCTCGGTCCGCCAGGTCAACGACATCATCGAGCGCATCAGCGTGGCCAGCACCGAACAGGCCGAGGGCATCGCCGAAGTCAATCACGCGGTCGGCCAGATGGACGACATGACCCAGCAGAACGCGGCGCTGGTCGAACAGGCCGCCGCCGCCGCCGAGAGCCTGCACGACCAGACCGTCAATCTGGCCCAGGCGGTCTCGATCTTCAAGATCGAAGGCATGGAGCCGTTCACCGCCGATGCCGGGCCGCCGGCCGGCGCGCGGGTCGACGATGGCGACGCCGAATTCCTCGACCCGGTCGAGCGGCGCGCCGCCGCCAGCCCGATGCGCGGCGCGCGCCGTGCGCTGGCCGACCAGACCCCGGCGGCGCGCGCCAGGAACCGCGGCTAGCCCTGCTGGCGGCGCCGGAACGGCCGGCTCACGAAGCGCGAGCCGGCCAGCCCGAAGCGCCAGGGCACCTCGACCGCCTTCGAAATCCCGATCCGCGGCCCGCTCACCACCTCGACCCCGGCCGGCGCCGCCAGCAGTTCGAACGGCGGCGTCGCCAGCGACAAACCGTTATGCATCCGCGATACGCCCAGCGCCTGGCACAGCTTGCCCGGTCCCGAACACAGCAACAGGTCCTCGTCGGTGTGGCGCCGCGCGCGCATCGCCGCCAGCCCCGCCGACGGTTCGAGCGCCCGGATCAGCACCCCGGCGCCATGGCCGTCCTCGCGGCACACGAAGTTCAGGCACCAGTGGATTCCGTACGAGCGATACACGTAGGCGTGGGCCGGATGGCCGAACATCGCGAAGTTACGCTCGGTCGGGCCGGACCAGGCGTGCGAAGCCGGATCTTCGCGGTCGTAGGCCTCGGTTTCGACGATCCGCCCGCCGACCCCGTCGACCAGCAGCGTGACCCCGATCAGCTGGCGCGCCACGGCCTCTGCCGGCGCCTGGAAATCGATTCCGGCAAGGATGTTATTGCTCATGCCTCGATTCTATAACGGGCCAGCCGGCAACGCCGCCCGCGCCGGAATGCGACAGTTTGAACGTGCCGTCGTAATGCTCCCGTGCAACTTGTTGTCGACTGGAGTATAGTGACAGGCTGTTTCTGTAGTTCCTTACAGCATTATTCTAGCCGCCCCGCCCCATGAACCCAGCAGCCGTTTCCCCCTCCCCCGCCGACCAGGTCGACGCGCTGATCAAGTCGATCCGCATCCCTCCCCGGCCCAGCCTGTTGGCGGACCTGCAACGCGAGCTCGCCGCCAGCGACCCGTCGCCGGAAGCGATCGCGCGCATCGTCGCCAGCGACGTCGGCATGTCGGGCGCGCTGCTCAAGCTGGCCAACTCGTCGTTCTACGGCGGCGCGCGCAAGGCGAAATCGATCGAGCAGGCGATCCTGTTCCTCGGCATTAACCAGGTTGCCTCCCTGATGACCGGGCTGCTGGCGCGCCAGGCGATTCCGGCCGACGGCGCCGCCCTGGCCAGCTTCTGGGAGATCTCGACCAGGCGCGCGCACGCGATGGTGTTCCTGTCGCGCCGGCTGCGCATCGGCGCACCCGACGTGGCGCACACCTTCGGCCTGTTCTGCGACACCGGCGTGCCGCTGCTGATGGACCGCTTCCCCGATTACAGCGCCACCTTCGCCCAGGCCTCGGCCGAGGCCGGGCAGCCGTTCACCGCGCTCGAGCAAGAGCGCCACAGCACCAGCCACGCCGCCATCGGCTGCCTGCTGGCGCGCAACTGGGGCTTGTCGGCCGACCTGGCCTGGGCCATCCTGCACCACCATGACTACGCGGTCCTCGAGGACGCGGCCACCGACGACGCGGTGCGCTCGCTGGTGGCGCTGTCGCTGCTGGCCGAACGGGCGATCGGCATGTACCAGGGCCTCGCCGAGTCGCTGGAATGGAACAAGGGCGGTGTCCGCGCCTGCGCCTACCTTGGCCTGCCCGAAGACGAAACCCTCGAACTGCTCGACGAACTGCACGAAGCCTTCCACGCCGAACACTAGGCTTTGACAGCGCCGCTTTACCGTCGGATACTTGATTAAAAGTGTCGTGTGACGGGAGCGGCGATGAAAACCCCGGCCAACTGGCTGCTGTCCCTGCTGTTGTCCCTGCTGGCGGGGTGTGCCGGCGTCACGCCGGCCCGCGCGCCGCAACTGGCCGGGCTGTTCAACGACAACGCCTTTGGCGCCCCGGCCGAACCGGTAAGCGCGCGCGACCTGTTCACCCTCAGCCCGGAGATGCGCGCCTACCTGCGCAGCCCGTCGTTCGCCGCCCACCTGCGCGCCAAAGGCTCCGAGCACGGGCTGGTCGATGCGCTGTATTCCAAGGGCGACCTGAAACTCGAATACGACGCCTCGATGACGCGCACCGCCGCGCAGACCTATGCCGCGCGCGCCGGCAACTGCCTGTCGCTGGTGATCATGACCGCGGCCTTCGCTCGGGAATTGGGCATGCCGGTGCGCTACCAGAGCGTCGACGTGGAGGGGACCTGGAGCCGCAATGGCGGCCTGTACCTGGTCAGTTCCCACGTCAACCTGAGCCTCGGCCAGCGCCTGGCCGAGCGGCTGCACAGTACGAGCGACCGCGAGAACCTGCTGACGATCGACTTCCTGCCACCGGAAGACGCCAGCCGTTACCGCACTTGGCCTTTGGACGAATCGGACATCGTGGCGATGTACATGAATAACCGCGCGGCCGAGGCGCTGGTGGGCGGCCGCATCGACGACGCCTACTGGTGGGCGCGCGCGGCGGTCACGCAACAGCCGCGCGCCAGCCTGGCCTACAACACATTGGGGGTGGTGTACCAGCGCAAGGGCGACATGGCGCGGGCCGAACGCGTCTACCGCGCCGCGCTCGAGGTGGAGGCGGAGAACCTGGTCGTGATGCAGAACCTTGCCCCCACACTGGCCGCGCAGGGCAAGTTCGAGGAAGCGCGCGCGCTCGAACAGCGCATCGCCGCGATCCAGCCTGCCCCGCCGTTCCACTACTTCAATCAGGGCATGCAGGCGTTCAAGGAAGGCGACTACCAGAAGGCCAAGGCCCTGTTTGAGCGCGAGGTCAGGCGCGGGCCTTACAACGACGAATTCCACTTCTGGCTGGCGATTGCGTGCCTGCGGCTGGGCGAACCGTCGCAGGCGCGCGAACAGCTGGCGATGGCGCTGGACACCAGCACGCGCAACGCCAACCGCGAGCTGTACTCGGCCAAGCTGGCGCACCTGCGCAGCCTGCGCCCGTCGTACCCGGCATTGCACCGATACGACGAAATTCGCTGAAAGCTGCTGGTTCTAGCGGCGGCGCTGGTATCCCTGCTGCGGAACCGGACCGCGCTGCTCGATGTGGCGGAACACGATGCGGCCCTTGTTCAGGTCGTATGGGGACAGTTCCAGCGTCACCTTGTCGCCGGCCAGGATCCGGATGTGGTTTTTCTTCATCCGGCCGGAGGCGTAGGCAATGAGCTTGTGACCGTTGTCGAGGTCGACGCGAAAGCGCATTTCCGGCAGCACTTCTGTGACGAGGCCGTTCATTTCGATCAGTTCTTCTTTTGCCATGGCAGTGATTCCTGGTAGGTTACTCGATGCGGCCGGCCAGCGGCCTGGACCGTTGTGCTACGGTGAAGCTGCGAAACGCCCGTAACCGGGGACGCTCGCAATAACGAAGTGATGAGGACAAGGGCGCCCGGTCGGGGCGGGGCCGCCACGCGAAAAAAAAGCCCGCTCGCTGCGGGCTTCGTTTCAATGTTTCGCCAATGCTTTGCTCGCCGCTCCAGCCCATGCTATCTGCAAGGTGCGAAGCCCGGGACGCCCGCGCTATCTGCGTGGTGCCTCCTTCGTGTAAACCGACCAACGTATCTGGAATAACAAACCCTGTCTGGCATGATCGCTAGCGACATTACACATATCGCACCGCGGGCCTCGAGGGGCGCAGCGAGGTTCGCAAGAACCTCATCAACGAATTGAGTGTACCACGCTTCCTGGTGCGGCGCACAAATGATTTCGAACGATTATCGGATCGACACGGTTCCAAACACGTCAGTTCCTGAGCCATCGACAAAACGTTGAAGGTGTAGTCCGCTACATTACAATAAAACTTGGCGGACGACGTGATCACTTCCATACGACACAAAGGACTTCGGAAGTTTTTCTCGGGCGCCGACCGCCGTGGAATACCGCCCGAACACGCTGTCCGGATAGAACGGATGCTTGACCGTCTGGACGCCAGTGCCAAGCCGCAAGACATGGATCTGCCTGGCTACAAGTTTCACCCGTTGAAGGGTGACCGCAAAGGAAGCTACGCCGTGTCCGTCTCAGGAAATTTGCGGATCACGTTTCGGTTCGAAGCCGAGGATGCCACCGACGTGGACCTGGAGGACTACCACTGATGAAATCACTACGGAACCCCGACCGCAGGCCGACACACCCAGGAGCGGTGTTGCGCGAGGATATTTTGCCCGCGCTTAAAATGACGCAGGCAGAGTTTGCCGAACTGCTTGACGTTAGCAGGCTGACCGTTAGCGAATTGCTGCAAGAGAAGATGGTTTTGTCGCCCGAACTCGCTGTCCGCGTCGCAACACTGCTGCGAACGTCGCCAGAAAGCTGGTTGCGCATGCAGGAGGCCCTGGATTTGTGGGAGGTGCGCCAAAACGCTTCGAAGCTCAGCCAAGTCAAACCTCTCAGCAAGGAACGACTTGATTTGATTGAATAGCGAAATGATGGCGACGGTGACTTCAGCCTGCACGGAGCTGATCAAGCTGCTGGCCAATTTTACTCGCCTTTGTGAAGCAGCTGCTGCCACAACTGGAGCTTCTGTTCGAACGACATGCTGGCATGCGCCGGCGAAGATGACGGCAGCACGACGGTGCGAAAACCGGCTGCGGCAAATTCGGGGGCGAACTTGCCGGATGCCTTGCCGTTGAATCCAACGGTATCGAGCATCGGACAGCGCTCGCGCAGCGGCGCGAAATCGTTGGCACAGGCGTTGCGTATCGCCGCATCGAGGCTGCCTTTGCGCTCGCAGGCGCCCAGTACATCCCACAGCCCGAAGCGGTGCGCGAGCAGGCGCGGCAGCCGCTCGGCATACGGCAGCGCGGCCAGGTCTTCCTCGGCCAACGCCGACACCAGGCGCCAGAACTGGTTGCGTGGATGCGCGTAATACTGCCCGGCGGCCAGCGAGGCGGCGCCCGGAAAACTGCCGAGGATCAGGATGCGCGTGTCGTGCGCGATGACGGGCGCGAGGCCGGCCAGCAGCGCCGCGCCCGCAGGAGGTGGAATTGTTGGCATGCCAGGATTCTAGTCGCTGCGCGCGGCGCTTGCCAAAAAAACGGCGGGCGCTTGCGCGCACCGCCGAAAGGGCACAAAACCGGTTATCGTTCCATCAATGACGCGCCAGGGCCTCGCCGGCCGGCGCGTCCCAGCCGCCGCCAAGGGCGCGGATCAGCGCCACGGTGGTGACGGCGCGGTTGCCGCGCAGCTGTACCGCGCTGCGTTCGACCGCGGCCAGGTTGCGCTGCGCGTCCAACAGTTCCAGGTAGCTGGAGCGGCCGGCGTCATACAGCTTCTGCGCCAGGTCGGCGGAGCGCCGCGCCGACACCAGCGCGTCGTCGATCTGCGCCGCCTGCCCCGACAGGATGCGCAGGCCGGCGAGGTTGTCCTCGACCTCGGCGAAGGCCGCCAGCACGCTCTGCCTGTAGCTCGCGACCGATTCCTCCAGCGCCGCTTCGCTTCGCGCGACGTTGGCCTTGTTGCGCCCACCGTCAACCAGTGGCATCGACAGCAAGGCGCCGGTTACCCACGAGCGGCTGCTCCACAAAAACACGTCGGCCAGGCTGCCGGCAACGCCGCCGGCGCCGGCATTGATGTTCAGCGCCGGGAACATCGCCGCGCGCGCGACGCCGATGCGCGCGTTCGACGCTTCCATCACGCGCTGGGCGGCGGCGATGTCGGGCCGCCGTTCGAGCAGCGAGGACGGCAGGCCGGCCGGAATAACCGGCATCAGCGACGAGTCGAGTAGCGGGCTCGGGCCGGCGCTGAAGCCGGCCGCCGGCCTGCCCAGCAGTACCGCCAGCGCGTGCTCGGCCGTCGCGCGCTGGCGCTGCAGCCCGATCGCATCGGCGCGCGCCGTGGACAGCTCGGTTTTCGCGCGCGACAAATCGAACTCGCCGATGTCGCCCAGGTCGAAGCGGCGCTGGGTCAGCTTCACGCTCTCTTCGCGCAGGCGCACCGTCCGTTCGACCGTGGCCAGTTCGGCGTCGGCGGCGCGCAGCCGGAAGTAGTTCTGCGCCACGTCGGCCTGCAGCGCCAGCAGGATCGAGCGGTAGTTCGCTTCGGCCGTCGCCGCGTCGCCGCGCGCTGCCGCCACGTTCGAGGCGACCCGGCCGAACAGGTCCGCCTCGTAGCTGGCCGTGAGGCTCGCGCTATAACTGGTCTGCGCAACCGTCGGCGCGCCTGGCGCCAGGCCCGCCTCGCGCGCCGACGGGCGCGCGCGCTGGGCGCCGACGCCGACGCCCAGCTGCGGCACGCGGTCGGCGGCGGCAATGCCGGCGATGGCGCGCGCCTGCTTGACGCGCGCTGCCGCCACCGCCAGGTTGGCGTTGTTGCGCCCCGCTTCCACGATCAGCCCGCTAAGCGCGGGATCGTGAAATGCCAGCCACCACTCGCCGCGCGGCTGCTGCTCCGCCGCTCGCGCCTGCTTCCAGCGGGTACCGTCGGCGATCGTCTTCACCTCGTCCGGGGCCGGGGTCTGCGACTCGCGGAACGCGGCCGGAGTATCGATCGCCGGCTGCCGGAACTCCGGCGCCGCGCAGGCGGTCAGCAGCAGCGCTGCCAGCAGCGGCGTAACGCCCCTTGCAATCATCGTGGTCATGTCAGTGCACTCCTTCCAGGGTGGCGACGGCCGGGGCTTTCTTTGCAAAGCGCTTGCCCAGCGTGCGTAGCAGTACGTAAAACACCGGCGTCAGGAACAGGCCGAAGAAGGTCACGCCGAGCATGCCGGCAAACACGGCGACGCCCATCGCATGGCGCATTTCGGCACCCGCACCGCTCGAGAACACCAGCGGCACGACGCCCATGATGAAGGCGATCGAGGTCATCAGGATCGGGCGCAGGCGCAGGCGGCACGCTTCGAGCGCGGCGTCGACCGTGCCGCGGCCGTGCTCTTCCAGCTCGCGCGCGAACTCGACGATCAGGATCGCGTTCTTCGAGGCCAGCCCGACCAGCACGAACAGCGCGATCTGCGTGAAGATGTTGTTGTCGCCGCCGGTCAGCTTGACGCCGACCAGCGCGCACAGGATCGACATCGGCACGATCAGGATCACCGCCAGCGGCAGGGTCCAGCTTTCGTACTGCGCGGCGAGCACCAGGAACACCAGCAGCACGCACAGCGGGAACACGTAGACCATCGTGTTACCGGACAGGATGTCCTGGTAGGTCAGGTCGGTCCACTCGTAGCTGATCCCCTTCGGCAGCGTTTCCCTGGCGATTTGCTCGAAGATGGCCTGCGCCTGGCCCGACGAGACGCCGGGCGCCGGGCCGCCGTTCATGTCGGCGGCGACGTAGTTGTTATAGCGTTGCACGCGGTCCGGGCCATAGCTGTCCTTGACCCGCATCAGCGACGACAGCGGGATCATCTCGCCCTTGTTGTTGCGGACCTTGAGCTGCGCGATCTGCTCCGGCTGCGACCGGAACGGCGCGTCGGCCTGCACCCGTACCTGGTAGGTGCGGCCGAACTGGTTGAAGTCATTAACGTACAGCGATCCGAGGTTGATCTGCAGGGTCTGGTAGATGGTCTGCAGCGGCACGCCCAGCTGCTTGGCGCGGGTCCGGTCGACGTCGGCGAACAACTGCGGCACGTTGATCTGGTAGCTCGAGAACACGCCCTGCAGCTGCGGCACGGCCCAAGCCTTGGCCTGCATCGCCTGCGCCGCCTTGTACAGTTCGTCGTAGCCGAGGTTGCCGCGGTCCTCCAGCATCATCTTGAAGCCGCCGGTGGTGCCCAGGCCGTTGACCGGCGGCGGCGGCAGCACCATCACGAACGCGTCTTTGACCGCGCCCATGCGCTTGTTGATCTCGGCCGCGATCGCCTCGGCCGACTGCTCCTTGCCCTTGCGCTCGCCGAAGGGTTTGAGCGTCGTGAACACGATGCCCGAGTTCGGCGCATTGGTAAAACCGTTGATCGACAGGCCCGGGAATGCGACCGACGATTCGACGCCCGGAATCTCCTTGGCGATCGCCGACATGCGCCGGATCACCGCGTCGGTGCGGTCGAGCGAGGCGGCGTCGGGCAGCTGCGCGAAGCCGATCAGGTAGGCCTTGTCCTGCTGCGGCACGAAGCCGGGCGGCACCGCCTTGAACATGAAAATGCCGGCCAGCGCGAGCAGCGCATAGACGCCCAGCGCCGCGCTCTTGCGGCGCAGGACGCCCTTGACGCCGTCCTCGTAGCCATGCGAGGCGCGTCCGAAGAAACGGTTGAACGCGGCGAAGAAGCGGCCGAACACGGCGTCGATCGCACGGGTCAGCCGGTCCTTCGGCGCGTCGTGCGCCTTCAGCAGCGCGGCCGACAGCGCGGGCGCCAGCGTCAGCGAACAGAAGGCCGAGATCACGGTCGAAATCGCGATCGTCAGCGCGAACTGCCGGTAGAACTGGCCGGTCAGGCCCGACACGAACGCGATCGGCACGAACACGGCGCACAGCACCAGCGCGATCGCGACGATCGGACCACTCACCTCTTTCATCGCCTGGATCGTCGCTTCGCGCGGGGCCAGGCCGTTGCTGATGTTGCGCTCGACGTTTTCCACCACCACGATGGCGTCGTCGACCACGATACCGATCGCCAGCACCAGGCCGAACAGCGACAAGGTGTTGATCGAAAAGCCGAACAGCATCATCACCGCAAAGGTGCCGACCACCGACACCGGTACCGCCAGCAGCGGGATGATCGAGGCACGCCAGCTTTGCAGGAACACGATCACCACCAGCGCGACCAGCACCACCGCTTCGAGCAGGGTGTGGATTACGGCGTCGATCGATTCGCGCACGAATTGGGTCGGGTCGTACACAATGCTGTATTCGACGCCTTCCGGGAAATCTTTGGCCAGTTCCGCCATTTTGGCGCGCACGTCGGACGACAGCTGCAGCGCGTTGGCGTTGGGTGCTTCGAAGATCGGGATCGCCACCGCCGACTTGTTGTTCAGCAGCGAGCGCAGCGCGTAGGAGTTCGAACCCATCTCCAGCCGCGCGACGTCCTTGAGCAGCGTGGTGGCGCCGTCCTGGCCGGTCTTGACGATGATGTTGCCGAACTCCTCGACCGACTTCAGCCGTCCTTGGGTGTTGACGGTGAGCTGGAACTGCGCGTCCTTGGCCGGCCCCTGGCCGATCACGCCGGCCGCGACCTGCACGTTCTGCTCGCGGATCGCGTCGACCACGTCGCCCGCGGTCAGCCCGCGCGCCGCCACTTTCTGCGGGTCGAGCCAGACGCGCATCGCGTAGTCGCCCGAGCCAAACAGCTGGACGTCGCCCATGCCGTGGATGCGCGCCAGCTGGTCCTTGATGTTGAGCACCGCATAATTGCGCAGGTAAAGGTCGTCGTAGCGGCCGTCCGGCGAATTCAGGTGCACCACCATGGTCAGGTTGGGCGAGCTTTTGACGGTGGTCACGCCGAGCTGGCGCACCTCTTCGGGCAGGCGCGGCAAGGCCCGCTGCACCCGGTTCTGCACCTGGCTCTCGGCGCGCTCGATGTCGGTGCCGATGGCGAAGGTCAGGGTCAGCATCAGCGCGCCGTCCGAGGTGTTATGCGAGGACATGTAGAGCATGTTCTCGACGCCGTTAATCTGCTCCTCCAGCGGCGCGGCCACCGTTTCGGCGATGATTTTCGGGTCCGCGCCCGGGTACTGGGCGCGCACCACCACCGACGGCGGCACCACGTCGGGATACTCCGAGATCGGCAGCCGGAAAATCGAGATCAGGCCGGCGACGAAGACGATCACCGACAGCACTGCCGCGAAAATCGGCTTGTCGACGAAAAAGCGTGAAAAGTTCATGTTTTTACTCCCTCGCCTTGGCGGCGGCCATGGCAAGCTTGGGGTTCTTGTCCGTGGCTGGATCGGCATCCATCGCCACCATTTGCGGCGCCACCTGCGCGCCCGGGCGCACCCGCTGCAAGCCGTTGACGACGATCCGCTCGCCGGGCTTCAAGCCGCCGCGCACCACCCGCAGGCCGTCGACCGTGGGACCGAGCGTGACCGGGCGGTACTCGGCCTTGCTGTCGGTCCCGACGACGTACACGAACTTGCGGTTCTGGTCGGTGCCTACCGCGCGGTCGTTGATCAGGATCGCTTTCTGCGCTGCGGCGCCGCCGTCCAGCTGGACGCGGGCGAACAGGCCGGGCGCGAGGCTGCGGTCGGCGTTCTCCAGCGCGGCGCGCATGCGCACGCTGCCGCTGCGCGCATCGAGCTGGTTGTCGACGAACTCGAGCGTGCCCACGTGCGGGAACCCTTCCTCGTTGGCCAGGCCGACCTTGACCACCACCGGCTGCCCCTTGTGCGGGCGCGAGCCGACCCGCAGGTAGGTCTCCTCGTCGCCGTCGAAGCTGGCGTAGATACGGTCGAGCGACACCACCGAGGTCAGCACGGCCGAGGCGTCGACCAGGTTACCCAGCGTGATTTCGGCCTTCGACACGCGGCCGTCGATCGGCGCCACCACCCGGGTGTACGACAGGCTCAGCTTCGCCGATGCGTACTGCGCTTCGGCGGCGCGGGCGTTGGCGTCGAGTTCCTTCTGCGCCGAGGCCCGTTCGTCATACTCGCGCTTCGCGATCGCCTTGTCGGCCAATAGCTTCTCGGCGCGGGCCAGCTCGAGCCGCGCCAGGTCGGCGCGCGCCCCTGCCGCATTGGCGGCGGCGCCGGCGCGCTCGGCTTCGGCCTGGTACGGACGCGAATCGATCTGGAACAGCAGGTCGCCCTTCTTCACTTCGCTGCCCGGCTTGAAGTTGACCGCGGTGATGAAACCGCTGACGCGCGGGCGGATTGCGACCACCTCGATCGCCTCCAGCCTGCCCGAAAATTCCTGGGTCTCGGCAACCGCCCGCTCGACGACAGTGGCGGCGGATACCGGCGGTGCGCCGGCGCCAGCCGGCGCACCGGCCTTGCCGGTCGCGTCGCCGCAGCCGGCGAGCGATGCCGCCGCCAGGCCCGCCGCGGCAAGCGCGGCAGCCAGCGAACGGGCGATGGTGGCCGATGGTTGTAGGTTCTTCATGGTCAAACCCTTTCTTATTAAAAAGACAATAAATTTCCGTCGCACTCCGTTGGTGGCGGATTGCGAAGACAAAAGGAGGCCCGTCGTGCCGGCGGCACGTCGTTGCAACGTCGGATTGAGGAAGCGGGAAGGTGGCTAGCCGGGCGGTGCCTGCTGGTCGTCGAGGCCGGCGATGAAGCTGGCGATTTCGCCCAGCGCATGTACCTTGCAGGCGCATTCGTTACGGCCGCCGGGCTGCTGCAGCGGGGCCGGTGGCAGGCGCCGGACCGTGGTCGGCACGCCACAGCTGATCAATTTGGCGGCGTATTGTTCGGCTTCATCGCGCAAAGGATCGTCCTCGGCTGACAGGATCAGCGCCGGCGGCAGGTTCCTGAGCCGGCTCGATTGCAGCGGCGACGCATACGGATGCGAGCGATCGGCCGCGTTCGGCAGGTAGCCGCGGTAGGCGGCGGCGCAGCCGTCCACCAGTTTTTCCTGGTCCGGGCAGTTCGGCATTTCGCGCATCGAGCAGCTCGACAGGCCCGGGTCGAGCATCGGCATGATCAGGATCTGGCCGACCAGCGGTGGCGCGCCCCGGTCACGCGACATCAGCGCGCACACCGCCGCCAGGTTAGCCCCCGCCTCGATGCCGGCCACCAGCATTTTCTTGCCGTTCCAGCCAAGTTGGCGCTTGTGCTTCTTGGCCCACAGCAGCACCGCGTGGGCGTCTTCGACCGCGGCCGGGAACGGCTTGACCGTGGCAAGCGTGTAATTCGACGCCATCACTACCTGCTGTTCGGAGCTGCCGGCAAGGTGGCGCAGGAACTCGTCGGCGTCGTCCAGGTCGCCTTCGACGAAGCCGCCGCCATGGAAGAACACGATCAGGGTGTCGCGCCTGGCCGCCGGACCGGCCGCATACACGCGCGCCGCGAGCGCCCCTTCGGCGCCGGCGACCTCGATGTCGCGCACCGACAGAGCCTCGGCCAGCATCACCGCCTTGCGTGCCGCGTTCATTGGCGCGCCTCAGCCGAATGCGTCACGGGAGCCATGCCCGGCGTGGCTGCGAACCGGCTGGCGCCCGGTCCGACCCCGGCGAGCTCGCGGACCAGGTCCTGGCAGCCGCGCGCTTCGGCGCTTGCTGCCCGCGAGTACTGATCCGTATGGACCAGCGCGGCGAGCGTCGCCGCGCTGAACGCGAAGCCGATCGTTGCAACGATTGCGTCCCGATGTCTCATGACCTGCTCCCTTCCACCAAAAAAACGACTTATGCTCCCTGCAGTACAGTGACTATAAACTTGATCTAGAATTGGATAAAGATGGCATTAACGAATTGATTATTCCAATTCGACGAACAATAGGCCATAAACTTGGCGTAATCGCGGCAAACGCAGGGCGTGGAACAAGGGAGTGATATGAACAAGCTACAGGCGATGGAAGTATTTGTGCAGGTGGTCGACGCCGGCAGCTTCACCCGTGCGGCCGAGATGCTGCAGCTGCCCAAGGCCAGCGTCTCGACGCTGATCCAGTCGCTCGAGAGTACGCTGTCGTCCAAGCTCCTGCACCGCACCACGCGCCAGGTGACGGTGACGTCCGACGGCGCCGCGTACTACGAGCGCTGCGTGCGCATCCTGTCGGACGTGCGCGAGGCCGAGGAATCGCTGTCGCGGCACCGGTTGAACCCGAGCGGCCGCTTGCGCGTCGACGCGCCCACCGGGCTGGCGAGCCAGATCCTGCTGCCGGCGCTGCCCGCCTTTTTCGAGCGCTACCCGGACATCACGCTGGAGCTCGGCAGCACGGACCGGCCGGTCGACCTGGTCGAGGAAGGGGTCGACTGCGCGGTGCGCGGCGGCGCCCTGGTCGATGACAGCCTGATCGCACGGCGCGTCGGGGTCGTCCATTTCCTTACCGCCGCCTCCCCTTCCTACCTGCAGCGCCATGGCATGCCGCAGCACCCGCACGACCTCTCACGGCACCGCTGCGTGAACTACTTTTCAGCCAAGACCGGCAAGATCTACGATTGGGATTTCACCCTCGGCGGCGAACGGATCGAAGTGCCGATGCCTGGCGTGATCGCGCTGAACGACTCGAACGCCTATGTGCAGGCCGGGCTGGCTGGCCTGGGGATTGTCCAGATGCCCGACTACCTGCTGATGGAGCACGTTGCGAGCGGGCAGATGGTGCAGGTGCTGCCGGATTGGACCACCGACCTGCTGCCGATCCACATCGTGTATCTGCAAAACCGGCACCTGTCGGCCAAGGTGCGCGTGTTCGTGGAATGGATTTCCGAGCTGTTCGCGGCGAACCCGCATATGCGGCTGCCGCCGGCGGCGGTGCCGGCGCAACGCCCGGGGCTGGCTGCGGCGGCCGCGCGCTGACGGCGTCCCGTGACTGGCTGGCACGGCGTCGATCGACGCCGCGAGTGCGTGTAGAATCGTTGGGCATCGATAACCAACAGCCGACCGACGCCATGGACCACACCGCACAACCGCGCAGCATCGACACCCTGCTCGCCGCCTACAGCGAGAGTCACCGCCACCCGACCAACGAGCTGATCCATTTTGTGTGCGTGCCGGTCATCGTGTTCACGCTGCTCGGCATCCTGTGGGCGATCCACCCGGTGCTCGCGCTGGCCGCCAGCGCCGGCGCGCTGTGGTACTACTTCAGGCTGTCGCGCCCATTTGCGATCGGCATGGTGGTGATGACCGCCCTGATGCTGGGCCTGCTGGCGATGATGCCGCCGATGACCGTGCTGCCGCTGTCGATCGCCATCTTCGTGGTCGCGTGGATTGGCCAGTTCATCGGCCACAAGATCGAGGGCAAGAAACCGTCCTTCCTCGACGACCTGCGTTTCCTGCTGATCGGGCCGCTGTTCGTGCTGAGCTTCCTGTACCGCCGCCTGAACCTCGCGTACTGAGACGGGTAACAGACACTTACGTTTTTGCAGTCGCCGGCGGCGGGCGAACGGCGTAATCTATTCGGGCAGGCGCGCACGCCTGCGGTCCATCCCGAACGGAGCCAGTTCATGAACGCCCTCCCCCTCGTCGTCCTCGTTGGCCTGCTGGCCGGCTGCGCCAGCACGCCCCCATCGGGCCGTGTCTACCGCAACTACCAGACCCAGAACGAGCAATCCGTGCGCACCGGCACGGTCGAGTCGGTGCGCACCGTCACCATCGTCAATCCCGAGTCGGGCACCGGCGTGCTGGGCGGCGCGGCGCTGGGCGGCCTGGCCGGGTCGGGCGCGGGCGGCGGCAGGGGCCAGGCGGCCACGGCGATCCTGGGCGCCATCGCCGGCGGGCTGATCGGCCAGCGGGTCGAAGCAAGCGCCAACCAGAAGCCCGGCTTCGAAATCACGGTCAGGCTCGACAATGGCGAGCTGCACGCGATCACGCAGGTGGCCGACGAGATGTTCCGGCCCGGCGAGCGCATCCGCCTGCTCAGCGACGGCTACCACACGCGTGTGACGCACTGAGCCGAACCGCGCCCCACCCTGCGCCTGGCGCGATCAGTGGCGGCGCGGGAAGCGCGCCTGCGGCACCGGGCCGCGTTTCTCGATGTGGCGGAACGTGATGCGTCCCTTGTTCAGGTCGTACGGGGACATTTCGAGCGTGACCTTGTCGCCCATGATGATACGGATGTGGTTCTTCTTCATTTTGCCCGACGTGTAGGCAATCAGCTTGTGGCCATTTTCCAAGTCGACACGAAAGCGCATTTCCGGCAGCACTTCGGTCACCAAGCCGTTCATTTCAATCAGTTCTTCCTTTGCCATCTTTTAATCCTTTGTAAGCGTAAATAAAATTGCAGCCCCGCGGTCGCGGGCAATACGGTGAAGCGTCAAAGCGCGGCCGCGACGCGTTGCGTCACGAACAAATGCTCGGAGTGGTCGGCGGTGTGGGACAGGGCCGGCCGTCGTGGCCGAAAAGCGAAGGCCCGCGTGCTGCGGGGCGGGTGTGAATGTGGCGGTAGTGCGCTCATCGCTGCTGCCGCGATGCTGTTGCGCACCTCGGGGACTGCTGCAGCGGAGTGTTCGTCAGAACTTCACCAGACCGCTAGTTTACCACGCATCGGGGCACGCTGCAGGAAGCGGCCCGCCATGGGTACCGTCGCGGAAGGGGATAATGTCCGCAGGGAAACTACGGTATACTTTCTTGATGCCTTCTTCCGTCCTCTTTGCCATTGCCTCCCTGATCTGGGGATCGACCTTCTGGGCCATCACGCTGGAACTGGGCGAGGTGCCGCCCGCGGTCTCGGTCGTGTACCGCTTCGGCCTGGCCGCGGCCACCCTGTTCCTGTGGTGCCTGGTGCGCGGCGACCGCCTGCTGCTGCCCTGGCGAACCCAGCGCTGGATGATGCTGCAAGGCTTCCTGACCTTCGGCCTGTCCTACGTATGCACCTACCATGCCGAGCAGCACCTGGTGTCGGCGCTGGTCGCCGTGGTGTTTGCGCTGATGGTGTTCTGGACCCCGATCTGCGCCCGGATCGCGTTTGGCACGCCGATGGCGGCGCGCACCTGGACCGCCGGAGGGGCGGCAATCGCCGGCGTGATCCTGCTGTTCTACCACTCGATCGGCGCCGCCGTGCATGACATGCTGGCCGGCGGCAGCGGCACCTTCCTGGCCGGCGCCTTGCTGGCGATCGGCGCGTCGGTGGCCAGCTCGGCCGGCAGCGTGGTGGTGGCCAAAGTGAGGGCGCAATCGTCGAACCTGATGCTGACCATGGCCTGGTCGATGCTGTGGGGCACCTTGCTGGTCGCCGCCTGGGCCCTGGTTTCAAACCAGCCATTCCTGCTGCCGGGCGCGCCCAGTTACTGGCTGGGCCTGGTCTACCTGTCGATCTTCGGCTCGGTCATCGCGTTCAACTGCTACTTCACGCTGATCAACCGGATCGGCTCGCACAAAGCCGTGTATATCGGCGTCATCACGCCGGTGATTTCGGTGCTGCTGTCGATCCGCCTCGAACATTACCGCCCCGGCCCGGCCGAATGGCTCGGCATGGCAGTCTGCCTGGCCAGCGTGGCCTGGGCCCTGCGCGCGCCGGCAGCCAAAGCGGCGCCCCCTGTCCACCTGAACAACGCTCTCGAAACGCCATGACCACTGAAAACAAGTTCTCCATCCGCCCGGCGCAAGCGTCGGACGCCGCCCACATCCATGCCATGATCGTCGAGCTGGCCGTGTTCGAAAAACTCGAACACATGGTCGTCGCGACCGAAGCCCTGCTGCTCGAGGGCCTGTTCGGCAGCAAGCCGTCGTGCGAAGCGATCATTGGCGAAGAGAACGGCGAGGTGGTGGCCTTCGCCCTGTTCTTCCACAATTTCTCGACCTTCCTGACCAGGAAAGGCCTGTACCTGGAAGACCTGTACGTGCGCGAGGTGCACCGCGGCAAGGGCTACGGCACCCAGATGCTGAAGAAACTGGCGCAGATCGCGCTCGAGCGCAACTGCGGCCGCTTCGAATGGTCGGTGCTGGACTGGAACGAACCGGCGATCAATTTCTACAAGGCGATGGGCGCCAGCATCCTGCCCGACTGGCGCATCTGCCGCGTGACCGGCGACTCGCTCGCCAGCCTGGCCGCGCGCTAGGACAAAAGAAAAGCCCACGGTGCTCGAAAGTGCCGTGGGCGAACCCATTGATTCAATGGGGAGGGGAGACCGGGATCAACAATCCGTGCACTTGCGCTGCGGTGCGCTGCTGCTTGGTTCGCCCTTGCTTACCTGTCTCACCGTCACCGTAAGTTCAATATTTACCTAATTGGAAAAGTCGAGTTTGAGGGTTCTCAACAGGTGCGCCGCGGTGTCGCGCAATTGAGTTATCACAAGAACAAGCCTGTGGCGTGAATGACAATGGGCTCTTCCAAAAAAGGGCGGAAACCATGAAAACAAGCGTCAATCCGATCATCTCGCGCCTCTACAAGGCATGGCTGCGTGTCCGACTCGACAGCTACCACCGTAACCTGCAGGCCATTGCCGCCCAGCGTGAAAACGACTTCCATGCCGAACGCTTGCTGCACCGCGCCGTGTCGCACACCCGCGCCAAGCTGCAATCGCTATGAGCCGCGGCGGCGCACCAGCAGGCGCTCCGCCAGTTCGAACATCCCCTGCGCCGCCAGCGCCAGCAACGCGGCCGGAATCGCGCCGGCCAGCAGCATGTCGTTGTCGTTGAGCGCCAGGCCAACCGTGATCCGCTCGCCGTAGCCGCCGGCCCCGATGAACGCGGCGATGGTTGCCGTGCCGATGCTGGTCACGGCGGCGGTCTTCACGCCGGCCAGGATCACCGGCCGCGCCAGCGGCAGGTCGACATACAGCAAGCGCTGGCGCGCGCGCAGGCCGAGCGCCAGCGCGGCGGTACGCAGGCCGTGCGGCACCTGCAGGATGCCGGTGCAGGTGTTGCGCACCACCGGCAGCAGCGCGTACACGAACAGTGCCACCAGCGCGGGCGCGGTGCCGATCCGGCCCAGCAGCGGGATCAGCATCGCCAGCAGAGCCAGCGACGGCACGGTCTGCAGCACGCCGGCCAGCGCCAGCACCGGCTCGCGCAGGCGCGGCGCGAACGCGGCCAGCACGCCCAGCGGAATCCCGGCCAGGCACGCCAGCGCCACCGACAGCAGCACCAGGTTCAGGTGCTGGCGCGTCAGCGTCAACAGGTCGGGCGCGAACAGCTTCGCCATCAGGCCCTCGCGCACCGCCGGCGCGCTGCCGGTCTTCGCCAGCCATTGCCGCGCGACGCTGGCGAAGCTCCTCCCCTCCAGTTCCGCCGCGGCGTTCATCGCGATCATGTCGGGCGCGGTGATCGTTCCCTCCAGCCGCCTGATCGCGTCCCACGCCTGCGGGAAGCGGCGCGGCAGGTCGAGCCGGTACAGCAGCACCGCGTCGTAGCGGGGGAAGTAATGCAGGTCGTCGTCCAGCACGCGCAGCCCGTACTGGCGGATCTTCGCGTCGGTAGCGTAGATGTCGATCACGTCCACCTGGCGCTGCGCCAGCGCTTCGTAGGCGATGCCGTGGTCGAGGCCATGCGCCTGCTGCGGCAGCGCGTAGCGCCTGGCCAGCGCGGGCCAGCCGTCGGCCCGTCCCAGGAATTCGTGCGACAGGCCGAGCCGCATGCGCGGGTGGCGCGCCAGGTCGGACAACCTGGCCACTGGCGCGTCGCCGCGCGTCGCCAGTGCATAGCTGTTGTTAAAGCCGAGCGGCACGCCGACACCGAGGCCAAGCGGCGCCAGCGCGGCGCGCACCTGCGCCAGCGAGGTCGGCTGCGGATTCTTCAGGATCTCGAGATCGATCGTACCGAGGTATTCCGGGTACACATCGATCGCACCCGAACGCAGCGCGGCCAGCACGATGGCGGTATTGCCAAGACCCTGGCGGTGCTCGGTCCTGGCGTACGGTGCGGCGGTCTGGGCGACGATCTCGCCGAGGATGTACGACTCGGTGAAGCGCTTGGAGCCGACGCGCAGGACGTCGTCGGCCCTGGCGAGCGTGGTGGCGAACAGGAACAAGGCGAGGATGGAGGCGAGCCTGGGCATGGGGTTAATCGTAGGGTGGGCACATAT
>JBJMVW010000255.1:0-7721 GCA_045810465.1 Massilia sp. | reverse complement strand
CGCCTGGCGCGCTTTAACGTCAACGTCGGCCGCACCGATCCGCGCTACTTCGTGGGCATGCCGATCACCGCGGGGGCCGCGTGTGTCGCCTCGGTCGTGGTGGCGTGGCCCGACCCGCTGGTGACCAACTCCCAGGCCTTCCTGGTGATGGCATTGATGATCGGGGTGGGCAGCCTGATGGTGTCGACGCTGCGCTTCCCGAGCAGCAAACAGCCAAAGCACAAGCTGATGTTCGTGGGGCTGGCGATCGCCGGGGTGCTGCTGGTGTGGCTGCAGACGCGCTTCTTCGCGCTGTTCTTCGTGCTGTACGTGTGCGCGACGCTGCTGCTCAACATCGCGTGGCGCGGCGGCTGGCGCGGCATCGCCCCGCCTGCCGTGTACGAGGACTAGATCAGGCGAACTTGTCGAGCAGCGCCGCCAGGTGCTCGGCGCTGGCGCGCGCTTCGTCCAGGCTGGGCGCCTGCCCGCTCTGGGTAACGATACTGGCGGCCAGCAGCTGTACGAACGAGCGGTCGAGCGCCTTGCGCGCCGCCGCCATCTGCTGCGCCACCGCGTCGCAATCGGACGGCTGGTCGGCCAGCGCCACCAGCTTCTGGATCCCGCGCAGCTGGCCCTCGACGCGCGCCAGCCGGTTCAGCAGGTCCTTCTTCTGCGGCGCGCTCAGGGCGCGGCCCTCGACGATTTTCAGCGGCTCGGCCATGTGGCTGCGCTTACGCGACCTCATGCCCGCGCGCCGCACGCAGGATCGTGAACCAGTCGTTGCGCGAGAGGGTAAAGGTGGTACCGGCCACCGCCACCGCGATCGCCTCGATGCGGCCGGTGCCGGTCAGCGGGATCGGGCGGCTGGGCAGCTGCATGATCCAGGCGAATACCACGCTCGCAAACGGCTGCTTGATGCGGTCGGCGATCTCCTTGATCACCAGCCGCAGGTTCTCGGCGTTGGCGTCGTTCGACGTGAACAGGCGCCCGCCGCCAAGCGGCGACCACACCATCGGCGCCACGCGCAGGTCCTGCATGCCGTCGAAGGTCTCGTCGAACATCGGCGCCGTGTACAGTGGCGAGAATTCGACCTGGTTGGTGGCCAGCTCGATGCGCCGGTTGAGCGACTCGAACTGATGGCGGCTGAAGTTCGACACACCGAAGTGCAGCACCTTGCCTGCCTTTTTCAAAGAGCTGAAGGCTTCGGCGATCTCGTCGAAGTCCATCAGTGGGTCGGGCCGGTGGATCAGCAGCAGGTCGAGGCGGTCGGTATGCAGCTGGCGCAGCGACTCCTCGGCTGACGCGACGATGTGCGCGGCGCTGGTGTCGTAATGCTGGATTGTGTTCTGCGGACGCTTGTCGGAGAGGAGCCTGATGCCGCACTTGCTCACCAGTTCGATGCGGTCGCGCAGTGACGGTTGCGTGCGCAGCGCTTCGCCGAACAGGCCCTCGACGCTGTAGCCGCCGTAGATGTCGGCGTGGTCGAAGCTGGTGACCCCGAGTGCGATGCACTGCTCGATGAAGGCGACGCGCTGCTCGACCGCCATGCCCCATTCGGCCATCCGCCACATGCCGGCCACGATGCGCGACAGTTCGGGGCCGCCGGCGCGGGTGGTGATGCGGGGGCAGGACAGGTCGGCAGGTGGCGCGTAGCTCATCGATATCGTTCCCAAAACAGAAGTTGATTCGATTATAGCTGTTGCGACCTCAGCCAGCCCGCAACCAAAACCAGAGCCCCAAAACGTCGTTCCCGCGGAGGGCTCGGCGCCCCCGCGGGAACGACGGTGAAGGTTGGGGTTGTATTACGGTATTACTTCATCATCAGCCGCATCGAATCCCACGCCCGGCCGAAGATACTCGCCTGCGACACTTCCTCCAGCGCGACCACCGGCAAGGCCAGCAGCGGCTTACCGTCGACCATCATCTTGAGCGTGCCGACCTGGCCGTTTTGCGCCAGCGGCGCGACCAGCGGGTCTTTACGCTCGAGCACCGGCTTGAGCTTGCCGGCCACGCCCTTCGGCACTGTCACCAGCACGTCGTTCGGGAAGCCGATCTTGACGGTCCCCTTCGAGCCTTTCCAGATTTCCGGCGTCGCGATCGGCTGGCCCTTGGCGTACAGCTTCACGGTGTCGAAGTTCTGGAAGCCCCAGTTCAGCAGCTTCTGGCTTTCGGCGGTACGGCTCGCGTCCGAATTGGCGCCCGACAGCACCGAGATCAGGCGGCGTTCGCCGGCCGGACCGTTTGGACGGTGCGCCGAGGCGATCATGCTGAAGCCCGACGCTTCGGTGTGGCCGGTCTTCATGCCGTCGACGGTCGGATCGAGCCACAGCAGGCGGTTGCGGTTCTGCTGGGTGATCTTGTTATAGGTGAACTGCTTGACCGAGTCGATCTTGTAGAACTCGGGGAAGTCCTTGATCACGTGGGCGGCCAGGATCGACAGGTCGCGCGCGGTCGAATAGTTGTCCGGGCTCGGCAGGCCGTGCGGGTTGGCGAACTTCGTGTTTTTCATGCCCATGCGCTGGGCTTCGCGGTTCATCAGCGTCACGAAAGTGCCTTCGTCGCCGGCAACGGCTTCGGCCAGCGCGACGGCAGCGTCGTTACCCGACTGCACCATCAGGCCGTACAGCAGGTCGTTGACCTTGACCGGGGTGGCCGGGTCGATGAACATTTTCGAGCTGCTTCCGTCGACTTTCCAGGCGCGGGTCGAGACCGTCACCATCTGGTCGAGCGTGATGCGTTTCTCGCGAATCGCGCCGAACACGACGTAGGCCGTCATCACCTTGGTCAGCGAGGCCGGTTCGATACGCGTTTCGGCGTCTTGCGAGGCGATGATCTGGCCGCTGGTGGCGTCTAACAGGGTCCACGAGCGCGCCGCAATGCTGGGGGCCGGAACGGTCTGGGCACTGGCTGACATCACCAGCAAACTGGCGGCCATCGCCGCTATCAATTTTTTCATGGGAGCAATCTAGTCAAGGTGGTGGAGCGCATGGGCAATGCCTCGGAGCATTTGCCCAGAATGAATAGGCTCAATTATAGGCCAGCGTTCGCTTCAATTGTCGCGCCGCCACAGCTGGATGACGAGATTTTTGATGTGCCCAAGCTTGCGGTGGAAGAAGTGATCGGCGCCCGGAATCACGATGACAGGAATGTCGAGCGGGCGCGCCCAGTCGAATACCTGGGCCAGCGTGATCGTATCGTCAAGTTCGCCGTGGATCAGGATGGTGTCCGGCGGCACCGGCGGCATCGGCCACTTGCCGGCAGCGGTGCCGACCAGCGCCATGCGTTCGGCCGGGCGCCCTTCGGCGATCAGGCGCTGCTGCAACTGGGCCTGCACGAAGGTGCCGAACGAAAAACCCGCCAGCGCCACCGGCAGGCCGGGGTACTGTTCCTGCATGTGCGCCAGCAGGACCGCCATGTCGTCGACCTCGCCGCGGCCTTCGTCATGCACGCCTTCCGATTCGCCCACGCCGCGGAAGTTGAGGCGTGCGGTGGCGTAGCCGAGCGCGACGAAAGTGCGGGCCAGGGTCTGGGCCACCTTGTTATCCATTGTGCCGCCGTACAGCGGGTGCGGGTGCGCAACCAGCGCGATACCGCGCGGCGCTCCTTCTTCCGGGACGTCGAGCAGGCATTCCATCTTGCCTGCCTTGCCAGTGAGGTAAAACTTTTGCGAATTCTTGTTCATGGCGATGCGGTTCAGATCTTCAGGCGTTCGACCACTTCCCCCTTGACCAGGTGGCTGTCGATGATGTCGTCGATGTCGCTGGTGTCGACATAGGTGTACCAGGTTCCCTCCGGATAAACGACCACGACCGGACCTTCTTCGCAGCGGTCCAGGCAGCCGGCCTGGTTGATGCGCACCTTGCCTGGGCCGTTCAGCCCCATTTCCTTGATGCGTTTCTTGGCGTGTTTCTGGGCCACCTCGGCGCCGGACTTGCCGCAACTGGGCCGGCAATCCGCGCCGTCGCGCACATTCATGCAAAAAAACACGTGATGTTTGTAAAAGGGTTTGTCGTCGTTCATGTCGTTCTCGATCGGGAAGCTGATGACCCGCAATGATACGCGCTCTCACTGCCGATTGAGTTTATGCGACGGAAGCAGCAGGAACCACAGCGCGAAAAACGGCCACAGCAGGGACAGGAATTGCGCGGCGCCATTGAAGTTCAGGAATTTCCCCTGCACCCAGCCTTGCAAGGTCGACACGAAATAAGGATTTACCGGGATCGTGTTCACCACGATCAGGCTCAGCACCAGGGTGACCACGGCCAGCCGCCGCTGCGCCACCTGCGGCGCAAAGGCCAGGCCCGACAGCATGATCAGGCCGATCAAAAAGCCGCCCTCGGCGCCCGGCGTGATCCAGACGAAGGCGTTATCGGGCGTGAACAGCAGCGAGGTGGCCAGTGTCTTGAACACCAGCGCCGCCGCCAGCATCGACAGCATCAGCATGTAGCGCGGCGCGGTGCGGCGCATCAGGCATAGCAGGGTGAGCGCGGCGCCGCACATGCCGCAGGCCGTGATGATGGTCTCCGACAGCCAGTACTGCTCGACGCTCATCGCCGCACCGGGGCGCAGCATGGCCACCAGGTCGATATTCGTGTCGAGCCATTCGGACAGCCATTCCGAGATAATCGGCAGCACCTGGCCGTGGCCGAACAGGTAGCCCTGCGGGTAGATCTGCGCCAGCGGCCACAGGGCCAGCAGCACCAGGCCCTGGCTGGCGTGGGGCGCGAACCAGCGCCGCCGCAGCCGGTACAGGCGGCTCTTGTCGAGCAGCGAGCGGGCCCACAAGGCGCCCAGGATCGCGCCGGCCAGGCAGCCTGTCGAATTGGTCCACAAATCGAGGTTGGACGGCACCCTGCTCGGCAGGAAATTCTGCACCGTCTCCATCGCGCCCGACACCAGTATGCCGGCCAGCCCCGCCAGCAGCACCGCCCAGAGCCCGCGCACCAGCGGATACATCGCCAGCACCAGCAGCGCGCCGAGCGGGATGTAGCCGACGACGTTGACCACCACGTCGAAGCCTGTCCAGTAGCGCGGCGGCGTCAGGTTCAGGAAGGTGAACGGCGACAGCCCGTTGTTGCGCCAGCCCGAAAACGGGTACCAGCTGGCATACACGATCAGCAGCAAATAGGTCAGCAGGGCCGCGCGCGCGACCGGCGAGCCGCGCGGCGCCGCCGGCGCTACCGGTGCTTCGGCCTCGGTCATTGCTTGCGCGGGGCGACCGTGGCGAGCCACGCGACGATGTCGGCCGCCACCGCGTCGGTGCTGGCGGCCAGCGCGCGCGCGCCGCCGGCCGCATCAAGGCTGCCGGCCGGCGTGCTGCGGCTGAAGATCTTCTGGTCGAGCAGGGTGTGGCCCTGGAACAGCGAGGCGCGCAGCACCAGCTGGCCTTCGCTCTGGCCGGGGCTCGAGAACGCGTGCACGAAGTCGTCGACCTCGACCCGCAGGATCGGCACCCCGATCGCGGCGTCGGTCACCGCCAGCACCTTGACCCCGGATTGCGCGATGCGCGCCTTGAAGCGCTGCGTCACCATCTGCAGCGGGTTGGCGGTCCAGCGGCTGTTGGCGTACGAGCGCGCCTGCATCGCATCGGCGTAGTTCAGGCGGTAGAACATGCGTTCGTTGTCGAGCGCGGCGGGGCCGGTCACGTCGGACACGACCAGCGCCGGCAGCGGCGCCGGCGGATCGGCCGCGGGCGCCGCCTGCGCGATGGGCCCGGCGGCAGGGCCGAAGTCGAACAGGGTATTCGGCTGGCCGCCTTTGCTGGCGCAGCCGCCCAGCAGGGCCGCGGCGGCGATGGTGCTGGCGAGGAGAATGGTGTGCGGGATGCGGGTCACGATGGTCCTCATTTGGTCGGGGGGACGAAGCCGGGTTCGCCCGGCCCGGGTTGTGCGGTCGGCGCGCCGAACAGCACGCTTTGCGGCCGGTCGGAGAACGAGGTGGCGGTATGCCGGACCGCGCGCAGCGAGGCTTTGGCTTCGTCGGTCATCTCGTTCAGGTGCGGCAGCGTTTGCAGTTCGAGATCGCTGGTCACGCCCTCGAGCGAGGTGCCGACGCGGTCGACGGTGGTGTTCAGGCGCGCGATCGGGCCGTCCGGCGCCTGCAGGCTGGTGGCCAGGCGGTCGACGTTGCGCACCGTGCTGGTGGCGCTGGTTGCCAGGTCCTCGATCTTGCCGGTCAGGGCCGGCAGGCGCTTCAGGGTCGGCTCCAGCCGCTCGGGAATCGCGCCGTAGGCCTGGGCGGCCTTGCCGATGTTATCGAACGCGCCGATGATCGTCTTCTGGTTCTCATCGCTCATCAGCTTGTCGATGCTGGCGGTGATTTTTTCGGTTTTTTCGAGGATCGCCAGGCCGCGCGTTTCGAGCTGGTCGAGCAGGCCGGGACGCAGCGGGATGCGGCCCGGGCGTTCCGGATCGCTTTTGAGCAGCGGCGAGCCGCTGCGGTCGTCGTCCAGCTGCACGAAGGCGATGCCGGTCACGCCCTGGTAGCCAAGCGAGGCGAAGGTGGTGGTGGTGACCGGCGAGCCGACGTCGACCGACAGCCGGATCAGGATCTGTCCGGTGACCCGCGGGTCGAACACGATGTCGTCGACCCGTCCCACTTCGAGGCCGCGGTAGCGCACCACCGCCTGCGGGTTCAGGCCCGGGATCGATTGGGTGGTCACGATCTCGTACGGCACCTTCTCGCTGCGGTCGCGGTTGAACCACAGCCCGGCCAGCACTGCCGCCACCACCAGTGCAATCGTGAAGAAGCCCGTCATCAGGGCATATGATCTGCTTTCCATGTCAGTCCTCCGATTCCTGGCCGGCTTGGCGCTGCTCGAGCACTTCGAGCGCGCGCTGGCCGCGCGGGCCGAGGAAAAATTGTTTGATGAACGGATGGTCCACCCGCAGCACGTCGCAGCTCGGACCGACCGCGATCACGTGCTTATCGGCGAGCACCGCAATCCGCGACGACAGCGCGAACAGGGTGTCGAGGTCGTGCGTGACCATCACCACGGTCAGCTTCAGTTCACTGTGCAGCGTCTGGATCAGCGCCACGAACGCGTCCGACAGGTCGGGGTCGAGGCCGGCGGTCGGCTCGTCCAGGAACAGCAGTCGCGGCTCGAGCGCCAGTGCGCGCGCCAGCGCGGCGCGCTTGACCATCCCGCCCGACAGGTCGGACGGCATTTTGTTCGCGTGCTCGATGCCGAGGCCCACCATGTCCATTTTGAGCAGCACGGCGTCGCGGATCACATCCTCGGGCAAGGCGCGCAGCTCGCGCATCGGCAGTGCGATGTTCTCGAACACCGTCAGCGCCGAGTACAGTGCGCCCTGCTGGAACAGCATGCCCCAATGGTTGCGCATGCGCCGCAGCTGGTCTTCGCCGGCGGTCGCGATGTCCTCCCCGAACACCTTCACCGAACCGCGCGATGGCGTCTCGAGGCCGAGCATCTGGCGCAGCAGCACAGTCTTGCCGGTGCCTGAGCCGCCGACGATGGTCAGGATCTCGCCCGCGAAGATGTCGAGGTTCAGGTCCTGGTGCACCACGGTGCGGCCGAAGCGGGTCCAGAGGTCGCGGATCTGCACCACCGGCGGGCCGACATCTTCGTCGGGGCGGCGGTTCAGGCGCTGCGGCGCGCGTTTGGGCTTGGTGTCCTCCATCAGAACCCCACGCCGCTGAAGATGATCGCGTACACCGCGTCGGCCAGGATCACGACCGTGATCGCGGTGACCACCGATGTGGTGGTGCCGCGCCCGAGGCTT
>JBJMVW010000254.1:0-1560 GCA_045810465.1 Massilia sp. | reverse complement strand
TGCCGCCGAACACCACGTTGATGGCCGCGCCGATCAGCGACGCGCCGAACGACAGGCGATACGAGGCCATCACGCGCGGCGAGGTGACGGCGTTCCAGAACGCGTCCCAGTGCATCGTGAAGGTCTTCAGGAAAATGGCCGACAGCGGGATCAGCACGATCAGCGCCAGGTAAAAGATCGTGAAGCCGAGGGACAGCCCGAAGCCGGGAATGACCCGGTTGGCGCTGTTGCGGCTCGTGAGTATGTTCATTGGTGACCTTTATTACAAATTCTTCTAACAAACCGAAATAATCGCACGCAGCCCTTATATTGCAAACGAAGCATTCCTTATTTGCATAGAAGATTCACGCATGTAGAAGCGTCAAAAACGAGAAAGGCGCTTGCCGCGCCTCTCTTTAATAAATCATCTTGTACGCGACTGCGGCCAGCGTCAGCGCCAATATCACGCGCAACAAGCGTTCCGGCACGGCGCGCGCGGCCCAGGAGCCCAGCGTAATGCCGGGCACGGAGCCGACCAGCAGCGTCACCAGCAGCAGCCAGTCGATCGAGCCCAGCCACCAGTGGCCGAAGGCCGCGATCGCGGTCAGCGGTACGGCGTAGGCGATGTCGGTGCCCGCCACTTCGGCCGGCGTGAGTGTCGGATACAGCATGACGAGCAGGGTCGCGCCGATCGCGCCCGCGCCGATCGAGGACACGGTGACCAGGGTGCCGAGCAGCGCGCCGGCCAGCACGGTGGCAGCGGTCAGGCTTCTCCCCTTCAGCTGGTATTCGGGATGCGCGTGCACCCAGGCCAGCAGGCGGCTGCGCAGCAGGATGGCAACCACGGTCAGCATCACGGACGACGCGATCGAATAGCGGATGACCTGGCCGATGGCCGGATTCAGCGGCCCGACACGGTGCAGCGCCAGCGTGGCCAGCAGCGCGGCCGGCAAGGCGCCGGCGCACAGGCGGCCGACGATCTGCCAGTGCACGGTCCCGCGCGCGCGGTGCGTGAAGGTGCCGGCGCTTTTGGTGAACGAGGCGAACGCGAGATCGGTACCGACCGCCACCGAAGGCGTGACGCCGAACAGCAGGGTCAGGAGCGGCGTCATCAGCGAGCCGCCGCCGACGCCGGTCATGCCGACCAGGAGGCCGACGGCGAATCCCGACAGAATATATGTGATGGACATGCTTTACCCTCAGATTGGCTCCAAGGGTAAAGGGGCTCGACGGTAAAGCAAACGACAGCTTACTTATTTGCTTATGCGACGCTTGCGCAAGGGAATGCGAACGAACCGTTATCGCCGTCGCTGTCGTCCCGGCGGAGGCCGGGACCCATGCTGAGCCTACACTGACGCACACTCAGTATGGACCCCGGCCTTCGCCGGGGCGACGTACGACGTTCGTGCTTATTTGTTCGGCTGCGGCGTAATCCGCAAATACGGCCGCGGTGCCGAAAAACCCTTCGGATACTTCTGCTTGAGCTGCTCCGGATCCTGGATGGTCAGCGGAATGATGACATCGTCGCCATCCTTCCAGTTACCCGGGGTCGCGACCGTGTAGCCGTCGGTCAGCTGCAGC
>JBJMVW010000253.1:0-4016 GCA_045810465.1 Massilia sp. | reverse complement strand
CGTATGCGGTATTAGCGTAACTTTCGCTACGTTATCCCCCACTCCTGGGTACGTTCCGATATATTACTCACCCGTTCGCCACTCGCCGCCAGGCCGAAGCCCGCGCTGCCGTTCGACTTGCATGTGTAAAGCATGCCGCCAGCGTTCAATCTGAGCCAGGATCAAACTCTTCAGTTCAATCTCTGTTTGTTGGCATTGCTGCCACCGCTATTGCTAGCGGGTCGCTCACTCAAAATACTGACGAATCTTCTTTCGAAGATTACGTTTATTTCTTGTGAACATTTGATAATTTAAGTAATCAACATCGCTTACGCGACGTTGGCACCTTCATCAAACGCCCACACTTATCGACTGTTAATTTTTAAAGAACTTTGTTCGGTACTGCCTTGCTGCGCTTGCGAATCGTTTTGTTCGTCAGCAGCAGAGAGATGAGATTATGCAGCGTTTCGCGATCTTCGTCAACCCTCTTTTTTGCTTCGTGCCATTCAGGCACTGCCTCATGAGTCGCCTGCAACTACCTGATTTGCTGCGTGTTTCTCAAGAGGGATCGAACTATAGCAAACCTCCGGGCCGGTGTGCAAGCCCCCGGGGTCAGATTTCTCGACAGCGTCCGCCGGCGGCGTAGAATGTCCCCCTTTGCCTGATCCGAACACTTCCCATGACCATCCTGCTTTCGACCCTCAACGCCCGCTACGCCCACGCTTCGCTCGGGCTACGCTACCTGCTGGCGAACATGGGCGAGCTGCGGGAACAGACCCGGCTGCACGAGTTCGTCATCGGCGCCAAGACCACCGAGGTGGTCGAACGCCTGCTGGCGCACAAGCCACGCGTCATCGGGTTCGGCATCTATATATGGAACGTCGAGGAGACCACGAGGGTGGTCGGCATGCTCAAACGGGTCGCGCCCGAGGTCGCGATCGTGCTGGGCGGGCCGGAAGTCTCGTACGAGACCGGCGAACAGGAGATCGCCCGGCTGGCGGACTACGTGGTCACCGGCTGGGGCGATGTCACCTTCCCCCAGCTTTGCCGCCAGATCCTGGGCGGCCCCAAGCCGCTGATGAAGGTGCACGCCGGCGTCCAGCCGCCGATGGCCGAGATCGGGCTGCCCTATTCCCTTTACACCGACGAGGACATCGCCCACCGCACTATATATGTGGAGGCCTCGCGCGGCTGCCCGTTCAAATGCGAGTTCTGCCTGTCCTCGCTCGACAAGACCGCGTGGCCGTTTCCGCTCGATGCCTTCCTGGCCGAACTCGATTCGCTGTACGAGCGCGGCGCGCGGCTGTTCAAGTTTGTCGACCGCACCTTCAACCTGAACGTGAAGACCAGCCAGCGCATCATGCAGTTCTTCCTCGATAAGCTGGCCGCCAACCCGGGCGAACCGGTGTACGCGCACTTCGAGCTGGTGCCCGATCACCTGCCGGAGGCGCTCAAGGAAACCATCGCCAAATTCCCGCCCGGTGCGCTGCAGTTCGAGATCGGCATCCAGAGCTTCAACCCGGAGGTGCAGGCCCTGGTCAGCCGCAGGCAGGACAACACCAAAGCGGCCGATAACATCCGCTGGCTGTGCGAGCACTCGCACGCGCACCTGCACGTCGACCTGATTGCCGGCCTGCCGGGCGAAGACGTGGCCAGCTTCGCGCGCGGCTTCGACCAGCTGGTAGGCCTGGGCGCGCACGAGATCCAGTTCGGTATCCTGAAGCGGCTGCGCGGCACCCCGATCATCCGCCACACCGAGCCGTTCCGCATGGTGTACGACCCGTACCCGCCCTACACCGTCCTCGCCACCAGCCTGGTCGACTTCCCGACCATGCAGCGGCTGGTCCGCTTCGCGCGCTACTGGGACCTGGTCGCGAACTCGGGCCGCTTTGTCAATACAGTCGACCACCTGCTGGGCGCCGCGCCGTTCGAGAACTTCATGGCCTTCTCCGACTGGATGTACACCAGGACCGATGCCACCCACCGCATCGCGCTCGACCGGCTGGCCAACCTGGTGAAGGAGTGGCTGCAGGTGTGCGGCATGGACCGCGATGCGGCCGCCGCACTGGTCGCAAGCGATTATGCAGGACGCATCGACCACGCGGCTGACAAAGCGAAACCGGCCGCCGCCGCGCCCGAACGCCAGCAGCGCCACCTCGCGGCCTGAGCACACTACTGTAGCGCCGGTAGCGGCGTTAGCGAATCTCTTTTACACTGCCGCAATGCAGATTGAAAATGCGCCAACTTTAACCATCGATCATCGCGACCCCGGCGCGGGACAATCTGTCATTGCCAGCGGTGTCTGGCAAGTCCAAGCGCTGTGCAAAAAGGGCGCGCTCAAGGCGATCAACAAGACGCTTCGCGCGCTGAACGACAAGGGCGCGATGGCGTGGGACCTGTCGCAGGTGGCCAGCCTGGACCACATCGGCGCCCAGATGTTCTGGAACGCGTGGGGCAAGCAGCGCCCTGCCGAACTCAAGCTCGACCCGCGCCAGGAAGAGCTCTTCAACCGCATCGAACAAGCCGGCCACAATGAACTGCCGCATGCCCGCCACAGCCACCTGAACTGGGTGATCGTGCTCGGCGCCGGCATGCTGACCTTCTTCGAGCACCTGAACGGCTTCGTGATGCTGATCGGCCGCCTGGTGCTGGACCTGTGGCGCTTCATCCGCCACCCGCTCACCGGGCCGTGGCGCGAAATCTCGGCCAACGTCTTCCATTCCGGCTTCCAGGCGCTCGGCATCACGGCGCTGGTCGGCTTCCTGATCGGCGTGGTGCTGTCCTACCTGTCGGCCCAGCAGCTGCGCATGTTCGGCGGCGACATCTACCTCGTCAACATCCTCGGCATGAGCGTGATCCGCGAACTGGGGCCGCTGCTGGCGGCGATCCTGGTGGCCGGCCGCTCCGGTTCGTCGATCACCGCCCAGCTGGGCGTGATGCGGGTGACCGAGGAACTCGACGCCATGCTCGTGATGGGCATCTCGCACGGCTACCGGCTGATCATGCCGAAAGTGATCGCGCTGGCGGTGGCGATGCCGCTGCTGGTGGTGTGGACCGACGCGATGGCGCTCATCGGCGGCATGGTCTCGGCCAAGGTCGAACTGAACCTGTCGTTCCGCTACTTCATCCAGAAGCTGCCGGATGCGGTGCCGGTGGTGAACTACACCATCGGCCTGCTCAAGGGCGCGACCTTCGGCATGCTGATCGCGCTGGTGTCGTGCCACTTCGGCCTGCGCATCAAGCCGAACACGGAAAGCCTCGGGCGTGGCACCACCACGTCGGTGGTCACCGCCATCACGGTCGTGATCCTGGCCGACGCGGTGTACGCGATCATCTTCAGCGGCGTGGGGTTCTGATGGAGGACACCAAACCGAAACGCGCGCCGCAGCGCCTGAACCGCCGCCCCGACGAAGATGTCGGCCCGCCGGTGGTGCAGATCCGCGACCTCTGGACCCGCTTCGGCCGCACCGTGGTGCACCAGGACCTGAACCTCGACATCTTCGCGGGCGAGATCCTGACCATCGTCGGCGGCTCAGGCACCGGCAAGACTGTGCTGCTGCGCCAGATGCTCGGCCTCGAGACGCCCTCGCGCGGCTCGGTGAAGGTGTTCGGGGAGGACATCGCGACCGCCGGCGAAGACCAGCTGCGGCGCATGCGCAACCATTGGGGCATGCTGTTCCAGCAGGGCGCGCTGTACTCGGCGCTGACGGTGTTCGAGAACATCGCGCTGCCGATGCGCGAACTGCGCGCCTTGCCCGACGACGTAATCCGCGACGCGGTGCTGCTGAAAATGACGATGGTAGGCCTCGGCGTCGAGCATGCGAACAAGATGCCGTCCGACCTGTCGGGCGGGATGGTCAAGCGGGCGGCGCTGGCGCGCGCGCTCGCGCTCGAACCGCAACTGCTGTTACTCGACGAACCGACGGCGGGGCTGGACCCCGACCTGTCGGACGCGTTCGTGGCTCTGATCCTGTCGCTGAACAGCGAACTGGGATTGACGGTGGTGATGGTCACGCACGACCTGGACACGCTGTTCG
>JBJMVW010000252.1:0-9253 GCA_045810465.1 Massilia sp. | reverse complement strand
GGCGGGTTATGGATTCCCGCCTTCGCGGGAATGACGGTTCAAATGGTAGGGGCCCAGTTTTCAACAGGTAGGCGCCCGGTTTCAAAGCGTACAGGCGAAAAAAAACCGGCCCGAAGGCCGGTCTTCTCAATCAGAGAAAGCTGATTACTTCGATGCAGCAGGAGCAGCAGCAGCCGAAGCAGCGTCAGCAGCAGCCGATGCAGCCGAAGCAGCAGCCGAAGCAGCCGAAGCAGCAGCTTCAGCAGCGGCAGGAGCAGCAGCGTCAGCAGGAGCTGCCGGGGTAGCAGCTGCCGGGGCAGTTTCAACTACCGGTGCCGGTGCAGCAGGAGCTTCTTCTTTTTTGCTGCAAGCAGCCAGAGCAACAGCCATCAGGGACACGATCAGCAGGGATTTTTTCATGATTTTCCTTAATTAATTCAAAAGGTAAGTACTTCTTGTTGCGATGAATAATTACCGGTAATTATCGCTCGTTAGGGAATGCTCGTAGACTTTCATACTGGTAACAGTGTCTGATAGACAACGGAACCTTCCTAGCCAAATATTATAGCCAAATTTACTGAATCGCAATAGGAAACACTGCCAAGTTGGCACAATTTTGTGTCAGAGCAACATTCTTATTGTTACAAGATGCTACCGGCATAAAGAGTGCCTGATATTCGACCAGGTTAACGCCATTCACAGTCCAGTTGTGCTGGGGGCCAGCGCGGGGCGCGATTCGTCCCAGATGGCGGCAAAGCGCTCCCGCGCCAGTTCGGTCGCGCTAGCCGCACCGAACGCCGTCTCGCCGCGCGGGTAGTCGCTATGGTAGCGGCGCACGATGTGCACGCCGTCGCCGATGCAGAACGAATCGGTGAGCTGGCGCAGGCCGCGTCCGGTGACCCGGCACTCGAGCAGGTGGCTGTAGTCGCGCAACAGGCGCAGGAAGCGCGGATAGTGGCGCTCGATGTGCGCCGGCGAGTGCATCGCCAGCTGGACCGTGCCGCCGCCGGCCAGGAACGCGCGCAGGGCGGCGTCGACCTCGCGCGCGCCGAGCGGGAACACGGCAAAATCCGGGTCGAACAGCTGCAGCTGCGCACTCGAGGCTGCCAGGCAGGCGCGAAATTGCGCCTCGCATTCGGCGCGGGTATCGAATCGCACTGCCGCCTGTTCGCTCATTGTTTTGCCTTACCCCAGTTCCAGCCAGCCGTCCTGGTACCAGGTGTACAGCGCTTCGCGCACGTCGTCCGAGGCCGTCGCCAGCGCCGCGCCGTCGAGCCCGCGCTGGTTGGCCAGCACGTCGAGCACCGCCTTGTCGGCGCGCCCGGCCGCGAACGATTCGCCGTTGATGAACACGTGCTTGCCGCGGTACAGCATCAGGCTCTTGGGCGACAGCTTCAGGCCGCGCCTGGCGGCCGTTTCCATGAAGCGCCCGACCGTCAGCGGCTTGGCTGGCCCGGTGAAGAACACATTGTGCTTCGGCTCGGACATGTATTCGCCCAGGAAGATGGCGACATCTTCCTCGTCCCAGCGCACCTTGTTGAGTTCGTCGGTGACCGTGGCCAGCATCGCGCGCGGGATCTCGGCCGGGTTCTTCGCCGGCTGCAGGTCCGGGTCGGCATAACGGCCGGGCAGGTCGATCGAGTCGGCCATGAACTGCAGGAACCCTTCGCCCAGTTCCTGGAACGACGGCGCGCGAAAGCCGATCGAGTAGGTCATGCATTCGCCCTCGGCGACGCCGTCGTGCGCGTAGTGCGGCGGCAGGTACAGCATGTCGCCCGGCTCGAGTACGAACTCCTCCTCCGGCGCAAAGTTGGCCAGGATCTTCAGCGGCAGCCCGTCGACCAGCGTCAGGTCTTTCTGCGCGCTGACGCGCCAACGCCGCCTGCCCTGGGCCTGCAGCAGGAACACGTCGTACGAATCGAAGTGCGGGCCGACGCCGCCGCCATCGGTGGCGTAGCTGATCATCAGGTCGTCCAGGCGCGCGTCAGGCACGAAGCGGAACTGGCGCAGCAGGTCGTCGGCGCGCTCGTCGTAGAGGTTGGCGCCCTGCACCAGCATCGTCCATTCGGGCTGGGTACGCGGCGGCAACTCCGCGAGCGGGCCGTGCTGCATGTCCCACTGGCCGCCGTGGACGGTGACGAGGCGCGACTCGACATGGTTCTGGCGCGCCAGTTCTGCAAGTTTTTCGAATTTGAGGAGCGGCTTGAAGCCCGGAATTGCCTGGCGGATCAGCAGTGGTTTCTTTTGCCAGTAATCGCGCAGGAACTGGGCGGGGGTAAGGGAACCCAGGAGCGGTAAATTTTTCATGCGTCATTATAACCAGCCGGACAAGGGGTGAAACTGGGGCCGGAGGTATAATCCGCTCCTTACAACGAAAGGAAGTGCGATGAAGATTGCCCAAAACACGGTAGTGACGGTCAACTATAAGCTGTCGGACGCCCAGAACAACCTGATTGAGGAGGGCGCGCAACCGATGGTGTACCTGCATGGCGGCTACGAAAATACCTTGCCGAAGATCGAGGAAGAGCTGGACGGCAAGGAAGTCGGCTATTCGTCGATGATCCAGGTCGAGCCGGAAGACGCGTTTGGCGATTACGATCCGGCGCTGGTGAAGGTCGAGCCGAAGAACCGCCTTCCCGAGCCGCTCGAAGTCGGCATGCAGTTCGAGGGCATGGCCGAAGGCGGTGAACCGAACGAGGAGCCGATGATCTTCACCGTGACTGAAATTGCAGACGACAAGGTTGTGCTGGACGGGAACCACCCGCTGGCGGGCATGGCGCTGCGCTTCGAGCTGTCGGTGGTCGACGTCCGTCCCGCCACCGCCGAAGAGATTTCGCACGGGCATGTGCACGGCGCGCACGGCCATCACCACGGCGAAGAGGACGAGGGCGCGGGCGACAGCGAGCCGGGCGACCACTTCCGCAGCCAGCCGCTGCATTGATTTTGTGCGTGCGTGGCTACGGTCACGCACAGGCGGCGCGGGCGGGCCTTGAGTGCGTTGCCCCCGGTGACGCACAGGCAGCACGGGCAGGCCTTGGACGCGTGGGAGGACGAGCCGCCCACCCTACGTGAAGCGGCCGCGCCTTTGTAGGGTGGGCGGCTTGTCCGCCCACGCGTTCAAACCACGCCAGCGATGCTACTCCGCCGCGTCCTTCAGCGTGAACATCGCCTTCGCCTCCGGATCGACGCTCACTTCGACCGCGCCGGCGCCCAGCGTCAGGTGGCCAATATTGCCGCGCCACTCGATCACCGGTTTCGCGCCCCGCGGCAGCCCGGCGCTGTCGACCAGCAGCACCTTCCCCTGGAATTTCTGCGCCAGCGCCAGCACCTGGCGGCGCGTCTCGGCAAAGCCGTCGTGGCCCGGCGCCGCGCGCGGCAGCAGCGCGCGCAGCCCGGTCGGTTCCGAGAACGGCTTCAGGTCGCCTTCCGAAAACAGCACCAGCGCGTCGGCCTTGTCGCGCCTGGCGATCGCAAACAGCCGGTTCAGCCAGAAGCGGTTGGCCACCAGCCGGTCCTCGTATTCGCTGTTGCGGCCAGCTGCGGGCAGGTAATGGTTGTTGTTGGCCGGTAGGTTGACGGTCGCGTACAGCACCTTCTCGACCTCCCAGTGCGCGTTCTCGGCATAGCTGCGAAAACGCGGGCTCATCGACTGGCGCGTGAGCGGCAATTTTTTTGCGCCGAGCGAGGCCGGCTCCGCGTACAGCAGTTCGCGCAGCCGGTTCAGGCGTTCGATCGCATTGGTGCGGCCGGCCGAGTTCCTGCACTCGATCCAGTCGCTGCCGGCCGGCGCCACGATCACCGGCCGTTTCGCCTCCTCGATCATGTCGCGCCGCTTCAGGTACAGCTTGTCGCCGCAGTTCTCCTGCGCGCCCTTGATGCCGGTGACGACCACGAACGCCAGCGACTTTTCGCTGGTATCGTCGAGCGCTTCCTTGAGCTGGGCCTCGCCGCCGCCGGTGAAGCTGTGGCCGATGATGCCGAAGCGGTGGCTGTCGTCGGGCTTCGACGCCGCGCCCGCGCCTTGCGCGGCGAGCAGCGCGGCCGCGGCGACTGCTGCCAGGCGCGCCCAGGCCTTCACGCCGCGAGTCGCTTCAGTTCGTACAGGCGCTCGAGCGCTTCGCGCGGGGTGAGCGCATCCGGGTCGATCGCGGCCAGCGCGCCCAGCACTTCACCGGAGGCAGCGGCCGGCGCCGGCGCCGCCTGCGGCGCGTCGTCGGCCTCGGCGCACGGCAGCGCGAACAGGTCGAGCTGCGGCGTGGTGTCGAGCGCTTGCGATTCGAGCCGCGCCAGGTGCTTGCGCGCGGCCTTGATCACGCCCTGCGGCACCCCCGCCAGCTGCGCGACCTGCAGGCCGTAGCTTTGCGAAGCCGGGCCGTCCTGCACCGCGTGCAGGAACACGATGCTGTCCTTGTGCTCGACCGCCGACAGGTGCACGTTGAGCGCGCTCGGGTGGCTCTCGGGCAGCTGGGTCAGCTCGAAGTAGTGGGTCGCGAACAGCGTGAAGCTGCGCGAGACGTCGATCAGGTGGCGCGCGATCGCCCACGCCAGCGCGAGGCCGTCGAAGGTCGAGGTGCCGCGCCCGACTTCGTCCATCAGCACCAGCGAATGCTCGGTGGCGCCGTTCAGGATCGCGGCCGATTCGGTCATCTCGACCATGAAGGTGGAGCGGCCGTTGGCCAGGTCGTCGGACGCGCCGATGCGGGTGAAGATGCGGTCGATCGGGCCGATCGTGGCGCTGGCCGCCGGCACGTAGCTGCCGACGTAGGCGAGCAGCGTGATCAGCGCGACCTGGCGCATGAAGGTCGATTTACCGCCCATGTTGGGGCCGGTGATCAGCAGCAGGCGGCGCTCGTTGGACAGCTTGCAGTCGTTGGCGATGAAGCGCTCGATCTGGTTTTCGACCACCGGGTGGCGGCCCTCGGCGATGGTGAGGCACGGTTCGGCCACCAGCTGCGGCGCGCACCAGTTGTGGCGCACCGCGTGCGTGGTCAGCGCCACCAGCGTGTCGATCTGGGCCAGGCCCTGCGCGATCGCCTGCAGGCAGGCGATGTGCGGCGCGAGGTCGGCCAGCAGCTGGTCGTAGAGCTGCTTTTCGCGCACCAGCGCCTTGTCCTGCGCCGACAGCGCCTTGTCCTCGAACGCCTTCAGTTCCGGCGTGATGTAGCGCTCGGCGTTCTTCAGCGTCTGGCGGCGGCGGTAGTCGTCGGGGACCTTGTCGGCCTGGCCGTTGGTCACTTCGATGTAGAAGCCGTGCACCTTGTTGTACTCGACCCGCAGGTTGGCGATGCCGGTGCGCGCGCGCTCGCGCGCCTCCAGCTCGACCAGGAACTGGCCGGCGTTCTCGGACAGCGCGCGCAGCTCGTCGAGCTCGGCGTCGAAGCCGCGCGCAAACACGCCGCCGTCGCGCACCATGGCGGCCGGTTCCTCGGCCACCGCGCGCACCAGCAGGCCGAGGCAGGCTTCGGGCGTGGCCAGCGCGTCGTGGATCTCGCGCAGCAGGCACGAGTCGCCCGGGATGAAGCAGCGCGCCACCTGCTGGCGCAACGCCGGCAGTTGCTGCAGGCCGTCGCGCAGGCTGGCCAGGTCGCGCGGGCGCGCCGACAGCAGCGCGATGCGGGTGGTGATGCGCTCGATGTCGGGCACCTGCGACAGCGTGGCCGACAGCGCGCCGGCGGCGTCCAGCTGGGCCAGCGCCTCGATCGCCTCGTGGCGGCCGCGCGCCACCGCCTGGTCGCGGCGGGCGTGGTGCAGCCAGTGGCGCAGCAGGCGCGAACCCATCGCGGTGCGGCAGTGGTCAAGCAGCGAGAACAGGGTCGGCGACTCGGCGCCGCGGATGGTCTCGGTCAGTTCGAGGTTGCGGCGGGTGGCCGCATCGAGGCCGATGAATTCGTTTTCGCTTTCAACCGCCAGGCTCCTCACGTGCTGCAAGCCGCGTCCCTGGGTCGACTGGGCGTAGCGCAGCAGCGCGCCGGCCGCGCCGAAGCAGGCGCCCAGGCCGTCGGCGCCAAAGCCGGTGAGGGTGGCCACGTTCAGCTGCTCGAGCAGCGCCTTGTGGCCCTTGACCACGTCGAAGTGCCATTCCGGCACGTGCTGGGTATGGGCGCTGGCGCCGTCCAACAGGTCATTCCCGCGCAGGTCGTCGTCGGCGCGCAGGATCTCGGCTGGCGCGATGCGTTCCAGTTCGTGCGCGAGGCGCATGCCGACCGTGCGCGCGTCGCCCGAAAACTCCATCACCCGCAAGGCGCCGCTGGCCAGCGACAGCCAGGCGAGGCCGCAGGTAGACACCTTGCGCTGGCTGAGCATGCACACCGCCAGCAGCGGGCGCTCGGCCTTTTCGGGCAGCAGGTCGGCGTCGGTCAGCGTGCCGGGCGTGACCACCCGCATCACCTTGCGCTCGACCGGGCCCTTGCTGGTGGCCGGGTCGCCGATCTGTTCGCAGATGGCGCACGATTCGCCCAATCGGACCAGCTTGGCCAGGTACGGGTCGAGCGAGTGGAACGGCACGCCGCACATCTTGATCGGGTTGCCGTTCGAGCTACCGCGCGCCGTCAAGGTGATGCCGAGGATGCGCGCGGCTTTCTCGGCATCTTCATGGAACAGCTCGTAGAAGTCGCCCATCCGGTAGAACACCAGCATGGTCGGATAGTCGGCCTTGATGCGCAGGTACTGCTGCATCATCGGCGTGACTTTTTCCGTCGCGCTGCTCTTGGCCGCGGCGGCGTTGATTTCGGTAGGAACGGTGGTCATTTCTTCATTGTCGGTAAGGCAGAGCAGGTACAAGGCCAAGGCCGCCATTCTACCTTGATCGGGCGCGGCCGCGAACGGCCCAAAGACGGCCGCAACGTCGGGCAAGCGGTGTAAGATTGCTGAAATCCCTCGTTCGGAATCGAAAATGCCCGAGCAAAACACGCCGCCACCCTGCCGTGGTGGACGTCAAGGAGCGCCTCGCAAGGGTTGAGGCAAGATTGGATGTCATCGCGCCGCAAATAGCGACCAAGGCGGACCTTGCGCAAATGGCGACCAAGGCGGACATTGCACAAATGGCGACCAAGTCGGACCTTGCACAAATGGCGACCAAGTCGGACCTTGCGCAAATGGCGACCAAGTCGGATCTGGCACAAATGGCGACCAAGTCGGAGCTGACGCAAATGGCGACCAAGGCGGACCTTGCGCAAATGGCGACCAAGGCCGACCTGGTCGCACTCGAGGCCACGATGCTCAAGTGGTTCATCGGCACCGCGATCGCTTTGACCGGCCTGGTGATTGCCGCAACGCAGTTGATCAAATAAGCTTTCCGCTCGCCGCGCCCCCTGAAGCCGCGGCGGCACAGTGCTGCCCGCTCGGGCGTTATCCGATGGGGTTCCTGCGGGAACCCCGCCCGGCTTTTTGAGTCGTAGCCAGGCGGACCTCTGCGCCGGGCATTCACCGCCCGGCCGTGTGACCAAAATTCTTTTTATCGCACGCCATTTCTGTCACAAATGGTCTACACTTTCCAATTTCCCTTTTCACAATCTGCACGATGAACGACACGCCACGCGGGCTCAGCAGTGCTGACGCCACCCCCGAGTTTGCCAGCAGCAGCATCGATTTCCCCGTGGTCGGCATCGGCGCATCGGCCGGCGGCTTGCCGGCGCTGATGCGCTTGTTCGAGAACATGCCAGCGGGAAACGAAATGGCGTTCGTCGTGATCCTGCACCTGTCGCCCAAGCACACCAGTTCGGCCGACCAGGTGCTGCAGCGCGCAACGCGGATGCCGGTGATCCAGGTCCGCGAGCCGGTCAGGATCGAGAAGGGCCACGTGTATGTGATCGCGCCCAACAAGCACCTGTCGATGGTCGACGGGCACCTCAGCGTGGCCGAGCTGGAACGCCCGCGCGGCCAGCACGTCGCGATCGACATCTTCTTTCGGACGCTGGCCGAGGCGCACCGCGAGCGGTCGGTCGCGATCGTGCTGTCGGGCACCGGGGCCGACGGCGCGGTCGGCCTGACCCGGATCAAGGAGCGGGGCGGGGTGACCCTGGCCCAGAGCCCGGACGACGCCGAACACGACGGCATGCCGCTGGCCGCGATCCGCACCGGCGTGGTCGACTTCGTCCTGCCGGTGGTCGAGATTCCGCAAAAGCTGATCGAGCTGTGGGAAAACGCCCGGGTCATCGAACTGCCGCCGGCGGGCGACGACGAGGCGCTGCCGCCGATCCAGGCCAGCCCGGACGCCAGCGTCGAAGCAGAGGAGGCGCTGCAGCAGATCATCGGGCTGCTGCTGACCAACACCGGCCACGACTTCCGTCACTACAAGCGCGCCACGGTGCTGCGCCGGATCGAGCGGCGCATGCAGGTGTGCCGGGTGCACACGCTGCCCGAGTACCGGGCGGTGCTGGAGGCCGATGCAAGCGAGCACAAGTTGCTGCTCGCCGACATGCTGATCGGCGTCACCAATTTCTTCCGTGACCGCGAGGCGTTCGACGCGATCGAACGCGAGATCGTGCCCGAGCTGTTCCAGAACTGCGCCCCCGGCGACGAGGTGCGCGCCTGGGTGGCCGCCTGCGCCACCGGCGAGGAAGCCTATTCGCTGGCGATGCTGCTGGCCGAACAGGCAAGCCAGATGGCGCGCCCGCCGGCGTTCCAGGTGTTCGCGTCCGACATCGACGAGCACGCCATTGCCGCCGCCCGCAACGGCCTGTACCCGGCCTCGATCATCACCGACGTGGCGCCGTCGCGGCTGCGCCAGTTCTTCACCAAGGAAGAGACGCGCTACCGGATCCGCAAGGCCTTGCGCGACCGCATCCTGTTCGCGTTGCACAACCTGCTGCGCGACCCGCCGTTTTCGCGGCTCGACCTGATCTCTTGCCGCAACCTGCTGATCTACCTGAACCGCGACGTGCAGGCGCGCGTGCTCGAGATGTTCCATTTCGCGCTCAAGCCCGGCGGCTACCTGTTCCTCGGCAGCTCCGAATCGGCCGAGTCGGTGGCCGACTACTTCATCCCGGTCGACAAGAAGAACCGCATCTACCGCGCCCGCCCCGCGTCGCGCAGCTTGTCGCACCACCGCGCGCCGCTGGCGGCTGCCCCCGGCAGCGCGCCGCCCGAGCGCCGTTCCCACCCGGGCGGCAAGCGCCAGTTTTCGTTCTCGGGGCTGCACCAGCGCGCGCTGGCCCAGGTGGCGCCGCCGTCGCTGGTGGTCGACCGCGACTCGAACATCGTGCACATGTCCGAGCACGCCGGCCAGTACCTGCGGATGAACAGCGGCGAACCCTCGCGCAACGTGCTGGCCCTG
>JBJMVW010000251.1:0-10136 GCA_045810465.1 Massilia sp. | reverse complement strand
TGCGCTGATGTTGCGTATGAGCTGGCCTTCGAACGAAATGGGATTTCCGCGGGGGCGCCGAGCCCTCCGCGGGAATGACGTGCTAATGGTGCGGGGCGCACGCGCGGGAACGACGGGCGGATGCGTAGGGTGGGCACCCCGTGCCCACGCGGAAGGCGGTGTCACGCAAACGTCCGCGTGGGCAGAGGCTGCCCACCCTACGTCTTCCCGCCGTCATTCCCGCGGAAGCGGGAATCCATGCTGAAGTCGCATTGCACCGGCCGTGACCCGTATCCGCTGGCTCAGCATGGGTTCCCGCCTTCGCGGGAACGACGTGTTGATGGCAGTGTTTAGATCTTGCGCAGCAGGTCCACCCTGAACGGTGCTTCGAACTTCGCACCATCCACGGTCATGTACGATTCGAACTTGTCCCGCACCTGCCGGTACAACTCCGGCGACAGCCGGTGTTCGGTATGCGTCACGTCGATGACCTTCTGCTCGAACTCGGCAAAGCCCTTGAACGCCACCGGCGCCAGGAAGAAGGTCTGCGACACCAGCGCGAACCGGCCCGAATCGACCGCCGCGCGCGTCGCATCGAACGCCGCTTCCCGCACCCGCTCCTCGTCGTGAAACAGCCGCATGATCTCGTTGTAGTCGCCATCGAACACCGGCTCAGAGATATACACCAGGCCACCCGGCGCCAGCACGCGACGTATCTCCGCAAACGCGTCGCCCAGCCGGTCCAGCGCGACGTGGTGCAGCGATTTGAACAGGAACACCGCGTCGAAGCTGCCATCGGCAGCCGGAATCGCTTCCGCCCCGCCGAGCGCGAAGCGCACGCCCGGCAGGTCGGTCAACGCCAGGTTCTTCTGGTGCTGGCGCTGGTCGACTTCCAGCGCCAGGATCGTCGAGAACTTGCCGCTGCCGGCCAGCAGCCGGGTCTGGCGCGCGGTGCCGCACCCCAGTTCCAGCCCGCGCGCGCCCGACAGCGGCAACTGCTCGACCAGGACCCGCTCATTCATGACCCGGCCGCCGCCGGCGCAGGAGATCTGCATCGGCCTGCCCTTATTTGGCCGCGGTTGCCTGGGTGATCTTGTCGATCGCTTCCTTGCCGACGCGGCTTTCCATCTGCTTGTACACCGGCGTCAAGGCCTTGCGCCATTCGGCTTTCTGGGCCGGGGTCAGCGTGTGGATCTGGGTCTTGCCGGACTTCTTGATCGCTTCCAGTGCCTGCTCGTTTTCTTCCTGCGCGATGGCGTTGGTGTACTTGGTGGCTTCTTTCATGGCGCCTTCCAGCTCGGTGCGGATGTCGGCCGGCAGCTTGTCCCAGAAGTTCTTGTTGACGATGACCGCGTAGCCGATGTAGCCGTGGTCCGATACCGTCAGGTGCTTTTGCACCTCGTGCATTTTCTGGGTGTAGATGTTCGACGGCGTGTTCTCGGTGCCGTCCACGACGCCGGTCTGCAGCGCCTGGTAAACCTCGGAGAACGCGAGCACCTGCGGGTTCGCGCCCAGCACACGGAACTGTGCGTCCAGCACCTTGGACGACTGGATGCGCATCTTCTCGCCGCGGAAATCGGCCGGCGTCAGCAGCGGCTTGTTGGCGGTCATATCCTTGAAGCCGTTATCCCAGTAGGCCAGGCCACGCAGGCCTTTGGGTTCGAGCTTGGCAAAGAACCATTTGCCGACCGGCCCTTCGGTGACGCGCGCCAGCGCATGCTTGTCCGGGAAGATGTACGGCAGGTCGAAGGCTTCGTACTCTTTCACGCCCAGCGGACCGAACTTGGCCAGCGACGGCGCCAGCATCTGGACCGAGCCCAGTTGCAGGGCTTCCATCTCTTCCTTGTCCTTGTACAGGGTGCTGTTCGGGTACACCTCGACCTTCACGCGGCCGTTGGTGGCCTTTTCGGCCAGTTCCTTGAAGCGCAGCGCGCCTTTGCCTTTTGGCGTGTCGTTGGTGACCACGTGGCTGAACTTGATGACGATCGGGGCCTGGGCGAAGGCGCTGCCGCAGGCGAGAGTGGCTGCAAACAGTACCGCGTGCATGGTGTTGAATTTCATTCTGTGTCTCCAGATGGTTGTAGTGAACGGCGTGTTGGTGAAACCACGCACGATGCCGTATCGCGCGTAGCGGATGTCATTAATTCAAGGCGCGGCGTTTTGCTTCTTCGAGCATTTGCTGCGCAATCAGGATCACGGGGCGGTCGACCATCTTGCCGTCGAGCGCGACCGCACCGCCTTGCGCCGCCTCGGCCGCGGTGACGACGCGGCCGGCCCAGGCAAGTTCATCAACGGTCGGGGCAAAGCTTTCGTTGACCGGGCCCAGCTGTTTGGGATGGATGCACAGCTTGCCGCCGAAACCAAGCGCCCGGGCACGCAGCGTGTCGGCGCGCACAACTTCCGGGTCGTCGAAGGTGGTCGTGACGCCGTCGACCGGCGCCGCAACGCCGGCGACGCGCGAAGCGAGCACCAGTTGCGAGCGCGCGTAGAGCAGTTGCTCGTGGCCTTCCTTGATGCCAAGGTCGAAACTGAAATCGATCGAGCCGAACACCAGCCGCTCGACGCGCGGCATGCGCGCCAGCGCGGCCGCGTTCCACAAGCCGAGCGCACTTTCGATCAGCGGCAGGATGGACCGGGCGCCAGCCTCGGCAACGGCGGCCAGGTCGGCTTCGCGCTCGGCCTTGGGCAGCACGATACCGGCCACGCCTGGCCTGGCGCACAAGGCCAGGTCGTCGCGGAACCACGCGCTGTCGGCGCTGTTGACGCGCACCAGCACGGGATGGGCGGGCGACAGCCACGCGGCCAGCGCTTCGCGCGCGGCCAGCTTGTCGGCCGCCGGCACCGCGTCTTCGAGGTCGACGATCACCTGGTCGGCGCCGGCGGCGCAGGCCTTGTCGAAGCGTTCAGCCCGGTTGCCCGGGACGAACAGGTAGGAGCGGGACAGCAGGCTGCTCATGGTTCAGTTCCGGTTGCCTGCGGCGAGGAAGCTACCGACGCTGGCGCTGTCGGCCAGGTTCCAGATCCGCGTGAAGGCGGCGCGCATTTCGGTGGCGCTGGCGGCGTCCGCGAACTCGGCGAGGCGCAGGGCTTTCTGTTCCAGCTCGTCGCGCGAGAGCGTGTTGCCCGGGTCGCCTTTGGGCTCGTCGACCCGGCCTTCCAGCGTGCGGCCATCGACCGTCTGCACGGTCACCTTGCCGATCCAGCGCGCCGGATAGGCCTGGTCGACTTCCTGGTCCAGCTCCATCGCGACCTTGTCGCGGAACGCGGCGATGCGCGGGTCGTTATAGCTGCTGTCGAATTCGTTCAGGCCGGCGTTGCGGAACTCGGCGATCAGGCCCAGCACCGTGCCCATCGAGAATTTGGCCTGGTGCACGGTCTTCGGATCGACCACCGGGCCCAGCACGTCGATCGCGCCCTGGTGCACGCGCGCGGTCACGGCCTTGACCTGGTCCGGGCGCAGGTCGTTTGCGGCGACTACCTGCAGCAGCGCGTCGGCGGCCGGATGCGTGTGGCGGCACGAGGCGTGGAACTTGAACGAGGTTTCGGGCAGGGCCCAGCGTTGTCCCAGCCCTGCAACCAGCTTGGCCGGGTCGGCGTCGCTCGACATGCCGGCAGCCATGCCCTGCTTGCCTTCGAGGATCTGGCGCGCGCCGGTGAAGCCTTCGCTGGCGAGGTAGGCCGCCATCAGGCCGCCGGCCGCCGCGTTGGCGGTGTGCAGCTGCTTGGAATCGGCGGCGTCGCGCAGGAATTCCCACAGGCCCGAGGCCTGGGTGCCGGCCGAGCCGAAGGCATGCAGCATCTGCTCCGGCGACAGCTTGAGCAGGTGGCCGGCGGCGGCGGCGGCGGCCAGCGCGCCGGCGGTGCCGGTGGTGTGGAAAATCTTGTAGTGCGAGCGGCCGAGGAACTCGCCGACGCGGATGCCGACTTCGTAGCCCGCGACCGACGCGGTGAGCAGGTCGCGCCCGCTGGCGCCGATCGACTGCGCCACCGCGAGCGCGGCCGGGAACACCACGGCCGCCGGGTGGAACACCGAACCGTTATGCACGTCGTCCTGTTCGGCGAAGTGGGACGAGGCGGCGTTGACCATCGCGGCGAACAACGGCGTGGTCTTGCGGCGCGAAATCAGCACTTCGCTCGGGCCGTCCTGGGGGCCCATGCGGCGCGCGAAGGACTCGATCACCTGCACCGGGCGGCCGGTCTTGCCGGCCAGCGCGGAACCGAACCAGTCGAGGAACAGGTCCTCGGCGCGCCGCACCACGGGCTGGGGAATGTCGTCGAAGCGCAGGTTGGCGGCGAAGGTGGCCAGGGTCTGGCTTTGATTATCGTTATTCATACAAGTCTCCTTTAATTTTCGCCGTCGTTCCCGCGGAGGCGGGAATCCATGCTGACGATGCGATGCTATAAACGCATCGGCTTTGCCCGTTCAGCATGGGTTCCCGCTTCCGCGGGAACGACGTTCAGATAGCCTTTTGTTCGCGCAGCGCGGCGATCTGCTGGCTGTCGTAGCCCAGCTGGCCCAGGATCGCCTCGGTGTGCTCGCCCAGCGCCGGCACCGGGTCCATGCGCGCGGTCCAGGTGTCGGGCACGCCGGGCGGCAGCAGGGCGGGCAGGGCGCCGGCCGGCGTCGCCACTTCCGACCAGCGCTCGCGCGCCTTCAGCTGCGGGTGCTCCCACATGTCGTGCATGGTGTTCATGTGCGCGTTCGCGATCTGCGCGTCTTCGAGGCGCTCGATCACCTGCTCGGCGGTCAGCTTCGAGAACTCCGCGACGATGATCGCGCGCAGCTCCTCGCGCGCCGCGGTGCGCGCCGCGTTCGAGTTGAAGCGCGGGTCGGTCGCAATCGCGCCCTGCTGCAGCACCTTGCTGCAGAACGCCGCCCATTCGCGCTCGTTCTGCAGGCCGAGCATCACGACACGGCCATCGCCGGCCGGGAACGGACCGTACGGATAAATGGTCGCGTGGGCGGCGCCGGCGCGTGGCGGCGGCGAGGCGCCATCCATCGCGTAATAGAGCGGGTAGTTCATCCACTCCATCATGCTCTCGAGCATGGACACGTCGATGTTGCAGCCCTTGCCAGTTTTACCGCGCTGGATCAGCGCCGCCAGGATGTTGGAGTAGGCGTACATGCCGGCCGCGATGTCGGCGATCGAGCAGCCGGCCTTGGCCGGCTCGTCCGGCGTACCGGTGATCGACAGGAAGCCCGATTCGCTCTGGATCAGCAGGTCGTAGGCTTTCTTGTCGCGGTACGGGCCGTCGGCGCCGTAGCCGGAAATGTCGCACACGATCAGGCGCGGGAAGCGTTCGCGCAGCGCCTCGTACGACAGCCCGAGGCGCGCCGCCGCGCCGGGCGCCAGGTTCTGCACCAGCACGTCGGCTTCGTCCAGCAGCTTGCCGAGGATCGCCTCGGCCTCCTCGTGCTTGACGTCGAGCGTCAGGCTTTCCTTCGAGCGGTTGGTCCACACGAAGTGCGAGGCCAGCCCGCGCGCACGCGTGTCGTAGGCGCGCGCGAAGTCGCCGACGCCGGGCCGTTCGACCTTGATCACGCGCGCGCCGAGATCGGCCAGCTGGCGGGTGCAGAACGGCGCGGCGATCGCGTGTTCGAGCGTGACGACGGTGATTCCATCCAATGGGCGCATTATCAAGCTCCTCAGAACGAGCGCGGCATGCCGAGCACGTGCTCGCCGATGTAGGCGAGGATCAGGTTGGTCGAGATCGGCGCGACCTGGTACAGGCGGGTCTCGCGGAACTTGCGCTCGACGTCGTATTCGCAGGCGAAGCCGAAGCCGCCGTGGAATTGCAGGCAGGCGTTGGCCGCTTCCCACGAGGCGTCGGCAGCGAGCATCTTGGCCATGTTGGCCTCGGCGCCGCAGGCCTGGTGCGCGTCGAACAGCGCCGCCGCCTTGTAGCGCATCAGGTTGGCCGCTTCCAGGTTCACGTACGCCTTCGCGATCGGGAACTGGACGCCCTGGTTCTGGCCGATCGGGCGGCCGAACACCTCGCGCTCGTTGACGTACTTGGTGACCTTGTCGATGAACCAGTAGCCGTCGCCGATGCACTCGGCGGCGATCAGCGTGCGCTCGGCATTGAGGCCGTCGAGGATGTACTTGAAGCCCTTGCCTTCCTCGCCGATCAGGTTCTCGGCCGGGATTTCGAGGTTCTCGAAGAACAGCTCGTTGGTCTCGTGGTTGACCATGTTGAGGATCGGCTGCACGGTCAGGCCCTTGCCGATCGCCTCGCGCAGGTCGACCACGAAGATCGACATGCCTTCCGATTTCTTCGTCACTTCTGACAGCGGGGTGGTGCGCGCCAGCAGGATCATCAGGTCCGAGTGCTGGATCCGCGAGATCCACACCTTCTGGCCGTTGACCACGTACTTGTCGCCCTTGCGCACCGCGGTGGTCTTGATCTTGGTGGTGTCGGTGCCGGTGGTCGGCTCGGTCACCGCCATCGACTGCAGGCGCAGTTCGCCGCTGGCGATCTTCGGCAGGTACAGTTCCTTCTGCTGTTTCGAACCGTGGCGCAGCAGCGTGCCCATGTTGTACATCTGGCCGTGGCAAGCGCCCGAATTGCCGCCCGCGCGGTTGATCTCTTCCATGATGACCGACGCTTCGGTCAGGCCCAGGCCCGAGCCGCCGTATTCCTGCGGGATCAGCGCCGCCAGCCAGCCGGCCTGGGTCAGCGCGTTGACGAACTCTTCCGGATAGCCGCGTTCCTCGTCGACTTTGCGGAAATACTCGGATGGGAACTCGCCGCACAGTGCGCGGACCGCGTCGCGGATGTCTTCGTAGGAATTATTCTGGTGGATCGACATGATGGTGCTTTCTCAGGGTTTAATTGTTCAGTCAGCCAGCGTGGCTTCGGCCTGCATCGCGAGTTCGCCGCGCATGTTCCGCGCCCACAGGTGGACCGTGCGGCCGTCCGGGTCAGGGCGTCCGCACACCGTGAACGGCTCGATATCGAAGATCGAACCGACCGCGCGGAACGAGAACGCGCTCATGCGTGCTTGCGGCATGTTTCGCTGCAGCAGGTCGGCCAGCAGCGTCGCGATCAGCGGTCCGTGCACGATCAGGCCCGGGTAGCCTTCGACTTCGGTGACGTAACTGCGGTCGTAATGGATGCGGTGGCCGTTGAAGGTCAGCGCCGAGTAACGGAACAGCAGCACCGGATCGGGCGTGATCTCGCGCGACCAGGCGGCATCGAGCGGGGCCATTTTGGGCGCCGGCGCCACGGCGCCCGGTTGCGGCAGGTCGCGGTAGACGATGTCGTGTTCCTCGGTCACGCACAGCTGGCCCTGGTGCGCCAGCACGTGCTTGACGGTCACGAACACCAGGTTGCCGGTCTTGCCGGACTTCGTGTTTACGCTCATCACCTGCGAGCTGCGCCTGGCTTCGGCTTCGATTTGCAGCGGCGCCGTGAACGTCAGGCGGCCGCCGGCCCACATGCGGCGCGGCAGCGGCACCGGTGGCAAGAAGCCGCCGCGCTGCGGATGGCCGTCCGGGCCGATTTCCGACGCCGGCGCGGCAGTCCAGAAATAGGCCCAGTGCCACAGCGGCGGAAGGCTCGAGCCGGCGCTGAACTGGAATGGGCGGTCGAGGGTCGCGGCCATTGCATTGGCGGTGGTCGCGTTGACGCGCGCATCGGTGTTTTCGGTTCTCCCGACCCATTGTTGAAGTAAGGAATTATCGAAAGCATCGGTCATGATTCGTCGCGCCACTGTTATTGAGGAGCTGCCAGTGTGGCCCTGCTGTCCGGAAGCCACAATCTGCGCTTTTTGAAGGGGGGGTATGGTTTCGGCATAGGCACAGCCATTGGGCTAGAATGCGCCTGAGAAATAAGGAATTTTGCGATGCTGTTCGACCTGACCGACCTGCGCCTGTTCATTTTCGTCGCGGAACTAAAGAGCCTGACCAAGGCGGCCGAGCGCATGCATTTGTCGCTGCCGGCAGCCAGCAACCGCATGAAGGAACTGGAAGCGCGGTTCGGCATGCGCCTGCTGTACCGCGAAAACAAGGGCGTCATGTTGTCGCCGGCGGGCGAGACGCTGCTGCTGCACGCGCAGCAATTCATGCAGCAGGTCGAGCGCCTTAAAAGCGACATGCAGCAGTACAACAATGGCATCAAGGGCCATATCCGCATTTTCGCCAACACCACCGCCGTGACCGAGTTCATGCCGCAGGTGCTGGGGGCCTTCCTGGCGTCGCACCCGCACGTCAACGTGGCGCTGGAAGAGCGGCTGAACCACGACATCATCCGTGGGGTGCAGGACGGCACCGCCGATATCGGCGTGGCGGCCGGGCCGGTACAGGGGCAGGGCCTCGAAATCATCAACTTCTCGACCGACCGGCTGGTGCTGGCGACCGCGCTCGACCATCCGCTGGCGCAGGCGGGCAGCATCAGTTTTGCCGAGACGCTGGCCTATCCGCACATCGGACTGCATGAGGGCAGCACGCTGCTGCACTTCCTGAACCAGGTCGTCAGCGGCAGCGGCGAACGGCTTCAGCTGCGGATCCAGGTCAGGGGCTTCGACGCGATGTGCCGGATGGTGGAGGCGGATGTCGGGATCGGGATCCTGCCGCAGTCGGCGGCCAGGCGGCACAGCCAGAGCATGCAGCTGGCGCTGGTCGAGCTGACCGACCTGTGGGCGGTACGCGAGCGCAGCGTGGTGGTGCAGAAGCTCGAGGCGCTGCCGGTGTATGCGCGCGAGCTGGTGGAGCTGATACGGTCGCAGCCGACCCGGGAGCCGGGTGCTTTGGCGCCAGGTTCGTGATCGCCGCTTGAGGCAGTCGAGTCAGGTTTTGCCGGACGGCTCGTCCATGATCGAGTCGTGCGCCAGGCTGCGCGCCAGTTCTCCGCCGGCCCCGCGCCAGAAGTCACGGTCGGCCTGCCGCACGCGTTCGGCGGCCTGCACCATGTGTTCGGTTGCGGCTGCGCGCGCCAACTCGGGGTCGCCGGCGGCAATCGCGCTGACGATCCGTTCATGCTCCTCGAGCACCTGCCTTGAAAAATCGGCACGTCGCGCTTCGTTGGCGCGCGTGACCTTGACCGCCGAGCGCGTCGGCTGAGCGAACATTTCCACGAATTTCACCCAGTAGGGATTCCCGGTCGCCTCGGCGATGCACAGGTGGAAGCGCACGTCTTCTTCGACCCCGCTGACACCCAATGCCACCGCCTCCTCGATCCGCCTAAGCGCGTACTCGATGTCGGCCAGTTGCCCCGGCGTGCGCCGCAATGCCGCCAACGCCGCCGTTTCCGCTTCCAGCCCGCGCCGCACTTCAATCAGGTTCAGCAGCGATTGCACCGATTGCTCGGTCTGCGCGTCCTGCCGGTCCGTCTGCTCTGCGTCAAAGTTGCAGATGAAAGCGCCGCTACCCTTGCGCGTGTTCAGGATACCTTCATCCTTGAGCAGGGCGATCGCTTCGCGCACGACGCTGCGGCTGACGCCGAAATGCACCGCCATCGCCTGCTCCGAAGGCAGCCGGGTGCCGGGCGCGAGGCGGTCGTCGCGGATCTTCTGGCGCAGCTTGGCCGCCACGCGCGAGCCGAGCGTGCCAGTCGCAAAACCCCCGTCCTCCGGGGTGTGCCCGGGCAGGGTGAACATCATTGTCTGGTCCATGGTTCTCGTCGCTAAAAGTTGCAGTTGCAGATGGAGCGATTATACAAAACATACAGCTTGACATACAAAAAAGACACAACTAATCTACAGCCAGACAGATTTTATACATCTGCTACCCGCCGTCGGCGGGCACACATACCAGGCACACAGACCTACTGGAGACAATGATGGCAATCACTGGAACACATCCGGGGCTCGGCGACGCGGCTCCACTTCAGCCTCCCGTGCTCGTTGACGAGGCTTCCGTCTATCGGAAAGTAACCTGGCGCATCGTGCCGTTCCTGATGCTCTGTTACATCGTGGCGTATCTCGACCGCGTCAACGTCGGCTTCGCCAAGCTGCAAATGCTGAACGACCTGAAGTTCAGTGAAACCGTCTTCGGCCTTGGCGCCGGTGTCTTCTTCCTCGGCTATTTCCTGTTTGAGGTTCCGAGCAATGTCATCTTGCACAGGGTCGGCGCGCGCATCTGGATTGCCCGCATCATGATCACCTGGGCCGTGATCTCCGGCGCCTTCATGTTCGTCACGACGCCGCTGACCTTCTA
>JBJMVW010000250.1:0-67229 GCA_045810465.1 Massilia sp. | reverse complement strand
GGGTCTCGCGGGCGGCCAGTGGGTGCTGTCGGACCGCTTCACCGACGCCAGCTTCGCCTACCAGAGCGGCGGGCGCGGCATGGACCGGGCCCGGATGGAAGCGCTGGAACATTGGGTGCACGCCGACCTGCAGCCCGACCTGACGCTGGTGTTCGACGTCCCGGTCGACGTCGCGCGCCAGCGCCTGGATGCCACCCGCACGCTGGACAAGTTCGAGCAGGAGCAGTCCGATTTCTTTTCGCGCTGCCGCAACGAATACCAGCGGCGCGCCGCCGAGTTCCCTGGGCGAATCGCGGTGATCGACTCGACCCGTTCGATCGAGGAAACGCGCGAGCGCATCGCGCTTGCGCTGGAGAGGCTGCTGTGACGATTTACCCTTGGCAGCAAGGCGCATGGGAGCAGCTGCAACAGATGCGCGAACGGCTGCCGCACGCGATCCTGTTCCACGGCGCGGCCGGCATCGGCAAGGCCGACTTCATTGAAGCGTTCGCGCAGGCGCTGCTGTGCGAGAACGTGCGCCCCGACGGCCACGCCTGCGGCGAATGCGCCTCGTGCGGCTGGTTCGTCCAGCACAACCATCCCGACTACCGGCGCGTGCGCCCGGAAGCGCTCGAGGACGAGCCGGTGGCCGAGGGTGAAGACGGCGGCGAGAACGACAAAAAGGCCAAGTCGACCAAGGCGCCGTCGAAAGAAATCAAGATCGAGCAGATCCGCGCACTGGCCGACTTCATGAACATCTCGACCCACCGCCAGGGGCTGCGGGTGGTGGTGCTGTACCCGGCCGAGGCGCTCAACATGCCCGCCTCGAACGCGCTGCTCAAGACGCTCGAAGAGCCGCCGCCAGGCACCGTGTTCCTGCTGGCGTCGAACAGCCTGGACCGCCTGCTGCCGACCATCCTGTCGCGTTGCCGCAAGTTTGCGCTGCCGATGCCTGGCCACGCCGAGGCGCTGGCCTGGCTGCAGGCGCAGGGCGTGGCTGACGCCGACAGCTGGCTGCGCGAGCAGGGCGGGGCGCCGCTGGCCGCGCTGGCGCAGGCCGAAACCGGCAACCGCGAGGACATGGAGGTCCTGCTGCAACTGCTGGCCCATCCGAACGTGGACAGCGCGCTGCGCTCGGCGGACCGGCTGGCCAAGGCGCCGCTGGCGATGCTGGTGGCGTGGCAACAACGCTGGCTGTACGACGTCGTTTCGTACAAATTGTCGGGCAACATCCGCTATTATCCGCGCTACAAGAAGGAACTTGCCGCCCTGGCGGCGCGGGTGCACACTGCCAGCCTGATGCGTGCGATCAAGTCGACCAACGAGCGGCGCGCGGTGGCGGACCACCCGCTGTCGCCGAAATTGTTTGTCGAAGACATGTTGCTTGATTACACTGCGTGCTGCAACTGAAAGGACTTTCATGACCGGCAACCCAACCGACACGAACACATCAAATGTTCCGCGCCCGTCGGTGCTGTCGCTTGCCATCAAGGAAAAAGCAGCACTGTACGCGGCCTACATGCCGTTCCTGAAGAACGGCGGCATGTTCGTACCAACGACCAAGCCGTACAAGATCGGCGACGAGATTTACCTGATCCTGTCGCTGATGGAAGACCCGAACAAATACCCGATCGCCGGCAAGGTCGCGTGGGTCACGCCGGCCGGCGCGAACAACAACAAGGCGCAAGGCATCGGCGTGCATTTCCCGGCTGACGAAACCGGCCAGCGCGCCAGATTGCGCATCGAAGAGATCCTCGGCGCGGCGCTACGCTCGTCGCGCGCCACGCACACCCTGTAATCGCACAAGTCATCCAACGTCCCGTTTTTATGCCGTCCTACGTACACCGCACTGCCCGCCGCGACGACCTGCCGTTCATCGTCGACATCTACAACTCCACCATTGCGTCACGCGAAGTGACGGCCGATACCGAGCCGGTCAGCGTGCAGTCGCGCGAAGCCTGGTTCGACGAGCACACGCCGGAACGCCGGCCGCTGTGGGTGATCCACTCGGCCGAGGACCGGTCCGGCAATCCGGAAGTGATCGGCTGGATGTCATATTCGAATTTCTACGGCCGCCCCGCGTATTCGGGCACGGCCGAGCTGTCGATCTATATTGCCGAGGCATGGCGCGGCAAGGGCCTCGGGCGGTATTGCCTGGAACAGGCGATCGCGTTTGCGCCGCAGATCAAGGTGCACACCTTGCTCGGCTTCATCTTCGGCCACAACCAGCCGAGCCTGGCGCTGTTCCGCAAGTACGATTTCGAGACCTGGGCCAACTTCCCGCGGGTTGCCAACCTGGACGGGATCGAGCGTGACCTGATCATCCTGGGCAAGCGCGTGGCCTGAACGTCATTCGCGCGCACGCGGGAATCCATGCCGAGGTAGCGGATTCGCTAACGTGGCGCCACCACCCCGGCTTTCGGAGCCTCGGCATGGGTCCCCGCATGCGCGAGGACGACGGCGTTCGAGGCCGTCGGCTACAATGGCAAGATGTTTATCGATTCCCATTGCCACATCAATTTCCCTGAGCTGGCTGCGCGAATGCCCGAAGTCCTGGCCAGGATGGCCGAGAACAAGGTCGACGCGGCACTGTGCGTGTCGGTCGACCTGCCTGACTTCCCCCAGGTGCTCGCACTCGCCGAACAGTACCCGCACATTTACGCCTCGGTCGGCGTGCACCCCGACTACGAGGACACACCCGAACCCAGCGTCGAGCAGCTGGTCGGGCTGGCCCGCCACCCGAAGATCATCGCCATCGGCGAAACCGGCCTCGATTACTACCGCCTCGAGGGCGACCTCGAATGGCAGCGCGAACGCTTCCGCACCCATATCCGGGCTTCGCGCCAGACCCGCAAGCCGCTGATCATCCACACCCGCTCGGCCAGCGCGGACACCATCCGCATCCTGCAGGAAGAGGGCGCCGGCATCGAGGCCGGCGGCGTGGCCGGCGTGATGCATTGCTTTACGGAATCCCTGGAAGTGGCCGAGGCGGCGATGGCGCTCGGCTTTTACATTTCGTTCTCGGGGATCGTGACCTTCAAGAGCGCCAGGGAGCTGCAGGCGGTGGCGAAAGCGGTGCCGCTTGAACGAATGTTGATCGAAACCGACTCGCCGTATCTCGCGCCGGTGCCGCATCGTGGCAAAATGAACGAGCCCGGCTTTGTGCCGCATGTGGCCGAGTTCATCGCCACGCTCAAGGAAGTGTCGCTGCGCGAGGTGGCGCAGCAGACGACCGATAACTTCTATAACCTGTTCAAGGTACCAAGGGAGTAAGCCATGACCGACCTGCGCCGCGCCATTTTCCGCACCTTCCTGATGACGGTCTGCCTGTGGTTCGGCGCCGCGCATGCCGCCACGCGCGAGCAGGTCACCAGTTTCTTTCGCGCGGTCCAGATGGACGACGCGAAAACCGTCCAGTCCATGCTCGGCAGCACCATCAACCCGAACGAAATCAATCCGATCGGCGGCGAGCCGGCGCTGGTGCTGGCGGTGCGCGAAGGGTCGATGAACGTGTTCAAGGTGCTGCTGGCGCACCCGGGCACCAATATCGAAGCGCCTGCAATCAACGGCAACACCGCACTGATGATGGCCGCGTTCAAGCACAACAAGCCGGCGCTGAATGCCTTGCTGGCCAAGGGCGCGGTGGTCGACCGCCCCGGCTGGAACGCGCTCCATTATGCGGCGGCCAGCGGCGACGACGAGATCGCCCGCATCCTGCTGCAGCGCGGCGCGCGCATCGACTCCACCTCGCCGGCCGGCACTGGCCTGTTCACGCCGCTGATGATGGCGGCGCGCGAAGGGCACCAGTCCACGGCCCTGCTGCTGCTCCAGCAAGGCGCCAACCCCAACCAGAAGAACAGCGAAGGCCTGACCGCGGCGCAGCTGGCCGAGCGGGCCGGCAAGGCGCAGGTCGCGGCAGCGCTGCAGGCACCCTCGACCAGCCGCTGATGCCGGCTTGCGCCGAAGGCAGCAACTTGCGGCTCATCGGCGTTTTTGGAGATCTGGTCGCGCCAACGTGCCGTTTATCGCATATCAATTGAAGCAAGCCGCCTGGCGCCGTACAGTCACCGTGCCGAGTTTTTACGACATGGAGCGGACGATGTTAAGTTTTTTGGTGTGGTTGGTGTTGCTCTTCCTGTGCTGGCCGGTCGCGCTGCTGGCCCTGGTGCTGTATCCGCTCGCGTGGCTGCTGACCCTGCCGTTCCGGCTGGTTGGCATCGGCGTCGACGCGGTGTTCGCGCTGCTGCGCGCGGTGGTGATGCTTCCGGCCCGCATCCTCGGGGCGGCCCCGGGCCGCTAAACCGATACGGCAGGGCAGTGTGGCCCAATTAACAGACGTCAGCAGATCGTTCGCCTACTCTGGATGCCTGGTTGCTTTCATCCGGAAAGCAAGCTTTTTGAATGATAGGAAACAACTATGCGCCTGGACATCTACCGCAGAGCCGAACACGACGGCAAATATTCCTACCTGGCTGTGCCAGAAGCCCGCAATATCCCCGAGGAAGCCACCAACACCGATTGGGAGGTGGAAGCGCGCGCCTTCGAAATCGACGACAACGCCGACAAGTTGCCCGATTATGAAATCGACAACCTGAGCGGGCAAATCGCCGAGAAGGGCTACGCCGTCACCGCGCTGCACTGAGGTGTCGCCTTGGCGCCTGGCCCCGCGCCAGGCGCTATCCTCCCGCTTTCGCCAAGGCCGCGGCGCCAGTTGCCACGGCGCCACGGCATCGATCTCTCCGCCCCGGGCCGTCCACGGCAGCAGGCCGGATGTGGTATCCTTCGCGCGTCAATTAACGGATGAAACCCGCCGCGTTCTGGCTGGGTATTGGGGGCGCGATGAAGTGGGCAGTGATTGGTTTTTATTTTCTCTCGATCCTGCACATCCATTTCCGGGGCAAGGTGCGCCTGCCGTTCGGCCGCCAGCTGTTCGACCACTCGTCGTTCATGGCCCCAATCAATATCTTCATGCACCTGTTTTCCAAGGTCCCCAGCACGCCCTACATTCCGGTGCATGACTTCGCCGATCTGGCGCCGCTGCAGCAGAACTGGCAAGTGATCCGCGCCGAGGCCGAACATCTGGTGGCGCTGCAAAAGATCAAGGCGGCCGAAAAGAACGACGACGCCGGCTTCAACTCCTTCTTCAAGAACGGCTGGAAACGCTTTTACCTGAAGTGGTACGATGCCAGCCATCCGTCGGCCGAACGCCTGTGCCCGCAAACCTACGCGCTGCTGCAGTCGATCCCGTCGGTCAAGGCCGCGATGTTTGCCGAACTGCCGCCCGGCGGCAAGCTGAACCAGCACCGCGACCCGTTCGCCGGCTCGCTGCGCTACCACCTCGGGCTGGCGACGCCCAACGACGACCGCTGCTTCATCGAGGTCGACGGCCAGCGCTACAGCTGGCGCGACGGCCAGGGCGTGATCTTCGATGAAACCTACATCCACTGGGCCATCAACGGCAGCGACAGCGACCGCATCATCCTGTTTTGCGACGTCGAGCGGCCGATGCGCTACCGCTGGACCCAGGCGATCAACCGCTGGCTTGGCCGCACCATGATGACCGCCGCCAGCTCTCCCAACGAAAGCGGCGACCAGACCGGCCTCGTCAGCAAGCTGTTCCGCATCTCGTTCTACGCCGGCCAGTACCGCCGCCGTTACAAGGCATGGAACAAGACCGCCTACAAGGTCACCAAAGTGGCGCTGGTCGCCGGCGTCGCCGCCCTCATTTACTGGCTCTGACGCAGCTTCGCGCGGGAACTATCCCGCGGCTGCCGGTTCTTATTTCCTGGAGTGTCGAGGGGAGGGAGCATGGCGGGACAAGCCCATTTGTCGGCGCGGCCGATGCACGTCACCGACGCCGCCCCGGCCGGCTTGCATACGCTCGGCCTCGGCGGCGAGCGCGACAGCTATCTGTTTGTTCCAGCCGCTTACACGCCCGCCCAGCCGATGCCGCTGGTGCTGCTCCTGCACGGCGCCGGCGGTCACGCCCACGACGGCCTGCGCGTACTGCTGCACCTGGCCGATGAAGCGCGGCTGGCCCTGCTGGCGCCGGCGTCGCACGGAACCACCTGGGACCTGATCACCACCCGCGCCTACGGGCCCGACCGCGACCTGGCCGACCGCGCGCTGGCGCACGTGTTCGCCTCGTATGCGATCGATCCGGCGCATGTCGCGATCGGCGGGTTTTCGGACGGCGCGTCCTATGCGCTGTCGCTGGGCCTGGGGAACGGCGACCTGTTCACGCACATCCTGGCATTCTCGCCCGGCTTCATCGGTCCGACCCGCCCGCGCGGCAAGCCCAAGGTCTTCATTTCGCACGGCACCCAAGACAACGTGCTGCCGATCGATCCATGCAGCCGCAGCATTGTCCCGCGCCTCGACAGCGCCAACTACCCGGTGACATACCAGGAATTTGAAGGTGGCCATGTGATCCCGCCGGAGATCGCGCTGCATGCCGTAAACTGGTTCCTCGACGGGGCCGACTGAGCCCGCTCCCGCTGCGCGCCGGCACGGCTGGCAAACGCGTGTTCAGCGAAACACGATCACCGGCAACCTCGCGCGGACCAGCACGTTCTGCGTCTGACTCCCCAGCAACTCCTCCTTGATTCCATGCTGTCCATGTGAAGACATGAAGATGGCGTCGCACTGGAAGTCGGAAGCCGCCTTCAGGATTTCCTCGTAAGCGCGCACGGACAGTGCCACGCTGCACTGGGACGGTATGTCCGCCTCCTGTGCGCGCCTGGCCAGGTCCTCGACCCGGTCCTGCGCAAGTTCGACTATCTCGCTCGCGCCGGTTGCCGGCGCCTCGCCGCCAGGAGCGGTGTCGGCCGGTTGCGCCACCGCCAGCGCGACCAGGGTGGCGCCATTAACGCGCGCGAAGGCAATCGCGGCGTCCTCGGCCAGGCGGGACAGCGCCGAACCGTCGGTCGGCACCAGGATGGTCTTGAACATTGGCTGTACCTTAATGCGCCATCAGTACCGGCACCGTCATCGATTGCAGCACGGTCCGGGTGGCGCCCCCAAGAATGAGCTCGCGGAAACGGGTGTGGCCATAGCCGCCCATCACGATCAGCCCTGCCTGCTGGTCGGCCGCCAGCGAGAGCAGGGCATTGCCGGCGTCGACCGCTCCCGGCCGCGATTCGACCCGCGCGTGGATGCCGTGCCGGCCCAGCCACCCGCAGAGGTCGGCCGATTGCGCTTGCAGCGCCCCGGACTCGCCGGGGTCGAACTGTACGACTTGCACCTCGCTCGCGTAGTGCAACAGCGGCAGCGCGTGGGCCAGCGCGCGCGCTGCCTCGAGGCTGCCGTTCCACGCGACCAGCGCCTTGCCGTCGAAGCGCACGTATTCGCCGGCGGCGTACGGCACCAGCAGCACCGGCCGTGGCGCGTTGATGACCATGTATTCAGGCAGGTCGCGCGCGGCGGCCGCGACCGGGTGGGCAGGATCGGATTGCCCCAGCACCAACAGGTCGGCAAAGCGCGACAGCATCACCAGGCCGCCTTCCGCATCGTCCGCCACCAGCCGCGCCTCGAGCGAGCGCACGCCCGCCGCGCGCGCCAGCGACTCGAATTGCGCCAGCGCCTGTTCGGCCTGCCCGCGCAAGCGCTCGAAGTAGTTCTCGACCACCGTGCGCTCGAACTCCAGGCCGGCCTCGGCATTCATGAAGCGCGAGACGCCGGTCATGGCGGCGCCGACCAGGTGCGCGCCCTCGAGGATGGCCAGGGCCGCAGCGCAGCGGATCCGCGCTGCGGCATGGACCGACGCGTCAGCATGCACCAAGATCGTTTTGTAGGACATGTGAGGGCTAGCGGTAGACCAGCACCGGGATATCGCTGTGCACCAGCACCTTTTGCGTTTCACTACCCAGCAGCACGCCCTTGACGCCTTTACGGCCATGCGAGGCCATGATGATCAGGTCGCACTTGCGCTCCCTGGCGGTCTGCAGGATCGCCTCGTAAGGATCGTCCGCGGTCACTTTGCAGGTGGTGCACGGCACGCCGGCGCTGCGCGCGGCATCGCTGACGAACGACAGGGTTTGCAGGGCCCGCCTTTCCGTCGCTGCCGCAAACTCTTCGCGCGTGTCTTCAAGCATCTCGGTGTCGTAGGTAAACGTATGGAATGGCGGCGTCACGGTCAGGCCAACCACCTGCGCGCCCAGTTCCTTGGCAAAACTGATCCCTGCCAGCACCGCTCGCTCCGACAAGTCCGAGCCGTCCGTCGGCAAGAGAATCTGCTTGAACATGTTGTCTCCTCGTTCTAGTCATGGCGCCGGCGCGACGCGCAACCTCGGCGCTCGAGCGACACGGTTACCAGTCTGTGCGCGCTAGCCTGATGGGAGCTTGCGCCGGCTCAAAGTCGCGCCAGCGCAACGAGGGAAGGGCTGCGGGGCCGTATCACTCGGCCGGGGTGGGGCGTGGATTGACTTTCAGCGAGACTATCTTGAAGCCCGGATCGAGCACCACGATGGCGTTATCCGGAATGTCCTGGTAGATGACTGCGTTGGCGCCGACTTTCACGTTATTGCCGATCCTGATACGGCCAAACAGGCGCGCGCCCGGAGCGATATAGGCGTTATCGCCGATCACCGGCGCGCCGCGGTGTTCGCCCGCGCCACCGACATCGATCGTGATTCCCTGCGACAGATTGCAGTTGACCCCGATCTGCACCCCGGCGGAAATGTGGACCCCGCCGAAATGGCCGATAAACAGGCCACGTCCAATGCGCGCCGAACGCGGCAAGTCGATGCCCCAGCACAGTTGGACGAGGAGATTGAGCAGATGGTAAGCCGGGTCGGCGACTACCCGGACGGCCAGGTGGCGCCGCATGGCCCACTGGCCAAACCGGAAAACGGCAACCGCCTGCAAACCGGGCGTGCACCAGCAACGTAGCAGCCGCACCAGGTGCGGCCCCTCGGAAGACCGGTAAAAGCGCGCAAAGTCGGCACTGAAGGTCGGGTTCTGTTTTTTCATGGTCATGCGGTTAGCGCAGGGACGACATTCTCGTGTGAACCCGGACACCTTAGCGCGCCCTGCGCATCACGACATTGCGCGGACGCACTAACTTGCGCTGCCGTCCAAATTTATGGACCGGCCGTAGGTGCGAGCGCAGTAGAACGATTGTTCCGGATCACGTTCTGGACCTCGATCGGGCGCGTCAACCCGGTAAAGTCGCCGATCTTTTTCGCATCGTACGGGCCGTTCAGCTGGTTGGCGCCGCTGCCAGCCATGTTCAATTGCCCCTGCTGGAATACGATCTGCTTGCCGGGATTGACCTCGATGACGCGGTTGTTGAATTGGTCGCTGATCAGCGTATTTCCGTTTTTCAGGCGCAGGGCGCGGGTCGGCGCCGGGTTCGCGTTGCTGCCTGCCATTGTGTTGGTCGCATATTCCCATACCACCGCGTCGCTGGGATTCACCTCGACGACACGATTGTTGTTCGCATCGGTGATCAGGGTGTTCCCGTTCGACAGCCGGCTGGCGAAAGCCGCGCCGTTCAGCGTTCCCCCCGCTGTCAATTGCTGCACGAGCTGGAATTCGGGTGTGATTTCAATCACCCGGTTGTTGCCCTCGTCGGCAATCAGGATGTTCCCGTTATCGAGCAATTGGGCGCTGTTGGGGTCGTTCAGCTGGTTCGGACCATTCCCGCCCATCCCCGTGGTGCCGTACTGCCAGACGATACGGCGCGAGCGATCCACCACGATCACGCGCTGGTTCCCCTGGTCGGTAATCAGGACGTGCGGCCCGAACCGGCGCTGGAAGCCCAGGAAAATGCTTGCGCACACCGGCGTGTCGAGCTGGTTGAAGCCAGATCCCGCAACGCCCGCGTCACCATACTGCCAGACGATCGATCCGGCACGGTTCACCAGAATCACCCGGTTGTCCGGGCATCCGGTGGCGGGTGTCGAACAGCCGGGAAGCGCCGGTGACGCCGCCGGAATACCGGTACCCGCGATCAGGGTATAGGGGCCGACGCGCTCGGCGTCGTTCACACCGACCACGCTGTTGGGGCCGGGCTTGTCGGATCCGGTCCCGAACTGCCAGACGATTTGATGTGTATTCGGGTCGACTTCGATAACCCGGTTATTAAACTGGTCGGCAATCAGGATGTTATTGGTACCGAGTTTCAGCAAGCTCCTGAGGTTGGAGCCCGACAGATTCTGGGCCGCGGCGCCGCCCGACCCAAGCGCAAGCGACAGGTAAAAGACGGCGCTGGCCAGGGACCACAGGTACAGTGCGCGCGGTTTCAACGACTTAGTCATGACAGGCTCCTTAGTTTTAACGACGGTGAAAACCAATGGCGGTTTCGACTTTATTTGGAAGGGATAGGGCGCTCGTCACCAGACGCGCCGCGCAGCGAGCGGATTTGGAAATCGTTTGGAATGAAGCTGTATGGCGTTTTTTGATCGGCGCCTGCCACGGAAGTTCGCGGTATCTGCAGTCGACCGCCTGTCACCGCATTTCCTAATTATTGCCCCACGGCAAAAGATCGTGTAGTGTTGGCCTGCTGCAGACGAGCCCCGGGACATGAAAAACAGTCCGGGCCGAGCAAAGTTAAGTCAGGAATAGGGGGCTTTGGAATGAAACGCCCAGTCAGGCTATTAGCGGTTCCGTTGGCGTTGATGTTGTTCGGTTCATGTGCGGCCGCGGGCGCTGCCGCCGCCTGGAAAAACGAAGCCAGGCTGAGAGGCGCCTGGCAAGAAGGAATGAACCCACGGATTGCGGGCTGGAGCCCGGAACAACTCAGGCGCGCGAGAACTTTGGGGTTGCTCGGCGGCGTCATTCGGTTTAACGCCGACCATACATTTGCCATGTACGCCTGCGGCGCAAAAAAAGGCGCGCTACGCAAGGTCGGCCTGGAGTCGATCAAAGGAAGGTGGGAATTGACGCAAGCAGGCGGCCTCGTGTCGACCGTCACTGCCCACGGCAAGGTCTTGAAAATCGAAACCGGACTGCGCTGGGAAGGCGACCAGATGATCCTGCTGAATAAAGACGGCAGCGTCGCCAGCAGGGCCGGACGCTATTCAGGCGGCTTACCGCCGAGCTGCTGATGTTTCCTTAATCAGGCGTCCAGCTTGCCAAGGCAGCGGCGCTGGAAGGCATCGAGCCCCTCGGTAACGAACGTATCGTCGGCGGCCAGCGCGCCGCCGTCGATCAGCAAGCGCAGCTTGGCGATGCGGTCGCCAAGCGCAAGCGCCTGCGCCAACTTCGAATCGCCAGGGTCGCCCGCCTGCGCGATCGCGCCGGCGACGGCTTGCGGGAAGTCCCAGTGGGTCGCGATACCGGCCGAGAGCTGCCGGCTGCAAGCGAACAGCTTGGCGCCGAACGCGCTGGATCCGGGCACCTTGCCGTCGGGGTTCACACGATCGGCCAAGCGGAACGCGACGACCAGGCCCACGTTTTGCATCAGGCCAGCCAGGTAGGCCTCGAACGCGCCTGCGGAGAGGCCCGGCGCCAGCAGGCTTGCGGCTAGCGCGCACTTTTCGGACTGGCTCCAGACGCGTGGCGCGGCCCGGCGCGCAAAGCCATCGGACTGCATTTTGATGATCGGCCGGAAGGCGACGCGCGCGAGCAGCATGCGCAGGCCGTTCTGCCCCAGCATCATGATCGCGCCTTCGATGGTTTGCACCGGGGTGCTGGGCCCGTAGTACGCGCTGTTTGCCTCGCGGATCACTTCGGCCACCAGCACCACGTCCTGCGCCACCTGGCGCGACAGCTCGCTGGCGGACACGTCCTCGTCGCGCAAGCTGCTGAGCAACTGCGGGATCACTTCGGGCACGCGTGGCACCAGGTCGGCCGCACCGCCAGGGGAAGCCGACAGGTTGCGGATCTCGTCGAGGATCAGGTCTTCGGTGTCGGCCGGCGCGTTATAGCCCGCGGATGCGGTCAGCCAGCGGTAGTAGGCGGCATCGATCTCGGCGGTCAGGTCCGGGGCCGGTTCGCCCGGCTCCTGTGCGCTGCCGCGGGAAGCCATGGCATCAGATGCGGGCGCGCTGTCGTCCGAACCGCTCAGTAAACGATTAATCCAATTTTTCATAAGGTGTAAGTGTGCGTCCCCGGAACGGCGCCATGTCGGCACACAGTCCAACTGGCTCGGAAAACAGCGACGATCGGCAAGTGGATGGACGAAGAGATAGGGATTTTTTAAAAAACGCGTGAATGAAGTTTTATAGCCACAAATGAATAAGCCATGCTACGATCTTGTCATTCTAGCAATCAACTTGCGGCACGCGGAATATTATGTCGCTGAAGGGTAACATGAACTCGATCCTAAAACTCGTTGCGGGGTTTTCTTGCGCCCTCGCTCTTTCCGCTTGTGGCGGTGGTGGCGGGGGCGGGCAGGCAGCTCCGCCGGCTCCACCTCCCGCGGTCAACCCCAATCAATCCTGGCTGACGCTCACGCCCCCTTCGGCGAATTTGACCACTTATGAAGGTGAAGCGCTCACGTTTAAGATCACCGCAAAGTCGAGCAAAACTTTTTCGAAGCCGGTGAATATTGCCATCCGCGATAAAGTTGGCGTGATCTCGACCGACGTCAAGATCAGTTCGAATTCCGATCTCGAATACGCAGCAGCGCTCCAGACGTCGACCGTACTCAAGGTCGGCGAGTACGCCACGAACCTGGAATTGTGGCTATGCGAAGACGATCCCACGGTTTGCAAAACGCCGCTCGAGGGCTCTCCATGGATCATTCCGCTCAACGTCTCGGTAAAGTCGGGTACGAATCTGACTCCCCTGAAGAATTTGCCGCAGATGGCGAACTGGAGCACCTATCAGGGAAACGCATCGCATACCGGCTACGTTCCGGCTAGCTTCGATGTGACGAAATTCTCGCGCCGCTGGACGCTGCCGGCGTCGGAGTCCACCTCCGAACTGCTCCCAGTAACGCATGACGGTGGCAAAGTTTTCGCGGTCTTCAGTGGCCGCTTCGCTGCCCAGTCGACGTTGCTGGCAATTAGCGAAGACACCGGCAAGGAAGTGTGGCGCGTCGAGCTCGGGGCTTTGCACCGGGTGAATCCGCCAGCCGCAGGCAACGGCAAGGTCTATGTCACGTCAACCGGGCATCAAGATACCTTTTTCTGGGTGTTTGACCAGGCGACGGGTGCGCTGCTCAGCAAGAAAAGCATGGCCTCGCAGTGGGAAACGTATTTGGCGCCGACGATTTACGGCGATACCGTTTATACCGATAGCGGTTACTACGGCGGCATGAGTAAATTCAGTACCAGCACTTATGAGCTTTTGTGGGGAAACTTCACCTTGCCGCAATATGACGGTTGGACCCCCGCCGTCGATGGCACTTACGCGTATGCCTACCTTGGCGGTAGTGTGTACGCCGTCAGGGTCGACGACGGCACCACCGCCTATACGATTAACGATCCCGAGAACCAATGGAGTGGCTACACTGGGCCGGTAATCGTATTGTCCGGTAAGCAGAAAGGATTTGTCGTCAACGGAGGCCGCCTGGTGGCTTTCGATCTTGATTCCAGGACCCGGGCATGGAGCGCCAATGGGACGGCAGTGGGGCAGCCAGCGTTTGCAAAAGACGTTGTCTACGTTCTCAATGCGAACGGTACGGTGTTGGAAGCCCATGCCGCATCAAATGGTTCCCTCCTGTGGACCTCGAATTCGGTTGGCGACGCGGGCCGGTTCAACAAGCTGATCGTCACCGACAACCTTGCCTTTATCAGTTCAGCAGAAGCGACCCTGGCCATTGACCTGAACACGCACAAGACAGTCTGGCAGTATCCGCTTGGCGGCGAACTGTCCATTTCCGACCGTGGAGTGCTGTATATCGGCGGCGCGAACCGCAAGCTCGCCGCAGTCAATCTCCAGTAAAGACACGAGCAAACCCGACGACGGGCGAGCGGCAACGCCCATGAAGAAAGCGACATCAACCATGAAGACGGCGAAGAACGGTGCGACGGAAGGAAAAGGGGGCGGCTCTCCGTCTCAGCTGATCGATGCGAGAATCGAGGAGCTGGGTGATTGGCGGGGCGAGACGCTGGCGCGGATCCGGACAATCATCAAGCAGGCCGATCCCGAAGTGGTCGAGGAATGGAAGTGGCGAGGGGTCCCGGTGTGGTCGCACGCCGGGATCATCTGCACCGGTGAGACGTACAAGAATGTCGTGAAGATGACCTTCGCCAAGGGCGCCTCGTTGGCGGATCCTTCACGCCTGTTTAACGCCAGCCTGGAAGGAAACACCAGGCGTGCCATCGATATCCACGAGGGCGAGACGATTGATCATGAGGCATTGAAAGCGCTCGTTCGCGCCGCCGTGGCGCTGAACACGCCCCCAGCCACTTAGCGGCTGCCCGGCGCCCGCGTCCTGGCCAGGCTGGCTACCCAACAGACTTCGGGCGCAGAACCATGACGGGAACCGGCGAGTAGGCGAGTACACGTTGGGTTTCGCTGCCTGCCAGCAGGCGGCTAAGTCCGCGCCGGCCATGGGAGCCCATGAAGACGATGTCGCAGCCCTTGCGCTTGATCGCAGCCAGGATTTCGTCGCTCGGGTAACGCGAGAATGCGGTCGCCGTCGTGCACTTGACGCCTGCTTCGCTTGCAGCTTCTGTTACCCGTCGCACATTCTGTTCGGCCTCATCCATCAACAAATCCATCTGGAAACCCGGCTCCGCCACCATTGCGCCTTCGGCTGCAGTGTTGATCGGGTAGGGCTCGGCGACGGAGAACGCGACGATTTCGCTGCCGTACGCACGCGCGAACTCAACGGCGGCCTTCACCGCCAGGTCCGACACCTCGGAGCCGTCCGTCGGCACCAGGATACGTTTATACATGCGTCCCCCTCGTCGGTTAGTGCTGGGGTTTATCGGTGCACCATCTGGAATACGCTGTGCAAAAGGACCTTCTGGGTTCGGTATTACATGGACGAGAGTCCTGCCATCCTGTTCCAGTCCTCGCCCTCCGGCTTGATCTACCTCGCGTGCTCAGGTGGTGCTGAAGCAAACGGCATGGACTAGTGGCCGAACGTGCGCTTCGCTGAGCCAGGCAGCTTGAAACATGCGTCGAGGTCGCGGCGCCAGCAGTAGCGCGAATTCGTCGCCGCCGAACCGCGCCACGTGTCCGATTGTCGAATGGCACCGGTTAATCGCTCGGCCACCGCAAGCAGCAACTCGCAGGGAGCACCGCCGCCGCTTCCCCCGGCAGCATCTCACCCGCCGTGTGGCAGGCCCAAATTCTGGTTGGCCGGGACGGCAACCTCGATCAGCTTTGGCGGTGGCAGGTCGAGCTTGCCCATCAAGACCACGAAGTCGACACGGCTTCGGTTTGCCAGCCGCGCGTTGTGGCGCTTCTCCCAGCCAATAGTCGATACCGACTGGCCCTTGTAGTCGTGGCCCGGCCACACGCGGGTGTCGTCCGGCAGCGTGAAAAGCTTTTCCATCACGCTGTCGTACAGGGCCTCCGCGCTGCCGCTCTGGAAATCGGTGCGCCCGCAACCGTTGATCAGCAGGGTGTCGCCAGTAAAGACGTTGCCGCGCCACACGTAGCTCATGCTGCCCGCGGTGTGCCCCGGCGTATGCACCACACGGATCGCCTCGTTCGTCCCAAACCGGATCAGGTCACCATCATTGAGCTGCAGCTCGGCCGCCGGGATGCCGCAGCCGCTTGGGACGGCAGTCTTTGCGCCCGTGATAGCGCGCAGCTTGCCGGCCGACGTCACGTGGTCGGCGTGCGCGTGGGTTTCGAGCACATAGGCCAGCTTCAGGTTGAGCCGCGCGAGATGCTGCAGGTCGCGTTCCCAATGGCGTTCCACCGGGTCAATGATGACCGCGTCGGTGGCGTCGCGGCCCGCCAGGATGTACGTGAAGGTCGACGACTCGGTGTCGAACAGTTGGATCGGGTTCAGGTTCATTTTTACCTTCAATAAGGCGCGTTGCCGGATGGGCGCAGGGAACGGCTGATCATGCTCAGGCGGAGCGCAGCTCGCAGCAGGCCGCCCACGATCCCGCTGATGCCGGCGATGCGGCCGTTGAGCAGCACGAATGCCGCCGCCGCAAGGCCGATGAGCAGCCCGCCGAGCAGGGATGCCCACGGCGTAAAGCTGGTCCAGTCAATTGTCATCGCTACCTCCGGTTTGTTTTCCGCAGAAAAGGTCGTATAGGACCTGCATGACCGCCTTCGCCTCAGCGCTGGTGGTGCTGTAGTAAATCTGCTTGCCCTCGCGCCGTGTCTTCACCAGCTGCTCTCCGCGCAGGACGCCGAGTTGCTGGGAAAGAGTTGGCTGCTGGATCCCCAGCATCGCTTCGAGCTCGCTGACGCAATATTCGCCTTGCGTCAGCTGGCACAGCAGAAGCAAGCGATCGGGATTGCCCAGGGTCTTGAGCAGCCCGCAGGCCTGCGCGGCCGCCGCGTGCATCGCGGGCAAGTCGAACTGTGGCTGTTTGATTTTCATGCTTGCAGGCTCTTCGCACACCTGATTCATAGATATTATATGCGCCTACAATCTATCATGTCGTATATCGTGGGCTCGTTGGGCCACCGGCGGATCGCACCGATACGCCGCTTTCGGTCACCATCCGCCAGGCGCCAGTCGATATCGTTCTTTCGTCGCCACAAGTGAGGCGCACCGGCGCGACGGATTTTTGTGCGACCGCTGGAACCGGGAGGCTCATCCTGTGCCTAAACCATCATCGTGGTGTCGCCCGCGCAGCAACCGCGCTGCGTAGCTTACTTTGAGGAGGTGCAATGGAAACAGCACACGGCCAGCCCGGCCATCGACTGTCCCCGGCAAATCCATCCTTCAATCCGAATCGTTCATCGCCAGGCGAGCCGCAGGCCCAGGTGAATGCGTCTGACCTGTACGATCGTTCCAGGCAGGTTGCGCAGCGCGAAACGCGCGTCGGCATTACGCAGGCATGGATCAGTGTCGGGCTTGGACTGGCTGGCCTGCTCGCGCCGCGCGCCGTGTCGCGCCTGAGCGGCCTGCCGTACTGGCCAACGATGCTGCGCGCAATCGGCGCACGCGAACTGGCAAGTGGCCTGGGCTTGTTCGCACAGCCCAAGTCGGCGGTCTGGCGCTGGGCGCGCGTCGCCGGCGATGCAATGGACGGGGCGGTGCTAGGCGCCGCATTCTTTGCGCCGACCGGGCGGCGGCGCCGGCTGGTGGCGACGGTGGGCGTCGTGGGTGCGATCGTCGCACTCGACCTGCGCGCCAGCGCGGCGCGCCGGCGCAGCCTGTCGTCGCAGGCGCTGCCCGGAGGTGGCGGACGGCGCCGGGTATGCCAGTCGATCATGATCAACTGCGCACCCGAAGAGTGCTACCGGTCCTGGCGCAACTTCGAGAACTTCCCCTCGTTCATGCAGCACATCGAGTCGGTGCAGGCGCTGGACCAGGGGCGCACGCACTGGCGCGCAACCGCGCCGGGCGGCAGTCGGGCCGAGTGGGACGCCGAGATCACCGAGGACCAGCCGAACCAGCTCATCGGGTGGCGCGCTTTGCCTGGCTCGCAGGTGGAGAACAGCGGGACGGTGCGCTTCGCGCCCGCGCCCGGTGGCAAGGGGACGGTGCTGGCGGTCGACATGGAATACAAGCCGCCGGCCGGTGCGGCGGGAACGCTGGTCGCCAAGCTGTTCGGCGAGGAACCGGCGCAGCAGGTGCGCGGCGACCTGCGCCGCTTCAAACAGTTGCTCGAGACCGGCGAGATCCCGACCACGCGCGGCCAGTCGCATGGCGAGCGAACCATGAAGTCGAGCCTGTTTAACAAGGAGGTCGAACAATGAAAGCGACTTGCTGGCACGGTATCAGCGACGTTCGGGTCGAGCAGGTCCCGGACCCCAAAATCCTCAACCCGGGCGACGCCGTGGTGCGGATCACTTCGACCGCCATCTGCGGCTCCGACCTGCACCTGTATGACGGCTACGTGCCGTCGATGGAGCAGGGCGACATCCTGGGCCACGAGTTCATGGGCGAAGTGGTCGATGTCGGGCCGAACGTCAAGCGCCTGAAGGTCGGCGACCGGATCGTCGTGCCGTTTCCGATCGCCTGCGGCCAGTGCTTCGCTTGCCAGGAGAAGATGTATTCGGTCTGCGAGAACTCGAACCCGAACGCGCACCTGGCCGAGAAGATGTGGGGCCATTCGACCGCCGGGATCTTTGGCTATTCGCACCTGACCGGCGGTTACGCCGGCGGCCAGGCCGAATACGCGCGCGTGCCGTATGCCGATGCCGGGCCGCTGGTGGTGCCGCCGGAGCTGCCCGACGAGCAAGTCCTGTTCCTCTCGGACATCCTGCCGACCGGTTACATGGCGGCCGAAGCCTGCGACATCCAGCCGGGGCACGTGGTCGCGGTGTGGGGCTGCGGGCCAGTTGGCCAGTTTGCGATCCAGAGCGCATTCCTGCTCGGCGCCGAGCGGGTGATCGCGATCGACCGCTTTCCCGAACGGCTCGCGATGGCCGGCCGGCTGTCGCGGGCCGAGGTGCTCAACTACGAAGACATCGATATCGTCGACGCGCTCAAGCAGATGACCGGCGGACGGGGCCCGAACGCGTGCATCGACGCGGTCGGGATGGAAGCCCACGGGACCGGGCTGGGCTACGCGTACGACCGCATCAAGCAGGCGATGCGCCTCGAGAGCGACCGCCCGACCGCGCTGCGCGAGGCAATGATGACTTGCCGCAACGGCGGGGTGCTGTCGGTGCCGGGGGTGTACGGCGGCTTTTCGGACAAGATCCCGTTCGGCTCGGTGATGAACCGGTCGTTGACAATCAAGACCGGCCAAACCCACGTCCAGCGCTACATGCAGCCGCTGCTCGAACGCGTCCAGAAGGGCGAGCTCGACCCGTCGGCCATCATCACGCATCACATGTCGCTCGATGATGCGCCGCACGGCTACGAAATCTTCAAGCACAAGCAGGACCGGTGCGTGAAGGTGGTGCTGCACCCGGGATATCACTGATTAGTGAAGAAGAGCCCTTTGTGGAACAACCGAGCGCCGCGCTGGCTGGCGGGTGCCTCGCTTCTCGCGCTCGCGGCGGCAGGCGCTGCCCGCGCGCAGGCCGGTCCTTCGCTCGGCAAGCTGCTGCTGTCCGAGGCCGCGTTGCAAAGGGCTGTGGAGCGCGGCGAAGCGCCAGGACGCGGCGGTGCGCAACCGGCCTGGTACGCGCAGGAAGGCCCGCCGTACAAGGGATATGGCGCGGCCGCGCTCCAAATCCTCGGATTTCAGTTCGCGTTGAACCGCTTCGACAATGCCTTCGTCGGCCCGGAATATCATGTGAGCCTGTCCTCGATTGGTAACAACCTGCACAGCAGCTGGGTCGAGGACCGCGACCCGTTCCAGGTCAACCAGCTCGGCCATCCCTATCAAGGGTCGGTCTATTTCGGCCTGGCGCGCAGCAATGGACTCAATTTCTGGGAGTCCCTCGGCTATGCGTTCGTGGGCAGCGCGGTCTGGGAAATCGCCGGCGAAACCACCCGGCCTTCGCGGAACGACCAGATCACCACCAGCTTCGGCGGCGCCTTCCTGGGTGAAGCGCTGTACCGGATGGCCCAGTTGGTGCTCGAACAGGGTTACGGCTTGTCGCCGCCATGGCGCGAAGGCGTGGCGGCCGCGCTCTCGCCACCGCTGGGCTTCAATCGCTATGTTCGTCCCGGCCACGGCTCAGGCATGGTTGCCAGCAGGAGCCCACCCACGTTTGCCCGGCTGCAGCTCGGCGCCAGTACAACATCGCATGCCAACCCCGGCCCATCCCTGTCGCCCAAACGCAATGAATATGCCGCCGATTTTTTGCTCGAGTATGGCTTGCCGGGCAAGCCCGGCTATGAATACCGCCGGCCCTTCGATTACTTCAACTTCCACCTCAGGATCTCCAACGTGCAGGGCGTCGAGAGCCTGCAAGCGCAAGGCCTGCTGTTCGGCGCGGCCTACGGAAGCAGCCCGCGCGTGCGTGGGATCTGGGGGCTGTATGGCAGCTACGAGTACTTGTCCCCGCAGCTCTTCAGGGTAGCGAGCAGCGCGCTGACGCTGGGCAGCAATGCCCAATGGCGTCTCACCGACAGTGTCGCGCTCCAGGGCCATGCATCGGCCGGCATCGGCTATACCTCGACCGGCACCGTCAAGGGTAGCCCGGGACGGCAATACAACTATGGTTTCGCGCCACAGGCGATGCAGTCGCTGCGCCTGATCCTGGGCGAGCAGCTGGCGCTCGACCTCACCGCGCGCGAATACTTCAATGGCAGGCTCACCAGCCCCGAAACGGGCGGGACCGATCGTGTGGTCCGCGCCGATGCTTCGCTGACGTACCAGCTACAGCATGAGCATGCGATTGCGCTGAAATACATCACGTCGCGCCGCAGCTTCTCCTTCCCGCAAGTTCTGCAGCTAAAGCAACGGCGCGACAGCATCGGCCTGTACTATGTCTACCAGCCGACGCGGGGTTTTGGCGCGGTACGGTGGTGACGTCGCCAGCTACCTGCCGCTAGCCCTGCTGGGCAAGCGCCGCGGCCTGCCGTCCGCGCCTGGCACTTGCAGCAGGCGGCGGCGTTGTTTGTTGATGTTTGTTGTCATGCTTGATTCCTCAATGCGCAGTCACGCGGAAATAATCGACGTCCAGGCTGGAAGGCGCACCGGTGCCAGTCGTGTCGCCCACGCTGAACAGGCCGAGCTGGGCGCCGACCCAGCGTCCCTTGCTGGCGCTGAACGGCTCGCCGACCGCCACGAAGCTGGCGTTGTCGGTGCTGTAGGCGAAGCGGGCAACCGCGCCGTCCGTCATGGTCATGCGCAGGTACAGCGACGACGGCGCCGACGCCAGCACCACGCTGGTGGACTCGGTGCAGCGCACCTTGGCCGGCGTGCAGGTCGTGTACACCAGCTGGGTCGCATCACCGGCCTTGCGCAGGCCGAGCCAGGCGTACTGCATCGCGTTCAGGATCAAGCCGGCGCGGTCGCCGTCGCGTGCGTCATTCAGCTGCACGTGGGTGTTCACCACGAAGGCCGGCGCCGGCAGCTTCTGCGCCAGGATGGAGGGCGCCGCGCGCACGTAATCGCGCGCCTCGGGCGCGGCCGCGGTATGCAGGCGCAGCATGCCGGGACGCTCGGTCAGCGAGTACCAGCCGGGCTGGCTGTTGGCATTCCACTGCCATTGCAGGCCGAGCCTGGCGCCGTCGAATTCGTCGGAGGCCGGCGGCACGATGACCGGGCCGCCGGCGACCGGCTTTTTATAGGCCAGCACCGGCTGGCCAGTGCCGGCATGCGGACCATCTTCGCCGATGACCGGCCAGCCGTCCGCCCAGCGCATCGGCTGGAGGTGCACCACGCGGCCATAGGCGCCCTTGTCCTGGAAGTGCAGGAACCAGTCGCTGTTGTCCTGCGCGCGCACCCAGGCGCCCTGGTGCGGACCGTTGATGGGCGACTTGCCCTGGTCCATGACGGTGCGCACTTCGTAGGGCCCGTCGATGGAACGTGCGCGGAACACGGCCTGCCAGCCTTCCTCCACGCCGCCGGCGGGCGCGAACACGTAATAGTAGCCGTCGTGCTTGTAGAACTTCGGCCCCTCCAGCGTGCGGTAGCCGGGCAGCTTGTTGCCGTCGATGATGGTGCGGCCCCCGGCGTCGAGCAGGCGGCTGGCATCCGGCGCCATGCTGCGCAGGGTCAGCAGGTTGTTGATGCCGGACCGGCTCTTGGCCCAGCCGTGGAGCAGCCAGGCCTTGCCGTCGTCGTCCCACAGCGGGGTTGGGTCGATGATGCCCTTGCCCGGCAGGAGCAGCTGTGGCGAGGTCCACGGCCCGCTGAAGCGCGCGGCGGTGGTGACGAAGATGCCGAGGTCCGGGTCCGGGTAGAAGATCCAGAACTTGCCGTCGTGGTAGCGCAGGCAGGGCGCCCACACGCCGTCGCCGTGACGCGGCCTCTCAAACCGCTCCGCCGGCACCAGCTCCGGCAGCGCGTGGCCGACCAGTTCCCAGTTCACCAGGTCGCGCGAGGCGAGCAGGGGCAGGCCGGGTGCGCTGTTGAAGCTGGACGAGGTCATGTAGTAGGTGTCGCCGACCCGGATCGCGTCCGGGTCGGAGTAGTCGGCGTGCAGCACCGGGTTCTGGTAGCGGCCGTCCCCAAGGTCAGCCACCCACGGCGCACCGCCCGGCGCCTGGCAGCCCGCCGCCGCCAGCAAAGGCAGCAGCAGGGCCACGAGACGGCGCGCCGGTGTGTTGATCGCTTGCAGTCTGAACGATTGCTTCATCGGCAGGCGATCAGAACGCGTACTCGGCGCGGGTGACCCAGGTGCGGCCGATCGGCTTGGCGATGTTCTGGGCGAACACCACGCGCGACGACAGGCGCTGGTTCGACAGCGGCGGATCGACGTCGAACAGGTTGTTGATGCCGAAGCTGACCCGCAGGTGCTCGCTGAACTTGTAGTTGGTGCTCAGGTTGTACAACTTGTACGGCGAGATCACGTTGTAGAAGGGCTGGCCCGGCTTCTGGGTGGCCAGCGCGTTGGTGTCGATGTAGTGCGAGGTCCACTGCTGCGTCAGCGTCGCGGCGAAGCCCTTGTACGCCCACGAGAAGCGCAGGTTGTGGCGCCAGCGGAAGATGTAGGTGTTGGCCGAGGTCGAGCCGGTCGCCAGCGCGCCCGGCTGGCCGACGCTGTCCTGCCACGCGCCGCCGACGTCGTTCTGGCCCTCGTACTTGCGCGTGTAGCTGCCGTCCAGGGCGATGCCGAACCTGCCCATCGAGGCGGTCGGGATGGCATAGTTGAAGGTGGTATCGACGCCCTGGGTGTGCAGGCCACCCATGTTCTGGCGGGTCACGACGATGTAGTCGAGGCGGCCGTCGGGCTGGCGCACGAACAGGTTCTGGTACCTGCCCGGGTCCGAGAAGATGGTGTCCTCGGTCTGCTGGGCGATGGTGCCCTTCATGCGGATGTCCCAGAAGTCGAACGAGACCATCGCGTTCTTGAGTGGCTCGATGACGATGCCGGCGGTGAAGGTCTTCGACTTTTCCGGCTCCAGGTTCGGATTGGCGCCGGTCAGGGTGGTCAGCGTGGTGTTGCAGACGGTGGCCGGGTCGAGGTTCAGGCCCGCGTACTTCGGATCCCTGGTCACCGAGCCGGTGTTCGCCACCGACGGCGTCGCGCTCGGGCACAGCAGCGGGTCGTCCCAGCGGTTGGTCGACGGGGTGCGCACCTGCGGGGTACCGTACAACTCGGGCAGGGTCGGGGCGCGGAAGCCGGTGCTGGCGGTGGCGCGCAGCATCACGTTCTTGTGCGCTTCCCAGCGCACGCTCAGCTTCGGATTGACGGTCGAGCCGAAATCGCTGAAGCGGTCATAGCGCACGGCGCCGGTGAGGTCCAGGGTCTTGGTGATCGGGGCGTCGATTTCGGCATACAGGCCGGCCACAGTGCGCGCGCCCGACGGATTGGCGCCGGGGCCGCCCGACACTTTATAGACGACCGAGTTGGTCAGCATGTCGACGTGGTCCTCGTACAGCTCGCGGTGCAGGTCGCCGCCGACGGCGATCGCCAGCGAACCGCCGCCGAGTTCCATCAGCGGGCGCGACAGGTTTAAGTCCGGCCCGAAGTAGCGCACGCGCGCGTTGCGGTAGGTCTTGCCGTCCACGCTGATCTGGTCGAGGTAGGCCTCGCCGGCGGCGTCCTGCTTGCCGAACGGGTTGAGGGTACCGTTGGCGACGCCGGCGTACAGTTCCGGGGTCGTGACGAAGCCGTTCTTCCAGCCGACATTGCGGCGGCTCTGCGCGGCGTTGAAGCCCACGCGGTAATCCCAGGCGCCGATTACGCCCTCGTCGTTGACCACGATACGGGTGGTGTGCTGGCGGTCGTCGGTTTGCGCCGGGCCGAGTTCGTCCATGCTCCAGGTGAGCGCCAGGTCCTGGCCGGTGACGCCGGCCACCGCCGGCACGCCGCCGCTGCCGCCCGGGTACCACTTGCTGCTCTTGGTGATGAAGAGCGGCTTGCGCACGCCCGGGTTCAGCTTGTCGTAGTCGGTCTGGGCGCCGAAGATCTGCGGCGGGTTGAGCGCGTCGATATAGGATTCGGTCGCCAGCAGCTCGACCGACAGCACGCTGTTCTCACCGTGCCGCAGCGAGGCCTTGGTCATCAGCGTGGTCTGCATCGCGTCCGACAGCAGCTGCGGGTACAGGGTCGGGTCCAGGATGCAGGTCTTGCTGCCAGAGCCCGAGGCCTTGGTCGAGACCAGGGTGTACTGCGCGTCGTAGTTGCTGTGGCAGCCGGTGGCAAAGTAGGGGTTGCCCGTCGTCGTGGTGGCCTTGCCGGCGTTGTAGACGGTGAAGTTAGCCGGCGCCGAGGACGAGCCCGAGGTGTTGGTGCTGAAAGCGGTGCCGCCCAGGGCGACGATGTCGGCCGGGTTCCAGATGTTGGGGCGGTCCCGCTGCATCAGCGAGCGGCGCTTCTGGCTGTCGATGGCGGCGTACACGTTCCAGCCATCTTTCTGCAGGTCGCCCTTGCCGCCGATGATCGAGATGCGCGGCTGCTGGCCGCCGCCCTGGCGCTCGGGGTCGACGTAGCCGGCGATCACCTTGGCGCCGGTGAAGGTGCGCTTGGTGATGAAGTTGACGACGCCGGCGATGGCGTCGGTGCCGTAGATCGAGGAGGCGCCGTCGCGCAGCACTTCGACGCGGTCGATGGCGCTCATCGGGACCACGTCGACGTTGACCGAGCTGTCGCCGATCGCCTCATTCGGCAGGCGGCGGCCGTTCAGCAGCACCAGGGTGCGGTTGGTGTTCAGGCCGCGCATGTTTATCATGGTGCCGCCGCCGCCGCCGCCGACCGGCTCGTTGGTCGATGCGGTCACCAGCGAGACCGCGACTTCCGACATCGTGGTCAGGCCCTGGGCTTCGAGCTCCTCGGCCTTGTAGGTGGTCAGCGGCAGCGCGTTCTCGGTGGCGACGCGCTTGATCGAGGAACCGGTCACTTCGACGCGGGTCATCGTTGCCGGCGCCTGCTGGGCCTGGGCCTGGTTAATGAGGGTGAGCACGGCCAGCGTGACCGAAGTCAGTGCCAGCCGGGATCCCGCGTGTTTGTTGGATTGATTCATGAAAGTCTCCTTGTAGTTATTGTTTATGGCAATGGTCGTCTGCGGTCTGGGCCGCTTTTCCGCCTGCATGGCAAGGACCAGCTTCAGCGCTCGTCCTGCCGCGGGAACGGCTCGAAACGCTTGCCGCAGTCGAGTGCCCTGGCGCCGGGCGCATTGATTTGCCCGTCGAGGTGGGCGAACTCGGTTTTGATTTGCGGGTCGCCGTCGACCACGACGTCCCGCAGCCTGAGCTTGAGCGGGTGGGCTTCGTCGTAGCCGCCCAGAGTCAGGCGGCCGGGCGTGAGGCTGTGCACCAGCTCCATGCGCACGTCGGCGTAGCTGGGAATCAGCTGCCCGGCGGGACCCGGTTCGTAATGGGTGTCGATGAAGATCGGCCACTTTACGTTGCGCAGGCATACATCGCGGTAAACCACGTTCTGCACGGCGCCGCCCCTGCGGTCGTTGCTCTTGATGCGCAAGCCCGAGGTGGTGCCATCCATGTCCAGGTCCTCGACCAGCACGTTGCGCACGCCGCCATTGGTCTCGCTGCCGATCGACATGCCATGGCCGGAGTAGAAATGGTTGTGCAGGATCGAAACGTTCTCGGTCGGCCCGCTGTCGCCGGCCTTGATCGCCACATTGTCATCGCCCGTGCGGATATGGCTGTACGCGATCGTGACGTTGCGTGATGCGCCAGGGTCGATGCCGTCGGTATTGCGCGCGTCGGACGGGGTGTCGATGCGCACGCCCCAGGCGGTGAAGCCGTCGACCCGGTTCATGGCGACGTGGAAGTTGGGTGAGTTGCGCAAGGTGATGCGGTACATGGTGATGTCGCTGGCCTTGTCGATCACGATCAGGCGCGGCACGTTCTGGCGCGTTTTTTCCTTCTGCGCGCGGCGCGCGATCTGCCACCAGGTCTCCGGCTTGCCGTCGATCGGCTGCCCGCCCTGGCCATCGATCACGCCCTCGCCCATGATGCCGGCGCCGCTGACGCTGGAAATGGTGATCAGCGGCCGGCAGCCTCCGCCCGACGCGGTATTGGTGCCGCAGGTGTTCGCGCCGCGATCGAACAGCATCGGATTGGTGCTTGCCTTCAGCGTGACACCGGCGTCGACATACAGCGTCACGCCGTTGCGCAGCACGAACGGACCGGACACGAATACGGCGTCGGCGCCATGCGGAGCGAGGTGCAGAGCGTGTCCAGGCGCGCACTTGTCGATCGCGGCCTGGATGCGCGCGGTGTCGTCCCGCACGGCCTGCGCCGGTGCGGAGGCCAGTGCCGCGCACGACGGCGGCACTTTCGGCTCGTGCACGGTGCGGCTGTCCTGCGCATGCGCGGGAACGCACAGGGCTGCGGCAAGTTGCAGGGCGCAGGCAGTCGCTACCCCGGCCGCCGCCGAAGCGGATTCCAGGCGGCGCATGACGCCATTCAAGCGGTCAGTCATCCAGATTGTCCTATCGTTGGAGATTACAAGGCACAGGCGCGGCTTGTCCGCAGGCGCACCTGGCGCATGCCGTGCCAGCCAGGTGGAGCGCATCGGCTATCGATGACCGGTATCGCACGGCGCCGATTCAGGGCTCCGGAGAGGCAGCGACTTGATGACCTGCCCATCACCGCGACGGCATCGTGCATGGCGCTGCCGACCGCATTGTGTTTGCGGCATTGGCCGGGCAGGGACGGGTCGTATCTTGTTTGTCTCCATCGTAGCGACTCACCATTTTGAGAATTTCTTGATTGGCAGAAGGCTGACGAGCCTATAAACTGGCCCTTCCAATATTTGCATTGGCCTGACCAATCTATCAACTGGTCTGAAGGCGATCATTGCATTTTTGTTAGAGTTTTGCAACTGGACAGACCAATTTATTGTTCAGAAACCACATCTCTACGTGATCCGTAAAATTTTTATGGAAAAGCTGAGCTCGCTCGTCCGAGTCGCCGTGTCCCGACATTTCAACCCCATGAACATCAATCCTATATTCCCCTCGTCGTTGCGCTGTGCCGCCGCGGCGCTGCTCCTGCTGGCGGGTGCCGCGGCCGCGCCTGACGCGCTGTGCACGGACGCGCCGGTCCCGGCCCAGCCGGCCGCCACCCTCAGCTTCAATTTCTCGGGCCAGGCCAGGCCGGGCATGACGACCGTCGCCTGGTCCAGGGATACCGGCGTGCCCTTGTACGACGCCACGCGGGGCTACGGCTTCGTCGACCACACCTCGGCCATGCCGGCCCGTGCCGTCCACACCGCGCGCATTCGTGCCACCGGCAAGGGCTTCGTCATCACCGAGCCCGCGTTCGAAGCGGAAAAGGGCAACGAAAGCCTTAACTACAACAACTTCGGCATGGCCTTCCGCATCAAGGCGGGGCGGGGCGCCTACGCGATTCACGTGCGCACCACCTCGGGCGCCGACGACACCGTGGTCGCTATGTCGGGCCTGCAGACCAGTCGCCTGCTGGGGAACACCTTCTGGGACGCGGCGGGCCTGTTGCCGAACCAGACCCGCATGCATGTCGACGGCAAGCAATGGAGCTACAACTACGTGAACGGCCAGCCCTTCATCGACATCGAGGTCGAGCCGAAGAAGACCGGCGTGCCGGTCGGGATCGAGGAGATCACGATCAGCCCGATCGCGACGCAGGCACGTCCGGCGAACGTCCTGCCGTCGGTGTTTACGCTCGGCGATTCCACCGTCAAGTCGTACACCTTCGAGGAGGCGCCGATGAGCGGGTGGGGACAGGTGATCGACAAACTGTTCGACCTGTCCAGGGTCCGGGTCGTCAACTATTCGCAGGGGGGACGCTCGTTCCGCAACGCCTACGCGGAAGGCCGCTTCAACGACCTGCTGATGGCGGGCTATCCGGGCGACGTCGTGATGATCCAGTTCGGCCACAACGACGAATCGGAAGACGAGATGCGCCGCTTCGGCCGTGGCGCGACGGAAGCGATGTACGAGGCGATGATCAGGCAGGTGTATCTGCCGGCCATCCGTGCGCGCGGGATGATCCCGGTCTTCGTCACGCCGATGTCGCGCGTGAACGGGCAGCAGCCGTCCGGCCAGCCGTATGCCGACTCGTTCAAGAAGCGCCACTTCCCAGACATCATGCGGAAGATCGGCGCCGAGGAGGGCGTTACCGTGGTCGATCTGAACGCGCGCAGCGTCGAGTACTTCAACCAGGCCGGCATTGCGGCGGTGACCGCGCAAGTAATGTCGCTCGAGGCGGGCGAGACCCCAGGCAAGACCAACGACGGCAGTTACGCCAACGGCCACCCGGCTAACAAGATCGACGGCACCCACTACAAGGAAACGCTGGCCAAGCAGTACGCGCGCATCGTGGTGACCGAACTGGCGCGGCTGGCCGGGCAGGGCGACCAGGTCGCGGCGCGCTTGGCCGGCGACCTGCGCCCCGAGGTGAAGGCTGCCATCGCCGCCAACGACTGGTCGGCGATCTACCCCGAGATCGCCAACGACATCCGCACCGGCGACGGCGCCTATTACCGCAACCAGATCGAGAAGCTGATCCAGCTCGGCGTACTGCACAAGGACGGCCAGGGCAACTTCAACCCGCAACTGCCGATGGGGACGCAGGAATTCGCCGCCGCACTGGGCCAGGTGCTGCAGCTGCCCGCCCGCGCACTGGCGGCGTATGCCGACGGCCCGCTGACACGCGAGGTGATGGGCGCCATCCTCGACGACGCCTACCACCAGCATTTCAAGACCAGGCCCAGGTACATGACCGACTTCAACGGCAAGACCGTGGTGCCGGGCATGCCGGGCTACGACCCGAACCTGGATACCGGCGCCAAGGGCGCGATGTACTACCCGCTGGTGGACTGGATCCACCTCACCGATACCGGCGGGATCCCGCCGGCGTATGCGGCCAAGGTCCGGGATGCGTATGAGCTGGGCTTGATCCGGTCCGAGAAGGACCTCGTGCGCGGGCGCATCGGCAACGGCTACGAGCTGGAACCGAAGGCCACGGTAGCGCGCGCCAAGGCGGCGAAAGCCTTGTACTTCATGTGGGTGCTGGCACAACCGACCAAAGTGGAGGACGACACAGTCACTACGCGTACGACCGCCTTCGGATACTGGGAGACTCGAATGGTCGACTTGACATAATATAGATTATGCGAAGTAAAGCCAGCCAGATAATGAACACTCAACGTCTGTTCTCCAACTGAAATCCCCTGGGGGCCGCGATATCGTATCCGGCCCCTTTTTTCATCTGGACGGTCTGAAATGCGCTTTCCAAATCTCCGCTATGGCAATCCCACCGAATTTGCTTACTACTCCATGGGCCGCACCCACGCCGAGCTGGCGCGCGCGCTGCGCCGCGACGAACGCACCATCCGCGACTGGCTGAGCGGCCGAACCCGCGTGCCCTGGTGGGTACCGGAGATCATGCGCCTGCAGCGCTTCGAGCTCGAGACCCGCCACCGACAGATGTTCTGGACGCTCGAGGAAAAGCCGCGCCTGGCGAAGCTCGGCGTGGTCGGCGCCGGCGGCCAGCTCGACCTGTGGGAACCAGCGCAGCGCGCCGGCTGAAATGAAAGAAGGCTCCACCTGGGAGCCTTCGTTTTAAGTCTGGTACCCGGATCCGCTCGGGTCGGCTGCAAAGCCGCGGTTGAGGCCGGTACCGCTCATCCTTGACGACAGGTAGCGGGCCGCGAGGAACAACCCGACTCCAAGGCACAGGATGTGTGCCGGCTTCAACTGCATCATTTCTTTTTCCGCTTCCGGAACTGGCCGTTGGCCTTCCGTGGCGGGGTTCGCTTTTTTGTCATCGCTCAATTCCCGATTTCACTTCGATCTTTAGCAGACGGCGCTCGACCGTCAGCCCCCATTTCAGCAGTCCGAGCCCACCAGCCAGCACCCCGGAGCTGGTCACCAGCTGGATGAGTTCGAGCGCCGACATTACGTGCGCTCGGGCAGCTTGTAGGCCAGCGCGGCGGCAGCGGCCGACAGGCCATCGGCGTAGATCTGGTTGTGCACCGGCAGGAAGCCCTTGAGGACTTGGAACAGGGCCGCGATACCGGCCCAGGTGGAGGGTTCAGCCAAACGTTTCATCGTCTACCTTTCAGGTGGTTGTAATTGTGGGGACTACCAGAGCACGGATCCGTCGGGCGACTTGACCGTAACGCTGTTGGCCGCGACGAAGCGCTGTGCGGCCGGGAACCGGCTGATGATGTAGGCCGCGATCAGCACGCCGCCCAGCACCACCAGCCCCTCACGCAGCACCGCTTCCGGCGCCGGGATGATCTTGCCTAAATTGACCATTTCAATGTCCTACCAGGGGAGCAAACTTTTGATGAAGGTGCCGGCCGGGCACGCGAAACTGGCGTCGAGCGTGCGGCCCTCGCGGATGGCCTTTTCGCACTCGCTCTCGTTCGTGCGCGGGATGCCGATGGCGTCACCGATGCCGATGGCGACACCGGCGCCGGTGTCAAGAACCGCACCGGTTACATCCGCAGCCACACCGGTCACGCCCTTGTTTCGCACGTAAAAAAAAACACCGACGGCCGCGAGGACCGCGACCGCCAACGCCGCCTTCATGGGAAAAGCGGAACTCAGTTTCATCGCGCCGCGCTCCCGATGTAGCCCATCGAATTATTCGTCACGCCGTAGGCGGTCAGGCCAGACTGGGCGTTGTGCTGGCCACCCGCCAGCGCGAGGTCTTCGCCGTACAGGCGCGACCACATGTCGGAGCCCCAGTTGGTCGGGTCGTTCAGGTAGTCGGAGCGCTGCTGCGCGACGGCGGCGGCGACCGTGCTACGGCGCCCGGACAACATCAGCAGCGCGGCGGCGCCCAGGAGGATGTGGGTAGTTTTCATTGATACATGCCTTTCGGGTCGTAGATCAAATCGCCGCTCTTGTAGTACTTGCCGTCCGGGCCGATGCTGGTGCCGTCGGTGTAGTACACCCAACCGTTGTAACGCATGATCTCCTGCGTGTTGTAGTTGTTCGCCGGCGCCGCGCCCGCCGCGCGCGTGCCCATGGTCTTGATGATCATGTATACGCCCAGGGCAACCACGCCGAACAGGATCAGGTCTTCTTTTTTCACGCCACGCTCCCCAGGATGTCCGCGCCATGGGCCAGCAGGATGTCTTGCGCCTGCACGTAGCTCAGGGTCGGTTGGCCATAGGGCGACCCCGGCAGGGACGCCCACTCTTTGCTGCATTTGTCGATCGCATCCCGGAAGCGCCCTGCCAGCACGTCGGCCAGCGCGCCGCGCCGCTTGATCAAGCCGACGGCCGCCACGTCCTGGTTAGCCGGCGAGAAGTCGGCCAGCCCGTACGCCGAGGCCATCTCGTCCCAGGTGCGGCTCAGGAACTGGTAGGCCCCGGCCGCGGTGCTGGTAATGCTGCCGCGCGTGATGGCGCGGCGCGGATGGTCGGCGTAGCTGGCGAACAGGCCGCCCCCGAACATGGTCCGGTAGCCGTCCGGGCCGGTGGTGCCCTCCCCGGCCCGGATCAGCTGCAGGAACGCCCACACCTGGGGATCCTGCACCGCGTCGGGCACGCTGGTCATAAGGTTCGTAACAGTGCTCATAGCGCTTTCAATTAGTGAGGTTTCGGACTGCCCGCCGGATTCCGCCGGGTCGACCTGGCTGGCCATGTACCACCAGGCGAAGCCGCCAGCGGCCGCCGCCAGCAAGATCAGGGCGCGCTTGTCCATCAGGTCATTCGATACGCGGTCAGGACCCGCATCGTGTTGTTCTCGGTGAGGCTCGATGCCATCTTGAGCACGCACGATTTTTTAAACGGCACCTGACCCAGCACGGTGACGGCTCCCCCTTGCTGCGCCCCCACGATCCACTGGCCATTGCCAGCGGTCGCCACTGCGGACGAGGTCGCGTCGAACACGATGACGCCGTCGAGGATCAGCTGGAGGCGCATCGTCCGGGCGGTCGCGTCAAGAACTACGCCGGCCAAAAACTCAAGCACACCGGCACCGTTCAGATTGAGGACCGTGGCCAGCGTGTTCGCGACCAGGGCCCCAGACAGGATGCTGGCCAGCCCGGTCGGGCCGATTGCAACCGTGATCTGAGCGCCGGCGGAGAATTGGTTGACGATCTGGGTCGGCGTGGCGTTCAGCGGTCCGGCCGATCCAGCATTAGCTAAGCCGCTCATAATTTCAGCCCTTGAATTGCCACGGTGACGCCGTTCACATCGGCAGTGGCGTACCAGCCCGCGCCAGCCGCCTCGTCTTCTAGGAAGAGCTGCCCCGGCCCGATCGCCAGCGCTGCGTTAGCCGCCGTCACGTTCACGTCGCCCAGGTAGATGGTCGCGGTCGGGTGCGTGTTGCGGATCCGCAGCGCGCGCTGGGTGTTGTCGGACACCAGCAGCTGGGCGGCCCCGGTGTTGATCACGACCGGCGCGAAGGTCGTGATGGTCGACCACGCCTGCTTTTGCATAGGCAGGGCCGCGTTGTTCAGCACCGAGCCCGTCGTCAGGGACACCACGCTGTTGATCGCGTTGTCGTTGAAATCGCCCTCGCCCACGATGATCTGGCCGGTGATCTGTTCGCTGTTCTTGGAGTTGGCGACGCGCCACACGGATGGCTGCTTTTCGTCGGCTGGCAGGCGCAGTGACTGGCCGGGCATCAGGACCACGCTGGCGCCGGTGGTGCCGGCCGTCAGCTTGATCTCCTGGTTGCCGTTGGCGCTCGGCGTGTTGCCGCCAGCGATCAGCGGCGTGGTGCCGGCGCGGTAGTACACGAACCGCCCGGGGGCCGAGATCTCGCGGCTGCCGTTGGCGGCCACCGTGAAATCGTAGTTTTGCAAGCTCATGTCAGCCTTTCATTTTCGAGAAGAACACGACACCGAGGACGCCCAGGGCGACGATGATCACCAGGCGTTGCGGGTCGTTGGCGTTGAGCGGTTTGGCCGCGATGCCGACTACCTGGTTGAGTGCGTTGCTGCTGGCCGACGCGACCTCACGGATCGCATCGCGGGACTGCGCGAGGCTGGCCTCGCCCACGTGCTGCAGGTAGTCGAGGTTCGCCTGCATCATCTGGCGGCCGTTGTCGACCACGGCCTTGCTTACGTCGATGGCCTTGCCCGAAATATCCTTGTTCGCGGCAATGGCGGCCGCCACGGAACCGTAGTCGGTATAGGTGATGTTGTGGCTGTCAATGTTTGTCGACACCGACGAGCTGTTGTTGCTGTTCGCGGTCGTGATGGTCGAATTGTCAGCTGACACGCCGTAGCCGCCGTTGTCGACCACCAGGCGCCGGTCCTGCGTCAGGGTGTCGGTCGTGTTGAGCGACAGGTTGCTGGTCGTGTTGTGGCTGTCGGTCCACGACTGGTTGCGGCTGTCGTTGTTCGACGTGGTCGAGCTGGTCGACTTGTCGCCGCTGAAAACACCAAAGAGGCTCATGGGTTATCGATTCATGATCAGGTATGCCAGGACGACGAGGCCGACCAGCAGCAGGCCGCTATTGGCGCCGCCAGTTGCAAGGCCATCGAACGACAGCGGGCTTGGAGTACTCAGGCCGCCCTGGCTGTTGGTCTGGGTCGGGCTCAAGCCGCCGTTGCCGCCGCTGGTACCGCCGCCGGTGGCTTGGCTGCGGCCAGTGGACACGGTCCAGTTCGAGCCGTCGATGTTTGCCTGGGAGAACGCGCCGCCGTATGCGCCGCTGGTAGTCGCGTTCGTGCTGCGGCCGTCCAGCATGCCGCCCAGGGAATAACCGTCAGCGCGCTGCGGAACTGGTGGCGGCATGCCGCCGTTGGCCACCGCCGGCGCCAGGAGCTTGCTGGCGGTGCTGGCGAGGGCCGCAATGGTGGTCGGATCCATGCCTTCCCCTTACTTGCGCAGCAGCAGGAAGACGGCGGCGCCGATCATCAGCATCATCGTCGGGCTCATCGTGGCGCGCGCCGCGACCGTCACCGGCACGCCATTGGGCACACCCTGGCGGTAGATGCCGCCCTGGGTGGCCTCGTAGCGCTGGTAGTCCAGGAACTGGTTGTTGCGCTGGTTCTGCGACCACGCGCCGATGCCGTCGCGCAGGATGCCGAACACGTCGTTGGAGTAGCTGCCCAGGGAGCCGCCGCCGGTGTCCCATGGCTGGTTGCTGGGGAGCGCCGACGTCGGCACGTTGTAGGTGCCATCGGACAGTGGCCCGACGTTGCCGTAATCACCAAAAGGATCGTCCATGCCAAACATATTTGTTCACCTTGAAAAAGAAGGGGCGACCGTAGCCGCCCCTGGTCTGGGTCGGCCGCGGCCGGCCCGGCGGGTTACATGTTGCCCAGGACGTCCAGCGTTTCCAGCACGGCCGTGACGGTGTCGGCGGCCGAGAAGGTTGGGTTGAATTCCAGGCTGACCATGTCGGCGGTCTTCACCGCATTGGCATAGTTGTTATCCGCGCACGGGTCGAAGGTGTACAGGTTCGTCTGGGCGACCTTGTCATAGCTGCTCTGCCAGTAGGCGTTGACGGCCGCCGGCACGTTGTCGTGGATGACGATGCCGTTCTTCTTCACCTCGAGCTGGGTCAGGTTGCCGCCGTGCGCGAAGTGCACGCGCTTGATGATGGCGCCGCGGTTGGCCAGGTCGATCAGCTTGAGCGGGAACTTGCCCGCGCCGCCGTTGGACGACGTGAAGAGGATCTGTTTGGCGATGATGCCCAGCGGGCCCGGCGGCCCCAGCTCGGCCCAGCTGTCCAACGTCGGGGCAGTCGCGCCGGCGATGGTGATTTCGAGAGTCAGCGAGCTCACGCCTTGGGCGGTGTTGATGTTGCCCAGGTATTGCTCGGACATGGTCTTGGCCTTCGGCTCGGTGAAGTCGATTTCCAGGTAGGCCGCGTTGTTGCCCAGCTTGCGGTACTGGTTCTGCAGGTCGAGACGGCCGCCGGTGTTTTCCCACACGGTCTTGCCGTTCACCTTGACCTTGGCGTTGGTGATCATCGACTTGGTGAAGGCGCCGCCGCCCAGGGCGAGGATGATCTTGTTGAAGCTCATGCCGATCGGCAGGGACACCGTCGCCAGGCCGTTGGCCGCGACGTTGTTAAAGGGCAGGTTTTTTACGAGGAGCATGGTCCGCTTTCGGGTTGTTTTGGGGTTCGGTTCTGGAAGCCAGCGGAGCCGGGCTTACGAAACGATGTCCGAAATCAGCGGGACGTTGACGCTCTTCAGGAGCGGGGCGACCACGATCTTCGTGATGGCCAGGAAGGCGAAGAAAGTGACGTAGGACTTGACGTAGCCGTTCATGTTGTGGGTTCTCCAAAAAGAAAAAGGTGGGTTCTCGCTGCTGAGAACCCACCTTAAGATTTCCTGTTGGACATAACCACTCACGAGGCCATGTGCCCATAGCCATGGTCACATTCCGAAAATTGATGCGATCCGGAAAATATTTTTAGCCGCGTGTGACGACTCCGGTCTTTTTGTTGCGTTCTATCCACATAAAGCCGCTCAGGGCCGAGACCTCGGCGGCTTTCACGCCCAAGCTCTTCGCCAGCGTCTTCGCATCCTCCGGCTCGGACAGGCGCCGGGTGTGAATGGTGCTGGCGTTGCCCAGGAAGTTCTTGTCCATATTCGCCGGCCGCTGCGACGTGCCGTAAATGTGGATCCCGTAGCCCCGCCCCATCATCACCAGCTTGGACCAGCCGTCACAGGCCCAGTTTGACCGGGTCACGGTATGCAGTTCGTCGGCAAGAAACAGCAGGTTGCGCGCATGGTAGGCGATCAGGCAGACCGCATTGAACTGGGCCTCATCGCGCTTGCGGTCGAGGCTCGGCACAAACACGATGTGGAATTTGCCCTTCGGGCCGGCGGCGCGCACGATATCGAGTACTTGCGCAGCCGTGGTGCACTTCACCGAGCCCGGATACCAACTAGCGTAGTTGTCGATCGGCTCTTTGGGCGACCAGATGATGGTGCGCGTGCGCTTCTTCTTCATCACCAGCGTGCGCACCCGGGTGGTCTTGCCGCCGCCACTCGAACCGGTCACCGCGTGGATCTCGGCTTCGAGGTGGTTGCCGATCATGGCGTAGCGCCCTTGGTGAATAGCGCCACCTGGGGATGCACGGCCACCGGTGGCGCTTCACTCGGTCCCGGCGCCGGCGTCCCGGATCCGGTCGGCGCGCCGGCGGATCCACCTTGCACGACCTGGCGCTGCGCGGTGGCTTTCTCGGCCCGGTCAGCCTTGATCTTCTCCGCCACCACCGTGGCCGACCTGTACAGTAACGGGCCGACTACCATCGCGGCGGCCAGCTCGGGCGGCAGGCGCGTCAGCGACCAGCCATACTTGACGAAGATCGGACCCATCACCGCGGCGCTGGCGGTGCGCGCCTGCGGCGTCCAGACGTCGGCGGCGGCCGGCGCGTAGCCAACGACCAGGTCGGCAAACATGTTGACCGCGTCAGCGGCCTGTTCCTCCGGACTCGGTTCGGCCGGCGGTTCGGCTGGCGCGCCGCCAGCTACTGGTGCGTTTCCGGTGCTGGAAACGGAACCGACCTGGTCAGCTTGCGCTACCAGGTCGGTGAGGCCGTCCAGTCCTTCGGGTTGTAATTGATCGCTCATGGGTTCATCCGAAAAGAGGGTCTTTGGGCCGCGCGGCCACCGGCGGCGCGGGATTCGGCACGTTCTGGGACGTGGCCAGTGGCGTCATGCGGTCCAGCACGCCCTGGTAATGTGCACTGCCGTCCGCTTTCGCGTAGTTCGGCGCGCCGCACTCGATACAGGGGAACGACAGGGCGCCGGTGGCTTCGTTCTTTCGGACCGGGATGCGGGTCTTGCATCCCGGCGTTAGGCAGTCCACGTGCCCGATCTTTATTTTCATCGGCTTGTTCATAGGATGGTCCTCGTCCTTTCCAACTGTTCGGGAGGGACCAGGAATTCGACTGCCTGGCCGTCCGGGTTTTTGCATTCGATGCGCACCTGGGGCGCGTCCTGACGCTGCGCGATGATGCCGCGCCAGCCGTCGATGAACTTGTAGAAGTCATCGACGGCCCGCACGGTCACGGCGACGCCTGGAAGGCAGTCGGCGGCCAGCATTAACGACCCAAGAATTCCAGATCGCCGGCCGCGAAGTCCACCACACCGGCTTCGTGGGTGGGGGTTTCGTCCAGGTTGACGCTCACCACCTGGGTGGCGTCGTCCGGTCCTGCCACCGCATTGACGACGCCGGCGCGGCCCAGGTGTTCGTCGCCCTCTTTTTTCACCTTCACTTGATCCCATACTTGCATTTTCACAGCTCCTTTTTGAGGTTGTCCCAGTTGAGGAAATCTGCCATCTTCGCCAGGAAGGACCTGACCGGCGCTGGCAGGAAAAGGCCGTATCGCTTCACCAAGGCGACCGCCTCGGCTTGTAGTTCGTCGCCTCTATCCACGGTGGTGTTTCCGGTTTCGGGCGACGTTGCGTTTCTTGGCGGCGGCGCGCTGCTGCTGCGCCATCGAAATCCCGGCGCCCTTGCGGCCGTACCGGCGGCTTGTGATTGACGGCATTTGCAAAACCGGTGCCGACCGTACTGCCGCCAGTGCCGGCCCGCTCAACGACCCGAGCGCAATCATGGCCGCTGCCAGAAAACTCCTCGATCTCAGCATTTCGCATCCCTTTTCTCTTGGTTGACGTGCATAAATCCGCGCTGCCAGAGCTTCACCTTGACCTCGCCGCGCGCGATTGGCCGCTGATCGCGCGCGAATTTCAGGTAGGCGTCGATATCGGCTTGGGCCGTGGCCGGGTCGCTGCAGTAGGCGGCCACGTACGCCAGGAAGTTCGGCAGCAGCCGGCGCGACTGGAGCACCGACAGCGCCTCCGAGTCGATCCGGCCGGCCACCTCTTCCTCCGGCAGCACCTGGTCGGCCGCCTCCTCGTCGCTGACCTCTTCCCGCCCGGTCAGCTCCTTTTTCAGGCCGCGCGACCACGACAGCATGCGTTTGCCTTCGAACGCCCCCGAGTACTCCCGGAACCATGCCGCCGACTGTTCGTCGCCCTCCTCCGCCCACGCCAACAGCTGGAACGGGTGCGCACCCTTGTTGTCGGTGCCGACCTTGGCCGCGTGCATGGTCACCTCGCGCGACAGGCCCCACTTCTGTTCCTTGCCGAACTTGGCCACGTATTCCGCCGCGAACTGCCCGCCGCGCACGTCCAAGCCATGTGCTAGCACGTCGCTCATCTCGTGCTGTTCGCACAGACCGACCTTACGTAGCGCCACGTACCAGGTATGTTTCAGCTCGTCGATCAGACGCGACGACAGGCGGCCGTCGGCGCCCTGCTTGACCTCACCGAAGGCATCCGGGGTGCAGAACACCAAGTCGTGCTGGTGCGGATGCCAGCCGCTACGGTCGCCGCGCGTCACCTCCAGGCTGGACACCGACCCCTTGCGCACGCCCTTGGCCAGGATCCGCTTGTACGTCTTGCTGTTCTTGAAGTGGGCCTTGGCTTTGGTGAACGCCGGCAGGATCTCGCCCAGGGCTTCGCCGTTATCGTGCGGGAACGTCAGCGTCAGCAGGAACACATAGCCGCCCTGGTCGATCCAGTAGCGCATACCCTCCGACAATTCGGCCTGGCGCACCGCGCAGATGCGCGCGCTGCAGGTCGGGCACGTCCACACGCTCTTGCACGTGGTCACCCCGTGCATGCGCGCGCTGTCGCCGCTGGTGGTGCGGTAGATCGTGACGTTGTCGGCCGCGTTGGCCACGCCGCGGTGACACCAGCACGTGCGGTGCTGCGCGGCCGCTTCCTTGGCCGGGTCGTACAGGATCGCGCCGGCGCGCCGCGTCAGCGCGTACTTCTGGAACCTTCCCGAATTCGGTACAAATACGCCCGTAACCTGTTGATTTTGCTCACGGTTTATCGATTTACCACTAATACCAAGATTCTTAGAGGCGGGTTGCGTGATGGAAATCATTGCACGGTCCGCCCGGCGCTCGAACGCATCGCTTCCATACGCATCGCTGCCGCGAGCTGCGACAGGCAAATGGATGTGCGAAGGGTCAGGGAGGGGTTGAAACGGGCACCAGCGGCCTCCAGGCAGCGCAGGTGGCTCTCAATGACCTCCTCCAGCCCTTGGATCATCTGGGCACTGTGGAGGAGCTCCTGGCGCATCGTAGGGGCGGGTAGCTCGCGGTCGCCCAGGGCGGCCGCATCGGCCGCGAGGTAGGCGGCGCTCACGATTGCTGCCCTGCTACACTGGCGACATTTTCCCCGGAGGAATTATGTCGAGCACACCAGACCCGATCCTGCACGAGTCGTTCGTCAACCTTGGCCTTCGGCTCGGTGCCATCATTGGCCCCGCTATCGCTGACAACAAGGTCGAGGCCGTCGTAGAAGATTTGGTGAGCCTTTCGACGCAACTCGCGGAAGCACGCGCGCCGAACATCGCGCGGGCATTCCTGATGGCCTTCTTCTCCGCTCTGGAGGGCGACACCGGGGACGTTCGGAACTGACGGGCCCATTAGCAGACGCTCCGCACGATCGCGAGCGCCTGTTCGGCAGCGGCCAGCTGGTCGCGCCAGTAGTTCGCAAGCGCGGTCTTCCCGCTCTTGGTGGCGACGAGGCTGTCCACGTACTTGCGCGCGGCGTCGCGTTCGCCTTCGAGGCCGGTGAGGATCACGCCGAGCTGGGCCGGCGTCAGGGTCAGGGAGAGGGTTTTGACTTGGGTGTTCATCAGCAGGCCTTCCGCACGATGTCGTAGGCGGCCTTGAGGTGGGCCAGCTGGCGTTTCAGGGATTCGGGGGTTGAGCACTCGGTGGTGCACGGGTGGTCGATGCGCTCGGTCACCTTGCGGATCCGTTCTTCCAGCGCGAGCTCGACCTCGAACAACTGTTGCTGGCTTTCCAGGCGGATGGGTTTGGGGGAGTTGGCATCCACGGCATCAGCCCTCCACCGGGGTGCAGATGCCGGCGACCCCAGCATTGCGGTCAGGGTCGACCAGGGTGAACTGGGCCGCTTCCATCGCGGCCATTGCCACGTGGATGGCGTCGATCTGGGTGGAAAAGTAGGCGCGGAGTTCGATGCCCGCCGGGGACTCGTCCCCTTCAAAGGCCTTGCGACGGCTGACCATTTTCTCGAGCCGGTCACGCAGGCCACGGACAATCGCGAAGCCGGCAACGCCGGAGATGGTTACTGTTTTGCAACGAGTTGTAACACTCATAAGGGCCTCCAAGGGCATTTTCCAAAGGGCGATGGAGTCAGGGAGCACCGGGGGAGCTACCCCCATCGCCCTTGGAAGACGTTGGAATTGCCCCCTGACAAGCACGATCCTACTGCAAGTAGCACTTGGAGTGCAAGTGACAGTTGCACTATCGCACAACTACCACTTGCACTAAGATTCGACCCATGGCGATTTTCTCGCCATTCTGCCCTTGGAGAACAGAATGAAACTTTGCATTGATTACCTACGGGAAATCGAATCCCGCTATAGCTGGTCGCGGTTCCGCATAGCGAAGGAGCTGGGCCTCACCAGCTCGCGCATGTACCAACTTTTCGACCATGGCGGCACATACAACGACGAGACAGCGTTCCGGGTGGCGCAGCTGCTCGACCTGGATGCAGCTACCGTAATGGCAGCGGCAGCAGCAGAGCGAACAAAGAATCCTGAAATTCAGGCGGTTTGGAAGGGACTTTTGGAAAAAATCTCCGAGGGTTTTGAGACACTGCTATTGGGCGCCAGCCCGCTCCGGGTGCGGGTTCCGGGGCGCTGATAGCAGTTAACGGCTGGCTTTACTTCCTATAGATTATGCGAAGTTACGGTAGTTACCGACGTGTTGCGTTTCCTTGATCAAGTGCCACAACGGCCCACAGATAAATGGTAGGTTTTAGTGTCGATTCGTAATCAAGCCACTACCTCTGAAGCTGATGAGACCCGCTGGCAAGTTGGGCTCGGTTTCGTCACATCGGTCGTCTCCTGGATCGCGAAAAGCGACGCGCACAAGGCATTGCGAGACGTCGAGGCCAGACTTCATCAACTGTCTGTGCTCTACAGCCAGTTCCGCGTGAAGAAACGAAACACGCCAGAAATGATCCGGTCCTTGCCGGCGTCGACCGTTGAGGTCCTTTACCAGATCCTGGATCCCGAATCTAAAGACAATCCGTTCTCACGCGTTCAGACGCGGTGGCGCGTCTATGTAGCGTTTATTTTGATGCTCCATCAGGGGCTGCGGCGCGGCGAAGCTCTGTTACTGCCGGTTGACGCAATTAAGAGCGCGTTTGATGTAAAAAATTCCGACCAGTGAAACCACGGCCCGAATCATAGAGGGCGCTAAAGGCTGCAATCTTCCGAACAAGCAGATTCTTCAATTGCCTGCCCTGTGCCGGTCAGGACAATTTCAGGCGCGCGTTTGTCGACGCCCCTTCACATATTCACGCCCCCCCCACTTCGCCAGTTTGGCCACCGGGCTGAAGTTGCATTTTTCTAGCGCCCACTATCGGCAGTTCTCTCGCCAAAGTGTTTTTCTGGCAATGATTACAGTTTATTACTTGACGCCTGCAATCGCGTCGATATCATTGCTGTACGGCAATTTTTACCCCTGAAAAAAAGCCGCAATCGGTCCCAGGAACTCTTCGCGCCCCGCGAAAGGCGCCGTGAAAAGCGGCGATTCATTAGCAAACGAGCATCATACCTGTCTTTTTTTCATTGATATTGTCTCAATGGCAGGCACGGCGGGAAATATCTTGGTGCCAACTGACAGTGTCGTCGTTCTCTATGTGGCGCTGTCGCAACAAACAAAAGCAAAGCGAGGAAGCTATGAAAAAAACGCCATTTCGGCATCGGTTGAACCTGGAACAGTTCGCCAAGCTGCCCAAACGGGGTTTACCCCTGGTGCTGGCTGTGTTACTGGCAGCCTGCGGTCAAGGAAGCGATGATTCCCCGACACTTGTCGCGGGAACGGCTAGCGGGACGCGGCTGCTCGGCTTTGCAACAGCGTCGGCTGAAGCGGCACTGGTGCCGGTCAGCGCCACGGCAAGTTCATCCGAACGCGGCGACCTGTCCGCAGCCTCGGCCATCGATCAGAATCCGACTACCCGCTGGGGCAGCGGATTTACGGACAATGAACACCTGACGTTGGATTTCGGCGCATCCGTCGCCATCACCCGTGTGCGCATCGACTGGGAGAACGCCCACGCGACCCAGTATCTCCTCCAGGTTTCCGACGATAAGGTGAACTGGACTACGATCAAGACTGTGGACAACAGCCAGGGCGGCACCGAAGACCTGACCGGCCTGAATGGCCAAGGCCGCTACCTGCGCATGCAGGGCATCAAGCGTTCGTCCAACTACGGCTACTCGATCTTCGAGATCCAGGCGTTCACCGGTTCGCCGGAAGCGCCCCCGACCGAACCGCCGCAGGAGCAACCTCCGATCGACCCGACCAAGCCGGCCGTCGCGATCAAGCCGGTCGCCGCAACGTCGTCCGCGTTGGAAAACGCGGGCACCTCGGCCTCTCAGGTGCTCGATGGTCAAACGAATACCCGCTGGTCCAGCGCGTTCGTGGACAATGCCTGGATCCAGTTCGACTTCGGGGCGAAGACCCAGGTCGGCTACATGAAGCTGGTGTGGGAAAACTCGTACGGCAAACAGTACAACCTGATGGTTTCGGACGACGGCGAGAACTGGTCGCTGATCCGCGCCGTCACCGATGGCCACGGCGGCACCGAAGAGTTCTTCAACCTCGGCGTGAACGCACGTTACATCCGCGTGCAGGGTGTGCAACGCGCCACACAGTACGGTTACTCGCTGTTCGAAGTCGAGTTCAAGGCGCCGGGCTCCGACAACACCCTGCCCTCGTACAATACATCGGCGCTCAAGTTCCCGGCCAACGGTAGCGGCTGGTCGCCATTGCCGACTACCTCGGAGCCCCTGGAAACGCTGCAATTCTCGCTGCCCGACGGCAGGCTGGTGACCCGCTTCGGCGCGCGCGGACTGGCCCGCCATGGCCGCGAGCGCGGGGAAGAATGGAACGAGATCGGCTACGGCCCGAACGAGACGGTCGACCCGGTAACGGGCATGCCGGTGGACAAGGGCCCGGGCAACTACCTCACTTTCGTGCCCCAGTACTTCAAGAACCGCACCTGGGGCGTCGAGGTTATCGACAACAGCCGTGTGCCCGGCGTGACCAAGCCCACGCTGATCGTCAATCAGTACACCACCGTGGACTTCCTGAACGGCGGAATCGCCTTCTTCCGCGCGATCGACCGGCCCGGCGTGACCGGCTATGGCTGGATGGCCCCGGGCCAGCTCGTCGATGACACTGTCAAGGTGTGCAAGCCTGTGCCCTACCCGGCCAACGGCACGCTGGCCAGCGCGAACGGCCTCAACGGCGCCTGCACGCTGGTGGTCAAGGAATACCCCGGCATGAACGGGCTGGACGCGAGCGGTTTCCCGAACGGCAGCAATATCCCGGCGCGTCCGCTGGTCGTCGGCGACGTCGTCGAGGTGTCGCCGTCGATGTTCTCGACCACCGAGTCGATGCTGGCCAAGGGCGACAACGGCGGCATCCGCTACTACTCGTACGAATGGGTCTACGTTGTCGGCGTGGGCCTGCGTCCATGGTATGGCGTGCAGCCGCGGCTGAATTCGGTGCCGTTGCCGGCTGACACGCTGTCCGGCGGCCTGGGCTCCGTCTCCTACAACTATTCGGACAATGGCTTGTTCATGTTCCAGCAGCCCCACAACAACATCGGCATGCAGGACATGCAGCGCTTCGTTGAAGGCCGCCGGCTGGTGCACACCAACTTCACGACCGGCGACCACAATGAACTGGGCAATGACCGCTACACCCCGGTGGTCGGACTGCAGGGGCAGCGCTTCAACCAGTCGGCTTGTATCGGCTGCCACGTGAACAACGGCCGCAGCCCGGCGCCGTCCGCGTTGAACCAGCGCCTGGACCACATGTCGGTGCGCGTCGCGATGACCGACGCCTCCGGCCAGCAGCTGCCGCACCCGCAGTATGGTAGCGCCGTCCAGATGAATGCGGTGTCGGCAACCGGTGGAGCGCAGAACTGGGGCACCGGCGTGCGCGTGTCCGGCTTCGAGACCCACGTGGCGAAGCTGGCCGATGGCACCGCAGTGGAACTGCGCAAGCCGACGCTCGCCTTCGACAGCGCGGTACCTGACACCGTGTCGCTCCGTGCAGCCCAGCCGATGATCGGCACCGGCCTGCTCGAAGCCGTACCGGAAGCGGACATTCTCGCCCGCGTGCGTACGACGCCAGACGCCGATGGCGTGAAGGGCGCGGCCAACTTCGTTTTCGATCCGGAAAGCGGCGCGGTTCGCCTGGGCCGCTTCGGCTGGAAGGCGTCGAAGGCGACGCTGCGCCATCAGGCCGCCGCCGCGTTGCTGCTGGACATGGCCGTCACTTCGCCGGTCTACCGCAACCGCAGCTGCAGCACCGATCCTGCAGGTTGCGCCTCCGCCCTTGCCCAGCAAGGCATTTCGGAAGCCGACCTGCAATCGATCTCCAACTACCTGGCCCTGGTCGCCGTGCCTGCGCAGCGCAGCCTGCCAAGCGGCTTCCCGAAAGGCGTGGCGCCGCTGGATGAGCACCGCGTCGATCAGGCGCAAGTCAGCGCCGGCGCCAGGCTGTTCGACGGCATGCGCTGCGCCGCCTGCCACACAGTGGAAATGAAGACCGGCCCAGGCCACCTGTTCGCCGAACTGCGCAACCAGACCATCAAGCCGTACACCGACCTGCTGCTGCATGACATGGGCCCGGGGTTGGCGGACAAGCTGGTCGAAGGCCAAGCCAAGGGCAATATGTGGCGTACCGCACCGCTGTGGGGTATCGGCTACACCGAGAAGGTCATGGGCAACAAGGCCAATGTCGGCTACCTGCACGACGGCCGCGCACGCGACCTGACCGAGGCCATCATGTGGCACGCCGGCGAGGCCTACCGCGCGCGCCAGCGCTTCGAGCAGCTGTCCAATACGGACCGCGAAGCACTGTTGGCCTTCCTGAAGTCGCTATAATCAGGAGGCGCCAAAAGCGAACCGGCCGCACCTCAGGCTGTGTAAATAGTCTGTAGGTATCGGTTGTAAGAACAATGCCCCGCACGAGCGGGGCATTGTCATTTCGTGAAGCAATCTTGTTTTTAATGGCAAGATGGAACAATCCTCCGCAGGCAACTTTCCTGTCAATAGTCGTCCCAAAGAACGCCTTGCCAGCACTTTTCAAAGCATGTGACCGATGTCGGAAGCGCCTGTCGGATACGCGAAAATCGATGTCTTCAGATCCTCTGCTGTCAGTCCCTTTTGAATGGCCAGTGCGAACAGATTGATGACCTCGTCGACATGCGGACCGACCAGGTGCGCACCCAGGATGCGGTCCGTTCCTTCGTCGACCAGGACCTTGAACCCATAGATGGTTTCCGCGACACGCCGCGCGGTGTACCAGTCTGGCGCCTTCCGGTGCTGCGTCCGGAACTTGACTCCTTTCTCGCGCGCCTGCTTCTCGCTCAGACCGACCGAGGCAATGGGCGGAATCGTGAACGCGACGCTGGGAACACCGAGATAGTTCGGCTTGTGCTGATTGCCGTTCAGCATATTCGCTGCGGCGACCTTCCCGTCATGACTCGCCACGGGGGTCAGCGCCGGGCCGCGCATCGCCGCGTCGCCGGCCGCGTACACGGCGGGATTGGATTCGCTTTGCAGGAACTCATTCAACCTGAGACGGCCTTTGTCACTGTCGATGCCTGCCGCGGCGAGATCGAGCGATTCGAGATCGGAAACGCGCCCTGCGGCATGCACCACGACATCGGCCGCAAACACCGCATCGGTGCCGTTCGAAGACGTGCGGATGGAGAAACCGCCATTGTTCTTTCCGATGGCGGTCACGCGCGTGTTGAGGCGCACGTCGATCCCGATGGCGTGGAATTTGTCCATCAGCCATCCGACCAGGTCCGGATCGAAAGGGGTGAGCATGCGTTCCCCCTGCTCAAATACCGTCACTTGGGCGCCAGCGCGCGCTGCTATATGGGCGAACTCCGCGGCAATGAAGCCGCCGCCAAGCAGAGCGATCTTTTTGGGCAACGGATCGAGATCGAGGAACTCGGTGCTGGTGATGATGTGTTCCTCGCCCGGCATGCCCAGGCGCATCGGCACCGCGCCGGTGGCTATCAGGACAAAACGCGCTTCGAGCACGTCGTCGCCGACCCGGATTGAACGTGGGCCGCAGAACGCGGCGCGGCCGTGATAGGCATCGATGCCCTCGTCCGTAAATTGCTTTTCCTTCATCGCCGGCACGGGTTCCGTAAACGTGCGCTTGAACCGGATGAGTTCGCTCCAGGCGATGGCAGGCACGCCGCCAGCGATACCATTGCCGCGCATTCGCTGAGAATGATCGATCGCGTCCGCCGCGCCGACCAAGACCTTTTTCGGTTCGCAGCCACGCAGCGCGCAAGTACCGCCGAAGGGCAAATGGTCAATCACTGCGACACGCCATCCGGCCGCGCGGCACTGCGAAGCAGCGACCGATGCCGCGGTTCCGGTCCCGATCGCAACGAGATCATAGTGTTGGGTCATTTTTCATTCCTTCGCAAGGATGTGACAGTCTTTTTGCTGCGCGGCGCGTGCCGCACCGCCAACAGAAATGCCAAAAATAAAAAGCAGAGCAATCCGAATGCCACTAAAGAATGTTCCGTGAGGAAGGCGCCGACCACGGTACCCGACAGCAATAGAACCCATATCGGCAGGTGACAGGGCCAACTTACCACAGCCAATACTCCCCGAACGTACGCGGGCCAGTGGGAGCGCGGCGATCCGGCTGCATCGTGGCTATCCATGGTGCCTATCCTGAACAGCAGGAAAGCTGTTTCACGTTTTTGGAGAAGGTCTGCGCACACAACTTCAGTCCCTCCCCCATCGTCAGATACGGAAACAATTGGTTGGACAACTCTTGCACCGTCATCTTCGCCCGGACCGCCAGTACCGCCGTCTGAATAAGTTCGCCCGCTTCCGGGGCTGGCTGAGCGGAAGCCGACAATGACCGCGGTGGATTTGTCAGGTGGCCGAAAGAAAAGAAAGGAAGCGCAGAAATTATTGGGAAAAGAAACGCTGAGCCGGCCTGATCTCTAACAGGCTCTGCCAATGTGGTTCGCATATTGTTGAGCTTGGTTCTAGCCGTTTTTCCGGCCTTAACCCTGATTCAACCTGCGAGGTGTGCCATGGTTGCACGTGACTTGAAGATCCACGAAAAACGCTTCCTGCGCGGCCCCAACCTGCACTCCGTTACCCCGTGCCTGATGACTTTGCTGGACGGCGCCCCTGCCATGTCCGCCGGCATCAGGACGCGATTGCTCGCCATGCTGCCCGAGTTGCCGGCGCCATCTGGCGCGCAATTTTTCGACGGGACATCCCTGCTGGAGTGGGTGGAACCGGTCGTGATGGAACTGCAGCGACGGGCCGGATCGCCGGGGCAATTCAGCCGCACGCTGACGGTGCCGGGACGCGCCCACGCCCGCCGCGTGGTCTGCGGCTACGCCCACGAGCAGGTGGCCGGCGCGGCGCTCGAGGCGGCGCTCGACCTGTTCGGAGCGCTGTCACACGGCGAAACGTACGATATCGATTCCGCGATCTCGGCACTGCAGGACACCGCCGAGCGCCACGCGATCGGCACCAGTACCCGGGCCGTGCTGGCAGCCGCGCACCGCCGCGGCATTCCGAGCTTACGGCTGCAGGATGATGCCAACCTGTTCCAGCTTGGCTGGGGAGCGCGCCAGCAACGCATCCAGGCCACCATCACGGGCGCCACCAGCTCGATCGCGGCCAGCATTGCCAGCGACAAACAGCTGACAAAGACCATGCTCGATCAGGCTGGCGTGCCCGTGCCCGCCGGGTCCACCGTGACCACCGTGGAGGAAGCCCAGCATGCGGCGCGTCGCCTGGATGGCCCGGTCACCGTCAAGCCGCTCGACGGCAACCAGGGCAAGGGCGTTACGACGATGTGCGTCGGCCCCGAGGAAGTGGCGCGCGCGTTCGAGCACGCGCGCCACTACAGCGGACGGGTGATCGTGGAACAACACCTCGCCGGTCGCGACTATCGTGTGCTGGTCACCGGCAAGAAGGTGGCCGCCGCCTCCTGGCGGCGGCCGCCGCACGTCATCGCTGATGGGATCTCGACTATCCGTGAACTGGTCGAGCTCGAAAACCGCAACCCGGCACGCGGCGATGGCCACACCAACATTCTGACCAAAATCCCGCTGGACCACATTGCCGCCGAGGTGCTGGCCAGGCAAGGCTATGGGTGGGACTCGGCCCCCCCTGCCGGCGTAACCCTCGAGTTGCGCGGCAACGCGAACCTGTCCACCGGTGGCACCGCCGAGGACGTGACCGACCTGCTGACGAAGGAAACGCGCGCGATCTGCATCCGCGCCGCGCGCACGATCGGGCTGGACGTGGCCGGCATCGACATCGTCTGCGAGGACATCTCGAGGCCGCTGCGCGAGCAGAACGGGGGCATCATCGAGGTGAACGCGGCTCCCGGCATCCGCATGCACCAGTACCCCAGTCGCGGCACGCCGCGCGATGCCGGGGAGGCGATTGTCGAGGCGCTGTTCGGCGAGTCCGACGCCCGCATTCCGGTGGTGGCGGTGACTGGTACCAACGGCAAAACCACAACTTCCCTGCTGATCGCGCATTGCGCACGAGAGGCGGGCCTGGCCACCGGCGTAACGACGACCGAGGGCATCTATATTAACGGCCAATTGACCATTGCGGGCGACTGTACCGGCTACCACTCGGCGCGCAGCGTACTGTCCTCCCCCGAGGTCGAATTCGCGGTGCTGGAGACCGCCCGCGGCGGCATCCTCAAGCGTGGGCTCGGGTTCGACCGCTGCGACGTGGCGGTGGTACTGAACGTCACGGCCGATCACCTGGGCCTGGACGGGATCGACACCGTCGGGGAACTGGCCCGGGTCAAGGCGGTGGTGGCCCAGCGCGCGTCGGGCGCCGTGGTGCTCAACGCCGAGGATGAGCGCTGCGTAGCCATGGCAGCAAGCCTGGCAGATGGCGTCGAGGTAATCTACTTTTCGCTGGACGCTGACAACCCGGTACTGCTGCGCCAGCTCCAGCGCGGCGCGCGCGGCGTCTACCTGCAGGACACGACGGTGGTGCTTGCGGACGGAAAGCGCCACCAAGCGCTGCTAGATGTGCACGCGATGCCGGTCTCGCTTGGCGGCCGCTCGCGCTACAACATCGCCAATGCGCTCGCGGCGGCCGCAGCGCTCGCCGCCGCCGGCTTTGGGCGCCCCGAGATTGCGGCCGGGCTGTCCAGCTTCGTCTCGGACAACAAGCACAACCCGCTGCGCTCGAACGTGTTCGACGTCGACGGCATGACCGTGATCGTCGATTACGCCCACAACGCGGCGGCCTATGCGGCGGTGGCGCAAACGGCGCGCGCAATGACGCGCGGTCGGGTGGTCGGCGTGGTGGCGGCACCCGGCGACCGGCGCGACGCGGACCTCGTCAACATGGGCCGCGTGTGCGGCGCCGGATTCGACGAGCTGGTGGTATTCGAGGCCCAGAACCGCGGCCGTCCCGACGGCGAAACCGCGGCGCTGCTGGCGCGCGGCGCGCGGCGCGCCAAGATGGTGCGCCGCCAGGTGCGGGTCGAACTGGATCTGCACGAGGCGATCCGTCGCGGTCTTGCGCTATGCCGCAGGGGAGACGTACTGGTGTATGCGAGCGCCTCGTCTATCCTGGATCTGACGGAGGCGCTCCGGCCGACGAGGCGGGAGATCGCGCGGCGGATCGAGGCAGAAACGATTTGAAGAGCGAAGCAGTCGCTCGTGGTCGGCCGCTACGCACGCCGCCCGCGCTTAGCATACCCTACCCCCCTATGGTATGATCCGACCGACTGACAGGAGGATCAATGAGTCATACCGCCCGCGAGAAAACCAAGTTGTTGAACAGGGTCCGCCGGATTCGCGGACAGATCGAGGCCGTCGAACGCGCCCTCGAGGCCGAGAACGGCTGTTCCGACATCCTGCACCTGCTAGCGGCCGCGCGCGGCGGCATGAATGGCCTGATGGCCGAAGTCATCGAGGATCACATTCGTGAGCATGTCGCCAGCCCATCGATCGAGGACGACCAGGAACGCGCCAGAGGCGCCGAAGAATTGGTCCAAGTCATCCGTACCTATCTGAAGTAGTTGGCGTAATGGCAGTCAAATCCCCATGTATCGAGCAGTGCAGCTTCGATGGCCGGACCAGCTTTTGCACAGGATGCCTGCGCACCCAGGCCGAAGCGCGCGAGTGGAAGAAAATGACCGACCACCGGCGTCACCAGATCATTAACGAGCGCCCCAGGCGCGAACGCAAACTGGCCGCCAAATGAGTAGCCCACCGGAAGGAATCCGCATGAACGACACCCGACCAGACGACGATCTCTCGCGCTGGATCCACGACCACGTGTTCGACGAGGGCAGCGCGGCGGCCGAACGCGGCACGCGCCTGGTCATGTGGATTACGGCGGCGATGATGGTCGTCGAAATCGCCGCCGGCTGGTGGTTCAACTCGATGGCGCTGCTGGCCGACGGCTGGCACATGAGTTCGCACGCCCTCGCCATCGGACTGAGCGCCTTCGCTTACTCGGCCGCACGCAAGTACGCAAAAGACCCACGCTTCGCATTCGGCACCTGGAAGATCGAGATCCTGGCCGGCTACACAAGCGCCATGGCCCTGCTGGCCATCGCCGCCCTGATGGCCTTCAGCTCGATCGAGCGCCTGTTCTCGCCCACACCGATCCACTACCAGGATGCCATCGTCATCGCCGTCATCGGACTGGTGGTGAACGTCGTGTGCGCTTTCATCCTTGGCGGCGCCCACCACCACGGCGAGCATGGCCATCACCACGGCCACGATCACGGGCACGGAGAGGCCGGCCATCATCACGACCTCAACCTGAAGTCTGCCTATGTCCACGTGATCGCCGACGCCGCAACCTCGGTGCTGGCGATTGCCGCGCTGTTCGGCGGCTGGATGTTCGGCTGGGCATGGCTGGACCCGCTGATGGGCATCGTCGGCGCCGTACTGGTCGCCGTGTGGGCGAAGAACCTCATCCTGGACACGGGCAAGGTGCTACTGGACCGCGAGATGGATGCGCCGGTGGTGGAGGAAATCCGCGAGGTCGTGGAGGCGGACGTCAACCACGGCGACACCAGGATCGTCGACCTGCACGTGTGGCGTATCGGGCGCCAGTCCTATGCGTGCGCGCTGGGCGTGGTGACACGCGACCCGGCGCTGACCGCGAATGCCATTCGCGCCCGGCTGGCGGTGCACGACGAAATTGTCCATTCGACCATCGAGGTCCACCACCGTGGATAAGGAAGTATCACTGGGGGCGCGGACCTCCGGCGCAGCACGGCGCCTACACCCGCTCAAGCGGAGCGCGCCGCGCTGCGCTGGCTTGCTTCCGGCGGCCGGACATTGCGGAACATGAGGTACAGCAGCACGTCGTAGACGATCTTTGCCGCGCCAGCGGCAACGAGGGGCCAGCCAAATGTCGAACGGTTCAGCAGGTAGCCGGCAAGCACCGGACTGAGGGCGGCCATCAGGCTGCGCGGGACCGACGTGATGCTGGCAGCCGCTGGCCGTTCCCGTGGCGTCACGACTGCCATTACATACGAACTGCGCGTCGGCACGTCCATTTGCGATAAGGCGCTGCGTGCCAACAGGAGCGCTAATGCCCAGCCGAGCGTGGGCATGAACGGGATCGCGATCAGCAGCAGGCTCGACGGTAGATGGGTGAATACCATCGTGTTCAGCAGGCCGAAGCGGTCGGCAACCTTGGCCGCCACCAGATACGACAGCGCCGACAATACGCCGGTCCAGAAAAAGATGGCTCCCGCCGCCAGCGCGGACAGCTGGTACTTTTGGAACAGCCAAAGTGCGAGCAGCGATTGCACGACGAAACCACCGCCAAACGCATCAAGACTGAACAACGCGGCCAGCACCAGGACGCGGCGTTTGGACTCTTTAAGCGGCGCGTCGCTGGCCCGGCCGGCCGCGGGGCGCTGCGGCGGCAACTTACGATATATCCACGCCGACAGCACGCCCACCAGGGCATACAGTCCGAACATCGCCTGGAATGCGGTCTGCACCGGGGCATGTGCTGCCGCGGCAACCATGTCGGGCAGGCCCGCAAACAAGGTCCCCACGGCGGCGACCAGCGTTCCGACCACGCTGTAACGAGCAAACAGCGCCGTGCGCCGCCGCTCATCGGCGGCCCGCGCCAGCAGCGCGTGTTCAAGTGGCAGGAAGACGCTCACATCGCCGCCCGACGGGTTGAGGGTACCGATGAACGCCACCAGCAGCAGCGGCCAGAAATCGGAAAGGACGGCAAAGCCGATGCCGGTCGCGGCCATCAATGCCGTCGCCAGCAGCAGGAGGGTTCGGTAATCGTGGCGATACGCCCGCAGCCCCACCCACAGGGTCAGCATGCCGGAGCCCAGCAAAGTAACGGTGACGATCACGCCGACCTGGAACGGCGGCATGCCCAGCATGCCCAGATAGATCGGCAGCAGCAGGCTGACAAACCCGTCGGCAAAGGCGCGCAGGCCGCGAACCCATAACAGGCGCGCGGCAGTCGATGGCGCAAGGCCGCCCGCAGGAGTGACGGCAACCATTTCGGCGGGATGCTGTGACATGGCCGCGCTCCGCTATGCGCCCGGCCGCATCACACGCAACACGGGACCTGCCCCGCCCTGCCTGAGCGGGAAATAGATTTCATGCGACACCGGGTCCACCGCCACCGTGTGCGCGTTCGGACCGACCAGCGCCTCGCCGAGCTTGGCCACGCCTTCCCGACTGACGCGGAACAGGTGGACCGGCCCGGTCTCGGTGGCAACGTACAGGACGCCCAGTCCCTGGTCGTACGCCAGCACGTCCGGTTCCCCCGCCACCTTGAATTCGGCCCTCACGCGGCGGTTCCGCAAGTCCAGCACCAGCAGCTTATCGTTTCCTTCGCACGCGATAAAGGCAAGTTGCAGGTTCGGTTCGATCAGCAGGCCATGGTTGCCCTCAGCGCCCGGCAAGCGGATGCGCGCCACGATTTTATCGGTCGCAGGATCGACCTCGACAAGTTCGCTCGTCCCTTCCGCATTGATGAAGATATGGCCGCTTGTTGGATCGTACTGCGAGTTGCCGACCGTGCCACCCAAGCCTATGGTCGCGATGCGCCGGTTGGTGCGCGCATCGACCACGCTTTCCGTCTTGCCTTCCTTGTCCGAAACATAAATCTTGCCCGCCGCGGGGGCATAAGCCAGCCCGTCCGGGTAACGGCCGACCGGCACACGGGCGACGATGTTCAGGCTCTTCTCGTCAATGACGACCAGCTCGTTGGTTCCGGCGGCCGTCGCATAGATCCGCCCCAGTTCCGGCACCGCAAGCACGCCGTGCACCTGCGCCACGCCGGGGACCTGGCCGAGCACCGATTTGCTGTGCGTATCGACTACCACGACGGCTCCCTTGCCAAGGTGCGCCAGCACCAGCTTCCCGCGGGACGGCGCGATACTCATGTAGTCCCATCGGCTCGCGCCGCCCGGCAGCGGATAGTCGCGGACCAGTCGCAGGAGCGGACGCGTTGCCGCAGGCGGCGACGGATGCGCAATCATGAGTGCTGCGCCAAGCGCTGCAACCATGTGCCTCGTCGGAAAATGAAAGTCCGTCATACCAACTTCCCCCTTCATGCCAGTCGATCCTCAACGGGGGCTCCACGTCAGGCCAGCCCGAATCTCCGAAACACGCGTTGCGCCCACCTTCGCAGTGCGCAACCCCAGATCAAAGCTCAGGTTGTCGGCCACCGACAAGATGAAGCCTGCCAGTGCCGAGCGCGTGCGCACTCCGTCCGACGTCGAGCCGGCCAGCGCTTCGAACACCGGCTCCACCGGCCCGAAGCGCGGACCCTCGGCGATTACTCCGAACGAGCGCTCCCACTGCTGTTCCCGACTTCGGGCAATAGCGGCGTTGAAATGCAGCGTTGCCTGGGACACGCGCTGCGACACGATCGCTGCACATAGCATGCCGGTCCGCTCGCCTGCCGCCGATGGCAGTAGCACTGCGCATTCGCTTGCAATACTCGGTCCTTGCGCATCCTGCAAAACACCCTCGCGGAACACGTGCTTCAGCGATACCGCAGTGTCTTCAAGAGCAGTTCCCGGTGCGGTGGAAGCGCCGCCAAGACGTGTGCGCAGGCGACCTTCGAGCACCAGTTCACTGCCCGACGGAAGGCCAACATTCATGACGAGCGCAGGAGAAAACAAGGACCTTTCCCTCCCCGCCCGCAGCAGGCCCAGATACCCGAACTCGAACTCCACGGTGCCTCTGCGGGCAACGGCGGCGTCGGTCCCGTCGAAGGGGCGCAGTGCTAGCGCCTCCGGCATACCGGCAACAATCAAGGCGAGCGCCAGTACGAAACGTTTCATCGCTGCCGCCTCCGCACGCAATTTCACGAATGCCGCCGAGCCAGGGGCGCGTTGACGTCAACCGCGCGCGCTCGAATCGCCTCCGGTTGTGGTAGCGGTCAGGGCGATGGCGGCGCGCATCGACTTTGCCAGTTCCTGAGCCTTCCCTTGCCCCCAGTAGTGAAGGAAGATCAGCCGCGGCTCCTCGCCGGTCATGTGCTGGTGAATCGCGACGACATGGATTCCAGCTCCCCGCAGCGACTTGAGCACGGGCTGCAATTCGTTCTCGAGCACGGCGAAGTCGCCGTCCACGATGGCCTGCTGGTCGTTGCCGGCGAATCCCGCCCAGGTGTTGGCGCCCATGGCGTCACCCGCAGTCAATCCATGCATCTTCACCGGCCGGCCAAAGCTGACTTTGTACATTCCATTGCTGGTTTCGCCTTTCTTTCCGAAGATGGCGTCGAGCGGCGGGGCGCTGACCCGGTTCTCGGCAGGGACGCGCGGAAGCGGATATGTGGTCGCAGGCGTGCCGTGCGCTGAGCGCACGCGTTGCGGCGCGTCGAGCACTTTCCGGACCGCGGACGCCACCGCGCTGGCTTCGCCCATGCCGCTGATATGCATGAAGTACAGGCGGGGTTCCTCGAAGAAGAAGTGATTGTGGAGCCCGGTAACCTCGAGGCCGTTCTGCAGGGCCGCATCCATCGCGGCCGCGACCTCGTCCTCATACAGGACGTTGTCACCCATCACCATGACCTTCCCTGCTTCGCCAGTTGGCGTGAAGGCCGCGTATGAGCTCGTGCCAAGGAAAGGCGGAAGCTTCCAGCCGTTCACTGTCGCCATGCCCTGCCTGGGCTTGGTGATCTTGTAGACATTCTCCTTCGCGTTATAGGTCGGCTTCATTCCGGTTGCCCGCTCGATTGGAGCGGGATCGAACGAGGCCGGCTGCGCAAACACAAGGGGCGCCGCGAGAACGAGCACGGCGCCGAGGACTGCAATCTTGAGCATGGCATCCTCCTTCAGGAGTGCATGAGTGGGTAAAGGATCAGCCCTGCCGCGGCGGCCACAGCGATGACTATCGGTTCCTGCAACTTCTTGAAGCGCCACAGCACCAGAACCGTGACCAGGGCCACGATCGCGGTCGGGATGTCGATGATGGAGCGCCGAGCAAGCACGACGACCGACCCCGTAATGGCGCCGATTGCCGCCGCCGTGATACCGTCGACAAATGCGACGACGCCCGGGAGCTTGCCATATCGCTTGAAGTACGGCGCTGGAATGATCGTAAACAGGTAGCACGGTATGAAGGTCGCCAGTGCCGCCACCGTGGCGCCGCCGAAGCCCGCGATCAGGTAGCCGATGAAGCCGACCGTGATCACTACCGGGCCCGGCGTGATCATGGCAACCGCCACGGCATCGACAAACTGTCTTTCGGTGAGCCAGTGGTTCTCGGTAACCACGCCTCCATACAGGAACGGCACGATCGCCAGCCCCGAACCGAAGACGAAGGCGCCGGCCTTACCGAAAAAGATGGCGATTTGCGACAACAGCGACATGTCCAGCGAGCCAAGCCAGCTTGCCGTCAGCGGTGCCTGGTCGATGGCGGCGACGCCCAGCGCACGCTTATCCAGCCATTTCGGCGGGGCACGCAGCAGCCAGACCAGGGCCCCGCCCGCAATGAACAGCCATGCGACCTCGGACTCGGTCACGATCGTGACTGCCGCCAGCGTCAGGTAAACACCCCAGAGCAACTTGTCCGCGCCCAAGGTTTTCTCAGTCAACTTCTTGGCACTCATCGCGATCACGCCGACAACCGCCGCCCCTACACCATAAAACACGGCCTGCATCCATGCGAGACCGCCGTAACGGACGTAGGCCCACCCGAGTGCGACCACCATCAGGAACGAAGGCAGCACGAACGCGATTCCTCCCAGCGTGGCGCCACGCACGCGGTAGTGCACGAAGCCTAGGTAGATGCCGAGCTGCGCCGCCAGCGGGCCTGGCGCCATCTGCGCAAGGGCCAGGCCCTCCTTGAAGTCCTCGTGGGTAATCCAGCCACGCGTCTCCACCAGGTCGCGCTGCATGTATCCGACCAGCGCAACCGGGCCGCCGAACCCCAGCGTACCGAGCCGTAACATGTAGAGGACAAGCTGCCAAAGGGTATAAGGCGGTTGCTGGGGATCACTCATCCCATGCTCTCCTTGCTATAGTGGGTATGTAAGGATTCGAGCACGCTCCCCATCTCGCGGAGAAAATCGTCGTCCTCTTGCAGACGAGAGCGCGCCCCGGACAGGATCGCCTCGAAGCCGATGGTCTCCGGTGTCGAAGCGCCGCCGATGTCAAGCACATGAATCAGCTGGGCCAGCCGCACCAGTGCGCGGTCGACCTCAAGGCCGAAACTGGCGAGCAGCACCTCGAAGGTCACCCTGTCGCCCACGTGCGTAAAATCCGCGCCGTCGAAATCAAAGCCGAGCGCATCTGGCGGGCAGTCCGCAGGGCTGCCGAGCCAGAGGAAGCGGGCGTCCTGGTCAATGAAGCGCTGGATAAGCCAGGCGCTGGCAACCCGGTCTGCCCACAGGTGACGGCGCGTAGCCCACGTCCTGCCCTGGTATTTATTGCGGTCCAGCAGCACGATCGCATGCTGCTCGGCGTGCGGCTCGTCGGGAGACAGCACTGCATTGGCAGTCTCTTCGAAGTCGGACCAGGCGGCCAGTACGTCGTTTGACGCCTGATTAGGGAAAAAGTCGATCCGCTGCACGGCAGCGAGCTCCTTGCGCATACGCTTGACTGTCTTTGCGATTTCGCTCGCGCTCTGCGTCGCCAGCGCGCGCTTGGCGGCAATCAATTGGGCCTCGATTCCAGCGAAATCAGCCGATCGGTCGAACAAGGCCCGGAACGCCTCCTCGTTCGCCGCCGAGCGCGGCGACACATTCACCAGGCAGGCCGTTCCGCCCTCCTGGTTGGTTTGTTCGGCCAGGTCTTCAAGCGCAGTGGCGTGTGCCGGCGTGTCCGGGAGCAGATAGGCGCCGTCCCGCAGGGCGGCACAGCCCAGGGACTTAATCGAGCGCCACAGCCGCATACGGGCGGTCGCGCCCGTGGTCGGCAAGCTGGCGATAAGCAGTAGCCAGGAAGGTTGCATGGACAATCCAATGTAGAGCACCGACGCTCCCACGGTCGGGAGTATTCGTCGTGTAGATTAGTCTACATCCGAATAGGACCTATAACAAGCAAGTTAATTCTGTGGCGCGTTCACCTTCCGTTCCTGGAACCTTCCCATTCATCCTCAAAATTATGGCGATACGACGAGCGCGCCATAAAATAGAATCAGCAGGGCAGCCCACAGCCAGACCCGCGGCCGGACTTGCGCCAGCGAGACACTCGATGAATCCTCGCGATACGCGCCGCCCCATACGCCAAACGCTCGCATTGCCACCAAAAACAGCGTCATGGCCAAGCCGGCAGCCACTTTCAGCTTCACGCTCGACACCAGCTCCAGCACAAAACTGGTGGCGGGATCGACGGCCGAGTAGACGACCGTAATGTCATGAGCTTGCAACGAGGCCCGCAATTGCTTTAGCGCGGCCAAGTCGCACGTTTCCGCGCCCTTAACGCCCCTATGGCTGGTGCCGGCGGCCGTGAAGCTATACGCCACCTGCAGTTCGTAGCACCGTGCAGAGATGACACCCTCGCCAACGGTGGTGAGCATCTCGTCCATGCTGCGAATATTGGCGCTCAGCACTTGGCCCGGCGCAGTTTTCGAATCCCACTTGACTGGATACAAAGTCCACAGCCATACGACCGGCATCAGCGCGCACAGCAGGCCAATCACCCAAGGTCGGCTGCGCAGCCAGTTGCCGTGCGCTGGCCGCGTCACTGCGTCGCCCCCATCTTGCTTTCGACCAAAAATTTTTTAGTCCCTTTGGACGACGACGAAACTAAGTCGAGCAAGATCCCTCTTTGGACGAAATTGAGCTTTGTCACCTGGTTGACCATGCGATGCTTGCCATTCTTGGCTACCGTGTCGACCTCAATGCTGTGCTTCATGGTCACCTCAATCAACCAGCTTTACCGAAAGTCGTAATAGAACTTGAGCGCGGCGTCGGTCCAGTGTTGCTCGCGGAGCTTACCAAGAAGATCTAGTTGCCACAAACCATTTTTTTAATACATTTGCATTATTGTTCGGATTTAAACACATGGGCGAATGAGGGCGAAGGCGCGCAGCCTGGCAGCGGATAGTCGCTAACCAGTTGCAGGAGCGGACGTGTTGTCGCAGGCGGCGACGGATGGGCAAGCATGAGTGCCGCGCCAAGCGCTGCAACCATGCGCCGCGTCGGGAAATGAGAGTCAGTCATGGCAGCCCGAATCTCCGAAACGACGATTGCCAAGCGTAACCGCGCGCTCCAAGCAAAAAGGCGCCGAAGCGCCCTATTGTCATACTGGATTAGCACCAGTGGCTCACGGCGCGCGCCCCAGCATTGTGAGCCATACCGCAATACCGAAGTCGCCCCGAATTGTCTTGCGTGCGCCCGCGTTGCTGGCAAAACCATATTTTTCTGCCAGGTCGAACAGCGTATTGGCGTCTACCTTGCCGCCAAATACCGCAATCGCATTGGCAAAGGCTTGAGCCGGAAAGTAGATTCGACCAAACCACGCCGATCTGCTTTCCGCGATTTCCAGCACGGTGGCTTCCTCCGCCATGACCAGTTCTTGCAGATTGCGGTCAGTAACGCTCGCCAGGCCGGTGTCAAGATCCTTGCCGCGCAAGGCGAGAATTGACGCCCCATAAATATGGTTTGTGAGTTGGCCGAACTTTCGCCCGGGTGCGCGGAAGGTGGAAAATTCCCTGCTTTTCAGCGCCAGATGGTTGGCAACGTCGGCGGGCAGGCCAAACGCCTGTGACACAGCATTGAGGTCGGAACGAGTGATTGGGAAGATGAAGCCGAAATAGGCGTCGCGCGTGGCATCGATTTTTTCATGCATTTGTTTTGCCTGCTCGGCATACAGGCGATCGACGTCGGCAATGGTGACTACAGCGAGCTGCTTGAGTTGTTTGGAGTTCATAACATGTCCCCTCAGGTTGAGTTAAGACTGCTGTACTTCCGATTGGATGTCTTCGCCGCGCATCCAGAGCCGAGTTTGCGCCCGATTTATACCTTCTTTTCTCCCCAATTGTCACAAGCGGGCCAGCAGCTTTTCCAGCTGAACGTTCTTCTGGCTGAACACCAAAAGAAATTCGATCGGGTTGAATTTGATGCAAGTCATAGATTTCATGTCTTACCTAGAACTACAGTGGCTACCCGTGCATCCCTCTGGTAGAGGCTTGCCGCAGGCCGCGCCACTCTGGAGATAAGAACGATGGAAGCTCACGAACACCGGACTCGAGAAAGGCTTCCCGTAGCCACGGAGCGGTCACCCGATCCCACACTCAAGTCGACGTCCACAGCCACGCCAGCCCAGGAGGCAGCGAAAACGCCGGCAGCCGCTGGTACGATTTACACCTGCCCGATGCACCCCGAGATACGGCAGGACCATCCGGGGAACTGCCCAAAGTGCGGGATGACCCTCGAGCCGCTGCTTCCCGAACTCGAGGCCGATGAGAATACGGAACTCAAGGACTTCAGCCGGCGTTTCTGGACCACGCTGCCCCTGACGGTCATCGTCACTGTGTTGGCAATGTTCGGCCACCGTTTGGGCCTGCTGGAATCGCGGACCCAGACGTGGGTGGAGTTGGTGCTGTCGCTGCCGATCGTGCTGTGGGCCGGCTGGCCCTTCTTCGTCCGTGGTGCCCGGTCATTGGCTACCCGCAATCCGAACATGTGGACCCTGATCGGCCTCGGCACGGGTGCCGCCTTCATCTACAGCGTGGTGGCAACCATCGCGCCGCAGCTGTTCCCGGCATCCTTCATGTCAATGGGCCGGATTGGCGTCTACTTCGAGGCGGCGGCCGTCATTATTTCGCTCACCCTGTTGGGCCAGATGCTCGAGTTGAAAGCGCGCTCGCGAACCTCGGCGGCGATCAAATCGCTGCTTGGGCTGGCGCCCAAGACTGCGCGCCGCATTAACGCCGATGGAAACGAGGAAGACGTACCGCTCGCGCAGGTGCACGTCGGCGACATCTTGCGCGTACGCCCTGGCGAGAAAGTGCCGGTCGACGGCGTGGTCGTCGAGGGCAGTAGTGCCGTCGATGAGTCGATGCTGACCGGCGAACCGATCCCGGTGTCCAAGCACCCTAACGACCGGGTGATTGGCGCTACGATCAACACCAGCGGTGCCCTCATCATGCGCTCGGAGAAGGTGGGCGCGCAGACCATGCTGGCGCAGATCGTGCAAATGGTTGCGGCGGCGCAGCGCTCGAAGGCCCCGATGCAGCGCATGGCCGATGTCGTCGCCGGCTATTTCGTGACCGGCGTCGTTTGCATCGCCGCCCTGACCTTCTTCGTCTGGGGCTTCTTTGGCCCGGAACCGGGCTGGGTGTTTGGCCTGATCAATGCGGTTGCCGTGCTGATCATCGCCTGTCCGTGCGCGCTCGGATTAGCCACGCCAATGTCGATTATGGTGGCGAGCGGCAAGGCGGCTACCCATGGCGTGCTGTTCCGCGATGCAGCCGCGATCGAGAAATTGCGCGAGATCGACACGCTGATCGTCGACAAGACCGGCACGCTGACTGAAGGCAAGCCGGCCTTCGAGCGCGCCGTCGCCGCATCGGGCTTCACCGAAGACGAGGTACTGCGCCTGGGCGCCAGCCTGGACCAGGGTAGCGAGCATCCGCTGGCTGACGCCATCGTGCGCACCGCCCGCGAGCGCAAGCTCGTGCTGGACAAGCCCGACATATTCGAGTCCGCCAGCGGCATTGGGGTGCGTGGCACGGTCAAGGGCCGCAAGCTCGCGCTCGGCAACACCGCCTTGATGACCCAGTTGGGTGTAGACCCCTCCCCGATGAAGGCGGACGCGGAAGCCCTGCGCGCCGAGGGCGCCAGTGTCATGCACCTGGCCGTTGACGGTGTGCTGGCCGGACTGCTGGCCGTGTCCGACCCGATCAAGTCCAGTACCCGCGAGGCGCTTGATACCTTGGTGTCGGCCGGAATTCGGGTGGTAATGGCAACCGGCGACGGCCTGACGACGGCCAGGTCGGTTGGCCGCCGCCTCGGTATCGACGAGGTGTACGGCGAGGTCAAGCCGGCCGATAAGCTGACGCTGGTCGACAAACTCCAGCGCGAGGGACGTATTGTGGCGATGGCGGGCGACGGCATCAACGACGCGCCCGCGCTGGCGAAGGCCGACGTCGGCGTGGCGATGGGCACTGGAACCGATGTCGCCATGAACAGTGCGCAGGTCACACTGGTCAAGGGAGATTTGCGCGGTATCGCGACGGCCCGCCTGATCTCGGCGCACACCGTGCGCAACATGAAACAGAATTTGCTGTTCGCCCTGCTCTACAACGCACTGGGCATTCCAATTGCCGCCGGCGTGCTCTATCCGGTGACCGGATGGCTGCTCTCGCCACTCATTGCAGCGTTGGCGATGAGCCTGAGTTCCGCTTCGGTGATCGGCAATGCGCTGCGACTGAGATAGATATGGAAGCACATGCATGTCTTCCAGGGCGTTCTCCAAGCGAACCAACAGTGGTTTGAACAGTTTCGATAACAGCGCCCGACAGAATCGGCGCCTCAACAACGAGCAAAGGAGCTGCCGGCGACCACTGCTTTAATCGGCGCGGTTCAACCGGCACGACCAGAAAGTGAAACTGCGGGTACGGCCAGTGCCCGCGACGATCGCGCCGCCCCAAGCTGCAGGGAGAAGGAACGCGCAGAGTCAGTGAGCAGCCGCGCCGGTGCCGCTGCCGCGGCCAGTGCCTGCTCCGCTCATTTGCCGGCATTCGGCCGCGCAGCGGCGGCATGCGGTTGCGCAGTCCTGGCAATGCTGCATCGGATGCTTGCTGCATTCGTCGCCGCATATGTCGCACAGTTCGGCGCAGGCCTGGCAGATGATGCCGGCTGCCTCGCTACCGCGCGCCATCGCGCCCGCCCCGAGACGGCAAAGCTGGGCGCAGTCGATGTCGAGCGCAATACAGCGCGCCATCGCCTTCACGTCCTGCTCCTGCAGGCAGGCCGTCGCGCACATGTCGCAGGCGTCGGCACAGTCATTGCACGCTTCGATACCGGATTGATACTGTTGTTGTTGCATGATGTTCTCCTCATTATGAAAGAAAAAGGTCTCGCCCAGGATTCCGGTGTTTGTACCAGCGCAGCCAGGACGGCACGTCGCTGCTCCCACTTTTTTTAAGTCTGTTGTCGCGATTGGGCTCGCGGGGACCGATGTGCCGCGCAGGCGCAGCGCGTCGGTGATCGCCGATACCGAGCGCGGCTTAATGGCAAGCGCGACGACCATCGGTGATAGGAACTGGCCGATGAACGGATGGCATCCTGCGGCGCGCCCAGGTCCAAGGCCGCGCTAACGGCTCGCATAGTAGCGGGACAAGACATCGAGCTCTTGTGCTGTCAGCGAATGCACCGCGTTGCGCATCTGGCGATTGATGTCGTTCGCACTCACGCCCGACTGGAACGCCTGCAATTGCGCAGTTCGCCGCCATCGGCTGCATGATCACGGATCACACTGCGCCCGTGCCGAGTCGGTGCAGGCGCGCAAGCCAACGATCAACCTGTGCCGGCGGCATGGCGCCGGCGCCGCCGACGATGGTCGCGCGCACCGGCGCGAATCCAGCAAAGCCGAGCAGATTGCGCTGCACCGATTTGACGCTGTGCGCCCTGTAGAACCACCGGTAGACCAGCGCCGGCATGCCCATGCTGACCACCAGGCGCGCACTGCGCCCGCCAAGCAGCCCGGCCCGCAGCGGATTGGCACTCGCGGTGGCAATCGCGAAGCCGGGACGTGCAACCTGCTCCAGGAACGCCTTGACCAACGCCGGCATGTCGCCCAGCCATAACGGATAAATCAACACAATGTGGGCGGCGCGCGCGATCGCCTGCTGGGACGGCACCAGGACCGGCGGTAGAGCCCCTTCCTGCCATTCGGCAGCGCTGCGCAACAGCGGAAAGTCGAGGCGCGCCGGCTCGATCGTCTCGACGGTATGTCCGCCTGCCTGCGCGCCTTCGGCATACGCCCGCGCCAGCGCATGGCACAGGTGACGGCCCCCGGCATCCGGATGGCCCTGGAGGATCAGGATGTGCTTACCCATCAGGGAAACGACGACCGACAGTGTCCATGAACCGCGAGTCAGGCGAGGTCGGTTGGCGCGGCGGTCAATAGCTCGGTGTGACCGAACCCCTTCGAATAGTCGAGTATCGAAATCACCTGCGGCTTTATCTTCAGGAACAGCACCTGCGATGCGATGCCCTGGTCAGCCCATGCCGCGGCTTGCGGAAAACGCCGCAGCAGGCAGGCTTTTGCCGCGGCCAGGTCCTTGTCGTCCTCGACAATCTCGGCATGCGCGCTCATTGACAGCCCCTTGATTTCGCTCCAGTCGACGTAGGGTAGGTTGATGGTCAGGGACACTTTGTTGTTAGCCCGGATGTTACGTGCCTTTTGGCTATCCTTGCCGATCCCGACATACAAGGCAAGTCCATCGTGTGCAAAGCTGACGGTCGTCGCCTGGGGATAGCCGTCCGGCCGAATGGTGGCCAACGTCAGGTCGGCGGCACGATCGATTACATCCTTCACGAATTCAATATTGGCTTGGTCCATTCTCTCCACCTTTGCTATGTGAACAGGCACGGGCGGGCTAATTCCCGCCATGCTGCGCCCCTCTCTGCGCCGAATGCTGCCGCTGCCCGTTTTGTCGTGAAGGCGATAGAGCGGTTCAAGCATAGGGACAGTAGTTCTGGCGCGTCTGCGGTAAATCAGAGTTGCGGCAGCAATCAAGGACCAGGCTGCCTGGGTTGCACGTTTCGCGCCTGTCGGGCGAATTTGATGGGCATCAAGGACGTCACATCGGTGGCGAACAGACTTGAAGCCATCGATAGGAGCGTGTCATGTACAACAAGATCCTGGTCCCGACCGACGGTTCGGAGCTGTCTGAACACGCAGTGGCCGCCGCCATCGATTTCGCGCGAGCGTCCGGCGCGGAAATCCTCGCGTTCTCGGTAGCGCAGCCCTACCCGCTTGTGGCTGGCGAAGGGGCAATGGTGATCGATCTGGGCATCGAAGCGGAGCAGCGCCGGCAAATGGCACAGGAAAACGTCAACAAGGTCGCCGAAGCCGCCAAAGCGGCAGGCGTGGCCTGCAGCACGGCCACCGAATATTCGGCAACGCCAGCCGAGGAAATCATCAAGGCCGCCAACGAGAATAGCTGCGACCTGATCTTCATGGCCTCGCATGGCCGGCATGGGATCAGCCGGTTACTGGCCGGCAGTGTTACCCAGACTGTTCTCGCTTACTCCTCGATTCCAGTGCTGGTCTTGCGCCCACCGGCGACTGACGAAATGCGCATGGCAGCCGGAACGCAGGCGGTGGCAACCTGAGCTTGCGGGCCGGCGTTGGCAGCGCGGCTGCATTCGTGCGAGGCGGGGCCGGGCCTTGACCAGAAAGTCGCCTTCCTGCGCGAGGCCGCCAGCTATACGGAACCCGCGTATCGCGTCGAGGCCGTTGAGACGCATATGTCCTGGGTGTTCCTGCTCGACGATTTCGCTTACAAGCTGAAGAAACCGATCTGTGACAAACCGCTGGACTGCCGCACGCTCGCCGCGCGCCATTATCTGTGCCGCGAAGAACTGCGCCTGAACCGCCGGCTCGCGCCGGAGGTCTACCTTGGCATTACGCCGCTCACGCTCGACCAGCGCGGCCACCTTGCGCTTGGCGGTGACGGCGCCGTGGTCGACTGGCTGGTCAGGATGCGCCGCCTGCCAGATGGGCAGATGCTCGACTACGCGATCAGGCACAAGGCCCTTGCCGACACCGACCTCCTGCGCTTGGCCGCGCGCCTCTCGGCATTCTATTCGGCGCTGCCAGCCGAGCCGCTAACGCCGCAACGTTACCGCAATCGCTTGTCGCGGCGCGTGCTGGAAGCGTGCGGCGAGCTCCTGCTGGACGCATACGCGCTGCCCCCTGAACAGGTGCGGGCAATCCGCGCCGCGCAGCTGGCCGCACTGAAGCGGAACGGTCCCATGCTCGACGCGCGCGTGCGGGCCGGGCGCATCGTCGAAGGCCACGGCGACCTGCGTCCTGAACACGTGTATCTTGGCGTGCCACTGGCGATCATCGACTGTCTCGAGTTTTCGCACGACTTGCGGGTGGTCGATGTGGCCGACGAGCTGGGATTCCTCGCACTCGAATGCGAACGTCTCGGCGCACCCGAGGCCGGCGTCTCGCTGCTGGGACACTGCAACCGGATCACCGGCGATACGCCTGCACCAACCCTGGTTCACTTTTACCAGAGCTGTCGCGCCACCACCCGCGCGGTGCTTGCAGGCCGTCACCTGCTCGACCAAAAGTTCTGCCATTCGCCGCATTGGGTGTCCAGGGCCAGCCATTACCTGCGCTTGGCCGAGGAACATATTCATTGGTGTGTATGATCGGCGTTGGGCCTTGCCAGGCCATCCGGCAGACCGCCAAGGAGCGCACGTGCGATATGATCATCATGACCTGCGACGGCCCACGCCGGTAGGAGCAGGAGTTGCTCTGGATTAGCCAGCGGTCTCCCGCTTGCGAAGGACCCAGTCGGGGCGCGGGAAGTGACAGGTATACCCCCCAGGCCGGTTCTCAAGATAATCCTGATGCTCGGGCTCGGCTTCCCAGAAGTCTCCGACAGGCTCAACCTCAGTGACGACCTTGCCCGGCCACAGGCCCGACGCGTTCACGTCGGCGATCGTCTCCTCCGCCACCTTTCTCTGCTCGTCGCTCGTATAGAAGATCGCCGAACGGTAGCTTTTGCCTACATCGTTGCCCTGACGGTCCGATGTCGTAGGATCGTGGATTTGGAAGAAATACTCCAGGATGCGTCGGTAACTCGTCTGCGTTGGATCGAAGACGATCTCGATCCCCTCCGCATGAGTGCCATGGTTGCGATAGGTCGCGTTCGGCGTGTTGCCGCCGGTATAACCGACGCGAGTCGAGACAACGCCGGGAAGCTTGCGGATCAAGTCCTGCATCCCCCAGAAGCATCCCCCAGCAAGTACAGCGCGTTCATGCATGTTAAACCCCTCCAACCTGATTGAGATATTCGCCGTAGCCCTCGCGCTCCATGTCGTCGCGATGGATGAACCGGAGCGACGCGGAATTGATGCAGTAGCGCAGGCCACCGCGATCAGCCGGGCCATCCGGGAAGACGTGGCCGAGGTGGCTGTCGCCGTGGGTTGATCTAACCTCGGTCCTGGTCATCCCATGGGAGGTGTCGCGCAACTCGTTGACGTTTGTGGGAACGATAGGCTTAGTGAAACTTGGCCACCCGCAGCCCGACTCAAACTTGTCGGACGATGCAAACAGCGGCTCGCCCGAGACGACGTCGACGTAGATGCCAGGCTCCTTATGATCGTTGTATTCCCCGGTAAACGGGCGCTCGGTCCCGGCTTCCTGAGTGACACGGCGTTGCTCCGCCGTCAGTTGATCGATCGCCTTCTGTGACTTTGTATACTGCATGATTAGCCTCCAATATTTTGCTTCAGAATCAAGGACGAACACGGATGATCGTCTTCCCCTTGCTCGGCCCGGTCGGGTTGAGGGCGGCGACGGCGTCGTCGAGGGTCGAGACGATGCCGATGTTCGTCCGCAGTCGTCCGTCGCGCACCCGCTGGACGATCTCACTCAGTTGGGCACGATCGGACTCGACGACGAAGTCGATCGCAAGGCCGTCAACGGGCCGCGCCTCAGACGGCCCGACGATGGACACCAGCGTTCCTCCGGCTCGAATCAGGCGCGCGGACCGCTTCCCGATGTCGCCGCCGATGAGATCGAACACCAGATCGACGCTGCCGACGTCTTC
>JBJMVW010000249.1:0-8454 GCA_045810465.1 Massilia sp. | reverse complement strand
GGCCAGCCGGATCGGTTCGGACGAGGTGTGGGACGAGGCCGAAGAGGCGCTGCGTTCGGCCTTGCGCGCCTGTGGCGTGAGCTGGACCGAACTGCCGGGCGAGGGTGCGTTCTACGGCCCGAAGATCGAGTACCACCTGAAGGACAGCCTCGGCCGTCCGTGGCAGGTCGGCACGATGCAGGTCGACTTCTCGATGCCGGGCCGCCTGGGCGCCGAATATGTGGCGGAAGACAACACCCGCAAGGTGCCGGTCATGCTGCACCGTGCGATCGTCGGCTCGATGGAGCGCTTCATCGGCATCCTGATCGAGAACTACGCCGGCGCGCTGCCGCTGTGGCTGGCCCCGGTGCAGGTCGCGGTGCTCAACATTTCGGACGCACAAGCGGACTATGTCAAACAAGTTGAAGCACGTTTGAGGAAGGCCGGATTCCGTGTTCACGCTGATTTGCGGAACGAGAAGATTACCTATAAAATACGAGAGCATTCCGTCCAAAAACTGCCGTACATCCTCGTTGTCGGCGATAAGGAACGGGAAGCCAACACCGTGGCCGTGCGAGCCCGTGGCAATGTCGATCTGGGCGTGATGTCCATCGACGCGCTGGTGGAACGCCTCCTGAGCGAGGTCGGTTCCAAGGCTAAGTAACCCGGCCGAATTTTCATACATTAAAAGGAAACAACATAGCTACTGACAAGTCACATCGCATCAATGGCGAAATCACCGCCCCGGAAATGCGTCTCTCTGGGGTGAACAACGAGCCGCTGGGCATTGTGAGCCTGGCCGAAGCGTTTCGCCTGGCCGAAGAAGCGAACGTGGACCTGGTGGAAATTGCGCCGACCGCGCAACCGCCGGTCTGCCGCCTGATGGACTACGGCAAGTTCAAGTATTCCGAGCAGAAGAAGGCCCACGAAGCCAAGCTGAAGCAGAAGATCATCCAGGTCAAGGAAGTCAAATTCCGTCCCGGCACCGATGAGGGTGACTACAGCATCAAGCTGCGCAACCTGATCAAGTTCCTGGAAGAGGGCGACAAGACCAAGATCACGCTGCGTTTCCGTGGCCGTGAGATGGCGCACCAGGACATCGGTTTCCGCATGCTGGAGCGCCTCAAGGCCGACCTCGAGCCGTATGGCCAGGTGGAGCAATTCCCGAAGATGGAAGGCCGCCAGATGATCATGATCATCGCGCCAAAGAAGAAGAAGTAATTCCCAGGCGACAGCATGGAAACGGGCCGGCCTCCGCCGGCTCGCTGTCAGGTTGCGGCGGCTCGCGCTCGCCGACGATAAGGCCCGCTCGATTGCGGGCTTTTGTTTTTGTTGCCCCCGCTGGTGGGCCTAGCCTTGTAATCCCTGCAGCAGCGTGCGTGAGCCGGCCATCCCGACCGCCGCGGTGGCAAAGTTGGCCACTACGCCGACCAGCACGCGTGGATCTGTCACGTCACCCCAGCCGCTGTCGTCGGCGCCGTGGGCCGGTGCGGCCAGGGTGCCGCGAAAGGCCGGCGGTTCGCGCGGCCCTTCGCCGCCGCCCCAGCCACTGTCGTCCGCGCCGGTGCCGCTGCCTGCCCCCAGCAGTTCCTCGGTCAGTTGGAGGATCCATTCGTCATTGCGCAGTGCTGCGTCGCGGTTGTCGCCATCATCGCCATCATCGCCCCGGCCCGAGCGGATGCCCTCGAACAGCTCGCCCAGGACGTCGCTGTGGGCGCGCCCGATTTTGCCCAACGGGTGCCTCGGCGCGCCGTCGTCACCGCTACCGTCGTCCGACGGCATGCCGGTCCCGGTGCCATCGCTGTCGGGGGCGTCCGGCGTGTCGGGCTCGTCAGGGTTGTTGGGATCGCTGTCCGAGTCGTCACTTGCTGTCACCCCGTTGCTGTCGTTGCCGGAGTTGTCGCTGGGCCCGCTGCCGGAGTTGTCGCTGGGCCCGCTGCCGGAGTTGTCGCCCGGCTGGCCACCCGAGTCGCTGGTGGGCTGGCCACCGGTGCCATCGACCGTTCTGCCGTTCTGGATGACGTAGGTTTCGTCGCCTGTCTCGTTGCCTAGCGCATCGACCTCGGTCACGTGTTCGGTGCCGTTGCCAGCCTTGTCGACACTGCGGGTCACCAGTGTGACGGAGCCGTCGGCATGTTCGATCGACTGGCTGTACGAAAAGTTGCCGTCGGCGTCGGTGCTGCCGAAGGTGGTTTCCTTGTCGCCATTGCCGTTATCCGTAGAGGTGCGCGAAAAGCTCTTTGAGCCATCCTTCCCGGTCTTTCCGCCGATGGTGTAATCCGCGCTCGAGCCGCCCGGGCTGGACGGGGTTGGTGCCGTCGTCTCGGTGCCGAACACCACCCACTGGGTGTCGCCCGGCGCCTTGCCGGGCACGGTAATCTTGAGCCAGGTCCGGCCCGGGGCGTCCCCGTGCTCGACCTGGTGTCCGTCGCCTTCGTCTGTCACGTGGATCCTGGCGCCGTCCTTGACCACGGTGGTCGTGGTGATGCCGCCGTTGGAGGTGGTCCGGACGCTGCCGCTCGATCCCGGCCCCGTCCAGCTGACCGGTTCGCCTTCGCTACGGCGCTCGCGGCCCGGATAGCTGAGGGTGCCGGCCGGGTTGCCGCCGGGGTCCGCGTAGCTTGCGGCCATGCCGCCCGCGCCGTCGGCCTGCCAGTCGGCGCTCCAGAGCGGCGTGCCGTCCGGGGCCGTGACCTCGCCACGGTACCGGTTGGGCCCGGTGGAGACGAAGGTGGTGACGCGGCCGGGGCGCATGTCGACCTGCTGCCAGCTGCCCGGCGTGCCGTTGCTGGCGTGCCAATGCTCGTGGCGGTGCAGCCCGGGGCGGTGCACGCTCCAATGCCAGTGCAGGGCGCCGTCGCGGTCGCCAGCCAGGGTCGAGGTCCGGATCGCCAGGCCGCGCGTCGTCATGCGGCGCGTGGTTATCACTTCCTCGAACCCGCGCGCGGTTAGCGCGGCCAGCCGCAGCGTGCCGTTGCCGTTATACTCGACCAGCCCGCCGTGGCCGCGGGAGCGGTCGAACGCGATTGCGCGGCAGGCGCCGTCGCGCCACATCGATACGCTTACGCCGGGAGATGCCATTGCCGCCTCCGTCCGTGAATGGATCAGTAGTCCAATGCCGACCATGGTCACCCAGGGGCCCGGATGGCCTTTGATCTGAGCCAATCGGGTGCGGCCCGGCCGATGTTTGCCAGATGCATCGGGCGTTGCTTGCCGGTGTATTTGCTCCGGGACTGTGCTACAATCCTTGGTTCCTGTTTTTAGAAACAGGTTGTAGCGGGCTCGCCCCCGCTGCAAGACAAGTGAAAGCAGGCATCTAAGAGCAGCGTTGTTGCCACCTGCAATCCTGTCGGATATATGGAGCTGTCCATAAAAGGACAGAAGACTATGCCAAAAATGAAAACCAAAAGCTCCGCGAAGAAGCGTTTTCGCGTGCGTCCGGGTGGTACCGTCAAATCGGGTATGGCGTTCAAGCGTCACATCCTGACCAAGAAGACCACCAAAAACAAGCGTCAACTGCGTGGTACTCGCAACATCAATGCGTCGGACGTGACCAGCGTCTACCGCATGATGCCGTCTGCTTAATCTCACAACTAAGGAGCTAATATGCCTAGAGTAAAACGTGGGGTTACAGCACGTGCCCGTCACAAGAAAGTCCTTGACCTTGCCAAAGGCTACCGTGGCCGCCGCAGCAAAGTATTCCGTATTGCCAAGCAAGCAGTCATGCGCGCCGGCCAGTACGCATACCGCGACCGCCGCAACAAGAAGCGCGTCTTCCGCGCCCTGTGGATCACCCGTATCAACGCCGCATCGCGTTCGCACGGCATGACCTACAGCGCCTTCATGAACGGCCTGAAGAAAGCCGCGATTGAACTGGACCGTAAAGTCCTGGCCGACATGGCTGTGCACGACAAGCCGGCGTTCGCCGCGATTGTCAATGCAGCCAAAGCAAAGCTCGCTGCTTAAGCGACCTGGGCTTGATGCAATACCAGCGCCGCCGGCAACGGCGGTGCGAAAAGAGCGGGGCAAGGTTCAAACCTGGCCCCGTTTTTGATTGTGGCGTTTCCCGCCATCTAAAAACAGGAACAAGACAAGCATGAACTCGCTGGAAGAACTCGTCGTCGCAGCAGAGGCTGACTTTGGCGCCGCCGCTGACGCCGCCGCCCTGGAAAACGCAAAAGCGAAATACCTCGGCAAGACCGGCCAGGTGACCGAACTGATGAAGGGCTTGGGCAAGCTCGATCCCGACGCGCGCCGCGCGCAGGGCGCACTGATCAACGCCGCCAAAGAAAAAATCGAACAGGCCCTGACCGCGCGCCGCGACGCGCTGGCGAACGCGATCATGCAAGCGCGCCTGGACCTGGAAGCGATCGACATCACGCTGCCGGGCCGCGGCCGTTCGAAGGGCGGCATCCACCCGGTGATGCGCACCTGGGAACGGGTCGAGCAGATCTTCCGCTCGATCGGTTTCGACGTCGCCGACGGCCCCGAGATCGAGACCGACTGGACCAACTTCACAGCGCTGAACAGCCCGGAAAACCACCCGGCCCGTTCGATGCAGGACACCTTCTACATCGACGGTAACGACAGCGCCGGCAAGCCGCTGCTGCTGCGCACCCACACCAGCCCGATGCAGGTGCGCTACGCGCGCACGCATACGCCGCCGATCAAGGTGATCGCGCCGGGCCGCACCTACCGTGTCGACAGCGACGCCACCCATTCGCCGATGTTCCACCAGGTCGAAGGCCTGTGGATCGGCGAGGACATCAGCTTCGCCGACCTGAAGGGCGTGTACCTGAACTTCGTCAAGGCTTTCTTCGAGACCGACGACCTGCAGGTGCGCTTCCGCCCGTCCTACTTCCCGTTTACCGAACCGTCGGCCGAGATCGACATCGCGTTCGGCAGCGGCCCGCTCAAAGGGCGCTGGCTGGAAGTGTCGGGCGCCGGCCAGGTGCACCCGGCCGTGGTGCGCAACTTCGGCCTCGATCCCGAGCAATTCATCGGCTTCGCGTTCGGCTCCGGCCTCGAGCGCCTGACCATGCTGCGCTACGGGATCAACGACCTGCGCCTGTTCTACGAAGGCGATCTGCGCTTCCTAAAACAGTTCAACTAAAAACACCAGCAGTCGAAGGCAAAGAATATGCAATTCTCCGAAAAATGGCTCCGTACCATGGTCGATCCGAAGATGACGTCGGACGAACTGACCCACCTGCTGACGATGTCCGGCCTCGAGGTCGAGGAAGTCGAGCCGGTCGCGCCGCCGTTCACCAACGTGGTGGTGGGTGAAGTGCTGGAAGTGCAGAAGCACCCGAACGCCGACCGCCTCAACGTGTGCACGGTCAACGCCGGTACCGGCACCCACCTGAACATCGTCTGCGGCGCGCCCAACGTGCGCCCGGGGATGAAGGCGCCGGTGGCCCAGGTGGGCGCGGTGCTGCCGCCGGGCGCCGACGGCAAGCCGTTCGAGATCAAGCTCGGCAAGCTGCGCGGGGTCGAGTCGCAGGGCATGCTGTGCTCGGCCAAGGAGCTGAAGGTGTCGGAAGAGGGCAGTGGCCTGCTGGACCTGCCGCAGGACGCCCCGGTCGGCCAGAACATCCGCGACTACCTGCTGCTGAACGACCTCAAATTCACGATCAAGCTGACCCCGAACCGCGCCGATGCGCTGTCGGTGCTGGGCGTGGCGCGCGAAGTCGCGGCGCTGACCGGCTCGGAGCTGACGGTGCCAGGCGCGCGCCCGGTGCCGGTGACGACCGCCGAAGTGCTGCCGGCGAAAATCAGTGCCCCCGACCTGTGCGGCCGCTTCACCGGGCGCGTGATCCGCGGCTTGAACGCGAAGGCCGCTACGCCCGAGTGGCTCAAGCGCCGCATCGAGCGCAGCGGCCAGCGCTCGGTCTCGGCGCTGGTCGACATCTCGAACTACGTGATGCTCGAACTCGGCCGGCCGTCGCACGTGTTCGACCTCGACAAGATCCACGGCGGCCTCGAGGTGCGCTGGGGGCGCAAGGGCGAACAGCTCAAGCTCCTGAACGGCAGCACCGTCGAAGTCGACGAGTCGGTCGGCGTGATCGCCGACGACAAGGAGATCGAATCGCTGGCCGGCATCATGGGCGGCGACTCGACCGCGGTCACGCTCGACACCACCGACATCTACCTGGAAGCGGCGTTCTGGTGGCCGGACGCGATCCGTGGCCGCGCGCGCCGCTACAACTTCTCGACCGATGCCGCGCACCGTTTCGAGCGCGGCGTCGATTACGCCACCACGGTCGAACACATCGAGCGCATCACCGCGCTGATCGTCGAGATCTGCGGCACAGCCGACACGAAGGTCGGCCCGGTCGACGACCAGGCCGTGAACCTGCCGAAGCACGAGCCGGTCGCGCTGCGCACCGAGCGCGCGGCGAAAGTCATCGGCGTGGCACTGACCGACGACATGGTGGCCGACATCTTCACCCGCCTGCGCCTGCCGTTCACCCAGGAGCCGGGCAAATTTCACGTGACCTCGCCCTCGTACCGCTTCGACATCGAGATCGAGGAAGACCTGATCGAGGAAGTCGCGCGCGTGTATGGCTTCGAGAACATCCCGGCGCTGCCGCCGGTTGCGCCGTCGGCGATGCTGATTGAGCCGGAAAACAGCCGCTCGCTGTTTGCGATCCGCCACCAGCTGGCCGACTTGGGCTACCAGGAAGTGGTCAACATGAGCTTTGTCGAAGCCGGGTGGGAAGCCGATTTCGCGGCCAATGCCGAGCCGATCAGGCTGCAGAACCCGATCGCCAGCCAGATGAGCGTGATGCGCTCGACGCTGATCGGCAGCCTGGTCGCCAACGTGCGCTACAACCTGAACCGCAAGGCCGGGCGCGTGCGCGTGTTCGAGATCGGCGCTGTCTACAAGCGCGACCCGCGGGTACAGGACGGGCCGCTGTCAGTGGCCGGCTACGACCAGCCCAAGCGCGTGGCCGCGATCGCCTACGGCCCGGCGCTGGACGAGCAGTGGGGCGTGCCGGCCCGGGCGGTCGATTATTTCGACGTCAAGGCCGACCTCGAGGCGCTGTTCGCGCCGCGCGCGCTGCGTTTCGCCCGGACCGAACACCCGGCGCTGCACCCCGGCCGCTCGGCGCTGGTCGAGTTGGACGGCCAGGCGGTCGGCGTGATCGGCGAGCTGCACCCCCGCTGGCTGCAGGAGTACGACCTGGCGCAGGCGCCGGTGCTGTTCGAGGTCGACGCCGCCGCACTGCAGCAACGCGAGCTGCCAGGCTACGCCGAGATCTCGAAGTTCCCGGGCGCAACGCGCGACCTCGCGCTGGTCGTCAAACAGGACGTCGCGGCCCAGGATGTGCTCGACGCGTTCGCCGCCGAACTGAAGGCGAACCCGGCAGGTAAGATCGTGCAAGCCGTTGTTTTGTTTGATGAATATCGCGGCAAGGGATTGGAAACAGACGAAAAAAGCCTTGCTTTCCGCTTTAGCTTGCAAGATACTCAATCGACGCTGCAGGACGACGCCGTCGAGGCTATCATGGCTGCGTTGGCTGAGGCCGCAAAACAAAAACATAGCGCAAGACTGCGTGCATGACTTCCAAAACATTGCATTAACCTGAAGGCAGGGCTTCAAAATTAATAACAACGACGTTGATTCGGCCGTACTGCAGGAAGCGCTCGCGGCCGACCTGCATCGCGCGATGCTGGTCGCCCGGGTACGGCGCGAAGCGGAACAAGAGTTACCGACCTTGACCAAGGCCGAGCTTGCCGAACTGCTGTTCGAGCAGGTCGGGCTGAACAAGCGCGAAGCCAAGGATATGGTCGAAACCTTTTTCGACGAAATCCGCAATGCGCTCGAGCGCGGCGAGGCGGTCAAGCTGTCCGGCTTCGGCAACTTCCAGTTGCGCGACAAGCCGCAGCGGCCGGGCCGCAATCCAAAAACCGGGGAAGAGATCCCGATCACGGCGCGCCGCGTCGTGACTTTCCACGCCAGCCAGAAGTTGAAGGGCATGGTCGAAGAGACCAGCCCGTCCGCATCGATGGCGCGTGCTGCCTGATAGTTGCCCATGAACGACCGCCCGAACAAAGTTGACCTGACAATATTGCCGCCGATCCCGGCCAAGCGTTATTTCACGATCGGTGAAGTCAGCGAATTGTGCGGCGTCAAACCCCATGTGCTGCGCTACTGGGAGCAGGAATTTACTCAGCTTAAGCCAGTCAAACGCCGAGGTAACCGCCGCTATTACCAGCACCACGAAGTGTTGCTGATCCGGCGGATCCGCGAATTGCTGTACGAGCAGGGGTTCACGATCAGCGGTGCGCGCAACAAGCTCGACAACCGCGGCAGCGAGCTTGCCGCTTTCGGCGCGGAGGCAGTACTCGACGAGGCGCCGGCGCCAGCCAGCGTCGATCCCGACATGCTGCGCGACGAGTTGCTGTCCATTCTCGAGCTGTTGAAGCACGGCCCACGGACCACTTAACTCAGGCATTCGTGCCCCGGTT
>JBJMVW010000248.1:0-9228 GCA_045810465.1 Massilia sp. | reverse complement strand
CCGAATTGGCGGCGCAGCCGGTTATCAGGACGGTGACAGAGATGCACAGGAGCTTCATTGTTGAGGCCTTTCAGGTCGGCAATTGTTTCTTATCAGTTATCTAGGGCGGGACGTCCGCATCGCTCTCGCAGCGAACTGTACCGAGATCGATAGCGTATGTCCACTGAGATACCGGCCGCTCTCGAATCATCAATAAGCGAGCGCCAGCGCTGTGGCCTATCCGCGCTGCATCTAGCTCACAGGAAACCCGGCGGCGAAGGAGAAGATCTCACCAGGGGGCCTCTAAGCATTTATGACGGTCAGAGCGGAGCAATGGCCGACAAGTCAGGCTTCTCGACGAAAGCGATGAATTCGTCGCGCAGGCGCTGCCCTTCCCCAATGGCCTGGCGCCAGTTGCGGATCCGCGCGTCGTGGTCCAGTCCGTAGAACTTGAAGTCGTTCCGGTCCGGCAGCTTGCCGCGGGGCAGCGTCTTCAGGAAGTCCTGCGACGGCGCGACGATCAGCACGTTGTCGAGCCAGCCCCGGTTCGGCCCGCGCGCGGCACGGCGCCACGGCAGGCCCTTGTCGAGCCAGCCCGGCACGATGTGCTCGTGAAAATGCGGATACAGCACGATCGACCCTTCGCTCGCGCGGGCGTAGGGCAACGCCAGGTTGTAGTCGATGATGCCACCGTCCCAGTAGCTGCCCGGCGGCGTCTCGGCTATGTCGCTGACCGGCTTCATCAAGAGCGGCAGCGTGCCCGACGCCAGCAGTCCGGACGCCAGGTTGTGGCGCGTCAGCGCGGGAAAGTGGGTGGTGAAGTTGTCGAATTTTTCGCGCAGCCATGGCGAGGCGTCGCGGCGGTCGCCGATCACGACGCGCTCCAGCAGCTTGCCCAGGCGCTCGCGCGACGCCAGGTTATGCAGCGCCGCCGCGGCAAACCCGCGCATCTCGGCGCGCCGGTGCGGCGGCGCCGCCAGCGAGCCCTTCCCGCGCACGACGAGCATATGCAGCCGGTGATGCGGGTGGTTGACGATGTCGTCTTCATGGCCGCTGACGAACTCATGCAGCAGAGCGCGGACCACCCCGTCGATTTCCTGCTGGGTTGGCCTGGTGCTCGCGTAGCGCTGGCCAGCGTACAGCTCGCCCAGGCGGGCGAACGCCCTGGCCGGGTCGCGCTGGCAGGCGGCCGCCATGCGCCAGGCGCCGATCGACGAGCCGATCAGGGTCCGCTCGCGCGGTTCGCCCGGGAACCATTCGCCGAACAGCCACTGGTCGAGCGCCTGGAAAATCAGCCCCTTCGGTCCGCCGGCGGCGGCCGGAACAATGGCGACGTCTTGTGCACGCAGGCCGTGCGCGCGGATCTGGGCCAGCGCGCGCGGCCCGGCATGGAAGGTAAGTGCGCTCATGCGCGAAATTATCGCAGCAAGAGCTTCCAGGCGTTGGCCCCGGGGATCAAGCGCGATTTCCGGCACAGCCATCTTGATTAGGTGTAAATTACAAATTGGCAACCAAAGCCTTGGCTTGGTGAATGCCGGTACCGGGCGCCTGCCCGCAATCGCCACGTCAAAGGAAAACCCATGAAACGCCTGGTTGCATTACTCCTTGCCGCCGTTCCGCTGCACCTGGTCCAGGCCGCCGATGCCGAGCTGGCCAATGCCGTTGCGAAGGATTACAGCGGCCACCTCGCGGCGCTGTTCGACCACTTTCACCGCAACCCCGAATTGTCGTTCATGGAAACCAAAACGGCCGCGCACCTTGCCGCCGAACTGCGCGCGGCAGGTTTCCAGGTCACCGAGGGGGTCGGCGGCACGGGCGTGGTGGCGGTCCTGAAGAACGGGCCCGGCCCGCTGGTGATGATGCGCGCCGACATGGATGGCTTGCCGGTGGTGGAGAAATCCGGGCTGGGCAATGCCTCGACAGTCATGGCGAAGGACCGCGAAGGCAACGTATCGCCGGTGATGCACGCCTGTGGCCACGACGTCCACATCACGAGCCTGGTAGGCACGGCGCGCCAGATGGCGGCGCGTCGCAAGCAATGGTCGGGCACGCTGATGCTGATTGGCCAGCCGGCCGAGGAGCGCGTCGGTGGCGCCACCGCCATGATGAAGGACCACGTGTGGGAGCGTTTCGGGCGGCCGGACTACGCGCTGGCCTTCCACGTGTCGTCCGATATCGAGACCGGCAGGATCGTGGCCAACGAGGGCGCCATGTACTCGGGCGCCGACACGGTGGAGATCCTGATCCGGGGCGTGGGAGCGCACGGCGCGATGCCGCACCGGGGCAAGGATCCGGTATTGCTCGGTTCCCAGATCGTGGTGGCGCTGCAGTCGATCGTCAGCCGCGAACGGGCGCCCTATGAAGCAGCGGTGATCACGGTCGGCTCCTTCCATTCCGGCACCAAGGCCAACATCATCCCCGACTCCGCAAAGCTGCAATTGACGGTGCGCAGCGACAGCGCGAAGACCCGCACGATGCTGCTCGATGCGATCCGCCGCGTGGCGCTGAACACGGCGCGCGCCAACGGCATCGCGGAAGACCAGTTGCCCGAGGTGAAGGTACTCGATGAGGTGACGCCGCCCACCTTGAACGACGCCGCGCTGACCCGCCGGCTGAAGCAGGCCTGGGCCGACAAGCTGGGTCCGCACGCGATCGATAACGACTTCATCCGCTATGGCATGGGGGCCGAGGATTTCCCGTTCTTCACCACGGCGCCAGCCATTCCGAGCGTCTACTTCGCGGTGGGCGGGACCAGCAAGGCCGTGCTCGATGCGGCGGCGGCTGGCGGGGCGCCGGTGCCGAGCCACCACAGCGCGATTTTCAGGATCGAGCCCGAGCCGGCCGTGCGCACTGGCGTCGAAGCCACAGTCACGGCGATGATGGCCTTGATGGCGAAGCCGGCGGCCGGCGGCTAGCGCGCTGGCAGGCGGCGGCCATGCGCCACGCGCCGATCGACGAACCGATCGGGGTGCGCTCGCACCGCACGCCGGCGAACCAGTCGCCGAACAGCCACTGGTCCAGCGACGGGAATATCAATCCCTTGGGCACGCCGGCTGCGGCCCGGAACAATGGCGACATCTTGTGCCCGCAAGCCGTGCGCGCGGATCTGGCGCGGTCCCGCCTGCGTGCTAGAATCGGCCCGCTTCAGCCTCGACCATGACGACGCACACTTCACCTCCCGCCGTGCTACCGCCCTTTGCCGACATCAACTGGCACGGCAAGCCGCTGCGGCTCGAACTCTCCTGGGTCGGCGTGCCCGCTTCCCGCTCTCCGGTCGTGGTCTTCCTGCACGAGGGCCTCGGCTCGGTCGCGCAATGGAAGGACTTTCCCGAGCAGTTCTGCCGCGCCAACGGCCTGCGCGGCCTGGTGTTCTCGCGCTACGGCTACGGGCGCTCGACGCCGCGCCCGCCCGATGAGCGCTGGGCGCCCGACTTCATGCACCGCCAGGCCTGGGAGGTGCTGCCGGCCCTGTTCACGCAACTGGGCCTGGTGCGCCCCTGGCTGTTCGGGCATAGCGACGGCGCCTCGATCGCGCTGCTGCACGCTGCCCGTTACGGTGAGCAGTTGAGCGGCATCGTCGTGATGGCCCCCCACATCATGGTCGAGGAAGTGGGGCTGGCCTCGATCCGCCTGGCGCGCGAAGCCTATCTCGGCGGCGGCCTGCGCGAGCGCTTGGCGCGCTACCATGCGGACGTCGACTCGGCGTTCTGGGGCTGGAACGATGCCTGGCTGGCCCCAGCCTTCGGCACATGGGACATCCGCCCCGAAGTGGCGCGCATCCGGGTGCCGCTGCTCGCCATCCAGGGCGAGGACGACGAGTACGGCACGCTCGAGCAGATCCGCGGCATCGCCCGCCTTGCGCCGCAGACCCGCCTGCTGGAACTGCCCGGCTGCGGACACTCCCCCCACCGCGACCAGCCCGCGCGCGTCATCGTGGAAGCCGGCCGCTTCATCCTCGGCGACTCCTGAGCGCCACGCCGCGCCGCCCACCGCGTTTTGCCGAACGCGGCTGCGCATCATCAGTTCACCTGATATTAAGCATAAACATACATTATTAGAACAGATGGATGTTCAACGCTACTCTTGCCCATGCAAGTAGTGGCAACCGTGTTCCGACCGCTAGCCACCTGCGCATAACTTAAAATCTTGGAGACAATCATGGCTGTGGTCACTAACCAAAATTTATTCGCCGAGCGGGAGCATAACCGCCACGTGCTCAAGGCCGTCGTCGCTTCTTGCGTCGGCTGGTCGCTCGACCTCTACGACCTCTTTATCCTGCTGTTCGTGGCGCCGGTGCTCGGCAAACTGTTCTTCCCGTCCGAGCACCCGATGCTGTCGCTGGCGGCCATCTACGCGTCCTTCGGCGTCACCCTGCTGATGCGTCCCCTGGGCTCGGGCCTGTTCGGCGCCTACGCGGACACACACGGCCGCAAGCGCACGATGATCATGGCGATGGTCGGCGTCGGCGTCTCCACAGCCGCATTCGGGATCCTGCCCAGCGTGCACTCCGTCGGCGCCATCGCCCCGATCCTGTTCATCATCCTCAAGCTGGTGCAGGGCGTGTTCGTCGGCGGCGTGGTCGCGGCCACCCACACGATCGGCACCGAATCGGTGGCGCCGCGCTACCGTGGCGCGGTGTCGGGCCTGATCGGTGGCGGCGGCGCCGGCATCGGCGCCCTGTTCGCCTCGGTGGTGTTCTATGTAATGTCGGCGCTGTTCCCGGGCGCCGCCTTCGAGGAATGGGGCTGGCGCTGCATGTTCTTCACCGGGATCATCAGCGCGTTACTGGGGATTACCATCTTCAGCAACCTGGAAGAATCGCCGATGTTCAAGAAGCTCCAGGAAGCCAAGGCGCGCGCCAAAGCGGCCAACCTCGCGAGCGGCATCGCGGCGGGGCCACTGCGCCATCCGGTGCGCACCCTGTTCTCGCGCGAGTGGCGCAAGGTCCTGCTGGTCAACCTGCTGCTCAGCATCGGGGGCGGCAGCGGCTACTACCTGACGTCGGGCTTCCTGCCGACCTTCCTCAAGGTCGTCAACAAGACCCCGGCGGAAACAGCCGGCTTCATCCTCATGTGCACGAGCGTGGGCGTGATCGTCGCCTCCATCGGAAGCGGCCACCTCAGCACCTTCATCGGCCGCAAGAAGACCTTCCTGATCATGGGCGCGATCCGCCTGTTCGCGTTCCCGGCCATCGCGCTCGCCCTGCCCGGCGCCAGTTCTACCCTCCAGCTGGGACTGTATTGCGTGATCTTCGGTATGCTGGGCAGCGCCGGCTACGCGCCGCTGCTGATCTTCCTGAACGAGCGCTTCCCGACCACGATCCGCGCCACCGGCACCGGCCTGTCCTGGAACATCGGCTTCGCCATCGGCGGCCTGATGCCGACCTTCGTCTCGCTGGCTTCGCCGACGCCGGCCAGCATTCCGCTGACCCTGGCCATCTTCCTTGGCGCGATCAGCACGATCTTCCTCATCGGCGCCCTGGTCGTACCCGAAACGCTGGGCAAACTCGACGCGCCGGCCGAGCAAAAAGCGGCCTGACCGCGGGCCTGCGGGCGAATGCCGGCCCAGTTGGCACGTCATCCCCGGCGGCGCGGGGATGACCTTGTTCAGCTGACCGCGCGCGCTACATTCCACCATCACGATTCCTGATTCATCGGATCAATAAACATTATTTGTTCTGATGTTTGGGCTTCCCTATACTGAATTTCACAACACGAGACAACGTCTTGCGCCCGGAGAGGCCAACAGCATGGAAATGAAGATCCCCCACCCCGCCGCCGACCGGCCCCAAGCCGCAACGGACGCCGCCGGGCAGCAGGCAGAAGCGCCCTTCCTGGGCCGCCCGATGCAGCGCATCGAGGACGTCTCGCTGCTGACCGGCCGCGGCCAGTACGGCGACGACGTCGGCGTCAAGCCCGGTACCCTGCATGCCGCCATCGTGCGCTCGCCGCATGCGCATGCCGTCCTCAAGGGCATCGACAGCAAGCGCGCCGAAGCGGCACCGGGCGTGCGGGCGGTGTTGACCGGCGCCGACCTGGCCGCCTGGTCCAAGCCCTTCGTGGTCGGCGTCAAGGCGCGGATGGAGATGTGGGCGCTGGCGGTGGACAAGGTGCGCTACGCCGGCGAACCGGTGGCCGTGGTGGTGGCCGAGTCCCGCTACCTGGCCGAGGACGCCGCCGACCTGGTGGCCGTCGACTACGAGCAGCTCGATCCGGTGACCGGCATCGACGAAGCGATCGCGCCGGATGCGGCGATCCTGCACGAGGCGGTCGGCAGCAATGTCGTCAGCGATCGCAGCTTCCGCTACGGCGACCCGGAAGCCGCGTTCGCCGCCGCCGCCCGCACGGTCGAGCTGACGGTGCGCTACCCGCGCAATTCCTGCACCCCGATCGAGTGCGCGGTGGTGATCGCCGACTGGCTGAACGAGGAAGAAGGCTACGACGTCGCCTCCAATTTCATGGGCCCGTTCTCGTTGCACACGGTGATGGCGCTGGCGCTGCGCGTGCCGGGCCACAAGCTGCGCCACCGCTATTTCCGCGACTCCGGCGGCAGCTTCGGCGTCAAGCACGCCGTGTTCCAGTACGCGGTGCTGATGTGCCTGGCCTCGAGGAAGGCGAACGCGCCAGTGAAGTGGACCGAGGATCGATTGGAGCACCTGGGCGGCCTGACCTCGGCCACCAACCGCCTGTCGACCATCCGCGCCGCCGTGCAGGACGATGGCCGCATCACGGCGCTGTCCTACGACCAGTTCGACGACGTCGGCGGCTACCTGCGGGCGCCGGAACCGGCCACCTTCTACCGCATGCACGGCGTGCTGACCGGCGCCTACGCGATCGCCAACCTGGCGGTGCGCAACCGCGTCGTGGTCACCAACAAGACCCCGGCCGGCCTGGTGCGCGGCTTCGGCGGCCCGCAGGTGTACATCGCGCTCGAGCGCCTGATGCAGCGCATTGCGGTCGAGCTCGGGATCGAGCCGCTCCAGGTCTACCGCCGCAACTTCATCCCGGCCGACGCCTTCCCCTACCGGGCCGCGGCCGGCGGCCTGATCGACTCCGGCAACTACCAGCGCGCGCTCGAACTGGTGCAGAGCGAGGGCGGCCTGGCCGGGCTGTACGCGCAGCGCGCGCGCGCGCGCGCCGAAGGCCGCCTGTTCGGCATCGGGTTCGCCGCCATCGTCGAGCCCTCGATCTCGAACATGGGCTACATCACCACCGTGCTGCCGAAGGAAGCGCGCGCCAAGGCCGGCCCGAAGAACGGCGCGATTGCCGCCGCCACCGTCGGCATCGACCCGCTCGGCGGGGTGAACGTGGTGATCGCCTCGGCCCCGGCCGGCCAGGGCCATCGGACCGTGTGCTCGCAGGTGGTGGCGGACGTGTTCGGCATCGAGCCCGACCAGGTCGCCGTGAACGTCGAATTCGATACCCAGAAGGATGCCTGGTCTGTCGCCGCCGGCAACTACTCGAGCCGCTTCGCCGGCGCGGTGGCGGGCACGGTCCACCTGGCGGCCGTCAAACTGCGCGACAAGCTGGCGCTCATCGCTGCCGCCCAACTGGGCTGCTCCGGCGACGACATCGTGTTCGAGGGAGGCAAGGTCTACGCGGCCGCCAACCCGGACCAAAGCCTGCCCTTCCTGCGCATGGCCGCCAGCCCGCACTGGGCTCCAGCGCTGCTGCCGGCGGGCGTGGCGCCGGGCATGCGCGAGACCGCCTTCTGGACCGCCGAGTCGCTCGGCGCGCCGGACGAGCAGGAGCGCGTCAACACCTCGGCCGCCTACGGTTTCGCGTTCGACGTCTGCGCCGTCGAGGTCGACCGCCGCACCGGCCGCGTCACGATCGCCAAATACATCACCACCCACGACGCCGGCAAGATCCTGAACCCGGCCCTGGCCGACGGCCAGATCCGCGGCGCCTTCGCCCAGGGCCTGGGCGCGGCCCTGATGGAAGAGTTCCGCTACGGCGAAGATGGCAGTTTCCAGTCCGGCACCTTCGCCGACTACCTGGTGCCGACCACCTGCGAAGTGCCTGAGCCGCAAATCATCCACCTGGAGACGCCCTCGCCGTTCACGCCGCTGGGCGCCAAGGGCTTGGGCGAAGGCAACAACATGAGTACCCCGCCCTGCATCGCGAATGCCGTGGCGGACGCGCTCGGGGTGAAGGATTTCACGCTGCCGCTGACGCCCTCGAAAGTCATGGACCTGATCGGCGCAGACGAACCGCCACCGTCGGCAGCGGCCAAGCTGGCACCGGCGGCTCCCGCCCTGTCCCCGCTGACCGTGGACTCTCCCGCGCCGGCCCATGCGGCGGGAACGGCAGCGGCGAAGCCGGCCAAGGGCGGGAAGGCGCTGGCCGCGCGCGGCGAAGTCGTGCTGGGCGCCCCGCCGGAAGCCGTGTTCCGGGTACTGCTCGACCCGCAGGCGCTGGCCAAGGTCATCCCCGGCTGCAATGCTTTGGCCCCGGCCGGCGAGAACCGCTACCGCGCCGACGTCACCGTGGGCGTGGGCATGATCAAGGCGCGCTACTCGGCCGAAGTGGCGCTGTCCGAGCTCGACCCGCCGCGCAGCCTGCGCCTGGCCGGCTCCGGCCTGTCCTCGGTCGGCAGCGCCCGCGGCAGCGGCCTGGTGACCCTGGAACCCGCCAGCGGCGGCACCCTGCTGCGCTACGACTACTCGGCGGAGGTGTCGGGCAAGGTCGCGGCGGTCGGCAGCCGCATGCTGGAAGGCGCGGCCAAGATCGTGCTGAACCAGCTGTTCGAACAACTGGGACGTGAAGCCGGCGGCCCTGCCACGGTGCCTGGCGGCGCGCCGGCGGCCGCGCCGAAGCGCGGCTGGCTGCATCGTCTGCTGGCCCTGTTTGGAGCACATGGAGAACCTGAGCGATGAAGCCACCAGCCTTCGACTACGCGCGCCCGGACACCGCCGAAGAAGCAGTGAACCTGCTGGCCGACGCCGGCGACGATGCGCGCATCCTGGCTGGCGGCCAGTCCCTGATGGCCGTGCTGAACCTGCGCCTGGCCCAGCCGAGCGTGCTGATCGACATCTCTCGCGTGCCGGACCTGAACTACGTGCGTCCAGGTGCCGGCAAGCTGGCGATCGGCGCCGCCGCGACCCAGGGCAGCGTCGAGTGGCGCCCGACCCTGGACCAGGAAGTGCCACTGCTGGCCCAGGCCTTCCCGCACATCTCGCACTTCCAGATCCGCAACCGCGGCACCGTGTGCGGCTCGATCGCCCATGCCGACCCCAGCGCGGAACTG
>JBJMVW010000247.1:0-2322 GCA_045810465.1 Massilia sp. | reverse complement strand
GCGGCGGCCGCTGCGGGAGGACCGCCGGTCTCGGCGGCGACGGTGGTCGAGAAGGCGATCGCTGAAACCCAGGAATTTTCTGGCCGCCTCGAGGCAATCGACGTGGTACAGATCCGTCCGCGCGTCAGCGGTTTCGTCACGGCGGTGAACTTCAAGCCGGGCGCCGAAGTGAAAAAGGGCGACGTGCTGTTCGAGATCGATCCGCGGCCGTTCCAGGCCGAGGCCGACCGCGCCGAAGCGGCCGCCAACGCCGCGCGTGCCAAGGCCGACCTGGCGCGGCTGGAACTGGCGCGCGCCGAGAAGCTGCTGGGCGATAAGGCCATCGCCCAGCGCGAATTCGACGAGCGCGCCGCCGGCCAGAAGGAACTGGAGGCCGGCGCACGCGCGGCCAGGGCGCAGGCCGAAGCGGCGAAACTGAACCTGTCCTACACCCGCGTGATCGCGCCGATCAACGGCCGCGTGTCCAAGGCTGAAATCACGCTGGGCAACCTGGTCGACCCGTCGGCCGCCTTGACCTCGATCGTCTCGCTGGACCGCATCTACGCCAGCTTCGACGGCGACGAGAGTACCTACCTGCGCGTGGCCAAGCGCGCCCGTGGCGGCGCCCCGGTCGCGGTGCGCGTCGGCCTGGCCGACGAGGACGGCTTCCCGCACGAGGGCAAGCTCGAATTCGTCGACAACCAGCTCGACACCCGCACCGGCAGCGTGCGCCTGCGCGCGGTGTTCGCCAACGAAGACCGCAGCATGGCGCCCGGCCTGTTCGCACGCGTGCAGATCGGCGGCGGTGACGAACGCAAAGCCTTGCTGATCTCCGACCGCGCGGTCGGCACCGACCAGAGCCACAAGTTCGTGTTTGTGGTCGACGCCCAAGGCAAGGCCGAGCGCCGTGAAGTCGCTCTCGGTCCGGTCGTCGACGGCCTGCGTGTGGTGCGCGCCGGCCTGAAACCGGGCGAACAGATCGTCGTCAACGGCTTGCAGCGCGTGAAGCCGGGCGCCCCGATCAAGGCCCAGACCGTGCCGATGATGGCGAGCGTGACCCCGGCCAAGGACGCCAAGGTGGCGCTGGCCGCCTCCGGCTCGAAGAAGGAATAAACATCATGAACTTTTCACGCTTTTTCGTCGACAAGCCCATCTTCGCGGGCGTGCTGTCAGTGCTGGTGTTCGTGGCCGGCCTGATCGCGATCTTCGCGCTGCCGATCTCGGAGTACCCGAACGTCCAGCCGCCGTCGGTGGTCGTGCGCGCCCAGTACCCGGGCGCCAACCCGAAAGTGATCGCGGAGACCGTCGCCACCCCGCTCGAGCAGGAAATCAACGGGGTCGAGAACATGTTGTACATGACCTCGCAGAACACCTCGGACGGCGCGCTGCTGCTGACCGTGACCTTCGCCATCGGTACCAACGTCGAGCAAGCCGAGACCCAGGTGCAGAACCGGGTGCAGCGCGCGCTTCCGCACCTGCCGGACGAGGTACGCCAGATCGGCGTCACCACGCTCAAGACCTCACCTACCGTGACCATGGTGGTGCACCTGATCTCGCCGGACGGCCGCTATGACGACCTGTACCTGCGCAACTACGCGGTCCTGAACATCAAGGACCAGCTGGCGCGCCTCAAGGGCATGGGCGAGGTGGCGGTGTGGGGCGCGGGCGACTACGCGATGCGCGTCTGGCTCGACCCGCAAAAGGTCACCGCGCGCAATCTGTCCGCGAGCGACGTTGTCGCCGCAATCCGCGAGCAGAACGTCCAGGTCGCCGCCGGTGTGATCGGCCAGGGACCGTCCAAGGACGCCGACTTCCAGCTCACCGTCAACACCCAGGGCCGCCTGAAGACGGTCGAGGAATTCGGCAACATCATCGTCAAGACCAATGCCGACGGCGCCACCACCCTGCTCAAGGATGTCGCACGCCTGGAGCTGGGCTCGAACTCGTACGCGCTGCATTCGCTGTTGGATAACAAGTCGGCAGTCGCGCTGATAATCAGCGAGGCGCCCAACGCCAATTCCTTGCAGCTCTCAAGCGACGTGCGCGCCACGATAGAACAGGTGTCGAAAGATTTCCCGGAAGGTGTCGAATACAAAATTGCATACGACCCGACCCAATTTGTGCGCGAGTCGATCAACTCGGTCGTCCACACCCTGATCGAAGCGATCGTGCTGGTGGCGATCGTGGTGATCGTATTCCTGCAAACCTGGCGTGCCTCGGTGATCCCGCTGTTGGCGGTGCCGGTGTCAGTGGTGGGCACGTTCGCCGTGATGCTGCTGTTCGGCTTCTCGATCAACACGCTGTCGCTGTTCGGCCTGGTGCTGGCGATCGGCATCGTGGTCG
>JBJMVW010000246.1:0-15060 GCA_045810465.1 Massilia sp. | reverse complement strand
GCCTGGTCGGCCGCATCGCCGCCGCCGCGCTTGGCGTGCCGTTCGTATACTGGATGTCGTTCCCGATCGTCGAGGGTTTCGAGGTGCGGCGCGACGAGATCGGGCAGCGCCGCAAGGGCCTCAAGTGGCTGGCGCACCACCTGCGCGCACGCGCCTCGCGCTTTGTCATCTACCGGATGGTGCTGCCGCATGCGCGCCACATCTTCGTGCAGAGCGACGCGATGGCCGACTGGCTGGCCGCCAAGGGCTTCGACCGCGCCCGCCTGACCGCCGTGCCGATGGGCGTCGACGCCGCGCTGTTCGACCGCGCCACCGTGACGCCGGCGCAGGATGCACGCCTCGACGGCCGCCGCGTGGTGCTCTACCTGGGCCGCATCGCGCAGTCGCGCCGTTCCGACTTCCTGCTCGACGTCGCCGAGCGCCTGCGCACCGCCATGCCCGAGGTGCTGCTGGTAATTGCCGGCGACGCCCCGTCGGACGACGAGATGCACTGGATGCGCAGCCAGATCGCCGCGCGCGGCCTCGACAACCATGTGCTGCTGACCGGCTGGCTGCCCCAGGCGGCCGCGCTCGGCTACGCGGTGCGGGCCGAGGTCGGGCTGTCGCCGATTCCGCGCGGCGCCCTGTTCGACGTGTCCTCGCCGACCAAGCTGGTCGAGTACCTGGCGCTCGGCATCCCGAGCGTCGCCAACGATATTCCCGACCAGAAACTCGTGATCGAGCAAAGCCAGGCAGGGCTGTGCGTACCGATGGAAGCGCAACAGTTTGCCGCTGCGACACTCGAATTATTGAACAATCCGGCGCTTTCGGCAGAGTTCTCGCAACGTGGTCCAGCGTACGTAAAAACCCATCGGACCTATGATATTCTGGGCCGAAATGTTGCCGAAACATACAAACAAATTCTCCTGAGTCGTCCCTGAAATTACGCCATGTGGACTTATTCGCTGAAGTTTTCCCTGCGTTCGCTGGCGCGTGAACTGGTCCGCAACTTCTGGGGCCGCACCCTGGTCTACCCGGCCCTGGTCGCCAACGAGCGCTCGCCCGAGGTGCTCAATGCCTACGTGGCGCGGCGCGCACGCCAGCTCAAGCTGCCGGCGCCGCCCGATCCCACCCGGCTGCCGACGGTCGGCGCCGGCGCGCCGCTGCTGGCCAAGGCCGAGCTCAAGGCCAACCCGCAGCGTTTCGTGCGTGCCCGCACGCTCGGCTCGCTGATCCGCAACACGATCCGGACCAGCGGCACCTCCGGCTCGCCGCTGACGCTGGTCCAGACCCTCGGCACCGTGGTGCGCGAGGAAGGCTTCATCTACCGCCAGCTGCGCTGGATCGGCTACCGCCACGGCCAGCGCCGCGCCTGGATCCGCGGCGACATCGTCTGTCCCGACCAGCCGCCCGACGGCCGCTACTGGTGCCGCGACTGGGTCGGCAACATGCTGATGATGTCGTCCTACCACCTGTCGAACGCGACCATCGGCGCCTACATCGACGAGCTGGAACGCTTCGACCCGGTCGTCATCCACGCCTATCCGTCGTCGATCGCGGCGCTGGCCAGCTGGCTCAACGCCGCCGGCCGCAGCTACCGCGGGGGCGCGCTGAAGGGCGTGCTGACTTCGTCCGAAACGCTCGAGCCCGACGTGCGCGCGGCCGTGACCCGCGCCTTCGGCGTCACCGTGTTCGACTGGTACGGCCAGGCCGAGCGGGTGGCCGCGATCGGCACCTGCGAGCACGGCAGCTACCACGTGCTGACCGACTACAGCGCGGTCGAGCTGATCGGGAAGGAGGGCGGCGCCAGCGAGCTGGTCGGCACCAGCCTCAACAACGCGGCGATGCCGCTCGCACACTACTGCACTGGCGACAGCGTGATCCCCGGCGGCGACCCATGCCCCTGCGGCCGCGTGTTCCCGACTGTCAAGGCGATCGTCGGGCGCCAGGAGAAGATCATCACCTTGCCGGACGGTCGCATCATCGCCCGGCTCGACCGCATCTTCCAGGGCCACGACCGCAGGCTGCTCGAAGGCCAGGTGCTGTACCGCGGCAACGGCAACTTCACGCTACGGGTGGTCACGGCCGCCGGCTTCTCCAGCGCCGACGAGGCGGCGCTGGTCGACAAGTTCCTGCTGCGCGTGCCGGGCGTCAACGTGGCGGTCGAACAAGTGGCCGCCATCCCGCGCGGGCCGAACGGCAAGTTCGAGTTCATCGCGGTGCAGGCGTGAACCGTGCGCGAGCTTCTTTCATGCATCATGTATGATCGCAATATTGCACCTTTTATAAGAGTTTCGACGTTGCTGCACATGACAAGGACACCCCATCAACCAGCCGCCGAGGGCCGCGCGTGAAAGCGGCTGCGCCACGCGTGCTGATGGTCGGCCCGGCGCTTGAAGGCCGCGGCGGGGTGGCGGCGGTGGTGGCGGTATTGCGCGACGGCGGGCTGTTCGAACGCGAGTCGGTGCGCTATGTGGCCACCCACGCCGGCGGAACGCGCTGGCGCAAGGCGGCCAGCGCGCTGCGTGGCTTCTGGCAGACCGCGCGTGCCTGCCTGCTGGCCCGCCCGGCCATCGTGCATGCCCATTCGGCCTCGCGCGCCAGCTTCGCGCGCAAGTCGCTGCTGCTGGCAATTGCTCGTGCGGCCGGCTGCAAAACCATCTTCCACCTGCACGGCGGCGGCTTCCAGCAGTTTGCCGACGTCGAGTCCGGCGCCCTGATGCGGCGCTGGATCCGCCACACGCTCGAACAAAGCTCGCGCGTGATCGCACTGTCCGAAGGCTGGGCCCAGTTCCTGCGCGGCTTCGCGCCGCGCGCACGGGTGGCCATCGTCCCCAATTCGGTACCGCTGCCGCTGCTGCCGGACGTCGCCAACGAGGAGCCCGGCCGCGTGCTGTTCCTCGGCCGCGCCGAGGCCGCCAAGGGCATCGACGAACTGCTGGCGGCCGTCGCCGCGCTCGCTCCGCGCTTTCCCGAACTGCGCCTGGCGATCGGCGGGGACGGCGACCTGGCGGGCGTGCGTGCGCGCGCCGGACAGCTGGGCATCGCCGGGCGCGTCGAATTGCTTGGCTGGATGGGCCCGCGGGCGCGCGACGCCGAACTGGCCCGCGCCGCCGTGTTCTGCCTGCCTTCGCATGCCGAGGGCTTGCCGATGTCGATGCTCGAAGCCATGGCGGCCGCGAAGGCCGTCGTGGTCAGCAAGGTCGGCGGCATCCCCGAAACGATTACCGATCATGACAATGGGCTGCTGGTGCCGCCGCGCGACAGCGCCGCGCTGGCCAGCGCGCTGGCCGAAGTCCTGTCCGACGCCGCGCTGCGCGCGCGCCTGGCGCGGCGCGCCCGCGCCACCGTTGAACAGCGTTACAGCACCGAAGTGGTGGGGGAGCAACTGGCGTCAATCTATCGTGAACTGGCGGGGGCGAAATGAACGGAACGGCACGGATGGTGTGGATGGTCAATCGCTTGCGCTGCATGTCGCTGGCCGAGCTCGGCTACAGGGTGCAGCAGGCCGCCGCCACCAGGGTTGCCAGGCGCCGCCTCGAGCAGCCCCCGGCGCCGGTCCCGGCGGCGTTGCCGCGCGCGCGCGGCGTGCGGGTCGAGGGCGCGCCGCAACTGGCGCAGCTGGAAACCGATGCGCTGCTGGCCGATGCCGAGCGCATCCTCGCCGGCCACGTGGTCCTGTTCGCCGACCGCAGTTTCGACGTCGGCCTGCCGCCCGCCTGGAACCGCGATCCCGAAACCGGCGTCACCGGCCCCTCGATCTTCGCCGGCGACATCGCGATCACCAAGCGCGAACTGGTCGGCGACATCAAGCACGTGTGGGAACTCAATCGCCACCTGCACCTGGTGCGCCTGGCGCAGGCCTGGGCCGTGAGCGGCGAAGGGCGCTGGCTGCACGCGCTGGGGCGCCAGCTGCGCAGCTGGCTCGATCAATGCCCGCCGCAGGTCGGCCCCAACTGGACCAGTTCGCTGGAACTGGGCATTCGCCTGATCAACTGGGCGCTGGTCTGGCAACTGGCCGGCGGCGAGGCAAGCCGCCTGTTCGAGGGCGCCGACGGCCACAAGCTGCGCGACGACTGGCTGGCCAGCATCCATGCCCACTGCCGCCATATCGCGCGCCACCTGTCGCGCCATTCGTCGGCCAACAACCACCTGATCGGCGAGCTGGCGGGCCTGTACACGGCCGCTTCGATATGGCCTTGCTGGAAGCAGTCCGGCGCCTGGCTGGAGCAGGCCCGCCGCGAACTCGAACACGAGGCGCAGGCGCAGTTCTCGCGCGACGGCGTCAACCGCGAGCAAGCCTTCGCCTACCACGTGTTTTCCAGCGAATTCCTGTTCGTGGCAGGGTTGGTCGGCCAGGCTTGCGGGCACCCGTTCTCGCGCAGCTACTGGGCCTCGCTGCAGCGCGCGCTGCGCTTCCTGCGCTCGGTGCGCGATATCAATGGCCATGTGCCGAACGTCGGCGACGCCGATGACGGCATCGTGTTCCGGCTGGGCCAGGCCGGCAGCGACCGCGCGGCCCAATTGCTGGCGCTGGGCGAGAGCGTGTTCGGCGCGCGAGCCGACCTCCACCAGGGCGTGCGCTGGCTGCTGCACGCGCTGCCCGGCCCGCGCCCGGAGGCGGACCTGCACGAACCCGACACCGGCTGGGCCTTCCCGGACGGCGGCTACCTGCTGTTTGGCGCGGATTTCGGTGGCGCGCGCGAAATCAAGGGCATGCTCGACTGCGGCCCGCTCGGCTACCTCGGCATCGCCGCCCACGGCCACGCCGACGCGCTGTCGATGACGCTGTCGGTCGGCGGCGAGCAATGCCTGGTCGACCCCGGCACCTACTCGTACTGGCAGGACCAGAAATGGCGCGACTATTTCCGCGGCACGTCGGCCCACAACACGGTGCGCATCGACGGCGTCGACCAGTCGGTGTCGGGCGGGCGCTTCATGTGGCTGCGCAAGGCTGCGGCCAGCATCGAGCGCATGCCGCAGTCGCCCCACGAGTTCGACTTCCGCGGCTCGCACGACGGCTACCTGCGGCTGCCCGACCCGGTGCGCCACCTGCGCAGCGTGCGCTTCGACGCGGCCACCTCGACGCTGGTCGTGCGCGACGAATTTGCCGCTAAAAAGCCGCATCTGGCCGAGATCTTCTGGCATTTCGCGCCTGGCCTGGACGTGCGCCTGAACACTACCGGGCTCCACGTGCGCGGCAAGGCCTTTGCCCTGCAGATGCACGCGGCGGGCGCGGACCTGAAGCTGGAACTGGTGCGCGGCGCCGAGAATCCCCCGCTGGGATGGATCTCGCGCTGCTATGAATCGAAGGAAGCGTGCGATGTCTTAAAGATAACGACTGTATCGTCCGCCGTCCCGGTTGAGTGCCGGATTACAATAACGTTTTTTTAACAATAACGAGATCGGGGAAGTCCAATCATGCTTATTTACCTGGTTGCGGGCGCAAGGCCCAACTTCATGAAGATCGCGCCGATCGTGCGCGCGCTGCAGGCGCAGCAGGCGCTGTCGTTCAAGATCATCCACACCGGCCAGCACTACGACCGCGAGATGAACGACGTGTTCTTCGAGGAGCTTGGGATTCCCCAGCCGGACGTGTTCATGGCCGCCGGCGGCGGCAGCCATGCCCAGCAGACCGCGAAAATCATGATCGGTTTCGAGGACCTGTGCAACGCCGAGCGCCCGGCGGCGGTGCTGGTGGTGGGCGACGTCAATTCGACGCTGGCCTGCTCGATCGTCGCCAAGAAACTCAACATTCCGGTCGCGCACGTCGAGGCCGGGCTGCGCAGCGGCGACATGACGATGCCGGAAGAAATCAACCGCCTCGTCACCGACAGCATCTCCGACTGGTTCTTTGCGACCGAGCCGGCTGCCGTCGAGCACCTGAAACGCGAGGGCAAGCCGGACGCGAAGATCCACTACGTCGGCCACGTAATGGTCGACAACGTGCTGTTCCAGGCCGACAAACTGACCCGTGCCGACACCTCGGGCTTCGAGACCGCCGCCTTCAAGGCCGGCGCGCTCGAAAATGGCGGCCGCTACGGCGTGGTGACGATGCACCGCCCGAGCAATGTCGACGACCCGGCCATGTTTGCCCGCATCGCCGGCGCGCTCAAGCAGATCGCGGCCGACCTGCCGCTGATCTTCCCGGTGCACCCGCGCACCCGCGCCAACATCGAAAAGTTCGGCATCGACCTGGGGCCCAACGTCACGCTGGCCGGCCCCCAGGCCTACATGGCCTTCCTCAACCTGTGGAAGGACGCGGCCGTGGTGCTGACCGACAGCGGCGGCCTGCAGGAAGAAACCACGGCGCTGGGCGTGCCCTGCGTCACGATTCGCGAGAACACCGAGCGGCCGGTCACGGTCGAGGAAGGCTCGAACGTGCTCGCCGGCACTGATCCGGCCAGGATCGTCGAGGAAGCGCGCAAGGTGCTGCGCGGCGAGGGCAAGCAGGGACGCCGCCCGCACTTGTGGGACGGCAAAGCGGCCGAACGCATTGTCGCTATCTTGGAAAAGGAAATCGGATGACCGAACGCATCACGTTGATGGGCTGCCAGATCGATAATCTGTCGATGGAGGATACCCTCGGCAAGATCGAGGGTTTCATTCAATCAGGCAAGCCCCATCAGCACGTGGTGGTCAATGTCGACAAGCTGGTCAAGGCGAGCCGCGACCCCGAACTGCGCCAGATCATCAACGACTGCGCGCTGATCAACGTCGACGGCATGCCGGTGGTGTGGGCCTCGCGCCTGCTGGGCAAGCCGCTCAAGGAACGCGTGGCCGGGGTCGACCTGTTCGAGGCGCTGATGAAGCGGGCAGGGGAGAAGGGCTGGCGCGTGTTCCTGCTGGGTGCGCGCGAGGAAGTGGTATCGAACGTGGCGGCCACCTACCAGCGCAAGTATCCGCGCCTGGCGCTGGCCGGCTACCGCAACGGTTACTGGAAAGGCGAAGAGGAGGAGCGTGCGGTGGTCGAGCAGATCCGCGACAGCCGCGCCGACCTGCTGTTCGTGGCGATCAGCTCGCCGAAGAAAGAACAATTCCTCGGCCGCTACCAGGCCGAGATGAAGATCCCGTTCGCGATGGGCGTGGGCGGGACCTTCGATGTGGCGATCGGGCGCGTCAAGCGCGCGCCCAGGTGGATGCAGAAGTCGGGCCTGGAATGGTTCTACCGCTTCCTGCAGGAGCCGCGCCGCATGTTTCGCCGCTACTTCATTGACGACATGGCCTTCATCTGGCTGTTGATCAAGGAAGCGGCCCGGCGCTGACCGGAGAGCAAAGCAGGGATACGACGGCGGCCGCAGTAGCCGCCGGGGCAAGAATAGCCAACCAAACGTCGTTCCCGCGCAGGCGGGAACCCATGCCGAGTCATTGAATTCGCAGCGCTGGCCTCAAGCTGGCCCAAGCGGGAGCGAGCTCAGCATGGGTTCCCGTTTTCACGGGAACGACGGTTTACCTAATCATTAGCGAGTGACGACAATGAAGATTCTGGTTACAGGCGGCATGGGCTACATTGGTTCCCACACCGTCGTTGAATTACTGAAGGCCGGGTACGAGGTGGTCGTGGTCGACAACCTGTCGAACGCGCAGGCGTCGGTCCAGGCCCGGGTCGAGAAAATCGCGGACCGCAAGTTCGAGTTCGCCAACGTCGACATCCGCGACCGCGCCGGCATCGAGCGCGTGTTCGGTGCGCACCAGGTCGGCGCCGTGATCCACTTCGCCGGCCTGAAGGCGGTGGGCGAATCGGTCGCCCAGCCGCTGCGCTACTACGACAACAACGTGTCCGGCAGCGTGGTGCTGTTCGAGACGATGGCCAAATTCGGCGTCAAGACGCTGGTGTTCAGCTCGTCGGCCACGGTCTACGGCGACCCGGCCTCGGTGCCGATCACCGAAGACTTCCCGCTGTCGGCCACCAATCCTTACGGACGCAGCAAGCTGATGATCGAGGATATCCTGCGCGACCTGTTCAAGGCCGAGCCGGACTGGCGCATCGCGCTGCTGCGCTACTTCAACCCGGTCGGCGCCCACGAAAGCGGCCTGATCGGCGAAGAGCCGAACGGCATCCCGAACAACCTGGTGCCGTACATCGCGCAAGTGGCCAACGGCCAGCGCGAGAAGCTGTCGGTGTTCGGCGGCGACTACCCGACCCCGGACGGCACCGGCATGCGCGACTACATCCACGTGGTCGACCTTGCGATCGGTCACGTCAAGACACTCGACAAGCTGGCGACAGGCCCGGGGCTGGTTACCTACAATCTGGGTACCGGCCGCGGCAACACCGTGCTGGAAATGGTGCACGCGTTCGAACAAGCCTGCGGCAAGCCGATCGCGTACCAGATCGTGGCGCGCCGCCCGGGCGATATCGCCAAGTGCTACGCCGACCCGACGCGCGCGCGCGAGGAACTGGGCTGGACGGCCGAACGCGGCATCGCGCAGATGTGCGCCGATTCCTGGCGCTACCAGACAACCCCCAAGTAAGCACAGCCAAAGGACGGTCCAATGAAAGCAATGATTCTCGCGGCAGGCAAGGGCACCCGCGTGCGCCCGCTGACGTACGACCTGCCAAAACCAATGATTCCGCTGCTCGGCAAGCCGGTGATGGCTTACCTGGTCGAGCACCTGCACAAACACGGCGTGACCGAAATCATGGTCAACGTCAGCTACCTGCATGACAAGATCGAAGAGTATTTCGGCGAGGGCGAGCAGTTCGGCGTCCAGATCGGCTACTCGTTCGAGGGCTACACCAAGGACGACGGCGAAGTCGTCCCCGAGCCGATCGGTTCGGCCGGCGGCATGAAGAAGATCCAGGAGTTCGGCGGCTTCTTCGACGACACCACGATCGTCCTGTGCGGCGACGCGCTGATCGACCTCGACCTCAAGGCCGCGCTGCTGGAACACCGCCGCAAGGGCGCGCTGGCCTCGGTCATTACGCGCGAAGTGCCGTGGGACAAAGTGTCGAGCTACGGCGTCGTGGTGTCCGACGCCGACGGGCGCATCACCCAGTTCCAGGAAAAGCCGAGCCAGCAGGAGGCGCTGTCGAACTTCATTTCCACCGGCATCTACATCTTCGAGCCGGAAGTGATCGACATGATCCCGTCCGGTGTCCCGTTCGACATCGGCTCCGAGCTGTTCCCGCTGCTGGCCGAGCGCGGCCTGCCGTTCTACGCCCAGCGCCGCCCGTTCAACTGGCTCGACATCGGCACCATGTCCGACTATTGGGAAGTGCTGCAGGACGTGCTGACCGGCGAGGTCAACCACATGGACATGCCGGGCACCCAGATCGAGCCGGGCCTGTGGGTCGGCCTGAACAGCAGCATCGACTGGAACGGCACCACCATCGAAGGCCCGGTCTATATCGGATCGGGCGTCAAGATTGAATCCGGGGTCACGATCATCGGTCCAACGTGGATCGGGCACGGCAGCCATATTTGCGAGGGCGCAGAAATCGTGCGAAGTGTACTTTTCGAGTACACCCGGGTGCTGGACAATGTAACATTGCACGAAATGATCGTGTTCAAGGAATACAGCATCGACCGGTCGGGTGAAATGAAGCATGCTTCCGAGTACTCGTCGGACGAATGGCTGAACGCACGCGACCGCCGGCGCAGCAGCCGCAAAGAAGGCGCACACGACAACCATACTGAACTAGAGAAAGCGAAAGTGGCATGAAAATTTACCCAGTCATCCTCTCCGGCGGTGCCGGCACCCGCTTGTGGCCGCTCTCGCGCGCCGTGATGCCCAAGCAGCTGCTGCCGTTGGTGTCCAACAAGACCATGCTGCAGGAAACTGCCCTGCGCGTGGCCGGCTGGCCGGGGCTGATGGCGCCTTTGGTGGTCTGCGGTAACGACCACCGCTTCATGGTGGCCGAACAGCTGCGCGAGATCGGCTGCACGCCGCTCGGCATCCTGCTCGAACCGGCCGGCCGCAACACCGCGCCGGCCGTGGCCGCCGCCGCGCACTACCTGAAGGCGATCGATCCCGAAGCCATGATGCTGGTGCTGCCGGCCGACCACGTGATCGAAGACAACGAGGCGTTCAAGGAAGCGGTCCAGCGCGCCGCCGCGCTGGTCGGGCTCGGTGCGCTGGCGACCTTCGGCATCGTGCCCCAGGCCGCCGAGACCGGCTACGGCTACATCCGCCGTGGCCAGCTGGTCGACGGCGCCGCCAACTGCTACAAGGTCGAGCGCTTCGTCGAAAAGCCCGACCGCAGCACCGCCGAAGCCTTCCTGGCCGACGGCGGCTACTACTGGAACAGCGGCATGTTCCTGTTCCAGGCCGAGCGCTACCTGGCCGAACTGGGCAAGTACAACCCGGACATCGCCGCCGCCTCCGAAGCGGCGGTGCGCACCGGCTACCGCGACCTCGATTTCTGCCGCCTCGACGAGGCCGCGTTCTCGAGCTGCCCATCCGACTCGATCGACTACGCCGTGATGGAACGCACGCGCGACGCCGTGGTGGTCCCGGCCGATATCGGCTGGAGCGACGTCGGCTCGTGGTCGGCGCTGTGGGAAGTGCAGCAGCGCGACGCCAACGGCAACACCCAGCGCGGCGACGTCTACCTCGATGGCGTGACCAATTCGCTGGTGCGCGCCGAAAGCCGGATCGTCGCGGTGGTCGGCGTGCAGGACCTGGTCGTGGTCGAAACGCCGGACGCGGTGCTGGTCGCGCACAAGGACCAGGTCCAGCGCGTCAAGCAGGTGGTCGACCACCTCAAATCCAAGGAGCGCACCGAGCACCTGCACCACACGCGCGTGTACCGTCCGTGGGGCTACTACGAAGGCATCGACGCGGGCGACCGCTTCCAGGTCAAGCGCATCACGGTCAAGCCGGGCGAGAAACTGTCGCTGCAGATGCACCACCACCGCGCCGAGCACTGGGTGGTGGTATCGGGCACCGCGCGCGTGACCTGTGGCGAGACGGTCAGCCTGCTGTCGGAAAACGAGTCGACCTACATCCCGATCGGCATGAACCACCGGCTGGAGAACCCGGGCAAGCTGCCGCTTCACATCATCGAGGTGCAGTCCGGCAGCTACCTCGGCGAAGACGACATCGTCCGCTTCGAAGACATCTACAAGCGCGCGTAAGCCCTGGCGGGTGGGTAGGGTGGGCACCCCGTGCCCACGCGTGACGCACGCCAACCGTTGGCATCCTCACGCTACCTCCGCCGTTCAACAGCGTGACGTTCGCGAATAGCTGGCTTGCGCGTGGGCACAGGGTGCCCACCCTACATCTACCTCCGCCGTTCAACAGTGCGGGCTGCACAACATTCATGGGCATACAATGAACCGTCGAGAATCGTTCGGGAGGTTGACCATGAAAGCTATCGTTGCAGCGGGCACCCTGGCGTGCATGCTGGCCGGCTTCAGCGCGCAAGTCCATGCGCAGGCCACCGGCGGCGATTCCGCCTTGCTTGACCAAAGCAGCCGGCGCCAGCTCGAACGCTGGCTGGGCCGCGGCGAGTTCACCTTCAACAATGTCTACACACTGCAGCCGGGCGACACCTCGCTCGACTTCCACAGCGCCGTCGACGGCCGTGGCGAAACCTTCACGCTGCTGCAGGTCACCAACGCGGCCGGCAGTTCCTACCTGGTCGGCGGCTACAACCCGCAAAGCTGGTCCTCCACCGACCTCTGGCACGTCACCGAACGCGACTGGCAGCGCACCGCCTTCATCTTCAACCTCACCGCGCCGGCCGTGTACCGCCAGGTGCCGACCACCTACATCCTGCCTAGCCAGGGCGCGCGCCAGACCTTCAACCGCGCTGACCATGGCCCCACCTTCGGCACCGGCCCCGACCTGTTCGTCAACGACCGGCTCGATACCGCGTTGTCGTGGCAGGTGTCGTACGGTGACCCGCTCGACGAGGGCAAGAGCATCATCGACCGCAGCATCGGCGGCCAGCTGGTGCGCATCGACGCGATGGAGCTGTACACGCTGGCGCCGATTCCCGAACCGGCTGCGGCCGGCATGCTCGCCGCAGGGCTGGGCCTGGTCGGCTGGCGCCTGCGCCGCCGGCGTCCGCCTGCCGCCTGAGCAGGCCCATCCGCAAAAGCTGTGGCATGATGAACGGGAGCCGATCGGCTTCCGTTTTTTCGTTCTGGACCCCGACAACGAACTCATGACACCGATATTGCGAGCATCCCTGACCCTGTTTCTCCTGCTGCTCGGCAGCGCCGGCAGTGCCCATGCCCAGTTCGTCACCAGCAGTGCCCTGCAGCCGAACCAGTTGGCCATCGTGATCAACGACGACGAACCGAACAGCGTGGCGGTGGGCGAGTACTACCGCACGCACCGTAACATCCCGGCCGCCAACGTGGTCCACGTGCGCATTCCTGGCAAGCCGCACGAGATTTCTCCCGAACGCTTCAACGAACTGAAGGAAGAGATCGACCAGCACCTGGGGCCTGGGGTGCAGGCCGTGCTGATGGTCTGGACCGCTCCGTATGCGGTCAGGTGCAACTCGATCACCGGCGCCTACAGCCTTGGCTACGACGCGTCGCAGTGCGCCAAGACCTGTGCCGCCGGGCGCCCGAGCGCGTATTTCAACTCTGGCGCGCGGCGGCCGTTCACCGAGCTGGGCATGCGCCTGTCGATGCTGCTGCCGACCGAATCGGTCGACGACGCCAGGGCACTGATCGACCGCGGCATCGCGAGCGGCTTTCGCACCGTGCCTGCCAGCGCCTACTATCTCGTGACGTCGGACAAACTCCGCAATGCGCGCGCGACGTTTTTCCCGCCGCCCGGGCAGATCACGGCCCGCAAGCTGACCACCAGGCGGCTGCTGGCGGACGCGCTCGAGAACGCGCAGGACGTGATGATCTACCAGACCGGCATGGCGCAGGTGGCCAAGCTCGACACGCTCAAGTTCCTGCCCGGTGCGCTGGCCGATCACCTGACCTCGCTGGGCGGCGACCTGCTCGGTGAGGGCCAGATGAGCAGCCTGCGCTGGCTCGAAGCCGGCGCCACCGCCAGCTACGGCTCGGTCAGCGAGCCCTGCAACCACTGGCAGAAGTTCCCGAACCCGGCCGTGCTGCTCAAGCACTACGTGCAGGGCAACAGCGCAATCGAAGCCTACTGGAAGAGCGTGGCCTGGCCGACCCAGGGCCTGTTCATCGGCGAGCCGCTGGCGGCGCCTTACCGTCGGCGGTAGGCCCACACCGCACCCGAGGCACGTCGTTCCCGCGGAGGCGGGAACCCATGCCGAGGTCGTGTCATTGGTTCAGCACGGATTCCCGGTTCCGCGCGAATGACGTGTTTGCGCCACAGGCCGCAGCGTCCAACGCGGCATTGCCTCTCCTTCCGCCTTCCTGTTGAGTCGGATTAGTCCACCCGGACTAATCCGTGGTCATCATGTTGTCAATTTGCGCAACTAATATGCATTTTGCTAACGGCAAATTGTCTGTTGCCAACACGCGCGTGAACACCCACCTCATCAGGATTCCCATGAAAAAGCTCGTTGTATCGAACCATCCGCCGCGGCGGTTGACCGTGCTGGCGGCGCTGCTGGCAGCCCTGGCGGCGGCGCAGCCGGCGCTGGCCGCGCCGGCTGATGTCGTCATCAGCCAGCTCTACGGGGCCGGCGGCAACAACGGCGCGGCCTGGAACCGCGACTTCATCGAATTGTTCAACCGCAGCAGCGGCCCGGTCAGCCTGTCGGGGATGAGCGTGCAGTACCAGTCCGCCACCGGCACCACGTGGCAGGCGACGGCGCTGCCGAACGTCACGCTGCAGCCGGGCCAGTATTTCCTGGTGGGCGGCGCCAGCGGCGGCAGCGCCGGGACCGACATCGGCCCGGTCGACCAGGCCGGGACCCTGAACCTGTCCGCCACCACCGGCAAGGTGGCGCTGTCGCGGATCGCGGCCGCGATGGGCACCGCCGACGGCGCGCCGAACGTGATCGACCTGGTCGGCTTTGGCGGCGCGAACCGCTTCGAGACCGCCGTCGCGCCGGCGCCGTCCAACACCACCTCGATCCAGCGCGCCGCGCTCGGCTGCACCGACACCGACAACAACGCCGCCGATTTCAGCGCCGGCCCCGTGGCCGGCCCGCGCCGCAGCACCTCGCCGGCCAATGCCTGCGGCGGCGGCGGTGGCCCGGTCCTGCAACCAATCGTCCCCAACTGCCCGGCCAGCCTCCAGGCCCGGCAGGGCAGCGCCAGCTCGGCCGCGCTGTCGGCGACCGACCAGGACAGCATCGTCAACAGCGCCGTGATCAGCGCCGGCGCCGCGCCCGGCATCACGCTCGCCGGGTTCGCGCCGGCAACCGGCCCCGGCGCCGCTGCCTCGGTCACGCTGCAGGTCGGCGCCAGCGTCGCGGCCGGCACCTATCCGGTGGTGGTCCAGTTCGGCAACGACAGCGCGCAGAGCGCGAGCTGCACCGTCAGCGTCAGGGTCGCCGGCACGCTGGCGATCCCGCAGATCCAGGGCTCGGCCGCGACCAGCCCGTACGCCAATACCGTGCAGACCACCCAGGGCGTGGTCACCGCCAAGATCAGCGGCGGCTTCTTCATCCAGGACCTGAACGGCGACGGCGACCCGGGCACTTCGGACGGCCTGTTCGTGTTCGGCGCCTCGACCGCGGCGGCGGTCGGCGACATGGTGCGCGTGACCGGCACCGTGACCGAATACAAGCCGAGTGGCGCGACCCGTTCGTACACCGAGATCGCGGCGCCGACCGAGGTGACCCGTATCGGCGGCGGCTACACGATCGCGCCGACCAACATCGAGCTGCCCAACAGCGACCTGGCGCGCTACGAAGGCATGCTGGTGCGCTTCATCACGCCGCTGACGGTCAACCAGAACGCCTACCTGGGCGACCGCGGCGAACTGGTGCTCGCGTACGGCCGGCGCGAAGTGCCGACCAACCGTTATCCGGCCGGTTCGCCCGAGGCGAAGGCGCTGGCGGCGGCGAATGCGGCCAACATCGTGGTGCTCGACGACGGCATCTTCACGACGCCGGACCAGATCCCGTACCTGGGCCAGGACGGCACCGTGCGCAGCGGCGACCTGGTGACCGACCTGACCGGCGTGCTCGATTACGGCGCGATCGGCGGCGGCTACACGATCGCGCCGACCAACATCGAG
>JBJMVW010000245.1:0-47780 GCA_045810465.1 Massilia sp. | reverse complement strand
TGATCATCTGGTTGGAGGTGTACAGGGTCAGCTTCTCCCCTTCCCACACCGCGATTGATGAATGCGGCTCCATCATCGCGTGCGACTGGTCGGGTGTCGTATAGGTCGCGTCGAGCTTGACCGGGGCGTGGGTGTAGCCATTGTCGAAGTTGCCGGCCGCGGTGTCCGGCTTGTCCTTCTCCTTGGGCTTGACCGCGGCGTTCTTCGCGGCCTCCAAATCGTACACGCCCTGGACCTTGGCATATTCGACCTTCAGCAGGCCGGACGCGGCGCGTGCCTGCTCGAAGGTCTCGGCCACTACCACGGCCACGGCCTGATGGTAGTGCTGGACCTCGGGCCCTGCCAGCAGCCGTGCGGTGTTGAAATCGCCCTTGCCGATCTTGCCGGCATTTTCGTGGGTGACCACCGCGATCACGCCGGGCGCGCGTTTGACTGCCGCGATATCGATCGAGGTGATGCGGCCCTTGGCGATGGCGGCGCCGATCACGTAGCCGTAGGCGGCGTTCGGCGCCGCCTTGTGCTGCTCGTAGGCATAGGGCGCGGTGCCGGTGGTCTTCAACGGGCCGTCGATGCGGTCGGTGGGCTTGCCGATCACCTTCAGGCGGTCGATCGGGTTGGTGGTAGCCGGTGTCGTGAATTTCATCGTTTAAGCCTTTCGTGCTTCCGCGAGCACCGATGCGAGCGTGCGCTGCACCAGGGGCACCTTGAATGCGTTGTCGTTGGTGGTGCGGGCGCCGGCCAGCAGCTGGTCGGTGACCGCTTGGGCGCCGCGCGGCATCGCTTGGTCGGCCCTTGCTACGCGCCACGGCCGGTGGGCAACGCCGCCCAGCGCGACGCGGCCACTGCCGTCCGGCTGCACCACTGCCGCTACCGAGATCAGGGCGAACGCGTAGGAGGCGCGGTCGCGCACCTTGTGATAAAAGTGCTTGCCGCCCAGCGGCTTCGGCAGGGTGACCGCCGTGATCAGCTCACCCGACGCCAGGGTGTTTTCGATATGGGGGGTGGCGCCCGGCAGTCGATAAAAATCGGCGATCGGGATCACGCGCGCGGTCCCGTCGGGGCGCACCGTTTCGATGCTGGCGTCGAGCAGCTGCATGGCCACCGCCATGTCGCTCGGGTGGGTCGCAATGCAGGCCTCGCTCTGGCCGACGATCGCGTGGCCGCGTGTATAGCCGCCCATGGCCGAGCAGCCGCTGCCCGGATTGCGTTTGTTGCAGGCCTGGTAGGGATCGTAGAAATACGGGCAGCGGGTGCGCTGCAGCAGGTTGCCGGCGGTGGTCGCCTTGTTGCGCAACTGGGCCGAGGCGCCTGCCACGAGAGCGCGCGTAAGCACCGCGTAGTCGCGCCGTACCCGCATGTCGGCGGCCAGGTCGGCATTGCGCACGAGGGCGCCGACGCGCAAGCCACCATCCGGTGTCGCCTCGATCTTGTCCAGGCCAAGGCCGTTGACGTCGACCAGGTGCGGCGGCGTCTCGATCTCGAGTTTCATGAGGTCGAGCAGGTTGGTACCACCGGCGATGAAGCGCGCGCCTGGTACTTTCACGACCGCTGCCGCGGCTTCGGCCGGCGTCCGCGCGCGCTGGTAGGTAAAGGCCCTCATGATTTCGCTCCGGCGCTGGATGCGCCCCCGACTTCGGTGATCGCATCGATGATGTTGGAGTAGGCGCCGCAGCGGCAGATATTGCCGCTCATGCGCTCACGCAGTTCGTCGCTTGATAACAGCGGACGCTGGGTGATGTCGCGTGTCGCGTGGCTGGGGATGCCCTGTCGGATCTCGTCCAGCACCGCCACGGCGGAACAAATCTGGCCCGGCGTGCAGTAGCCGCACTGGTAGCCGTCGTGCTTCACGAAGGCTGCCTGCATCGGATGCAGTTTGTCCGGGGTGCCCAGTCCCTCGATCGTCGTGATCTCGGCGCCGTCGTGCATGACGGCCAGGCTCAGGCAGGAGTTGATGCGGCGGCCGTCGACGATGATGGTGCAGGCACCGCACTGCCCCTGGTCGCAGCCCTTCTTGGTACCGGTCAGGTGCAGGTGCTCGCGCAGCATGTCGAGCAAGGTGGTGCGCGTATCGACTTCCATCTCGTAACGCTGGCCGTTCACGCGCAGTGCTACCTTGCCCGTCACCGGAGCCGGGGTAGCAGTGACCATGGCCGAGGTCGAGCCCGGAGTTTGCGCCCCTGCGACGGATGGCAGCGCCGTCGCGGTCGCGGACAGTGCTCCCGTAACAAGCAGGTTGCGCCTGGTTTGGTTGATATCGCTAGTGTCGTCCATCTGATTCCCTTCCTCTGACTTCTGGCCTGTTGACGAATCGTCGTAAGACGACGTAGGCCGGCGGCCCAGCTTGCGATGTTACGGGAAGTACAACGGCCAATTCATGCCGTGCGCCGCATAGCCTTATGTGCACGCTTCATAAGTCGCGCAGCCAATTAAGCTTCTGGCGATACTTATCTTCCACCGGCGCATCAGTCCGAGGCATATGGGGCGGACTGATGCATGAAGCAAATTCATATCGGTATGCGGATATCGCTACCTATTCGCACAATAGGACGCGATCTATAGTCTGGTTATCACACAGCCCCCATGACCAGATCCGTGAACCAATATGAAACCGGGGGAAGCGCAGTGATCGTCGGCGCTTCGCTCTCAGGATTAATGACCGCGCTGACCCTTGCGCGCGCCGGTCTTGACGTTGTACTTCTTGAGCGATCGGCAGATACCGGCCGGACCGGCGCGGCACTGCATGTCGACAGCGGACTACTCCAACAACTGACAATGGATCCGGCTGCGCTGAAGCATGACGTGCCATCCGGCGTGCAGACCTGGTTCACCGTACACGCGCATCTGCATGCGGCTGTCGCAGCTGTCCCGCAGGTCCGGTTGTGTCTTGGAACCTGGGTCAAAGCTGTCGGACAGAATTCTGACGGTGCATGGGTGATTACATCGGATGGGCAAAGACTCAGCGGCGATATCGTCGTCGGCGCCGATGGCCACCGCAGCATCGTCCGACGCAGTGTCTGGATCGAGAAGCCAGATGCCGACTTCGCCGGATATGTCATCTGGCTCGGACTGGCCCAAGAGTCAGCACTGGCACCAGTGAAGTCTTGGCCACAGGATCTGGCTATTCTTGATCGCAAGGACTGGCTACTGCTCGGCTATCCGCTGCCGGGTAGAAATGGCGGAGCGACGCCCGGGGACCGTCAACTCGGCTGGGCCTGGTACGACGCAAGCCGCAATGGTTTGCTTCGTGAACGGGGCTGCGTGTCAGGCAACGTAGTACATCATTCGCTCAGGCCTGGCGACATACCCGAACGGACCTACGACGAACTTGAGCAACAGGCCAGGACACTCTGGCCCTCACCGTGGCGCCAGGCGGTTCTTGACTGCGTCGACCGACGCACGATCATCGGTACACCAATCTCCGAATACCTGCCGGACAGACTGGTCGACGGCCGTATCGCATTGGTCGGAGACGCTGCGCATGTACCGACCCCAATGACCGGCAAGGGCTTTAGCGCATCCTTGCATGATGCGCTCGCATTAGGCGCGGCTGTGAGGGGTGGCATACGCGGGCACGCAGCCCCGCACGCCTTGCAGAAATACGAGGCAGCGCGACTGGATGCCGCGCGCAACCTGGTACTGAACGGTCAGAAATTCAGCCGATCGTTCGGCATGCGGGCGATCGCCGAGTCAGCACCATTAACAGCAACATATTGAAAGGGTTCTAACGATGAAATACCGCAAACTCGGTAACACCGGCACTGCCGTCTCGTCACTCGCGCTCGGCACCATGTACTTCGGTGGGGAAACACCGCAGGAGGAAGCGTTCGCAATCCTGGACGGCTTCGTGGAAGCCGGTGGAAACCTGATCGACACAGCCGATATTTATGTGGGCAACGCATCGGAGCAAATCATTGGCCGGTGGCTCGCTGCGCGCCCTGGCGACATCACCGAGCGGATCGTGCTGGCAACCAAGGGGCGATTTGGTATTGGTCAGGACGTCAACGGCTCCGGTCTGTCGCGCCGTCATCTGCATCGCGCGCTGGATGCATCGCTTCAACGTCTTGGCGTGGATACGATCGATCTGTACCAGTTGCACGCATGGGATCCGCATGCGCCGGTAGAGGAAACGCTGACTTTCCTCGACGATGCTGTGCGCGCCGGGAAAATTCACTACGTGGGCCTTTCGAACTACACGGGATGGCAACTGCAGCTCATGATGTCCACCGCCAAGGCAATGGGCGTACAGGCGCCGGTCAGCCTTCAGCAGCAGTACAGTTTGCTGTCCCGTGAAAGCGAGTGGGAGGTCGTGCCGGCAGCGTTACATAATGACGTTGGGCTCCTCCCCTGGTCCCCGCTCGCAGGAGGTTTTTTGGCAGGCAAATACCGACGTGGCGGAACGCCAGCGCCAGATACGAGGGCCGGTTCCGAAAAACCCCTTTACCAGTCGATATCCGCCGAATACGCGGAATCGGATCGCAACTGGGCGACGATCGATACCGTCGTACGCATTGCAAACGAAATGGGAGTGCCGGCGGCCCAGGTGGCCTTGAGCTGGCTTTCCCAGCGCCCAGGCGTGATTGCGCCGATCTTTGGCGCCCGCACAGTGCAGCAACTGAAGGACAATCTCGGTGCAGTCGATCTGACACTCGATGACAACGCCATTGCAGCACTTGATACGGTCAGCAAGCCCGTATCGGAAGCCTACCCGTACGGCGCTTTCGGTTCCTGGCAACGTAGCCGCTGGCTGGAAAATGAAGGTGCCGCGCCGGCTCCGGTCTTTGCGCGCGGATCGGAACATCCGCTGGGGCACGAGAAGCACTCCTGAGTAGTATGCTGCCGGTGCCGACACAGGCACCGAAGCTGCGCGGAGCCATGCGGATCCGCAAGCATTCATGAACGGGTACATCGTCTTGCCACGAAACGGGGCGAGGTGCCCGGAAATGCCCAGTTCGAGGGGCACGGCACCAGCGCATACCAGCGAGGCTTCGGCACACGCGCAGGGAGACATACAAGGAGCACTTACATGCGTGTTTTTATCACAGGCTCATCAGATGGACTGGGCTTTTTTGCTGGCAAATTCTTACTCGAGCAGGGGCACAATGTTGTCCTGCACGCCAGGAACGACGCGAAGGCCGACGCACTGAAAGCGAAGCTGCCTTCTTGCGATGCCGTGGTTGTCGGGGATGTGTCGACAATAGCGGCAATGAAGTCCGTCGCCGAACAGGCCAACGCCTTGGGCGGATTCGATTCGGTCATCCACAACGTGGCACTCGGTGCCTATGAAGATCGGGTCATGACCGCCGATGGAATTACACAGCTGTTCGCAGTCAATGTGGTGGCCCCTTACATACTGACGGCGCTGATCGAACAACCGAAACGACTGATTTATCTCAGCTCCGACATGCATGTGTCCGGCGACGAGAGCCTGAACGACCTGCAATGGGAAGCGAGAAGATGGAGCGGCTATCAGGCGTATTCCGATACCAAGTTCCATGACCTGGTGCTGTCGATGTACATCGCGCGCCGCTGGTCCCATGTACTGATCAATGCACTGAATCCGGGTTGGATCCCTACCCGCCTTGGCGGCGCGGACGCACCAGGGAACATTGAAGGCGGTATCCGCACTCAGGTCTGGCTTGCGGTCAGCGAAGAGCCGTCGGCAAAAGTCTCCGGCACATACTTCGATCACCATAGACCGCGAGCCTATAAACGCGCGGCGTCGGATCCGGAAGTGCAGCAGCGTCTCATCGACTACCTCGAGAACCGCACCCAGATTCGACTCCCGTAACCATGCAGGGTGCTCGCAATCCTCGTCGGGCGATCATGAAGAATATTCATCAGAGCATGCAACTTTGGTGCCTTACCGCCAGGCCTCCCCGGCGTCTGCCCTGGTGGTCGAGGCACTACGTCAACGAGCTCAGGTCAAATAGGGGCTTCGGGGCGAGCGGCTTTTGACAAGTGTGCATGCACGACCAGTGATATCCATGATTTTTCCTCATATCGGTATTGAGCCATCACCAGCTACCCACATGATGTAGCGGCGGATATAGTGGCATCCTCGATTTAGCTGAATGCCAATCATGCCCACTCCAGAGGCGGCTTCAACACCGTCAAGGAACGCCGCTGCATTTGCCGCCGCTTTGATGCCCGTGCTGGCGCTGACCTTCATCGCGTTTCTGCCAATTCGCCGGTATCGATGCCGGTCCGATGTCGCGCCGGCTCGACCGACTGGAAGCCAAGGACATTGCGTGCCCATGCGCAACATTGGCGATCGGCGCCAGGTCAACGTTGAACTGACTGCCAAGGGCAGCGCGCTGTATCCCCGGGTCACGGAAATCGTCGCCGCCGTTAACCGGCAGTTCCTCGACGGGTTCTCTCCGTCCGAGGCTGGCCAGCTGCAGGATCTGCTGCAACGCCTGTTCGCCAACCGCAAGTCTCCGTCTGATGCCGGCAGAAGGACATGCGATTCCAAATAGTCAGTTGCAGGTCTTAAGTCCTCACGGGCTAAAGCAGGACAAATGGGATTGATTGATCCACAACTGGTGTAATCGACCGTCTCGCTAGTGAAAAACCACTTGATTATCTTTGCCTAGGTAAAGGTAATCCATAGCTTCCATAGCTCAGTGTCGCGTCCGAGGTTTGTTTTATACCCATGCAAGCATTTGAAGAGTTGAAAAATGGACAGTTTGGCTACCTGATCAGCCAGACTCGCAATACGCTTTTTGCAGCGCTTGATAAAGAAATGCTGCCGCTGGACCTGACCGCGTCGCAGTTTGTCGTGGTCATCGGTGCGATGCGCAATCGCGCACGGACCGTCAACGAGTTTTGCCAGCTGGCCGGGATCGTGCCCGGCCCAATGTCGCGTCTACTGGATCGGATGGAAGCCAAGGGCATCGTCCGCAAAGTGCGCGATTTGGAGGACCATCGCAAAGTCAATGTCACCCTGACCGAAAAAGGCGTCGCACTCTACCCGCAGATCAACGCAGGGATCCACAAGGTCTACGGGCAGTTGCTGGATGGGTTCAGCGAACAGGAAGTGCTGGCCTTCAAACATGCGCTGAAAAAAAATTATGCTCAATGCGAAACAGTAGCCCCGCAGGAACACGGCATGCAACGATCACTGCGCCCTTCGTAGAAAAGTAGATTCTCGAATACATCAGCTCGCGTCTACGCACCGTTATTGATCGACGGTCGCCTGTCGCTTTCAAATTTTTTAGGAGCATCCCATGAGTCAAGAAAACACCAACAATACAGCAGCGCCGGCCAGCGGCAAGCGCTTCTCCAGACGCAGGTTTATTGGGACTGCTGTCGGCGCGGCAGCCGTATGGGGCGGCTACTCTGTTTTATTCGGCGGCCAATTCCGTGCCGCCAAGGCAGATCGGACGGTTGACGTGCTGCTGATCGGCGGTGGCATCATGAGCGCGACGCTCGGTGTCTATCTGTCCGAGCTGGAGCCCACATGGACCTTCGAAGTGTTCGAACGTTTGGACAAAGTTGCGGAAGAAAGCTCCAATGGCTGGAACAACGCGGGCACCGGTCACTCGGCGCTCTGCGAACTGAACTACACCCCGATGGACGATAAAGGGGAAGTGCATATTACCCAGGCGATTGGTATCAACGAGAACTTCCAGATCTCGCGCCAATTCTGGTCGCATCAGGTGCGCAAGGGCGTGCTGGGCAATCCGCGCGAATTCATCAATTCGACGCCCCACATGAATCTGGTGTTTGGCAAGGAGAACCGGGAGTTCATGCGCAAGCGCGTTGCTGCGTTGAAGGCATCGCCACTGTTCGCCGGCATGGAAATGACCACCGATCCGGCCAAGATTTCTGAATGGGTTCCGATCATGATGGAAGGCCGCAAGCCGGACGAGATCGTTACCGCCACCCGTTCGCCGCTCGGCACCGACGTCAACCTGGGCTCGATTACCCGCCAGTTCTACAAGCATCTCAGCCAAACTGTGGGCAGCAAGATTTCGACCGGATATGAGGTCCGCTCGATCACGCGCAACGACGATGGATCCTGGCGCGTGTCGGCGTTCGACATCAAGGATAGTTCCAAAATCCAGACGGTCGATGCGCGCCACATCTTCATCGGTGCGGGTGGCGCCGCGTTGCCGCTGCTACAGTTGTCGGGCATTCCTGAAGCGAAGCAATATGCTGGCTTCCCGGTAGGCGGCGAGTTCCTCGTCACGGATAATCCGGCAATTACCTCGCGCCATTTGGCCAAGGTGTACGGCCTCGCGGATACGGGTTCGCCACCGATGTCGGTGCCGCACCTGGATACCCGCGTGCTGGATGGTAAAACTGTGCTGCTGTTCGGGCCATTCGCCACCTGGTCCACCAAATTCCTCAAGAATGGATCGTATTTCGATATCGCAAAGGCGACCTCGCCCTCCAATATCATTCCGCAACTTCAAGTCGGTGCCCATGAGTTTGCGCTCGTAAAATATCTCGCGCAGCAATTGGAGCTGTCCAGGGAAGACAAGATGGCAGCGCTGCGCCGCTACATGCCCGAGGCAAAGGACGGAGATTGGCGTCTGTGGCAAGCTGGCCAGCGTGTGCAGATCATCAAAAACATTCCCGACAAGGGCGGCGTACTGAAGCTGGGTACAGAAGTTGTGATTTCCAAAGATCGCTCGGTGTCTGCGTTGTTGGGGGCGTCACCTGGTGGCTCTACCTCGCCAGCGATCATGCTCTCGCTGCTGGAGAAAGTTTTCCCAGATCGAATGAAGACAGCCGGTTGGCAGAAAAAAATTCGCGAGATCGTTCCGTCCCATGGGAAAAAGCTAAATGAGAACGCGCAACTGCTGGCCGCGACCTGGGAAACCACCGCTGAAACACTGCAGCTGACGATTGCATCGCCAAGCCTGGCGAGCTTCGTTCCAGGCGCCGCTCCCGTCGATCAACCTGGGCAAGTGAAAAAAGTGTCTGATATCGCGCTATAGTTGGGCTGCAGCAGGCGTGTTCGAGCAGATGCATGACCGGTTGCGCGAACAATGGCGCTCACGCATGGGGCACACGAATGCGCCGACCGCGGCCGTCATCGATGCTCAGTCCAATCGCAGTTCGCCGCAGGGCGGCGAAAGCGGCTTCGATGCAGGCAAGAAGGTCAAGGGGCGAAAGCGCAATCTCGTCGTCGACACGATGGGTTTAGTCATTGCCCTTTCAGTGACTGCCGCGAGCGTGCAGGATCGAGATGCTGCCGCTGCAGTTGTCGCGCAAGCGTGTTCCAAAGCGCCTGGGCTTGAAAGGCCTTACACCGACGGTGCGAACGGAGGAAAGTGTGCTCGCGACATCGAGCAGTTGCACCATATTCGTGTCGAAGTCGTACGGCGTCCAGGAAACGGCACGACGGGAACGTTGCACGACGCTGCGCAAGCAATTGGGGCGGCCGAAGAAATCAACCCGGGGTTCGTGGCTCGAAGCGCTGGGTCGTCGAGCGAACACATGCGTGGACTGAGCGCTGGCGCCGTACGGTCATGCATCACGACCGCAAGCTAGATATCTCGGCTGCCTGGGTATGGCTAGCCGAGGCGCGTATGCTACTCAATAGACTCGCTTATCGGGTTTGATTTCGTCTACACCCTGTTAAGCTTATCTGCACGGCCCCACGACACGTTGGCTTCTACATGGCCGTCTCCAGCGCCAGCAGGACGAAAGTCTGGTCGTCACCAATAAGGATAAATGGACAATACCATTCCACTTCCCGGTTGCACCCGCCCTCGCCTTCTCTGCACAAGCTGACCTTTGCAGTTGCCGGCGCGATCGCCGGGTGCATGCGTGCCGGCCCGCCGCACGCGCAGGACTCGGCACTGTCTTCCTCCGTAGACGAGCTGGACACGGTAATTGTTACCAGTGCCCGGGCTGCCGAAGGTTGGCGTATCGCCCTGCCCTAGCGTAGAGACTGATCGGTTAAGCGACTTTGTCCGCGGTGCGCTTGACGCCTTCGGCGCCAGATCCAGAATAGCGCCACCAACAGGACAGCGCCTGCCACCATTCCCACGCGTGCCATCAGCAACAGTGGCGAGGATCCTCCCCCCTTGCGCAACATGCCGACTCGATGTGCATCGGTCTGCATTGCGCTATGCCCGAACGTCGCCGTCACGTAGCATGCAGTCCTGGAAAATGAGGGCACCAGTCCTCTATGACGCTGACAAGACCTCCTTCACGCATATGGTGATCTACCAGATCCCGCGTCACGTGTGCCAGCCCGCAGCCGCTCAATGCCGCGCCCACCATCGGGTAGACGCCGTTTGCTTCGCGATTGTTTCGCCAAATAGGCTCGTCGCGTTAAGGATCACGACGACTTTAGCTGCAATCTTTTTGCGCATATGCAGTTACCTGACCTGGACTTTCTGCAGGGACGGCGCCGATCGAAGCCCGAGGAAGACAGCATCGAGCGCCCTGCCTGCCTCCGATATCAAGTCGACGCTTGAGGGCGCAAGCAGCCAGGCGCTGAGCAATCCTGTCAAGGTCCGGTGCAAGTATCTCGCCGCGGGTTCAATATCCAGGGAGACCGGCAACTGCCCCTGCTCGATCGCCGATCGCAGGACCATCTGCACCGAACGCTTGCAATTCGCGGACGGGATGCGGTGACGCAGCAGCACGACGCCGCCGGGATCCAGTAGTTCTTCCTTGCCGCGCTCATCAGTGCGGACAGGCAAGCTTCCCTGAATTTCCCCAGCGGATCCGGTCCCAGGGCAAGCGCAACTTCCTCCCCAATCAGCTCCGACGGCAAGGGAGTCGCATCGCACACGGCATCGAACAGCTCGTCCTTGCCACCGAAATGCCAATAGATGGCACCACGCGTCACCCCGGCTGCGGCGGCCACGTCTTCGAGATTGACTTGACAAGGGCAATTTTTCCTCTCAACAGTTGTTCCATGTTTTATCTCCTTCACCGTGTTGTTGGCGTCGCTCCCGCGGTTATGAACGGCGTAGGCGCCGAAGACACGCTGCGATCAGTCAGGAATCCTGAAATCGAACATTTCTGGGCTGACCTGCTCCGGATCAGGGCCGCCCCGCTTATCCCTGTCCAAGCTGTTGATGGACTCCACCTCGCCTATCTCCAGACGAAAGTCGAAAATGGCCGCATTTTCTCGGATGCGTGCCGCGTGCACAGATTTCGGGATAACGGCATTGCCCAGCTCGATTTGCCAACGCAATATGACCTGCGCGGGCGTCTTGCCATACTTTTGCGCGAGCCCGGTAATGAACGGATGGTGTAGCGGGTCATCCGACGTCCTTTGCCCGCCAAAGTAGCGGTTGACACCGCCAATAGGCGACCATGCCTGGGTGATGATGCCGTGTTGCCGATTCGCGTCGCGCAATGCCGGCTGCGAGAAGAACGGGTGAAGCTCGACTTGGTTCACGGAGGGGACGACATCGGTCTGTGCAATCAACGCATCCAGGTCCTTCGGGCTGAAATTGCAGACACCGATTGCTCGCACGCGCCCTTCTGCGAGCAGGCGTTCTGCTGCCTTCCAGCTGGCGACAGTCTTGTCGAACTGCGTCGGCACAGGCCAGTGCAGCAGATACAGGTCGAGCTGGTCCAGGCCGAGCTTGCGCGTACTGCGGTCGAATGCATGCAGGGCCTGATCGTAGCCGTAGTCGCTCACCCAGAGCTTGGTGGTCACAAACAGTTCGGAACGATCTACTCCGCCATGGCGGATGGCCTCACCCACCTGTTCTTCGTTGAAGTACGCGGCCGCGCTATCGATCAGCCGATAGCCGATCTCCAGCGCCGTCTCCACCGCTGCTATTGCTTCGTCCCCGCGGGACTGATAGACGCCGAGGCCAACGTCCGGCATGTCTACACCGTGGTTGAGCTTTAGATATGAACCTATCATGATTATTCTCCAGAAATGGCTTTGCCGAACAACGCAGTTTGCGTTTGACAGCACTATAGGCGAGGCAGCATGATGAGAGAAGTGACAAACGCTTCTAACGGATATGCAAGCGGCTCATATGGCCAACATCAACCTCAACACCCTGTCGGCGTTCGTAGTCGTCGCACGCGAACGCAGTTTCACCCGCGCAGCTGCACAGCTCGGGGTATCGCAATCGGCCCTGAGCCATACCATCCGCGGAATGGAGGAAAAGCTTGGTATTCGGTTGTTGGCACGTACGACCCGCGGTGTGTCGACGACAGAGGCCGGCGAACGCTTGCTGACGAACCTGGGTCCTTACTACGACGGCATTGAGGCCGAACTGGCGGCGCTTGGCGAGTTACGGGACAAGCCAGCCGGAACCATCCGTATCAGTGCGCACGACCACGCGGCTAGCACGATCTTATGGCCGAAGCTGGCAACGCTTCTGCCGGAATATCCCGAGCTGCGCGTCGAGATTTCAATCAGCTATGGCCTGATCGACATCGTCGCCGAGCGCTATGATGCCGGCGTCAGACTCGGCGACCAAGTCGCTAAAGACATGATCGCGGTACGGATCGCACCGGACATGAGAATGGTGGTCGTTGGATCCCCTCGATACTTCACCAGCCGAGCCAAGCCGGTCGTCCCGCAAGATCTCACCGTCCACAATTGCGCCAACCTGCGGCTGCCAACGCATGGCGGCCTTTACGCCTGGGAGTTCGCGAAAGATGGCCAGCAACTGGATGTTCAGGTACCAGGACAGATGATCTTCAATACGTCGCCACAAATTCTGACCGCGGCCCTGGAGGGTTACGGTCTTGCCTACGTACCAGACGGTGTGGCGAATCCCTTAATTGCAGAAGGGGCCCTGATACAGGTGCTTGACGACTGGAGCCCCGTGTTCCCTGGGTATCACCTTTACTACCCAAGCCGCCGACAGGCATCGCCTGCATTTTCATTGGTGGTTGACGCCCTTCGCCATCCAGAGTGATGCCAATAGCGGGCGAAGGCCAGCGTTGCCTCACCTGTCACGCTAAACGCATAGGAAAAGAGACAGTAAGTGAACCGCAACGACGAATTCATGCGCGGTGACCGATGGGCCCATGTCGCCAGCTCATGAGTCGATGCTGCGGCCCCATCCCCTTATGCGACCGTGAGTCCGCCGTCGATGACTAACGGATGCCCGACGACATAGCTTGCACATGGACTGCAGAGCCATAGCATCGCCGCAGCGATCTCCTCCGGCTGCCCAATACGGCCGATCGCCGCCGCCGCCGACAATGCCTCGAAGGCTTTTTCATCACCGGCGACGACGTCGCGGGCAATTTGCGTGTCGATGGCGCCCGGGCATACCGCGTTCACCCGGATACCTTTCGCGGCATATTCGAGCGCTGCGGTCCGTGTCAGGCCGACGACGCCGTGTTTGGAGGCGATATAGGACGGGATTCCAGGCGTGGCCATGATGGCGCCGGTCGAAGCGCAGTTGACGATCGCGCCGCTGCCCTGGCTGAGCATGTGGCGCAGCTCGTGTTTCATGCAGCTCCACACCCCCTTCAGGTTGATGCTAGTAACGCGCTCGAATTCCTCAAGGGTACTGTCCGCCGTATCAGCGACCTGGGCCATGACGCCTGCATTGTTGAATGCAGCGTCCAGTCGGCCAAATGTTGCAACGATTTGATCGATCATGGCCGCGACCTGCGCGTCATCGCTGACGTCGCAGCGGATAGCGATCGCCTTGTGTCCTGCTGCCACCAGTTTCTCTGCCTCGGCGCGGGCCTTCACTTCGTTAACGTCTGCCAGCACGACTGATGCGCCTGCTTCAGCGAACGCTGTTGCAGTCGCCAAACCCATCCCTGAGCTGGCACCGGTGACAAGCGCGACCTTGTTTTCAAACGAGATATTCATCGACATACGTCTGCTCCGCTTCAAAAAATTAAGTAAAGCTGGTCCTGAAAAACGACTCCAGCTTGTCGAAGGGGATCAGGTTGGTCTTGTCGTAGAGATCGACGTGATTGGCATTCGGGACGATAACCAGTTCCTTCGCCTCGCCAGCGAGTTCGTATGCGTCCTCGCTGAAATAGCGCGAGTGCGCCTGCTCGCCGATAACGAAGAGGATAGGACGCGGCGAGATGCTCTTGATGTTCGCCAGTAGCGGGAAGTTCATGAAAGACATTGCGCTTGTCATGGTGAACTGCGTGATCGAATTCGGGTGATAGCCGCGCGGCGTGGAGTAGAACTCGCCGAACTCGCGGCCGATCGGACTGGTGTTTTCATCGAAGCCGATCGGGGCACCACGCGCAGTCAACACCGGCGCATTTCCCTGGAACTCCGCGTAGCGCAGCTCGCCCAGCGTATCGAGCATGGCGTTGCGGTCGTCGTCGGACAGCGAATCCCCAAAACCCTTGGCGTGCATCCGCGCGATGTCATACATGCTGACCGTGGCAACGGCCTTGATGCGCCGGTCTACCTGCGCAGCGCTCAGGCCAAATCCGCCGCTACCGCAGATACCGATTACACCAATCCGCTGCTTGTCTACGAATGGACGCGTACCGATGAAATCCACGGCAGCACTGAAATCCTCGACGAACACTTCCGGCGAGGAGATATGACGCGATCCACCGCCGCTGTAGCCGTTGTAGGACGGATCGAAAGTGATGGCTGCGAAGCCGCGCTTGGCCATTTCCTGCGCGTAGATACCCGGGCCCTGTTCCTTGACGCCGCCATAGGGTGCGCCAACGATAACCGCCGGGAGCTTCTTCGACTCGTCGAAGTTTTTAGGCAGGTAGAGATCCGCCGCGATCGAAATCCCGAAGCGTGTCGGGTACGAGACTGGCGTCCTGGTTACCTGTTCGCTCAGTTCAAATATATAGTTATCCAACTTAGCCATTTTCATTACTCCTCATAGGTGGCATCGGCCACAACATCCGTAACAACACCAATAACACCAATATATGCTCCGGCCCATGATGAGACTAGAGACCTGGACCTCAATAGCCATATGAGTAATTCTCACGAATGGCCTAATACCTAAGGGAGCTCGCATAGGCAGCCGTAGAGCTAGCGTGTGCGCCGGGTGCCATGAATCTTCGCAAGCTTCTGTCCAATCGCCTGCTCCAGGCCACGAGGCACCGGTAGGTACCATCGCGGTTCCGCCAGGCCATCAGGGAAGTAGGCTTCGGAAACTTCATGCCTACCCGCTTCCTCGTGCGGATAGCGCCGATAGGCGATACTTCCGGGCTCGGTGCGGGTCTCATCGAATCTGCCGCGTAGATATGGCGGCACCGCATGTGGTCCGGCGCTGCTGGCGAAGACCATCGCTGCGCCGAATGCGCGCGCGCCTGCGTTGCTCTTGTCCGCCACCGCCAGGTAGATGGCGGCCTGCGCCAGCGCCAGGTGCCCCACCTCCGGGCCCAGGCGCTCGCAAACCTCGGCCGCGTTGCGCACAATTTGGACGGCACGCGGATCGGCCAAGCCGATATCGTCCCACGCCATGCTCAACATGCGCCGCACCAGGTATTTCGGATCGGCTCCGCCGTCCAGCATACGGCACAGCCAGTACAGCGCCGCGTCCGGATGCGAGCCGCGCACGGACTTGTGCAAGGCGGAGATCTGGTCGTAGAAATTGTCGCCGCCCTTGTCGAAGCGGCGCGCGTTCGACGCCAGCACATGATCGATGAACGCCGAGTCGACGTCCTCGACACTGAGTGCGTCGGCTGCCGTGCGCAGTTGCTCGAGCAGGTTCAGGCAGCGGCGTGCGTCGCCGTCGGCAAGGCCCATCACCGTAGCGATCGCGACGTCGTCAAGCCGGATATGCGCCAGTGCCCTCGCCCGCGCACGTTCAATCAGAACCAGCATGTCACGGTCGCCGAGCGGCTTGAGCACGTACACCTTGAGCCGTGAAAGCAGTGCCGGCTTCAAGGCGAACGAAGGATTCTCGGTGGTGGCGCCGACCAGGATGACCCGCGCCGATTGCGCAGCTGGCAGCAAGGCTTGCTGTTGCTGTTGATTGCAGCGGTGGATTTCGTCGGCGAACAGGATAGTGCGCTGGGCCGCGTTGGTGGCTTGCTCCGCTCGTGCGAGCGCAACGCGGATGTCCGCGACGCTTGATAGCACCGCCGACAGCGCGACACATTCGCAGCCGCACGCCTGCGCAACGAGGCGACCCAGCGTGGTCTTGCCCACGCCAGGTGGTCCCCACAGGATCATGGGATGGAGCCGTCCGACACGTAGCGCATGCCGGAGCGGCTTCCCTTCACCGAGCAGATGGCCCTGACCGATGACCTCGTCGATCGAGCGTGGGCGTAGCAGTTCGGCCAGCGGCGTCATTGACGCGCTTCGGGTGCGATCATTCATCACGCAGTCCCGGCTGACGCGCACCGCTGCCGCGTGCGCACAACCCCACGCGGCCGGTACGCGTTGTCGGGCCTGACGTTCAATGGTCGTGCGCGGTCACGTCACCGAGAGGGCTCATGTAATCGTCGTCGCTCACCTTGTCCATCCACACGACGTTCACGCCGTCGAGCACTTCCTGGATCGCGATGTGGGTCATCGACGTAGCCGCAGTCGCGCCGTGCCAATGCTTGTGGCCGGGCGGGCACCAGATGACGTCGCCGACGCGGATCTCGACCTTTGCCTCGCCCTCGCATTGGGTCCAGCCGCAGCCAGCCGTGACAATGAGCGTCTGCCCTAGAGGGTGGGTATGCCATGCGGAGCGTGCGCCCGGTTCGAAAGTCACGCTGGTACACGACACGCGGGCCGGCGCGGGCGGAGAATTCAGCGGATCGATACGCACAGTGCCGGTGAAGTACTGTTCCGGGCCCTTCATCGACGGCTGCGAGCCTACACGTTTCAGTTCCATGTCTTTTCCTTTAGTAATGTGAAGTGATGTGATCTCGGGATGGCACAGGCCGTCTCATTTTTCGGCACCGGCCCCTGGACGCTTTGCAAAGACGTCCTTGAAGACCGGCATGGCCGAGAAGACATTTGGCCAGCCCGCATAGAACGCCAGCTGGGTCAGCATTTCCCCTGCCTGCTTCTCGGTCAGGCCGTTGTCCATGGCGCGGTTCAGGTGGTAGGTGATCTGGGCCGTCTGGCCGGAAGCGACCAGCGCAGTCACGGTAACCATGCTGCGATCGCGTGGCGTCAGGTCGGGGCGCAGCCACAGCTCGCGAAACAGCGGCTCGGTCGTGTACTTGACCACGCCCGGCGCGACCTTGCCGAAGTTCTCCTCGACCATTGCTGCGCGCTTGTCCTCGGCCTCCTTGTCGAGCGGGAGCAGCTCGACCTTCGCGGCCGGCAACTGGTCGGCACCGATGTGGCGTTCGACGAATACCGTCTTGGCCGCGTTCACAGCCGCCATGGCGTTGGGCCAACCGGAATAGAACGCCAGGTGCGTGATGATCTCTGAGATCTCGCTTGGCTTCACGCCGTTGTCGAGCGCGCGATTCAAGTAGTACGGCAGCTCCATCGGCTGGTTCCTTGCGACCAGGACGGCGACGGTGACGATGCTGCGGTCACGCAGCGACAGGTCCGGACGCTTCCAGACGTCGCCCAGCAGCAGGTCGTGGGTGTAATGCTCCAGTGCGGGTGCAACCATTTGAATCTCCTTGACTGGTGATGATGCGCTGTGCGCTGGTTTGCGGGTCTACGCGTTCGCTTGGCCCGACACTCCAAGCACGGAGGAAGCGCAGTACAGGACTGCGGCAGCTGTCAGCGCCTTCTTCGAAGCTGTACGCTTATTTCCCGTATTGTTCATCGCCGACCTTTTCCATCCATTCGGCGCTCTTGCTGTTGACGGACTCCTGGATGGCGACGTGCGTTACCGCGGTGGTCGGCGCGGCGCCGTGCCAGTGCTTGACGCCGGGCGGCGTCCAGATTATGTCGCCTGGACGAATTTCCTGGACTGGCCCACCAGCTTGCTGGATGCGTCCCACCCCCGGGGTAACGATCAGGAGCTGTCCGGCCGGATGCGTGTGCCAGGCCGAGCGAGCGCCTGGCTCGAACGTCACTGCGGCGCCGGCCGCCGTCGAAGGCGCATGTGCGCCGAACAGTGGATCAACCCGGACACTGCCGGTGAAATACTGCGCCGGCCCCTTGGAGGACGCCTGGCTGCCTGCGCGCGCGATCACCATCTCTTTCGCAGCGCTGGCAGGTTCTGTTTTGGCTCCCGTCTCGGCGAATGCCGACGCGGCCACGGTAAGCGACAAAACTGTCGCGGCAATCATTTTAATGCCTTCTCCTTGAACTCGTTGGTCAGCGGATGGTGTAGCCGCCATCGACGACGAGTCCATGACCGATCACGAAGCTCGCGGCGGGGCTGGAGAGCCAGAGCACTGCTGCCGAAACTTCTTCTGCACGGCCGAGGCGTCCGATCGGCTGGTCCTTCATCAGCAGGTCCATCGCTTCCGGCTCTTTTTCGAGCATGCCGGACACCATGGGCGTATCGATGATACCGGGGCAGACCGCGTTGATACGGATGCCGCGCGCCGCGTATTCCAGCGCTGCACTCTTCGTCAGCCCGAGCACGCCGTGCTTGGCGGCGTGGTAGGTCGCGCGGCCGGCCACACCGACCAGTCCGCCCAGCGAGGAGCAGTTGACGATTGCACCGCTTCCCTGCTTGCGCATCTGGATCAGTTCGTACTTCATGCAGCTCCAGACGCCGCGCAGGTTGATCGCCGTAACGCGGTCGAACTCCGCTCCGTCGGCATCGGCGGTCTCGGCGATCGGGCTCTGCACGCCGGCATTGTTGAATGCGGCGTCGAGTCGTCCAAAGGCGGCGACGGTCTGCTCGACCATGGCCGCTACTTGCGCCTCGTCCGCGACATCGCACCGAATCGCGATCGCCTTGTGGCCTGCCGCGACCAGTTCCGCAGTGACTGCACGCACTGCCTCTTCGTTCCAGTCCGCCAGTGCCACGGATGCGCCTGCCTCGGCGAATGCCTTCGCGGTGGCCAGACCCATGCCGGATGCGGCGCCAGTTACCAGGGCGACCTGGTTTTCGAAAATTCGTTCCATCTTGATTTCCTTGTAGATTGGGTGTCCCGAAGCGCACTCCGCCTGGTACTGTCCTGGAGTGGACATCAGGGTATGGACTTGATTGCCCGTTCCACTATAACCACCGCAACGTTATGAAGGTAGACCACATTGGCTCAATGCCCATATGAGAGATTCTCACCAGTGTCCGGGACGTATTCACCCACTGGGTCCGCCTCAGCGAACTTCTTCGCCCAAAGCCATTTCGAGCCAATCCAGCTCCTGCTCGACGCTACGGAAGGCATCGTCGCCGATCTCGTCGTCCGCGCGCATCGCGTAAATCGTATGGCGAGCCGCCCGCAGTACCTGGCGGGACAACGCATGTTGGCGTGCAGCGGCCAATCCGGTTGTGCCGCCCGGGTCCTGGCGGCTTGCCAACAATGCCTTGAATTTCTGACGTACATAGTCAGCCTCTGGCGACGGCTCCTCGCTCAAGGTCGCAAGTCCGGCTCGGTAGGCGCGCTCGCGTCCAGCTCCAACCTCGCGCCCTACCGGATCATCGTCGTGCAGACGGAGCGCCCGCAGCAGCGGCTTGAGAGTAAGTCCCTGGATCACAAGCGTGCCGAGCGAGACACCGAAGGCAACGAATACGACTAGGTCGCGTTGCGGAAAATCCTGAGGCAAGGCCATCGCCGCAGCCAATGTCACGATGCCGCGCATTCCGGCCCAGGAAATGAGCAGCCCGCTTCCTACTGTCGGCCGCAACATTGGGCGCGGTGGCCGGAACCCGAAGCGCCGGTCGCGCCAGCGCAAGATGGCATTGAAGGGCATATGCCAGCCGAGTCGCACGACGATCACAGTCAGGAGCACCGCGGCCGCGACGGTCAGGTAACGGATCAATTCGTCGCGCCCCAGGCTTTCGAGGATGGGGCGGATCTGCAGGCCGATGAAGATAAAGGCCATAATGTTGAGGGCGAAGACCGCGGCCGACCATACGGCGTTGGTGGCAATACGCACGCTTGCCCTGACACCCCGAGGCCCGCTGCGTTTGATCGTCACCGCGTAACTGACCATGGTGAGCACTGCCGACAGCCCTGCGGCCTCGGCCAGGATCCACACTCCGAAGGTGAAGGTGAATTGGAGGATGATCGTGGTCGGCATGTGTTCAACACGGTCGATCACGTATAACACCACACGACCCAGCACCAGTCCGGCGACCAGACTGCCGGCTACCGCCAGCAAGAAAGCTGGACCGACCACGGCCCAGGTAAATCCGTGCATGGCAACCGAGCCGACTGCCAGCCGATAAATCAGCAGCGCAGTCGCATCGTTCAGCAGACTCTCGCCCTCCAGGATGGTAACGATGCGATGTGGCGGATTCAGCTGACGCAGCACGGCGCCGGCGGCCACCGCGTCTGGTGGCGCGACAATCGCACCCAATGTCACGGCCGCAGCCCAGGGCAGCGCAGGCACTAACTCATGCACCACCATCGCGACTGCCGCCGTGGTCAAGCCAACGGCGAATACCACTAGTCCGGCGACCGGCGCCCAGTTGTCGCGCAAGTCGCGCAATGACATGTCGTAGGCTGAATCCAGCAGCACCGGCGCTACGAACAATGCCAACGCCAATTCGGGCGGCAGCGTGAACGCCGGTCCGCTCGGCAAAAGTGCAATCAAGGCGCCGCCTACTGCGAGAAATACCGGGTACGGCGCGCCCATACGTCGCGCCGCTCCGGCCAGCATGACCGCTGCGATGAAGAGTCCGAGCAGCTGTTCGAGTGTCTGCATCGCTACCTCGTCTCTTCATGGCGGCTTTGCGGCAATGCCGTCATGAGATTGCCTCAGTCATTGACCAAACTTATCGTCGCCTTGAGTGGGCCGGCACGAAGGAGCGTCGTCATCCCAGAGTCGATTCGTCCTAATTTGACCAGCCCCGCCGCATACCCGAAATTCTTGTAGAAAATCGCGAATTTCCCCATGGAGCGTAATAAGTCACGTCACCTACGACCGGTGTCATGCCCGGCGGCGCTCCATCCATCGCCAGCTTCCTGGGCAAGTCGCTGACCTTTTCTGTCTGCGCATAGTCATCCAACGACAGGGTAAGGGGCAGCAAGGACACGAAGGCGCGCGACGACGGGTTGTCGTCAAGGGTCATCGTGATCGTGGTGCCACCGACATCCATTCGTATATGGAACATGTTAGATCCTGTGTTGTGTTTGCACGTCCAGCTTTCGACTGGTCAACTCAAAGCATTCCTGAGCCTTGACAGCCCTTCAATGAGGACGTCCCGAGGGCAGGCAATATTAATTCTGATGAATCCCTCGCCACTCGGGCCGTAGATCGTCCCCTGATTGATCCATAACTTTTCTTTTTCCAATAAGTTTGCGGCAATTTCGTCGACTGATTTTTGCAGTGCCGAACAATCCACCCAGACCAGGTAGGTTGCCTGCAAAGGGGTTACGCGAAGGCATGGAAGATGACTCTTGAGGTAGTGAACCAGGTATTCGTAGTTATCGCCCAGATAGCTCATCAGCTCATCAAGCCAGTCTTCGGACTCGTTATAGGCGGCGATCAGCGCTTCGACGGCGAATGGGTTCAGTTCGCAGACTTCATGAACGTTCAGGACCTTGTCAATTTTTCGACGACGCTCATCGTCGGCTACCAGGATATTCGCTACATGAAGGCCTGCAAGGTTGAACGTCTTTGTGGGCGAACTGCACGTTACCGAACCATGCAAAAACGCATCGCAGATCGAAGCAAATGGTGTGTGGCGATGGCCCGAGTGCACCAGGTCGCAGTGAATTTCGTCGGAAACCACGATGACGTCGTTACGCAGGCAAATGTTCCCAATTTGCGTCAACTCCTCACGCGTCCATACGCGTCCTACAGGATTGTGCGGATTGCATAGCAATAGCAATTTGACAGCTGGGTCAGACGCCTGTTTCTCCAGTTCGGCAAAATCGATCGAGTACTTTCCGTCCTGGTAGAGCAGGTTTGCTGCGACGGCTTCACATCCCTGGTTGCGGATCGAAGAGTAAAAGCAGTTGTAGACTGGCGTCTGAACGATCACCTTGTCGCCTGGCGCGGTCAGCGCCCTGATAACGGCAGAAAGGCCGGGCACGACTCCCGTCGTGTAGAGCAGCCACTCTTTTTTGAAGACGAACCCATGACGACGCGCATGCCAGTCCGTTACCGCATCGAAGTACGCGGGCGGTACCTTCACATATCCGAATATTCCATGCTGTACCCGGCGTTCGAGCGCGCGGATGACCGCAGGCGCTGTCCGGAAGTCCATATCCGCCACCCACATGGGCAGTACATCGCTGTTTGCGGAGTCCCACTTGTATGAGTTGCTCCCACGTCGAGGAATTTGCTGATCGAAGTCGTATGACATGACTCAGGCCGCTGCCATCTCGTCTGTCGTGATTTGGCAGGCGCCGGGAGTACGGCATTTTTCATCGATAACGATTTCCCCAATGCTGTGGGCCCTGATGTAACCGCTTTTCGGATTCTTGACGCTGAGAATGTGGCTGCGTACGTTGGCCTTGACGCTGCTGTATTCGAAACACAGGTCAGTATCCAGCATGACGCAGTTTTCCAATACCAGGTCTGTGGCGTAGCACAGCGGTTGAGCGCCAGAGATAGTACAGTTGACCAGGCGTAGATTCCTGGAATGCCATCCGAGGTATTCGCCGTCGAGGGCCGAGTCGTAGACGGTCACATTTTCCGTATTCCAAAATGCGTCTTTCGAATCAAGATGAGCGTTCCGAATCACGACGTTTTTCGCGCCCTGAAAGGAATAATTCCCCTGCAGCCTTAACTGATCAATTCGAATATCTGAACTATTCATAAGCAGGTAGTCGCCGCCTTTGATCTCCACATTGCGGAACTCGACATCCTGACAATTCCAGAAGCATTCGGCCGCATTCGGCATCATGGTATTTTCGAGGTAAAGATGCTGAACTTCTCGAAACATCTTCGGGGCTTCCACCAAACTATCTAGCATACGTATGTTGCGGGAATACCAGATCGCGGCCCTGCTGTAGACGGTGAACAGGCATTGCACGATCAGCGTGCGGTCATTGTGCCAAAATGGATACTTACCCATGAACTCGCAGTTGTAGGCCTCGATATTACGTGCTTCCTTGAGTGCGGATTCCCCGGGATAGAACTTCACTTTTTCAAGCCGAACGTCCTCGGCGCAGAAAAGAACGCGCTCGCCCTCAAAAAACTGATTTTGTATAAATTTCATTCGTATTTCTCTTCAACAAGCAACTTAAACTGACAGGCCAGGTGCGCTTAATGGAGCTCTTGCGCCCATCGGTGACGTTTTAGCGGATCGATCACCTTATGGCCTGCCGCGACCAGTTCCGCAGTGACACGGCAACCTAATTTTCAAACACTCGTTCGATTGTCATCTCTCTTGAACTGCGCTTTACAACCATTCGAAGCGGTAGATCAGTTCCGGCCCCTCCGCGGTTCCATATGCGAGCTGCGCACCGAGCATCGCAAACGGCTCGGTATACCTCGCCGTCCTCAGGGGGCCGGCATCGACCGGATCGAAGCCGGCGTCACGGATCAATCCGGCCGCAATGTCCTTGCTCTGCGCGTCGTCGCCGCAGTACACGAGACTTGGACGTGGCGCTTGATGGCGGCGCTCAAACACGCCGAACAGCACTTCGCTTGGAACCGTATTGAAAGCGCAGACGACATTTGCTTCCGGCACCCTTGCGGCAAGCACTTCCGCACCGGAACTGGTGTTCGGTACGACGATCTGCGTGTTGGCCTCGTTCAGCGGAACCATGCAAGTGACAATCGCCTTGCCATTCAAATTGCCTGCCTGGCTCAGCACGTCGTCGAGTTGCGACCAATGCACGGCCAGCAGCACGACATTGGCGTTGCGGGCGGCATCGTGCGGCGTTCCAGTGCGCGCGCCATTGCCTGCATCGAGCGCGAGCATCTCAAGCTTGCGCGCACTGCGTGAATAACTGAAGGTAACTTCATGTCCGGCCCGGGCGAAGATGGCTCCCAGTTTCGCGCCCATCAGGCCGGATCCCAGAATTCCGATACGCATCTTGGTTCCTTTTTCTTGACTTCAAAGAGGCCCGTATCCGGGCTTCTTGTAGATATTGTCCAGCTTGTCCTGGATGTCGGGTCTGTAGACTGTCCTCATCCAGTCGTGCGCGGACACCTCCTCGATCCCGACCGAGACCGACTCCTCGCCATGGTTCAAGACGCGCATGACCTGTTTGGTGATTTCTTCGGCCAGTTTTTGCTTCTGCTGTTCGGTTTCGCCCGGCCAGAGTTTTACGATGATGTGAGGCATAAACTGCTCCTTAGCTGGTTAATCGATCGGTTTTTTGCAGGCGGATGGCGATTGCGGTCGCCCCCAGCACGACCATGGTGCTGACCAGGAAAACGGCGGGGACGCCAACGCCACTGGCCACCCATCCAAGCAGCGGGCCCGACACGCCAAGCGCGAGGTCTAGGAAAGCCGTGAACGCCCCCATCGCGAGGCCCGCCACTTCCCGGCGCCACCCTTCGCACGGCTTCAATGCCAAGGCCGGGGTACACGAGCGAATAACCGAAACCGCTGAGTACCGCGCCGAGGACCGCTATCAAGGGTGTCGGCGCCAGCCAGATCATGGCTTGGCCGGCGGCTTCGACGAACAGGCATATCAATGCCACGCGCGCGCCGCCCAACGCATCTGGCAGGTGTCCGAAGAACAGGCGGGCAATCACAAAGGCACCGCTGAAACCGGTAAATGCAGCCCAGCCCGCGCTCCACCCTTTTTCCGCAAACAGCAGTGAAATGAAGGTCGTGATCGCGCCAAACCCGAGGCTTGCCAACGCCAGGCCAATGCCCGGCACGCTCACGGCAGCGACGACCGTGACAAACGATGGACGGACCTGGGGTGGCGGCACGATGCCGCGCAGCAGCGCAACCAATATCAGGCCTGCCAGTGGAAACAAGGAGGTGGCAAACCCGATCGCAGCGAAACCGGACCGGCTGTACAGGGCCGTCCCGAGCGGTGCTCCGATGGCGAACGCGACGTACATCGCCATGCCGATCCAGGCAATGGCCTTGCCGGTATGCCTCGGTCCAGCCAAACGCCAAGCCCCAGCCGAGGGCGCCAGTGATGACGAAGCTCTCGGCAGCGCCGAGCAACGCACGCCCGACCAGGAGGACGGATGCCGACAATACCGGCGCCTGCACGAAGCGCAGGGAAAGCAGGTAAACCAGACCGGCTGCGACTGCCGCGGCCATCCCAATCACGACCGCACGCTTCGCCCGGGCAGTGTCGGTCAGGGTCCCGGCCCAGACACGCGATACCAGCGCGGTCGCGAATTGGGCGCCGGTCACGAGTCCGACCATCACAGTACTCATTCCGAGACCGGCACGCACATGGAGCGGCAGCACAGGCATGGCGATGCCCGTCACCAGGAATGCGATGAAGGTAAATGCCAGTACCGGCAATACGCTCAGTGCAAACGAGGGAGTGGCCGCTGCGGCTGATCTGGACGTTCGTGAAGTGGACATGGTCACATCGGCTCGTTTTGACGATGCCACTATAGCCTCCACTACATCATGAGAGAACCGGCTCCCCTCAATACCCATATGAAGGTTTCTCATATGCGCAAGCAGCCGAGCACCACGCCGAACGCCGGCGAGGATTGACGGCGGCTGGGATAGTAAAGATGGTATCCGGGGAATGTCGGACACCAGTCGTCCAGTACCCGCCGCAGCTGTCCCGAGGCGACATGCGACAGGATCAGGTCTTCCGGGACGTAAGCCAGACCATAGCCGTCCAGCACAGCCTGCAGGGTCTGCGGCGTGGTATTGAAGATGCACTGGCCGTCGACCTGCACCTGTAATTCCTTGCCGTCCTTCACAAATTCCCACGCGTACAGATTGCCGTAGGTCGGCAAACGGATAGTGATGCAACTATGGGCCGTCAAATCTTGCGGAATTTCTGGAACCGGACGGTCAGCCAGATAGGCCGGGGATCCGACCACAGCCATTCGTACGTCTGGAGAGATGCGTACGGCGATCATGTCTTTCGCCACCTGGTCGCCAAAACGCACTCCGGCGTCGAAGCGCTCCGCAACGATGTCGACGAGCCCATAGTTAATGTTGATCTCGACCTTGACGTCGGGGTAGGCGGACAGGAGTTTCGACAGGCGCGGCCACAGGACGGTACTCGCCGCATGATCATGCGTGGTAATACGAATCGTGCCTGCTGGCCTCTCCCTCAGGTCGTTCAGGGCCGACACACCTGCCCCAATACCGTCGAAGTGAGGCTCGAGTGACGCGAACAGGCGTTCGCCGGCTTCGGTAGGCGATACTCCGCGCGTCGTACGCGTCAACAGCCGCACGTCCATCTTGGCTTCCAGACCGCGAATTGTATGGCTGAGCGCCGATTGGGTGACGCCGAGCTGCGCCGCTGCGCGTGTGAAGCTACGCTCGCGGGCCACGAAGATAAACGCCTGCAGGTGATTGAAGTCGATCTTGTGCATTGATAGGTTTTCTTTCAGACATCGATAAATCCGCCTGAAGATTTCAGGAATGTACACCTGACTTTGCCACACCAAGGACCACCTATTCATGAGAACCCTTCATAAGGGCAAGCAAGAAATGATGGCCAACCCATAGCCATCCCAAGGCGTATGCTCGGTTCAGTTTTTTTTCCATCTTTTACGGAACAAGTGAAACCGGAAACAAATTGGAAAAGAATCGTTTTGAGCGACAACCCCATCCGTGTCGGTCTCATCGGCCTCAATGCGGACTCTCACTGGGCGGCAGCGGCCCACCTGCCAGCCCTGAGAGCGCTGTCCGAGCGATTCACGATTGTTGGAGTGGCCAACAGCTCGCCCGAAAGCAGCCGCCGCACGGCGCAGGCGCTCGGCTTGCCGCATGCGTTCGACAGCGCTGCCGCCCTGGTCGCGTCGCCGGAGATCGATCTGGTCGTGATTACCGTAAAAGTGCCACATCACCTAGCGCTCGTGACCGCTGCGCTGGAAGGGAGCAAGCACCTGTACTGCGAATGGCCCCTCGGGAACGGACGGGCCGAAGCACGCCGACTAGCCGCGCATGCGGAAGCATGCGGTGTGGTGGCTGTCGCTGGCACCCTGGCCAGGGTTGCAGTCGAAGTCGAGTATGTGCGCGACCTGATCGCCGCGGGCTACGTGGGCAAGGTGCTTTCCACCACGCTCATTGGCTCGGGCGGCAACTGGGGCCCGGAAACGATTGCCGACTACGCTTACCTGTTCGATGCAGCCAATGGGGCCACGGTGCAGTCCATTCCGCTCGCGCATACGCTTGCGGCACTCGAAGATATGCTGGGTCCGGTGCGCGAGCTCTCGGCCCGCTTCGTCAGCAATTTTGAGAGCGTAACCATCACCGATATCGGAGAGGTGCATCCCAAGACCACGCCGGATCAGCTCATGGTGCACGGTACACTTGCCAGCGGTGCTGCCCTATCGATCCACTACCGCGGCGGTACCTCGAGAGGTACGAATCTGCTGTGGGAAATCAACGGCACCAACGGTGACATCCGGGTGACCGGCACCACCGGACACGCGCAGATGGCGCTGCTGTTGGCTCATGGAACGCAAGGCGATCCCACCGAGCTGGCATCCAGCGCGCCGCCGCCTTCGGCCTACGCGGGCTGGCCGGACAATCCATCGCACGCAACGTGGCCCGCATGTATTCGCGCATGGCCGATGACATTCACCACGGGACGCACACGGCACCGAGCTTCGCAGATGGGGTCGCTCTTCATGAGCTCGTCGACGCAATCGAGCGGTCGGCCACGGAGGCATGATCCCCTACGCTTTCTGGTAGCCACTCCTCCCCCACCTCGTGGAAGGTGGTACGCCGAGCGCGTACCGCCAGCAAGAGACCGCTCACTCAGCGCCGTTCAGCACTACCACCAAGCGGTTGCCGTGGTCGTTGCCGAAACCTTTGAGCAGGCCGTGCCGCAGATGCTGATCGGCTCCATACACAAGCGTGGCCTGTACGGCTGCCTGGCGGTCATCCGGTCCTTATGGCTTCGAGTGCCCTGGCGCCGATTCCATTTCGAGTGCGGGTTTCTGCCGTCGCGGTACTGCTGGACCTGTTGGGCCTGATGGCAACCGTATTCCTCACCAGGAGGTCATTTTCCTGGACGAGACCGATCCGTGTCCTCGCCAATGAAAGCAAAGAGTGTCGGACAGTTGGGCCTATGCGCCATGGCGGCGGCGATATCGGATGCAGTTTATAACGCCACTCGCGTGCGGGTTCAGGAGTACGCGATCACGCTCGATAAGCTACTGAAAGGCTTGCCGTCGGTGGCGCAGAACATCCCCGGGGCGGCGCTGCAGGTGCTGGGCGGCGCCTCGCACCTCGGCGCCATCGAGCGGCCGGCCGCGTTCGCGGACCCGGCCGCCGCCTTCATCGCCGCCCTCTGAGGCACCTCGGACGGCCCTGCCTCAGGGCCGGTATTTCGGCGTGTCCTTCAGGAACACCCCTCCCTGCCGGGTCAGCGTGATGTCGTCGGGATCGGACCAGTCCACGCTTTCAGGAATCTTGTGCGCGAACTGGCTCGAACTCTGGGTGGGCCGGTAGGCCAGGTGGCGTGCGTGGCGGTCGTCCCACCAGCCGCCCGGATTATCCGAGACGCCGAAGGCGATCGTATGTCCCACGCGGGGCGTGACGAGCGAGCGGCGCAGCAGTTGCACCAGATCGTCGAGTCCGAGCCAGGTGACCATCTGGCGGTAATTGGTCGGCTCCGGCCAGCAGTAGCCGATGCGCAGGCACACCGTCTCGATGCCGAAGCGGTCCCAATAGAAGCGCGACAGCGATTCACCGAACACCTTGGACACGCCGTAATAGCCGTCGGGCCTTGCCGGCATCGTCGCATCGACGCTCTCGGTGGTGCGGTACATACCCATCGTGTGGTTGGTGCTGGCGAACACCACGCGCCGAATCCCCAGCTTGTGCACCGCCTCGTACAAGTTGGCCATCCCGAGAATATTGGCCTGCATGATAGGCTCGAATGGCTGCTCGGTCGAGATGCCGCCGAAATGCAGGATCGCATCCACACCCTCGCACATGCGCAGGACTGCGTCCCGGTCGGCAAGGTCGCACACGACCACTTGCGCACTGCCTCGCTTTGGCTTGGTCGCCGATGCGATGTGAGGTTGAAGTTCTCGGGCTTCACGAACCGCGAGCTCACCTCCTGAAATTCTTCCAGCCCAAACAAGGTAGCAATCACATCGCTCTCGGCACTACCTGTATCCTTCGAACCTAGCAAAGAAAATTCCTGCAGGCGGTTGCGATCGATGAAGCAACTTGACCACGTCAGGCTGGCAGGTACGCCGTTGCGGTCCGTGCCCATCAGGTTCAGCTCGACCTTGGCTGAGCCCCTCGCAATGTATTGCTTGACCTTGGTCTTACGGCGGTCGGCCTCCTTGATGTGGCCGGTGGTGGCGTACTAAACCGCAGCAGCGTCCCTTTGTCTTCGGGGCCAAATGCGCCGAAGCCACGGAAGTTCTTCACCTGCAGCGTGGCCAATGGTCTGAGTCCAGAAGGGGCGACCCAGCCCAGCTCTGGCCGAGCATCCAGAATTCTTTTGAAGCGCTTGGCGATGCGCTGATAGTTGGTCGTGAGCAGCTCGTTGTTGGCGGAGGTCAGGTGGAGTTTGATGTGATCGGAATACCTGCCTTTGTCCTGCGCCCCCTTGTACATACACCAAAGCAGTGCGAGATAGGCGTCTGACTTTCCGATCAGGTTCTCCTTGGCAAAGCTCAACAGGTACTGACTCATTTGCATTCCCTATCGTGGCTGCGCCGAGATGCACTCGGGCCGAGATGATTGCATTATAACAATGAGGCTTGCCTATCTCCCCAAAGTTTTCATCAGTCATCAACGCTCGCGTTGAGGGAGAGAAGTCCCGCGGCCAGCGAGCAAGGTTGGCTGCTTGGCGAAATGGCGTTGTGGGACAATGATCACCGGCATCACGACAGTTCAATTTCCATGCAAAAAACCATCCGTTCGTCACAACTTAAGCCTCCGCGCGACCTCGGACTCCGCAGTAGTCGGCCCAAGCTTGCATGAGCATCACACGCTTGTCGAGCAGATCCCCACGCCGGTAAGCCGCCTCCACCCTGTCCGGCAGACTGTGCGCAAGCGCGTGCTCGCACACTTCCCGAGCAAAGGAATTCCCGACCGCCTCCGCGCACCAATCGCGGAACGACGAACGAAAACCATGGATCGTGATGTCGTCGCGGCCCATGCGGCGTAGCATCTCGGTAAGGCTCATGTCCGACAACGCCGCATCTTTATAGCGCCCGCGGAAGATCAGGCCATCCCGGTGCGGTATCGCGGCCAGCAGGGCCATCGCCGCGGTCGACAGCGGAACTCTGTGCTCCTTCCGTGCTTTCATCCTGTCCGCCGGAATGGTCCATAGCCTCGCGTCCAGATCGAGCTCCTCCCATGTGCCCCCCGTACCTCTCCTCAACGCGCCGCAGTCAGGATCGCGAATTCCGCGGCGCGCGCCGCGGCGCCCCGGCACTGCGAAAGCAGAACCCTGAACGCCGGCACTTCGCGCCACGGCAAGGCCGGGTGGTTCTTAACCGGTGCAATCTTGTTAGGATTGGCGAGCAGGTTCTCCAGGTGCCCACGCCAGCGCGCTGGGTTGTCGCCCTGCCGGAATCGGCTTACGGTCGCCCAGTCTAGGATGCTTTCGATCCGTCCACGCACGCAAGTTGCAGTTTCCGTTTTGTTTCCCCAGATTGGGCCGAGCAACTTGACGATGAGATCCGTGTCCACGTCTGCCACCGGCAGGGCGCCGATGACAGTCGAAGCATAGGTAGCGAGGGTATTCTTCCACTGGTCGGCGTGCTTCGCGTTCTTCCAACCGCTCCGGTCGGCATCAATGTAGGCCGCCGCGCATTGATCGAAGCTCATCGACCAGGCCCGCTGCAGGGCATCCGCGAGCCGCACCGCCTTGCGGGTCTCGATCGGGTCCTTGCCCTCCAATAGCAGCAAGCGGCATTCCCGGGCCAGTACGCGCGCCTTTGCCAGGTCCACCGTGCGCAAGCCGCCCAGGCCCATCTCGCGCTGCCTGCCTACCATTTTGAAGCGGAAAATCCAGCTCTTGGAACCGGATGCAGCGACTTGCAGCCACAAGCCGCCGCCGTCTCCGTAATAGCCCGGCTTGCTTGTTCTGGACACTGCCAGCGCGGTGAGCTTGTTCAGGTTGAGCGGCATGATGGCTTAATCTTACCCCCGCTCTTACCCCCGCGCTTGATCTGGATTGAGCCGGCCTCCAGCGGAGCTCACTGGACGGTGTTTTTGCCGTTTTCTCCTATGAGAACGGACGTAAAAAAAGCCGCTTCTCAGCGGCTTTTCTCACAATCTTGGCGGAGGCGGTGGGATTCGAACCCACGATACAGGTTTAAGCCCGTATGCTTCCTTAGCAGGGAAGTGCCTTCGGCCACTCGGCCACGCCTCCTTTCAAACCCAGCAGTACGCCAGATCTGAGAGCACGAATCTTAATGGTCGTCGCCCGTTTGGTCAAGGTAACACGACCATTTTTTTAAAAAAACTTAGGCCTTTTCCAACTCGAACGCCCGGTGCAGCGCGCGCACGGCCAGTTCCATGTACTTCTCGTCAATTAGCACCGAGATCTTGATCTCCGAGGTCGAGATCATCATGATGTTGATGCCCTCTTCCGACAGCGTGCGGAACATCTGCGACGCGACGCCCACGTGGCTGCGCATGCCCACGCCCACCGCCGACACCTTCGACACCTTGGCGTCGCCGATCACGCGCTGCGCGCCCAGCTCGGCCTTCACGCGCTCCAGTATCTCGACCGCGCGAATGTAGTCGCCACGCGAGACCGTGAACGTGAAGTCGGTCTTGCCGTCGACCGACACGTTCTGGATGATCATGTCGACTTCGATGTTCGCATCCGAGATCGGCCCCAGGATGTGGAAAGCGACGCCCGGCTTGTCCGGCACGCCAAGGATCGTGAGTTTGGCTTCATCGCGGTGAAAGGCGATACCGGAGATGACGGCTTGTTCCATGTTGGTTTCTTCCTCAAACGAAATCAGGGTGCCGGAATTGGCTTCTTCGGCCAACGGCATCAGGGGATCGGTCAGCGACGACAGCACGCGGGTCGGTACGCGGTAGTTACCCGCGAACTCAACCGAACGGGTCTGCAGGACCTTGGAACCGAGCGAAGCCAGTTCCAGCATTTCTTCAAACGTGATCTTGTTCAGGCGGCGCGCCTCTTCCACCACGCGCGGATCGGTCGTGTAGACGCCGTCGACGTCGGTGTAGATCAGGCATTCGTCGGCCTTCATCGCGGCCGCGATCGCCACCGCCGAGGTGTCCGAACCCCCACGGCCCAGGGTCGAGATGTTGCCTTCCTCGTCCATGCCCTGGAAGCCGGTGATGATGACGATCCTGCCGGCGTCGAGGTCGGCGCGCACGCGGGTGTCTTCGATCGACTGGATACGTGCCTTGGTGAACGCGGAGTCGGTCTTGATGCCGACCTGCCAGCCGGTGTACGACACGGCGTCCTTGCCGCGCGCCAGCAACGCCATGGCGAGCAGGCCGACCGAGACTTGCTCACCGGTCGAGGCAATCATGTCCAGTTCGCGCGGGTCCGGCTGCGGCATGATTTCTTTGGCGAGGCCGATCAGGCGGTTGGTTTCGCCCGACATCGCGGACGGCACAACAATGATCTGGTGCCCCGCGTCGTGCCATTTGGCCACCCTGGCTGCGACGTTCTTGATACGGTCCGTCGAACCCATCGACGTACCACCGTATTTGTGGACTATTAAAGCCATGGCAGTGAGATTTCCAGCTTGAAGGATCAAAAAAGAGGCATCACTCTAGCATGCTGCAGTGCGCAATCACAAGGATCCGGGAGCAGAAAAGCTATATGGAATGAAAATAAGGTAATACGATTTCCGAATAGTAATTACACAGTCTGCGCTTCCCAGCGCAAGCCGACCAGGCCGTCGGACGCTTCCCCCAGGTGGCGGCAATCCATGCCGAGGCCGGCTGCGAACAGCAGCTCGCCGTTGGCGCTGACGACCGGCAGGCGCGTCCGTTCCCACGCCGGAATGTCGCAGGCCTGGTAATGCGCTTTCAGGCTGCGCGTGGGGCGATTCGGCGCCAGCTTGAGGCGCTCGCCGCCTTTGCGAAAGTCGATCACCAGCGGCTGCGCACGTAGCCAGGCCGCATCGAAGCCCTGCCCCGCGGGCTCGAAATGCAGCACGCCGCCGTATGCCGGAAATTCCAGGTGCGCTTCGCCATTCCAGCGGAAGCTTTCGCCGTGCTTTTCGAAGATGCCTTCGTCGTCAGGGTCGCGCATGCCCGCCAGGTCGGGCAGTTTTGGGGTGATGAACAGGCGAGCGCGGTGGCGGCGGATATGGCAGTCGGGATGCGTCACCAGCAGTTGCGCGTCGTCGCGTGCTTCGAGCAACTGCGTCACCATCTCGGCCAGCCACGCGGTTGATGGCATGCTCAGCGCGCGCGTCGCGAACCAGTGGCGCAGCAAGTTGTAAGTACGGTCGAGGCTCAGCTCGCGCAGCTTGCCGATGTCGACCGCCTCGCCATCCAGGCAGGCCGCCAGGTCTTCCTGTGCGAGCTCGGTGAGCAGCCGTTGCGCAGATTGCGCGTGCGCGGCGCTACGTGCGAAGCGCTGCTGGAATCCCGGAAAGGCTTGCGCCAGCACCGGCATCACCTGGTGGCGCAGCGCATTGCGGGCGTAACGCGGGTCGGCGTTCGATTCGTCGTCGATCCAGTCGATGCCGTGCTCGCGAGCATACGCTTCGAGCTCGGCGCGCGACAGGGCCAGTAACGGCCGCGCCATGACGAGGTCCGGGTTGCCGAGCAGGCCGGGCGCGCTGTTGGCCCCATCCATGCCGGACAAGCCGGCCGGGCCGGAACCGCGCAGTAGTTGCAGCAGCACGGTCTCGGCCTGGTCGTCGAGATGGTGGGCGGTGAGCATCAGCCGCACGCCATGGACGCGGCACATCTCGCCCAGCGCCGCATAGCGCAGCTTTCGCGCCGCTGCCTCGGTGCCGGACTTCGTTTTGGGAACGGCAACGCGCCGATGGTCGAAGCCGGCGCCAAGCGCGCCCGCGCCGCGCTCGCAGTGCATGAGCCATGCATCGGCGTTCGGGCTCAGCCCATGGTGGACGTGGAAGGCGAACAGCGCGATGCCGTGTTCGCGCGCGTACGCGTGCGCGAGGTGCAGCAGGACCGAGGAATCGAGGCCGCCGCTGCAGGCGATTGCAATCGAAAGATTCGTCGTTCCCGCGAAGGGCTCGGCGCCCCCGAGAGGAACTCCGGTTTCGTGTTGTGGTCGCGCTGCGGAATGGGATTCCCGCCTTCGCGGGAATGACGTTTCCTGGATATCGGCGCGAAGCGCATCGAGCGCGCGCGCGAAAGATGCCGGCACGAGGCCGGCCTGGTGCTTTGTCACTCTTCGCTTGGGGTCGTTTCTTTGAACTTACCGTAGCTCATCAGCTTCTCGTGGCGCTGTTCCAGCAAGTCCTTGGTTTTCATGCCCTGGAACTGGCGCAGCGTGTCGGCCAGCGCACGCTTGAGCAGCACCGCCATCTGTTTCGGATCGCGGTGCGCGCCGCCCAGCGGTTCGTTGATGATCTTGTCGATCAGGCCCATCGCCTTGAGCCGGTGCGCGGTCAGGCCCAGTGCGTCGGCAGCGTCGGACGCGCGTTCCGAGGTCTTCCACAGGATCGAGGCGCAGCCTTCCGGCGAGATCACCGAGTAAGTTGCGTATTGCAGCATCAGGACCGCGTCGCCAACCGCGATCGCCAGCGCGCCGCCCGAGCCGCCTTCGCCGATGATGGTCGCGATCAGCGGCACCTTCAGTTCGGCCATCACGAACAGGTTGTGGCCGATCGCTTCGGACTGGCCGCGCTCTTCGGCGTCGATGCCCGGGAACGCGCCCGGGGTGTCGACGAAGGTGAAGATCGGCAGGCCGAATTTCTCGGCGACCTTCATCAGGCGCATCGCCTTGCGGTAGCCTTCGGGCTTGGGCATGCCGAAGTTGCGCATCGCGCGCTCTTTGGTGTCGCGGCCTTTCTGGTGGCCGATGACCATGCAGGCCTGGCCGTTGAAACGCGCGAGGCCGCCGATGATCGACAGGTCGTCCGAATAAGTGCGGTCGCCGTGCAGCTCATGGAAATCGGTGAAGATCTCGTTCACGTAGTCCATCGTGTACGGGCGCTGCGGATGGCGCGCGATCTGCGAGACTTGCCACGGCGTCAGCTTGGCGTAAATATCCTTGGTCAGCTGCTGGCTCTTCTTGGCCAGGCGGTCGATCTCCTCGGAGATGTCGACGGCGGAATCGTCCTGGACGAAGCGCAGCTCTTCAATTTTGGAATCGAGCTCGGCGATCGGCTGCTCAAAACTGAGGAAAGTTGTTTTAGTCATTGTACCTCCGGGTTGTTTCGTGACCGCAGCAATCCGTGGCGTGCGGCAATAAGACGTTATTCTACCGGAACCGGGTCCAGGCTACGCCATAAATACCATGTGGCAACGGTCCGCCACGGCTCCCAATTGGCCGACACCTCGCGCGCGTCGCTACGCGAGACGGGCTCGCCGGAGAAGTAGTTCTGGCTGATGCCCTGGATCAGGCCGGGGTCGTCGAGCGGCAGCACGTTCGGCCTCAGCAGATTAAATATCAAAAACATCTCGGCTGTCCATCGCGTGATCCCGCGGATCTGCACCAGCTCAGCGATCACCGCTTCGTCGTCCATTTCGGACCACAGGTTGGCGTGCACGCGCTTGGCCTTGAAGTGGTCGGCCAGGTCGAGGATGTATTCGGTCTTGCGTTTGGACAGCCCGCAGCCGGCCAGCTGTTCGGCGCCGGCCTTGAGCACCTGGGCCGGCGTGATCTTGGGGCAGATGACCAGCAGTTTGGTCCACGCCGCGTCGGCCGCCTTCAAGGTCACCTGTTGCCCGACCACCGAGCGCGCGAGCGTGGTGAAGGGGTCCGGGTGGCCGACCAGGTGCAGGTCGCCGAACTGGGGGATCAGCTTTTTCATGATGCGGTCGCGCTTCATGAGTTCGGCTTTTGCCTCGGCCCAGTATGCAGGTACGTCCAGGATCGGCGTGGCTACGCCCAGATTGTCCTTGTTCGGCGCCATTTATGCGCGGCGCCAGTTGGTCGTGCCGTCCGGCTTGTCCTCGAGGACAATGCCGGCGGCTAGCAACTCGGCGCGAATGCGGTCGGCCTCGGCGAAGTTGCGTGCCTGCTTGGCCGACGTGCGGGCGGCGATGAGGACTTGTATCCTGAAGTCACCGGTCTCGTCGACGTCGCCCTGCAGGAACTGCTGCGGCGAACGCTCGAGCAGGCCCAGCACCGCCCCGAGCGCCTTCAGCTGGCGCGCATCGGTGACCGATTTACTCTTGTTGACTTCGGTCGCGAGGTCGAACAGTTCGGCGATTGCGAGCGGCGTGTTGAAGTCGTCGTCCATCGCATCGCGCAAGCGCAGCGCATGCGCCTCGTTCCAGTCGACCTCGGGCTTGCCGGGGCCGAGGTCGATGTCGGCCAGGGCCGTGTACAGGCGGGTCAGCGCGCCCTTGGCGTCGTCCAGGTGCGCATCCGAATAGTTCAGCGGGCTGCGGTAGTGGGCGCGCACGATGAAAAAGCGCACCACTTCGGCGTCATACTTTTTCAGCACTTCGCGGATCGTGAAGAAGTTGCCCAGCGACTTGGACATCTTCTCGTTATCGACCCGCACGAAGCCGTTGTGGATCCAGTAGTTGACCATCGGGTGGCCGAAGGCGCCCTCGGACTGGGCGATCTCGTTTTCGTGGTGCGGGAACTGCAGGTCGGCGCCGCCGCCGTGGATGTCGAACTGCTCGCCGAGCAGCGCGCACGACATTGCCGAGCACTCGATGTGCCAGCCCGGACGGCCGGCGCCCCACTTCGATGCCCACTTGGCTTCGTCCGGCTCCGATTCCTTGGCGGACTTCCAGAGCACGAAGTCGAGCGGGTCGCGCTTGCCGGCGCTGACGTCGACGCGCTCGCCCGCGCGCAGGTCGTCCAGCGACTTGCCGGACAACTTGCCGTAGCCCGGGAAATTGCGTACCGCGTAGTTGACGTCGCCGTCTTCGCCCTTGTACGCAAGCCCTTTTTGTTCGAGCTGGCCGATGATCGACAGCATCTGCGGCACGTACTCGGTGGCGCGCGGCTCGAGGTTCGGCCGCAGGATGCCGAGCGCGTCGAAGTCCTCGGTCATGTACTGCGTAAAACGGTTGGTCAGCGCGGCGATCGTTTCGCCGTTGTCGACCGCGCGCCTGATGATCTTGTCCTCGATGTCGGTGACGTTGCGCACGTACTTGACCTCGTACCCGGATGCCATGAGCCAGCGATAGACGAGATCGAACACCAAGGTCATGCGCGCGTGACCAATATGGCAGTAGTCGTACACCGTGATGCCGCAAACGTACATGCGTACCTTGCCGGGCTCCATCGGGACGAATACCTGCTTTTCACGCGCGAGCGTGTTGTAAATCTTAAGTTGACTCATCAGACTCTGGTGTTTCGACGGCCGGACGAACGGGCAAAACGAGAACCGGGCACGGCGGCCGCTAGGGGCGCGCGCCGGTTGACAAGGCTTGCGTCGAGATCGTCACGGCCCTCTGTGTTGTTCTTATTTGATAGAATGGGACGTTCTTCGCAGAGTATAGCATTGATAAAATCCGGTCTGGCCGCATATGGCCCAGCTTATTTTTTTCCGGAACACACTTGACAGCGCGCGCCGCCGCGTTCCACGAGAGGAAGCCTGATGCCAGCATTCACCCCGTCCCGCCCTTCCCTGTTTGCCCGCTGCGCGCTTGCGCTGTGCGGCCTGGCCATCTCGAGCGCGGCCTTCGCCGCCGGGCCCGAGGTGTCGCTGAAAACCTCGATGGGCGAGATCGTGGTGGAACTGGACCAGGAACAGGCGCCGAAGACGGTCGCCAACTTCCTGCAATACGTGAAGTCGGGCTTTTACAAGGGCACCATCTTCCACCGCGTGATCGATGGCTTCATGATCCAGGGCGGCGGGCTCGACGCCCGGCTGGTCAGCAAGCGCGCCGGCAAGCCGATCAAGAACGAGTCGAACAACGGCCTGTCCAACAAGCCCTACACGATCGCGATGGCGCGCGAAGACAATCCCGACTCGGCCACCGCGCAGTTCTTCATCAACGTCGCCGATAACGCGGGACTCGACTTCCCGGGCCCCAAAGGCGACGGCGGCTACGCGGTGTTCGGCAAGGTCGTCAAGGGCCAGGACGTGGTCGACAAGATCAAGGGCGTGGTCGTGGACGATGTGCATGGTTTGCAGAATGTGCCGGTGACGCCGGTCGTGATCCAGTCCGCAACCGTCGTGAAGTCCGACAAGACTGTAAAATAACGAATTCGCAACAGGCATTTTCCACAAAAACCAACCAAACAGGAATCAACATGGCCACCGTACTCATGACCACCAACAAGGGCAACATCACCGTCGAACTGGACGAGGCGAAAGCGCCGAAGACCGTTGCCAACTTCCTGGATTACGTGAACAAGGGTCACTTCAGCAACACGATCTTCCACCGCGTGATTCCGGACTTCATGATCCAGGGCGGCGGTTTCGAGCCAGGCATGAAGCAAAAGCCGACCGTCCAGACCGTCGAGAACGAAGCCAAGAACGGCCTGAAGAACGACAAGTACACGGTCGCGATGGCGCGCACCTCGGACCCGCACTCGGCGTCGGCACAGTTCTTCATCAACACCAAGAACAACGCCTTCCTCGACTATCCTGGCCAGGACGGCTGGGGCTACGCGGTGTTCGGCAAGGTGACCGCGGGCCAGGAAGTGGTGGACGAGATCAACAAGGTCAAGACCAGCCGCAGCGGCATGCACTCGGACGTGCCGGTCGATCCGGTCGTCATCGAGAAAGTCGAAGTCGTCTGATTGCGTGCAGCGCGAGCCGACCGGCCGAGCATCGTTCCGATGACCATGCTCGCGCTGTTTGTTTCTGACCTGCACCTGCAGGAGTCCCATCCGCGCACGGCCGAAGCGTTCTTCCGCTTCCTGGCCGAGCGCGCGTTCCATGCCGACAAGCTGTACCTGCTCGGCGATATCTTCGAATATTGGGCCGGTGACGACGACCTCGACACGCCCTTCCATCAACGCGTGATCGGCGCGCTGCGTGCACTGAGCGAGGCGGGTGTCGCGCTGTACTGGCTTGCCGGTAACCGTGATTTCCTGGTGGGCGCCGGGTTCGCGCGCGCGGCCGGGCTCACGCTGCTGGCCGAACCGCACCTGATCGAGGTTGGCGGCCAGCGCGTGGTGCTGGTGCATGGCGATGCCGAATGCACCGGCGACATCAAGTACATGGAGTTTCGCGCGCAGGTGCGCCAGCCGGCATGGCAGCAGCAATTCCTGGCGCTGCCGCTGGCGCAGCGCAAGGCGATCATCGCCGGCCTGCGCGAAGGCAGCCGCGAAGCGCATACCACCAAGTCGTACGAGATGATGGATGTGACGCCGCAAGCCATTTCCGAACTGTTCGAGGCGACCGCGGCGGATGTTGTCATCCATGGGCATACCCATCGGCCCGCTTTGCACGAAGCCGGTGGCAAGCGCCGCTACGTGCTGCCCGACTGGGAGCTCGATGCCGAGCCGCAGCGGGGTGGCTGGATTGCCATGGACGGCAGCGGCGCCGTCACACGCTACGACCTCGACGGTCGCATGCTGTAACGCCCCTCCCCGTCGTTCCCGCGCAGGCGGGAACCCATGCTGACTTTCCGACAGTCGTAACTGCGCCGTGCCGCCAGCCCTGGCTGGCCTCGCGCCCCTGCGCGCATCCCGATTTCTGCAGCTCGGCTTGGGTTCCCGCCTGCGCGGGAACGACGTGCATGGGCAGCACGCCGCACCGAGCCAACACGACGCGAAGGCCAGCGTGGGCACGGGGTGCCCACCCTACGAAACTACTAGACGTCGTTCCCGCGCAGGCGGGAACCCAAGTTTGCAAGCACACCACGAACGCTGGCGAGAGGGTTCGTGTACGCACGCGAACCTGGGCTCCCGCCTCCGCGGGAACGACGCGTCGGTTGACCGGTCACACAACAGCGTTCAATATTTTTGTTGACACTCGAAAAACCACTGTTATACTTCACTACAACACCACTTCATCACACCACCAACATGGAGGCAAGCATGGAATACCAGGCTGCACCAATACCCAGGGAGGGCCCGATATGACAGTCGGCTGGAATGACAACACACCGATTTACCGCCAGCTCAAGGAGCGTGTCGTCGGCATGATGCTCGACGGCGTGCTCAAGGCGGGCGACGCGCTGCCCTCGGTCCGCCAGGTGGCAGCCGAGTACCAGCTCAACCCAATCACTGTTTCAAAGGCATACCAGGAACTGGTCGACGATAACTTAGTGGAAAAAAGAAGGGGGATCGGCATGTATGTAACCGACGGAGCGAGCGAAAAACTGCTCGCCAGCGAACGCGAGCGCTTCATGCGCGAAGAGTGGCCGGCCATGGTGGAGCGCATGCGCCGCCTCGGCCTCGACATCGAAGAACTGCTGCGCGCCGCCAACGGCCGGGGTGCGGCATGAACGCCGTCATTTCCGCCAGGGGCCTGAGCAAGCGCTACGGCAAGCAGGTGGCCGTCGACAGCATCAGCTTCGACATCCCCGCCGGCCGCATCGTCGGCCTGATCGGCCCCAACGGGTCGGGCAAGACCACGACCCTGAAAGCGGCGCTCGGCCTGATCCCGTTCGACGGCGAACTGTCGGTGCTCGGCTTCGACCCGCGCACCGAGCGCGACGCGGTGATGAACGAGGTCTGCTTCATCGCCGACGTCGCGATCCTGCCGCGCTGGCTGCGCGTGGCCGATGCGATCGACTTCGTGGCCGGCGTGCATCCGCGCTTTAACCGGGCCAAGGCCGAGCGCTACATCGCCAATACCAAGCTGACGCCGTCGATGAAGGTCAAGCAGATGTCCAAGGGCATGATCGTGCAACTGCACCTGGCGCTGGTGATGGCAATCGACGCCAAGTTGTTGGTGCTTGATGAACCGACTCTCGGTCTCGACATCATCTACCGCAAGCAGTTCTACCAGAACCTGCTGGAAGACTACTTCGACGAGAACAAGACCATCATCATCACCACCCACCAGGTCGAGGAAGTCGAGCACATCCTGACCGACCTGATGTTCATCCGCGACGGCAAGGTGGTGCTCGCCGCGTCGATGGACGAGATCGGCGAACGCTATACCGAAGTGATGGTGCCCACCGACAAGCTGAACGCGGCCAACGCGTTGCAGCCGATCGACCAGCGTGTCGTATTCGGCAAGTCGGTGATGCTGTTCGACGGTGTCGCGCGCGCCCAGCTGGCCGTGCTTGGCGAAACCCGTAACCCAAGCGTTGCCGACCTGTTCGTCGCGACGATGAAAGGAACCTACGCATGAAAACGATGAAATGGCTGCTGCGCCGCGAGTTTTGGGAGCACAAAGGCGCGTTCTTCTGGGCGCCGGCCGTGATCGCGGCCGTGATGCTGGTCTTTATCGGCGGTGGCCTCGCCTTCGCCATCGCCAACGGCCACATGACAGGCGTCGTGCTCGGCGGCATGCGCGTGTCGACCGTTGCCGAGGCCGCCCATCTCGTCACGCGCGAGATGCGTGCGCAATTGGCTTCGACTGCCGCCACCCACTACCTGGCGGCGGCCGCCCCGCTGTTCTTCGTGCTGCCGGTGGTGGTGTTCTTCTATTGCCTGTCGGCGCTGTACGACGATCGCCGCGACCGCAGCATCCTGTTCTGGAAGTCGCTGCCGGTCTCGGACCGGATGACCGTGCTGTCGAAGGTGATCACCGCAGTGTGTGTGGCGCCGCTGATCACGATCGCGATCGGCACTGCGACGGCGCTGGCCGTGCTCTTGCTGGGCGCCGCAGTCACCGCATTCAACGGCGTGAACCTGTTCGGGGCGCTGTTCACCAGCCCCAACCTGTACCTGGCGCCGCTTTACCTGCTTGGCCTGCTGCCGGTCTACATCCTGTGGGCCATCCCGACCGTCGGCTGGCTGCTGATGGTGTCGAGCTGGGCGCGCTCCAAAGTGTTCCTGTGGGCTGTCGGCACGCCGCTAATCCTGGTCGTGCTCCTGAAATGGTTCAACTTCGTGATCTCGCGGGTCTCCGACACGGTGATCGACACCCACTGGTTTGTCGAGAACGTGGTGATGCGCGGTCTTGGCGGACTGGTGCCCGGCTTCTGGCTCCCGTTCAGCGTGGACGACCCGAGCCTGCTCGGCAGCCAGGCGCATGGCGCCAACCTGGCCGCCGTGTTCACCCGGTCATGGATGACGCTGGCGACCCCTGGTGTGTGGGGCGGTGTCGTGGCCGGCGTGCTGATGATCATCGTCGCGATCCGCCTGCGCCGCTGGCGCGACGAGGGCTGAGGCGTGCCGCGCATGTCCTGGAACGTCGTTCCCGCGAAAGCGGGAATCCATGACCCGCTTGCATGTTCCCTGGCCTGACGCGAAGCCCCGGAACATCAGGCTCAGCATGGGTTCCCGCTTTCTCGGGAACGACGCTACTCGAACTGCTGCTTGAACGTTTCGAACTGCGCCTTGAGGGCGGCCACTTCCTCGCGCAGCGTGGCCACTTCCTGCTCCAGCTGGGCGATGCGCCCGCCCGGCGCCGGCGCCGAGCCTGACGAACCCGGCACCAGTTCCTCGCGCTCGAGCGCGGCCTCGCCGCCCAGCAATTGCCCGTAGCGCGGCTCCTTGGTGCCTGGCGCGCGTTCGAGGCGCGCGACCAGCGGCGGGTATTTGTCCATCAGGAACTGCAGGCCCGCCTCGACCTCGGCGACCGACTTGAACTCGTGCAGGCGCCCGCTGCGGGTGCGGATTTCGGCGACCGTCTGCGGGCCGCGCAGCATCAGCACGGCCAGGATTGCAAGCTTGTCCTGCTCGAGCGACCACTTGACGCGCATCCGGTGCTCGTACTTGGTCACCCGTGCGCCGGCCTGCGTGATGCCGGCGGCCAGCTTGCGCTGCATCAGGCGCTGCAGCGTGTCGTGCACGACGTCGTCGGTCAGCTGCATGAGCGGGTCGCGGCTCGACAACTGGTTGCAGCCGTTCACCAGCGCGTTCAGCGACAGCGGATAGATATCGGGGGTCAGCGCTTCTTTTTCGGCGAGCACCGCAAGCACGCGGATCTCGACGGGATCGAGGTCGGATGCGGGGTCAAAGCCGCCTTCGCCAGGTTCATTGCTCATCGTATTCTCAGTCAACCAGCCGGTTCAGTTGGGCCGAATCGAGTTTATCACTGTCGTGGAGGTTCGGGCAGGCAATCCCGGCCGCCTTGATGGTGGCGGTCAGTTTTTCGAGCTGCTCGTCCTGGCGCGCGGCGTGGTTGATCAGGCCGTGCAGCGCCTTCGACAGCGGGTCGTCGCCATTCGGGGTGACGCCATAGGCCGCGAACAGCTGGGCGCTGCGCGACTGCTCTTCCTTGCGCACGATATGGGCCGGGTTGCCGATCGCGGTGGCGCCTGCCGGGACCGGCTTGACCACCACCGCGTTCGACCCGACCTTGGCGTATTCGCCCACGGTGAACGCACCGAGCACCTGGGCGCCGGCGCCGACGATCACGCCGCGTTCGAGCGTCGGATGGCGCTTGGTACCGGCCACCAGCGTGGTGCCGCCCAGCGTGACGCCCTGGTAGATGGTGCAGTCATCGCCGACCACGGCGGTTTCGCCGATCACGACACCGAAGCCATGGTCGATGAACACGCGGCGGCCGATCACCGCTGCCGGGTGGATTTCGATGCCGGTGATGACGCGCGCCAGATACGAGATAAAGCGGCCGAACCACTTGAGGTTGGCATTCCAGCAGGCGTGCGCCCAGCGGTGCATCACGATCGCGTGCAGGCCCGGGTAGCAGGTCAGCACCTCCCAGCCATTGCGGGCGGCCGGATCACGGTCGATGATGCTGTTGATGTCTTCGCGCAGCTTGGGAAACATAGAAAGTAAATACGATGGCAACACAGGCGGCCATGGTAGCGTATCCGGACAAGGCTTGCTTACGAGGCCTCAATTTCGGCTGGGTGCGGCTGGGCCAGCGGCGGGACAGGTAGGGTGGGCGGGTTTCCCGCCCACGCGTTCAATGGTCGCAAGAATAGGTATACGGCTTCCCCGAGCCGCTTGAACGCGTGGGCGGGGAACCCGCCCACCCTACGCGATATCGCGCGTAAAGATCAGGCGTCGACGCCCCGCTGGCGGCGCGCTTCGTACAGACAGACGCCGGATGCGACCGACACGTTCAGGCTCTCGACCGAGCCAAACATCGGGATGCTGACCAGCACGTCGCAGGTCTCGCGCGTGAGGCGGCGCATGCCCTCGCCTTCCGAGCCCATCACCAGCGCGGCCGGGCCGGTAAAGTCGGCCTGGTACAGGCCTTTGTCGGCATCGTCCGAGGTGCCGATCAGCAGGATGTCGCGCTCTTTCAGCTCGCGCATTGTGCGCGCCAGGTTGGTGACGGTGATGTACGGCACGGTTTCGGCCGCGCCGCTGGCAACCTTGGCGGCAGTCGCGTTCAGGCCGACCGCGCGATCCTTCGGGACGATCACCGCGTGCGCGCCGGCGCCGTCGGCCACGCGCAGGCAGGCGCCCAGGTTATGCGGGTCGGTAATGCCGTCGAGGATCAGCAGCAGCGGCGGGCCTTCGATTGCATCGAGCAGTTCGTCCAGGTTGCGCGCGAGCGCCAGCTGGCTCGCGAACGCGATCACGCCCTGGTGGCGCCGGGTGCCGACGATCTTGTCGAGCCGGGCGGAATCGACCGGCATCACGCGCACGCCTGCTGCCTTGGCATTGGCAACCAGGTCGTGCATGCGGCGGTCCTGGCGGCCCGCGTCGACAAAGATCTCTTCCACCGACGAGGCCTCGTGCCGCAGGCGCGAGGTCACCGCGTGGAACCCGAAAATCATTTTGTTCTTCATTCGTTACGTCTTCTTCCTGCTTGTTTTGGAAACTGTTTTTGCCGCTTTCTTGGCTGCGGTCTTCTTGGCGCCGTTCGTGGCGCCGTTCTTGGTGGCCGCGCTGGCGGTCTTGCCCGCGCGCGCGCGGCGCGGCGGCTTGACCAGTTCGATGTCCGCCTCGTCGACCATGTCGACCTGGTTGCGCGACGCCACTTGCTGCTGCGGCTGCGGCTCCGGCCTGCGCGATTTCCTGGACGGCTTCCCATCCTGCGAGCTTGCCCGCGCGCGCACCTGGTCCGCCGACATCTCCTTCGACGAGTCGGCCAGCACCAGGTCGATCTTGCGCGCTTCCAGGTCGACGCGGGCAACCTGGACGGTCACGCGGTCGGTCAGCGCGAAACGCTTGCCGGTGCGGTCGCCACGCAGTTCGTGGCGCACCTCGTCGTACTGGAAGTAATCCTGACCCAGTTCGGTCACGTGCACAAGGCCTTCGACATACAGCTGGTCGAGCTGCACGAAGATGCCGAACGGCGTAACGCCGGACACGACGCCGGTGAATTCCTCACCCAGCTTGTCCTTGATGAAGTAGCACTTGAGCCAGTTCTCGACGTCGCGCGAGGCTTCGTCGGCGCGGCGCTCGTTGGCCGAGCAGTGCACGCCCAGCGCATCCCAGATGGTCAGGTCGCGCTCGTCCTTTTGCTTGCCTTCGGCGCGGTCCTTGGCCATTTGCTTGCGGCCGGACTTCGACATCGTCGTGTTCAGCTTCGACGCCTCGATGCCCTTCGGCTCGTACTTCTTGCCTTGCAAAATGGCCTTGATCGCGCGGTGCGTCAGCAGGTCCGGGTAGCGCCGGATCGGGCTGGTGAAGTGGGCATACGCCTCGTAGGCCAGGCCGAAGTGGCCGACGTTGTCCGGGCTGTAGACCGCCTGCTGCATCGAGCGTAGCAGCATGGTCTGCAGCAGCGTCGCGTCCGGGCGTTCCTTGATCTGCTGCATCAGCTCGGCGTAATCGCGCGCGCTCGGCTCGGTGCCGCCGCCCAGGTTCAGGCCGGTCTGCTTGAGGAAGGTGCGCAGCTGGTTCAGCTTTTCCTCGGTCGGCACCGCGTGGATACGGAACGTGCCCGGGTGCTTGTTGCGGATCAGCAGGTCGGCTGCGCACACGTTGGCCGCCAGCATGCATTCTTCGATCAGCTTGTGCGCCTCGTTGCGGGTGCGCGGGATGATCTTTTCGATCTTGCCCAGCGCGTTGCAGACGATATAGGTTTCGGTGGTCTCGAAATCGATCGCGCCACGTTCCTGGCGCGCCTTGAGCAGCGCGTGGAACACGTCGTTCAGGTTCAGCAGGTGTGGCACGATGGCCGGACGGCGCTGCGCTTCAGGCCCGCTGGTGTTGCCCAGGATTTCGGCCACTTCGTTGTAGGTCAGGCGCGCCGCCGAGTGGATCACCGCCGGGTAGAACTGGTAGGCGGTGACTTCGCCGTCGGCCGTAACGACCATGTCGCAGGCCAGCGTGCAACGGTCGACCGCCGGGTTCAGCGAACACAGCCCGTTGGACAGCTTTTCGGGCAGCATCGGGATCACGCGGCGCGGGAAGTACACCGAGGTGCTGCGCTCGAGCGCGTCGGCGTCGAGGGAATCGTTGGGCTTCACGTAATGGCTGACGTCGGCAATCGCGACGATCAGGCGGAAGCCGTTGGCGCGGCCGATCTTCACCGGCTCGCAATAGACCGCGTCGTCGAAGTCGCGCGCGTCCTCGCCATCGATGGTCACCAGCGGCACATCGCGCAGGTCGACCCGGCCTTCGAGGTCGGCCTCGCGCACTTCGCCCGGCAGCTTCGCGGCCTGCTTGAGCGCGGGCGGCGAGAAAATATGTGGCACGCCAAACTTGCGCACCGCGATTTCGATTTCCATGCCCGGGTCGTCGAGTTCGCCGAGCACCTCGACCACCCTGCCGGTCGGCTGCTGGAAACGCGACGGCTGCTCGATCAACTCGACGCTCACCACCTGCCCCGCCTTGGCCTTGCCCGGCGTGCCGGCAACCAGCACGTCCTGGCTGATGCGCTTGTCTTCCGGCGACACGATCCAGACGCCGCCCTCGTTCAGCAGGCGTCCGATGATGTGCGTGTTGGCGCGTTCGACCACCTCGACAATCGTGCCCTCGGGCCGGCCGCGGCGGTCGGTGCCCGAGACGCGCGCCATGACGCGGTCGCCGTGCAGCACCTTCTGCATTTCTTTATCGGACAGGAACAGGTCCTCGCTGGCGTCGTCCGGGATCACGAACCCGAAGCCATCGCGGTGCGCGCTGACGCGGCCCGCGACAAAGGCGGACTGGTCGAGCAAAGCGTATGTGCCGGAACGATCGAGGCGGATCTGGCCGTCGCGCTCCATCGCGTTCAGCCGGCGCTCCAGGATCTCGCGCGCCGCGGGCTTGACCTTCAGTTCGCGTGCCAGCGCAGCTGCATCGAGCGGCGCGCTGCTGTCGCGGAAGACGGCGAGGATTTCCTCGCGGCTTGGAATAGTATGTGTAGGTTGCTTCAAATCGATTCTTTATTGTTGTTGCCGATTGCTACGCCTGTTCGTGGGTGGCTCGGCAGGATTGACACCTTGTCAGGCGTAGTGTAACGGAGGACGGTGCGATTCGTCTAACGAACCGTGCCCGGGAAATCCGCGCGGAGGTCTTTGACATTTGAAATCCTTCCGCTATAATCTCGGTCTCTTTCGCAGCGGCACCAAGTCGATGTGAAAGAACAAGGCAGCGAAGTGCAGAAAAACGTAAGTTGATCTGGCGAAAGCAAAGCCTGCTATGTTAGCATAGAAGAGCAGCATCAGTGCCCACGTGGCGGAATTGGTAGACGCGCATGGTTCAGGTCCATGTGCCGCGAGGTGTGGGGGTTCGAGTCCCTCCGTGGGCACCACTCTACCGGGAGTTAATCCGCGGCAGTTGCAGTATCGTAG
>JBJMVW010000244.1:0-4595 GCA_045810465.1 Massilia sp. | reverse complement strand
CTCGTCCACCAGGACCACCAGGTGGCCGCGGAAGGTGTTCTGCATGTTCGGCGACGGCTGGCTGCCGTGCGCGGTCCAGAAGGCCCACGACCGGCGCAGCAGCTTTTCGATGATCCAGCTGTCGATGTTGCCGCCGTTGTTGCGCCGTACGTCGATGACGAGGCCTTCGCGGTTGATGTTGGCGTAGAAGTCGCGTGCGAAGGCGTTGATGTCGCGCGGTCCCATCGCGCGCAGGTGCAGGTAGCCGATCTTGCCCTTCGAGGCAGCGTCCACCTGCTGCGCCCTGCCCTGCTCCCAGTCGGCGTAGCGCAGGCTGGCCTGGGTCGCCATCGACACCGGGGTGACGATCACGGCGCGGCTGGCCGCCGCGCCCGGGCTCTTCACGTGCAGCAGCACCTGCTTGCCGGCCTGGTTGAGCAGCAGGTCGGCAATGTCGCGCGCCTCGAGCAGCGACTTGCCGTTGACGGCGGTGAGGATGTCGCCTTCCCTGACGTTGACGTCGGGCGCAGCCAGCGGCCCGCGCTCGGACGGCAGTTCCGGCTCGCTGCGATAGACGCGCTCGACACGGTAGCCTTCGGCGGTACGCGCGAGCACGGCGCCCAGGCCGGCGGGCACGCCTTCGGCTGGCGGACGGCGCAGGTCGCCGGGACGGACCTGCGAGTGCAGCGCGCCGACCTCGCTGACCATCATGCCCAGCACATCGTCCAGCTCCGCGCGGTCGGTCACGCGCTCGACCAGCGGCGCGTAACGCGTGCGCACGGCGTTCCAGTCGATGCCGCGCATCTTGGCGTCGTACAGGAAGTCGCGGTGCATGCGCCATGCGTCGTTGAACATCTGCGTCCATTCCATGCGCGGGTTCGACACCAGCGACCAGTCGTCGATCCTGACCCTGGCCTTGCTGGTGTCGGCCGGTTGCCTGGCGCCGGCGTCGACGATCAGCATCTCGCCCGGCCCGCCCTTGGCCCAAGTGCGGTAGAAGATGTGCTTGCGGTCGGTGGTGAGGCCGAATTCGCGCACGCCGGCGACGAAGGTTTCGGGTAGCGGCGCGGCGCGGCTGATGGCGAGCGTCTTCAGCGTGCCCTTGCGCTCGTCGTCGACGTCGAGCAGGTACAGGCGCTTGTCGTCGAGCGCCAGCGCGGCATAATTCGACGGCGCGAGCGGCACCTCGTACAGCCGCTCCTTCAGGCCGGCGTAGACCACGGCCGGGAGGGCCGGCTTCTTGTCGGCCGGGTGGGCGGCAGCCTTGTCGGCCGCTTTCTCGACCACCTTCTCGGCCGCCTTTTCGGCCGCCGCGACCGCGGCCGCCTGCGCAGGCTCGGCCGGCTTGTCCTCCGGCTTGCTCAACTCGTCCTCGGGCTTGAACGGGAAGCGCGTGCCGGGCTGCAGCGCCAGCGCGAACACGCCGACACGCTTGTCGAACACCGGCCCCATGTTGCGGTCGCCCCAGGGCGATGCGTTGCCAAGGTTGAAGTGGCGCGCGGAGAGGAAGTACAGCCACCTGCCGTCGGGCGAAAAGGCCGGCGAGCTGGCGCCATAGCGGTCGGTCGTCACGAAACTCATCTGCTTCGTGTCGACGTTGATCATGCCGATCTGGTTGCGCTGCTCGCTGCTGCCGACCCGCACGAAGGCCAGGTTGCGGCTGTCCGGCGACCACACCACCTGGTCGGACCGGTCGATCCCGAGCTTGCCGGCGTCGTCGATCACGACGTTGGCCCTGGTGGCCAGGTCGAGCAGCCAGGTGCGGCCATGCTTGTCGGTGTGGGCCAGCCATTTGCCGTCCGGTGACGGGTACAGCGCCCAGCGGTGGTTGCCGGCGCCGTCGCGGGTCAGCATCTCGCCGTGGCCCGAGCCGTCGGCGGCATAGCGCCAGATTTCGTTTTCGCCGCTGGTGTCGCCAATCGCAAATACCCATTTGTCGTCGTGGCTGAACACGGCGCTGCGGGCGCGCGCGTCGTTCGGCACCGCGATTTCGACGCGGCGGTAGCTGCCGGTGCCGGCGATCGTGACGCGTCCGCGCGCCGTCAGCACGATGCGTTCGGCCTTGTTGGCAGGCTCGATGCTGGTCAGCGCGTCGAGCGGCGACCTGACCAGGCGGGTGCGCTGCTGGTCGAAATCGGACACCAGGCTGGCCTTCACCGGCTTGTCGGTCCCGCTCGCGAGGTCGAGCACGTGCAGGTCGGCGCCGAGCTGGTACACGATGCGCCCGTCGCCGAGCGAGGCGTTGCGCACGTCCCATTCCTTGTGACTGGACAGCGCGCGGCGATCGCTGCCATCTAGGAGCGACGACCAGAGGTTGTCGGCGCCGCCGGCATCGCTGATGAAGTAAAGCCGCCCGTTCCACCACATCGGACGCTTGTTGTTGGCGCTGTCGCCCTTGAACACCAGCTCGGCTTCGCGTTTGCCGCCCAGGTCGAAGCGCCACAGCTGCGCGTGCGCGCCGCCACGGTAGGCCTTGACGTTGTCGTTCGTCATGGCCAGGCCCATGCGGGTGAAGAATACGGTGCGCCCCGTGTCGTCGAGCGTGGCGTCGTTGGCGTCGGCCAGCGGCAGCACGCGGCGCTGCATGGTGCGCGGATCGACAGCGGCGACCACGCGGTGCCTGGCCGGTCCGGTCGAGTTCTCGGTACTGACCAGCACTTCGCCCTGCGGGGTCCAGCCCAGCACCAGCACGCCGCCGTTTTCGAAGGTCAGCCGCTTGGGCAGGCCGCCGTCGATCGGCATCACGTAGGCGTCCTGCGCGCCTTCGTACGACGCCGTGAACGCGACCAGCTTGCCATCGCGCGACACGGCTGCGTTGGTTTCGGCCGCCGGGTGGGTGGTCAGGCGCTGCGCCTTGCCGCCCTCGACCGAGGTGCGCCACAGGTCGCCCTCGGCGGTGAACACGATCGTGTCGGCCCGGATGGCGGGAAACCGGAAATAGGGATCGGCGGCGACGGCATGGCTGCCGGCCAGCGCCAGCGACAGCGCGAGGATGGTGCGGGACACGGTCATGTTCACTGGGGTAATAGTTGCAAGTGAGCATGAGTGTGCCATAGCTACAAGGGTTGTTGGCGTCAGTACAGAAAAATAATGACCAGCAAAGGCAATGTGGGTTGCGGGGGAACGTCGGGACGAAAAAAAACCCGCGCCACTTGCATGGCGCGGGTTTTGGATTGCGGCGAAGCCGCTTACTCGATTTCGACCGTCTCGGCCGGGGCCGGCGGCGGCAGCGCGTCGCCTTCCGGAAACTCGAGGACCACATCGTCCTTCTCGTTCAGGTCGACCGTCACGCGTCCGCCGTTGACCAGGCGGCCAAACAGCAGCTCGTCGGCCAGCGCCTTGCGGATCATGTCCTGGATCAGGCGCGACATCGGCCGCGCGCCCATCTGCGGGTCGAAGCCTTTCTTCGCGAGGAACTTGCGCAGTTTCTCGGTGAAGATCGCTTCCACCTTCTTCTCGTGCAGCTGCTCTTCCAGCTGCATCAGGAACTTGTCCACGACGCGCAGGATGATGTCCTCGTCCAGCGCACGGAAGCTGATGATCGCGTCGATCCGGTTGCGGAACTCCGGCGTGAACATGCGCTTGATGTCGGCCATCTCGTCGCCGGCTGCCTTGCTCTCGGTAAAGCCCATCGTGCGCTTGGTCAGGCTTTCGGCGCCCGCGTTGGTGGTCATGATGATGATCACGTTGCGGAAGTCCGCCTTGCGGCCGTTGTTGTCGGTTAGCGTGCCATGGTCCATCACCTGCAGCAGGATGTTGAAAATGTCCGGGTGGGCTTTTTCAATCTCGTCCAGCAGCAGCACCGCGTGCGGCTTCTTGGTGATGGCCTCGGTCAGCAAACCGCCCTGGTCGAAGCCGACGTAGCCCGGCGGCGCACCGATCAGGCGCGACACCGCGTGGCGCTCCATGTACTCCGACATGTCGAAGCGGATCAGCTCGATGCCGAGGATGAACGCCAGTTGCTTGGCGACCTCGGTCTTGCCGACGCCGGTCGGACCGGAGAACAGGAACGAGCCGATCGGCTTGTCGGTCTTGCCGAGGCCGGCGCGCGCCATCTTGATGGCCGAGGCCAGCGCATCGATCGCCGGATCCTGGCCGAACACGACGTTGCGCAGGTCGCGGTCGATCGTCTGCAGCTTGCTGCGGTCGTCCTGGTTGACCGTCTGCGGTGGGATCCGCGCGATCTTGGCGATGATGTCCTCGATTTCGGTCTTGCCGATGGTCTTTTTCTGCTTCGACTTCGGCAGGATCCGCTGCGCCGCGCCCGCCTCGTCGATCACGTCGATCGCCTTGTCGGGCAGGTGGCGGTCGTTGATGAAGCGCGCCGCCAGCTCGGCCGCGGTGGAGAGCGCCGACGACGAATACTTGACGCCGTGGTGCTCTTCGAAACGCGACTTCAGTCCACGCAGGATCTGCACGGTCTGCTCCACGGTCGGCTCGTTGACGTCGACTTTCTGGAAGCGCCGCGACAGGGCGTGATCCTTCTCGAACACGCCACGGAATTCGGTGAACGTGGTCGCGCCGATGCACTTGAGCTGGCCGTTGGCCAGCGCCGGCTTGAGCAGGTTCGATGCGTCCAGCGTGCCGCCCGAAGCGGAACCGGCGCCAATGATCGT
>JBJMVW010000243.1:0-8883 GCA_045810465.1 Massilia sp. | reverse complement strand
CGGCCAGAAACGGACCTTCGCAAAAACGAGCCAACAAACTGACTATTTTCTTGCAATGACTCTTACCGCTACCAAGTCGAATTGGGTGAAAGAAGACCATTGGCGCGAATCGCACCTTGTAGCCGACAATGGACGGCTTATCTGGCACCAGTACATGGAATCTAGCTCATGAATAGCGAGTTCATCACTTCTGTTCCATACCTTCACACGGAACGACTCATGCTTCGTGAATATCGACGGGAGGACTTTGACGTATTCGCAGCGCATTGCGCCGACCCTGTAAGCTCGGCCCACTTGGTCCCGGCTGACCGCCATGCTGCATGGCGAATCTTCTGTTCACAAGCAGGACTATGGCTCATACATGGCGCCGGATGGTGGGCTGTCGAGGAAAAGGAGACTGGTCAACTCGTCGGGAATATTGGCGCGTTCTTTCGCGAGGAATCCACTGTGATGGAGCTTGGTTGGAATACCTATCGTGCCTTTTGGGGCCAGGGATTCGCGAACGAAGCGGCGGCGGCAGCCTTGAACCATGCGCTCGAGATCCGACGCGAACCAAAAGTTCGGGCTCTCATCGCTTCAGCCAATGAATCATCGCTGCGCGTTGCCAAGCGCCTTGGCCTGACTTATGAAGCGGAAACTGAGATATACGGCAAAGCGGTCGGCGTTTATACGCGTGAGCGGGGAGGCTCAGTTGTTTAGGCCTACAGGACTGCACGGGAAGCTGTTTGTCAGGTCCGCAATGGGTCGAAAGCGCTCGATCAACCCGCTCACCGCCGTGCTCGAAGCGCTGCTCCAAGCCCGCACCTGCTGTGGGCGCAAACATCGAATGCCCATGGCTTATGGACAAGCAAAGAATTTTCATTAGTGATGGACTTTGCAGACTCCTAAGATGGGTGAGCGCACAAACTCATCCGGAGACTCCATGAAACCATTGCTCACGATGCTCGCCTGGTCCATGCTCTGTACCTCGGCCGGCGCCGCCGCATTGCCCGAGAAGCAGGCAGCCGCGCTGACGCGGCAATTGCAGGCCATCGTGAACGATCCCACCATGCCACTGCCCAGCCTGTCGGTCGTCGCAGTCCGCCACGGCGAGATTGTCTACAGCCAGCAACTGGGCAGCAAACGGCTGGCTACGGCGACCGCACCGGCGCAGCCGGTTGACGCCAACACCATGTTCCGCATCGCCTCGATCTCCAAGTTCGTGACGACGCTTGGGACGATGAAAATGGTCGAGCAAGGCCGCCTGTCGCTCGATGCCGATATCAGCGACTATCTCGGCTACCGCCTACGCAATCCACATTTCCCCGATCATCCGATCACCTTGCGCATGCTGCTGACGCATACCTCCTCGCTGCGCGACGAAGGCGGATTTAAATGGGAGCCGACCGTGGATCTCAGGGATGTTCTGCTGCCCGGCCGCCGGTTTTACGGAAAGGGCGACGCATGGTCGAAGACTGCGCCGCCAGGACAGTACTTTGAGTACGTTAACTTCAACTGGGGCATCATCGCCACCATCATGGAGCGCGCCAGCGGCGAGCGCTTCGACCGCTTGATGCGCCACCTGATTTTCGATCCGATGGAACTGAAAGCCGGTTTCTACCTGGCCGATTTCGCGCCGGCCAACATCAACGATATCGCCACGCTATATCGCAAGCGTGAAAAGGACGGCGACGAAATCTGGGACCCGAACGGGCCCTGGATCGCGCAGTCGGACGATTTCGGCGTCCAGCCTCCCGTTACGCCGGCGGGCTTGGGCAACTACGTGGTTGGCACCAACGGCACGATTTATGGGCCACAGGGCAGCCTGCGCATTTCCGCCAACGAGCTGGCAAAGATCATGCTGATGCTGATGAACGAGGGACGCTACGGGAACAGGCAGATTCTCAAGCCCGAGACCATCGCCGCGATGTTCACCAGGCAGTGGACCTTGACCGGCGGCGGCAAAAACGGCAACGGCGACAGCGACAGCTATCACGGCCTGTACCATGCGTGGGGCTTGGGCAACCAGCACTTCATCGATGTCAGCACGGTCAAAAACGGCCGCGCCAGCGGCGACCGGCTGGTCGAGGGCGGCGGCTTCACGGGCGTTGGCCACATTGGATGGTCATGGGGACTGAACGCCTTGTTCGTGTTCGATCGTCAGGCCGGGAACGGCATGATCTACGTGAGCAGCGGAGTCGGCGCCAACCCGGATCTGCAGCCTGGCAGGTACTCGTCCGAAGCCCGGTTCCAGGAGCGCATTACCGATGCATTGTATCGGGGCGCAATCGCGGCTCCCTGACACAAAGATTACCGATCGCTGCCATCAATCTTCCTCGTCCCGGAGTTTGTCATGTCCGCGCCTGCGCGAACAGCACGCCTAATTTTACCCTTTGGCAATAAGCGGCAAGATCCGATGGGCGGAATCCGCCTGTTCGCGGGCCGCCGTACGAGCGTCGGGCACGCGGCATTCATCCCAATCAGTTCACACAAGCGGGTGTGGAACCGGTAAAATCGAGGGTTTTGCAAGTGCCCCAGTTTGGCCTAGATTATGTCTACCGATACCGCAGCACCCACTCCCGATACCGTCGACAGCAGCACGGCCGGCAAACAGCCCGCCGCGATCGCGCGCGAGGTTGCGCGCCGCCGCACCTTCGGCATCATCTCCCACCCCGACGCCGGTAAAACCACATTGACCGAGAAGCTGCTGCTGTTCTCGGGCGCGATCCAGCAAGCCGGCACCGTCAAGGCGCGCAAGAGCGGGCGCCACGCGACCTCGGACTGGATGGAGATCGAGAAGCAGCGCGGCATCTCGGTGGCCAGCTCGGTGATGCAGTTCGAGTTCCGCGACCACGTGATCAACCTGCTCGACACGCCGGGCCACCAGGACTTCTCGGAAGACACCTACCGGGTGCTGACCGCGGTCGACTCGGGGCTGATGGTGATCGATGCGGCCAAGGGCGTCGAGGCGCAGACCATCAAGCTGCTCGAGGTTTGCCGCATGCGCAACACCCCGATCGTCACCTTCATGAACAAGATGGACCGCGAAACGCGCGACCCGCTCGAGCTGCTCGACGAGCTCGAATCGGTGCTCAAGATCCAATGCGCGCCGGTGACCTGGCCGATCGGCATGGGCAAGAACTTCCGCGGCGTGTACCACCTGCTGCGCGACGAGATCATGCTGTTCAAGGCCGGCGAGGAAAAGGCCGACGGCGCCTTCGAAATCGTCAAGGGCATCGACAACCCGAGGCTGGCCGAGATGTTCCCGCTCGAGATCGAACAGCTGAAGATGGAAGTCGAGCTGGTGCACGGCGCGTCGCACCCGTTCGACCTCGAGCAGTTCCTGGCCGGCGTGCAGACCCCGGTATTCTTCGGCTCGGCGATCAACAACTTCGGCGTGCGCGAGATCCTGTCGGCGCTGGTCGACTGGGCGCCCGCGCCGCGCGAGCGCGACGCCACCGTGCGTTCCGTGAAGCCGGACGAGCCGGCGTTCTCGGGCTTCGTCTTCAAGATCCAGGCCAACATGGACCCGGCGCACCGCGACCGCATCGCGTTCCTGCGCGTGTGTTCGGGTCGTTTCGAAAAAGGCATGAAGGTCAGGCACCTGCGCCTCGGGCGCGAGGTCAAGCTGTCGTCGGTGGTGACGTTCATGGCCTCGTCGCGCGAACAGGTCGAGGAAGCCTACGCGGGCGACATCATCGGCCTGCCGAACCACGGCAACATGCAAATCGGCGACAGCTTCTCGGAAGGCGAGATGCTCAGCTTTACCGGCATCCCGTACTTCGCGCCCGACCTGTTCCGCACCGTGCGCATCCGGAACCCGCTGAAGATGAAGCAGCTGCACAAGGGCTTGCAGCAGCTCGGCGAGGAGGGCGCGGTGCAGGTGTTCAAGCCGGTGCTGGGCAGCGACCTGATCCTGGGCGCGGTCGGCGTGCTGCAGTTCGAGGTCGTCGCCAGCCGCCTGCTCAACGAATACGGCGTCGACGCGGTGTTCGAAAGCAGCAGCATCAGCAGCGCGCGCTGGGTCTCGTCGGACGACAAGAAAGCGCTGTCCGATTTCGAAGCGGCGCTCGGCCACAACGTGGCCTACGACGCGGCCGGCAACCTGGCCTACCTGGCGACTTCGGGCGTGAACCTGCGCCTGACGCAGGAGCGCTGGCCCAAGCTGCAGTTCCACGCCACGCGCGAGCACGCGGCCAAGCTGGGCTGATTGCAGCTCGAACGCAGGGTGCGCACGTGTGCACACGCTGTACTTCGCCAGCGACGGCCTCGGTAGGGTGGGCAGCTTGCTGCCCACGCGTCCAGCGGCACCAGGCGCAGCCAGCGACCGCGCACATGTCGCTTGAACGCGTGGGCAGCAGGGCTGTCCACCCAGCCAGCGGCCATGCACGTGTCGGTTGAACGCGTGGGCAGCAGAGCTGTCCACCCAGCCAGCGGCCATGCACATGTCGGTTGAACGCGTGGGCAGCAGAGCTGTCCACCCAGCGAGCGGCCATGCACATGTCGGTTGAACGCGTGGGCAGCAGAGCTGTCCACCCTACAGTGAGCCGCGGTGCGCCTCACTTGGCCGGCGTCGCCAGCGGCTTGCCTTTCTCGACCACATACACCCCGAGCAGGTGCACGGGCGTGCCGGTATTGTTGCGCAGGTCGTGGATTTTTCCGGCCTTGACGACGAACGCGTCGCCGGCTTTCAGGGTGCGCGGCTGTTCGCCGTCGACCACCAGTTCGGCCTGGCCGTCGTTGATGTAGCTGATTTCGTCGCCCGGATGGGTGTGGCGGCCGGAGTGCCCCTTGCCGGCCAACTCGACCTTCATGATCACCGCCTCATGGTTGGCGGCGGCGACGTCGGCGCGCGTCACTTCGGTACGTTTGAGCGGCGAAGGCGCCTGCGCGGCAGCGGCCGCGGCGGCGAGCAGCAGGGCGATGAACAGCAGCGGGCGGAGCTTGCTGGAACCGTGATGGGTAGTCATGGCGTTCCTCTCAGGTAGTCGATGGATGCGCGGCCATGCGCGCTTCATCTTACTCCCGGCCGCGCTCCGCCGCGCGCGCCACCATAAACGAATCGACGATCGCGGCCAGCCACAGGGCCAGCAGCAGCATGCCGCACAGCGCCGCCAGCGGCGAGCCGCCCTGGGCTTCGAGGCGCGCGGCCAGTGCCGCCGGATCGGGCGCCACGGTCCCGGCCATGACCTGGTCGGCCAGGCTGGACGCGCGCGCCAGCATGTCGCCGAAGTACCACGTCGCAGCGACCAGCGACGGCAGCAGGAACACGCAGGCGCGCAGTGGGCGCCGCAAGTACAGGTGGCCGGCGCCGGGGAACACGAAGGCCGACAGCAGGGAGGCAATGACGGGACGTCGCATGAGCAGATCCTTTCGAAAAGCAAGCCGGTAGCATTTGACCCGCCGCAAGTACGATTGTGCCCGACAGCGTAGATTCGCTCAATGAACGTTGGAAATTTCCGGCGGGATAGGCGACAGCGTACCGACAAAAAGGGCCATCATGAACACTCCAGCCAAGCGCGCACCCAAGCCCCACGGCGGCCGCGCCGCCCCCGCCTTCCACCGCTTCGGCGCCTGAGCCATGCTGGCGCGGCTGAAGATTGGCCCCAAGCTGCTGCTTGCGCCCGGCGCCGTGCTGGTGCTGCTGGTGCTGCTGTCGTGCGGGGCCTTGTACGCGATGGTACGCCAGAACCAGTCGCTCGAGACCATCGTCCAGCAGCGCGCGGTGCACATGCGCGGCGCGTCCGACCTGGTGGCGACGGCGCAGAAGGCGCACGCCGGCATCTACCAGCTGCTGACCTGGATCAGCGGCAGCTTCCCGCATGCGCGCACCGACCCGCTGATCCGCGACATCCACCGCCAGCACGCGGCCATCGACCGCGGCTTCGCGGTGCTGGCCGAGATGACCCAGGCCAGCAGTGCCGAGCGGCGCTACGTGGACCAGGCGGTGTCGGCACACCGCCTGTACGTCAGGGCGGTGCTGGACGTGATCGAGCTGGCCCAGAACGACCAGTCGATCAGCGCCAACGCGATGCAAAAGGCGGAAAGCGCGTTCGGCGTGGTGGCGCAGCGCCTGACCGAGTTGTCGCGGCTCGAGCAGGACCTGTCGGAAGACGCGTCGGAAGGCGCGGCGGCCGAGTTCCGCCTGACCGCGTCGCTGATGCCGGTGGTGATCGTGCTGTCGATCGTGCTGTCGCTGGCGATCACGATGGCGGTGCGGCGTTCGCTGCTGACCGAAATCCGCAGCATCGGCGCGGCCGCGATCGACCTCGCCAGCGGCGACCTGACGGTCAAGGAGCGCGTCTACGGCAACGACGAAATCGGCGACACCTCGCGCGCGCTCGACGCCAGCATCCGCAACCTGAACGGCACCTTGCGCACGATCCTCGAATCGGCGCGCTCGATCGGCTCGGCCTCGCGCGAAATCGCGCTGGGCAACGCCAACCTGAACAAACGCGCCGGCGTGCGCGCCTCGCTCGAGCAGACCGCATCCTCGATGCAGGAACTGGCCGCCACCATGAACCTGACCGCCGACAGCGCGCAGGCCGCGAACCGGCTGGCCGAGACGGCATCGACCGTGGCGCAGCAGGGCGGCAGCGTGGTCGACCGGCTGGTCACCACGATGGGATCGGTGAAGGGCCGTTCCGAGCGCGTGGTCGAGATCGCGGGCCTGCTCGACTCGATCGCCAATCAGACCGGCACGCTGGCGCTGAACGCCGCGGTCGAAGCGGCACGCGCCGGCGAACACGGGCGCGAATTCGCCGCCGTGGCAAGCGAAGTGCGCTCGCTGGCGCGGCGTTCGAGCAGCGCCGCGCGCGAGATCAGGGAGCTGGTGACGGCGGCGGTGGCCGAGATCGAAGGCGGCACCGCGTGGGCGGCGGAGGCGGGCAGCAGCATCGCCCACCTTGCCGACTCGGTGCAGCAGGTCGGCACCATCGTCAACCAGATCAGCTGCGCCAGCGCCGAGCAGGCCAGCGGCCTGTCGGAAGTCAACCAGGCGATCGTCGAGATGGACGAAATGACGCAGCAAAATTCGACCCTGGTCGACGAAGCCGCGGCAGCCGCGCGCAGCCTGCAGCAGCAGGCCCTGACGCTGTCGCGCGCGGTGGCCGCGTTCCGCCTCGACGAGGCGGTGCAGCCGCCGGCGCCGGCGGCGCAGCCGGAAGCCCCGCCGGACCCGCGCGAGCGCGGGCGCCAGTGTCCCGAACGGCCCTACCTGCGGCTTGCCTCGAGCCGAAAATGACCAGGTAGCACGTCGTTCCCGCGGAAGGTGCGTGTCGAGGGGGCACGCGCACGGGTGAGGCAGGTTAACGAAAAAAGCCGCTCCCACCTGCGCGGGAACGGCTTTCGTTTTGGGCGACTTGCTTACTCGTAGTCGCTGATCGGCGCGCAGCCGCAGAACAGGTTACGGTCGCCGTAGACGTTGTCGGCGCGGCCGACCGGCGGCCAGTACTTCTTCTTGCGCAGCGACGCCACCGGGAACGCAGCGACCTCGCGGCTGTAGCTGTGCTGCCAGTCGTCGGCGGTCACCACCTCGGCGGTGTGCGGCGCGCCCTTGAGCGGGTTGTCCATGCGGTCGTACTCGCCGCGCTCGACCTTCACGATCTCGGCGTGGATGGTGATCATCGCCTCGATGAAGCGGTCGATTTCGACCTTCGACTCCGACTCGGTCGGCTCGATCATCAAGGTGCCCGGCACCGGGAAGCTCATGGTGGGCGCGTGGAAGCCGAAGTCCATCAGGCGCTTGGCGACGTCCTCGTTGCTGATGCCGGTCTGGTCCTGCAGCGGGCGCAGGTCGATGATGCACTCGTGCGCGACCAGGCCGTTGTGGCCGGTGTACAGCACCGGATAGTGCGGCGCCAGCCGGCGCGCGATGTAGTTCGCGTTCAGGATCGCGGTCTCGGTTGCGGCGGTCAGGCCTTCGCCGCCCATCATCGCGATGTACATCCACGAGATCGGCAGGATCGAGGCCGAGCCGAAAGCGGCCGCGCTGACCGCGCCGATACCGTCCTCGTTGCGCGCGTAGCCGGTCGAACGCTGGTTCGGCAGGAACTGCGCCAGGTGCGCGCCGACGCCGATCGGGCCGACGCCCGGGCCGCCGCCGCCGTGCGGGATGCAGAAGGTCTTGTGCAGGTTCAGGTGGCTGACGTCGCCGCCGAACGAACCCGGCGCCGCGACGCCGACCAGCGCGTTCATGTTGGCGCCGTCGATGTAGACCTGGCCGCCGTGCGCATGGACGATCTCGCACAGCTCCTGGATGCCTTCCTCGAACACGCCGTGCGTCGACGGGTAGGTCACCATCACGCAGGCCAGGTTCTTGCTGTGCTGCTCGGCCTTGGCCTTCAGGTCCGCCAGGTCGACGTTACCGTTGGCGTCGCAGGCGGTCACCACGACCTGCATGCCGACCATGCTGGCCGATGCCGGGTTGGTGCCGTGCGCCGACGACGGGATCAGGCAGATGTTGCGGTGGCCTTCGCCGCGCGACTGGTGGTACTTCTGGATTACCAGCAGGCCCGCGTACTCGCCCTGCGAGCCGGCGTTCGGCTGCAGCGAGATCGCCGCGTAGCCGGTCAGCGCGCACAGCATGTCTTCCAGCTGGCCGATCATTTCGCGGTAGCCGACGGTCTGGTCATCCGGCGCGAACGGGTGGATGTTCGAGAACTCGGGCCAGGTGACCGGGATCATCTCGGAGGTCGCGTTCAGCTTCATCGTGCACGAGCCGAGCGGGATCATGGTGCGGTCGAGCGCCAGGTCCTTGTCGGCCAGGCTGCGCAGGTAGCGCAGCATTTCGTGTTCGGCGTGGTAGCGGTTGAAGGTCGGGTGGGTCAGGTAAGCGCTGGTGCGCGCCAGCCCGGCCGGGAAGGCGGCCTGCGCGGCGGCGTCGAGCGCGTCGATGTCGACTGG
>JBJMVW010000242.1:0-7999 GCA_045810465.1 Massilia sp. | reverse complement strand
TCGACGAGCTGGTGATTTTTGAGGCCGTGAACCGCGGCCGTCCCAACGGCGAAACGGCGGCGCTGCTGGCGCGCGGCGCACGGCGCGCCAAGATGGCGCGCCGCCAGGTACGGGTCGAACTCGATTCGCACGAGGCGATCCGGCACGGTCTTGCGCGGTGCCACAATGGCGACGTACTGGTGTACGCGAGCGCCACGTATGTCTCGGACCTGACCGAGGCGCTGAGGCCGGCCAGGCCGGAGATCGCGCAGCGGATCGAGGCAGAAACGCTTTGAAGCGCCGCCCCGGCGCCAGCGCATGAAAAAACCCGCTGTGGCGCGGCGGGCGCGGCGACAGCGGGTCCGTGGGACGGGCGCACAAGCCCGTCAGTCGATCATGCCGCTTCGCGGCTTGCCTTCTTGCGCTCATGCTCCTTCAGGTAGCGCTTGCGCAGGCGGATGCTCTTCGGCGTGATCTCGACCAGTTCGTCGTCAGCGATGAATTCCACCGCGTATTCGAGCGACATCTGGATCGGCGGCACCAGGCGCACTGCTTCGTCGGTACCGGACGAACGCACGTTGGTCAGCTGCTTGCCCTTGATCGGGTTGACGACCAGGTCGTTGTCACGCGAGTGGATGCCGATGATCATGCCTTCGTACACCGGGTCGTTGTGCGACACGAACATGCGGCCGCGGTCCTGCAGCTTCCAGATCGCGTAGGCCACGGCGGCGCCGTCGTCCTGCGAGATCAGCACGCCGTTGCGGCGGCCAGCCATCTCGCCCTTCGAGTTGTCGACCGGCGCGTACTCGTCGAACACGTGGCTCATCAGGCCGGTACCGCGGGTCAGGGTCATGAATTCGCCCTGGAAGCCGATCAGGCCACGCGCGGGAATGCGGTACTCGAGGCGCACGCGGCCCTTGCCGTCCGATTCCATGTTCTGCAGGTCGCCACGGCGGCGGCCCAGCTCTTCCATCACGCCGCCCTGGTTGACTTCCTCGACGTCGACCGACAGCATCTCGAACGGCTCGTGGCGCACGCCGTCGACCATCTTGAAGACCACGCGCGGACGCGACACGGCCAGTTCAAAACCTTCGCGGCGCATGTTTTCAATCAGGATCGTCAGGTGCAGCTCGCCGCGGCCCGACACTTCGAAAATCGTGTCGTCGTCGGTCGGCGCCACGCGCAGCGCAACGTTGGCTTTCAGTTCGCGGTCGAGGCGGTCGCGCAGCTGGCGGCTGGTGACGAACTTGCCTTCGCGACCGGCCAGCGGCGAGCTGTTGACCATGAAGTTCATGGTCAGGGTCGGTTCGTCGACGGTCAGCATCGGCAGCGCTTCCGGGGTGTCCGGTGCGCACACGGTCGAGCCGATGCCGATTTCGTCAATACCGTTGATCAGGATGATGTCGCCGGCGACGGCTTCATCGACCAGCACGCGCTCGAGGCCCTTGAAGTTCAGCACCTGGTTGATGCGGCCCTTGATGGGGGTCGAGTCAGGGCCGTTCAGCACGACCACGTCCTGGCCGGTCTTGACGCGGCCACGGTTGACGCGGCCGATGCCGATCTTGCCCACGTACGACGAGTAGTCGAGCGAAGTGATTTGCATCTGCAGCGGGCCGTCCGGATTGTCGTCGCGGACCGGCACGTGTTGCAGGATGGCGTCGAAGAGCGGTTTCATGTCGCCGCCGCGCACATCTTCGGTCAGGCCGGCATAGCCGTTCAGGCCCGAGGCGTAGACGATCGGGAAGTCGAGCTGCTCGTCGTTGGCGCCGAGCTTGTCGAACAGTTCGAAGGTCTGGTTGACAGCCCAGTCGGCGCGTGCGCCCGGACGGTCGACCTTGTTGACGACGACGATCGGCTTCAGGCCGAGGGCCAGCGCCTTGCGGGTCACGAAGCGGGTCTGCGGCATCGGGCCTTCCTGGGCGTCGACCAGCAGCAGCACCGAGTCAACCATCGACAGCACGCGCTCGACCTCGCCGCCGAAGTCGGCGTGGCCCGGGGTGTCGACGATATTGATGTGGGTGCCTTCGTACTCGACCGCGCAGTTCTTCGACAGAATCGTAATGCCGCGTTCCTTTTCGAGGTCGTTCGAGTCCATCACGCGGGTGTCCACCTGCTGGTTCTCACGGAAGGTGCCCGACTGGCGCAGCAGCTGGTCCACCAGGGTGGTTTTGCCGTGGTCAACGTGGGCGATGATTGCGATATTACGAATCGCGCGTTTGATGTTTGACATAGTCGTATTCAACAGAATTGTTGCGTGATGTACAAAGGCGTACGGTGCTGCCGATTTCGGAAACCGACTAGTGTAGCACGGTTACATGGCCTACAGGGCGCCGCGGCTGGAAAAGCCGTGGATATTCAACGGCTTGCCAACATTTCCGGCACGGTTGGGGGTGTTGTAGGGTGGGCACCCCGTGCCCACGCGAAAGCTGGCGTTCAAAAACAGGCGCCCACTCTGCGCCGACTTCCGCGTGGGCACGGGGTGCCCACCCTACCGTCCGGCGCCAGCACTCCCGCTCATTGTTTTGTCGAGATCAGCCGTTCAGGCGCCAGGATCGCATACTCGCCCAGCATTGCCGTCCCGAGCAGCTTGCCTTCATGATAAACCCGCACCCTGCCCTGCTCGGCCGGCACCGCCACCGGTTCCTTGCCCAGCGCCAGGCGCTGGCCCTGCAGGAAGCGCTTCGCCAGTTCCGGCGTCAGCTCCACTGCCGGGAACGACGCCAGCAGCGCGTCGACCGGCGCCAGCAGCGACAGCGGATCCGGATGTGCCTGCAGTTCTTCGAGCGTGATCATGTGCTCGGCCCTGAGCGCGCCGACACCGGTGCGGCGCAGCGCGTTCAGGTGGGCGCCGCAGCCAAGCGCGGCGCCGATGTCCTCGCCCAGCACGCGCACATAGGTGCCTTTGCTGCAGGTCACGCGGATTCGCAGGAACGGCGCCTCATACCCGATCAGCTCGAGCCCGTGGATCGTCACCGGCCGCGCTTCGCGTTCGAGCGTGATGCCTTCGCGCGCATACTCGTACAGCGCCTTGCCGTCGCGCTTGAGCGCCGAGTACATCGGCGGCACCTGCAGGATGGGGCCGCGGAAGCGCGCGAGCGCCGCCTCGATCTGCTCGAGCGTCACGTCGACGTCGCGCGTCTCGATCGTCTCGCCCTCGGTGTCGCCGGTGGTGGTCATGATGCCGAGGTGGACCGTCGCCTCGTAGGTCTTGTCCGCCTCCAGCAGGTCCTGCGAGAACTTGGTCGCTTCGCCGAAGCACAGCGGCAGCAGGCCGGTGGCGAACGGGTCGAGGGTCCCGGTGTGGCCGGCCTTTTTTGCGTTCAGCACGCGCTTGGCCTTGATCAGCGCATCGTTGGACGACAAGCCGACCGGCTTGTCGAGCAGCAGGACGCCATCGACCAGGTCGCGGGCTTTTTTCAGTTGCGCGTGGCTCACTCGGAATCCGCGTCTTCCAGGTCGTCCGCGTCCTTCGCGCGCGTGGCGTTGGCCTGGTCGATCAGTTGCGACATCAGCATGCCGCGCGCGGTCGAGGTGTCGTGCACGAAATGCAGCTGTGGCAGGGTGTGGATGTGCAGGCGCTTGCCGAGCTGGTTGCGCAGGTAGCCGGCCGCTTTCGACAGGCCGTCGACGGTCTGCTTCACTTCTTCCTTGCTGTCCTTGAGCAAGGTGAAGTAGACCTTCGCGTGCGCGTAGTCGGGCGTGAGCTGCACTTCGGTGAGCGTGACCATGCCGACGCGCGGGTCTTTCAGCTCGAACGCGATCAGTTCCGACAGGTCCTTCTGGATCTGGTCGGCCACGCGCAAGCCGCGCTGCGGGATGTTTTTGCTGTGTTTTGCCATGTTGTTTGGACTGCTTATTGTTATCTCTGAGACGCAACCTGCGCCCTCTGCACGTCATTCCCGCGACGGCGGGAATCTCATTTCCCCTGAACAGGCGAAACAGCGCTGCGGGAGCGCACGGTACTGGGGTTCCCGCCTTCGCGGGAACGACGGTTTTTGGATGCCTGGTATAAAAAATTTGGGGCCAGGGCAGCTCCGCGACTCGGTCGCGAAAACACCCTGACCCCAAATGGTACTCCTAAGCCTAGCCGGCCGCCCCGATTACAGCGTACGGGCCACTTCTTGCACTTCGAACACTTCCAGCGTGTCGCCCACCTGGATGTCGTTGTAGTTCTTCAGCGACAGGCCGCACTCGAGGCCGGCGCGCACTTCCTTGACGTCGTCCTTGAAGCGCTTGAGCGAGTCGATCTCGCCAGTCCACACGACGATGTTGTTGCGCAGCAGGCGGACCGAGGAGGTACGCTTGACCACGCCGTCGGTGACCAGGCAGCCTGCAATCGCGCCAACCTTCGACACCAGGATGACCTGGCGAATCTCGACCTGGCCGGTGACGTGCTCGCGCTTCTCCGGCGCCAGCATGCCCGACAGTGCCGTCTTGATCTCGTCGATCGCATCGTAAATGATGCTGTAGTAGCGGATGTCGACGCCGTTGGCCTCGGCCAGCTTGCGCGCCTGGCCGTCGGCACGGGCGTTGAAGCCGATGATGACCGCCTTCGACGCCACCGCGAGGTTGACGTCCGACTCGCTGATGCCACCCACCGCCGCATGCACCACCTGCACCCGCACTTCCGAGGTCGACAGCTTCTGCAGCGAACCAACCAGCGCTTCCTGCGAACCCTGCACGTCGGTCTTGATGATCAGCGGCAGGTTCTTGACCTCGCCCTCGGCCATCTGGTCGAACATGTTTTCGAGTTTCGCCGCTTGCTGCTTGGCCAGCTTGACGTCGCGGAACTTGCCTTGACGGAACAGGCCGATTTCGCGCGCCTTGCGCTCGTCCGCCATCACCATCACTTCTTCACCGGCGGCCGGGACTTCGGTCAGGCCCTGGATCTCGACCGGGATCGATGGGCCGGCTTCGGCCACCGGCTTGCCGTTTTCGTCGAGCATTGCACGCACCCGGCCGTAGGCGGAGCCCGCCAGCACGACGTCGCCGCGCTTCAGGGTACCGGACTGCACCAGGATCGTCGCCACCGGGCCGCGGCCCTTGTCGAGGCGCGCCTCGACCACCAGGCCGCGCGCCGGCGCTTCGACCGGCGCTTTCAGTTCCAGCACTTCGGCTTGCAGCAGCACGTTCTCGAGCAGGTCGTCGATGCCCGCGCCGGTCTTGGCCGACACCGGCACGAACGGCGATTCGCCGCCGTATTCTTCCGGCACCACGCCTTCGGCGACCAGTTCCTGGGTCACGCGGTCGGTGTTGGCGCCCTGCTTGTCGATCTTGTTGATCGCCACCACCAGCGGCACGCCGGCCGCTTTCGCGTGGGCGATCGCTTCTTTCGTTTGCGGCATCACGCCGTCGTCAGCCGCCACCACCAGGATGACGATGTCGGTCGCTTTCGCGCCACGGGCACGCATCGCGGTGAACGCCTCGTGGCCCGGGGTGTCGAGGAAGGTGATCATGCCGCGCGGCGTGTCGACGTGGTAAGCGCCGATGTGCTGCGTGATGCCGCCTGCCTCGCCGGCCGCCACTTTGGCGCGCCGGATGTAGTCCAGCAGCGAGGTCTTGCCGTGGTCGACGTGGCCCATGACGGTCACGACCGGCGCACGCGAGGTGGCCTCGAAGTGGGCGTGCTCGCCCTGGTCGGCCAGGATCGCTTCCGGATCGTCGACCGCGGCGGCGAACGCCTTGTGGCCCATCTCTTCCACCACGATCATCGCGGTTTCCTGGTCCAGCACCTGGTTGATGGTGCACATCTGGCCCAGCTTCATCAGCTGCTTGATGACCTCGGATGCCTTCACCGACATCTTGTGCGCCAGTTCGGCCACGGTGACGGTCTCGGGCACGTGCACTTCCTTGACGATCGCCTCGGTCGGGGCCTGGAAGTTCGTTTCGCGGTCGTCGCCATGCGACGAACGGCGGCCGCGGGCGCCACCGCGCCAGCCGTCGCGGCCGGACGGCGCACTGGCGCCGCCGCGAGTCTTGGCGCCGCCCGGCGCGCCACGCTTCTTGGCGTCGTCCGACCAGGTCGAGGACACGTTGGCCGACTTGATCGACTTCTTGTCGCCCGGCTTTTTGTCGCCCGGCTTGGCTTCGCCCGGCTTCTTGTCGGCCGGACGGTGCAGCGTGCCTTCGGCGCTCTTGGCCACCACCGGTGCCGGCGCAGGCGCCGGTTCCGGCGCCTTGATCACGCGGCGCGGCTGCGCCATCATGGCCTTGATCTGGGCCACTTCGTCGGCCACGGCCTTGCGTGCCTGCTCGGTGGCGGCAGCACGTGTGGCCGCTTCTTTTGCGGCTTCGTCGTTACGGCGCTTGGCTTCCTCGGCCGCGGCCTTCTTGGCTTCCTCGGTCTTGGCGGCGGCGCCGGCGGCGCGTTCGGCCGCCTCGCGCTTGGACGCTTCGGCGGCGTCGCGCTTGGCTTGCTCTTCAGCGGCCTTGGCTTGCTCGGCTTTTTCCGATTCGAGCTTGGCCAGGCGATCCTGCTTTTCGCGCAGTTCCGCTTCCTGGCGCGCGATCAGCTCCGACTGGCGGCGCGCGTCTTCCTCGCGGCGCGCCTGTTCGGCAGCGTCGATCACCGGCGCCGCCGGGGCGGCCGGCTTGGCCGTCGTGACCAGGTCGTCACGCTGCACGAAGGTACGCTTCTTGCGCACCTCGACCTGGATCGTGCGCGACTTGCCGGTGGCGTCAGCCTGCTTGATCTCGGTCGTTTCCTTGCGGGTCAGCGTGATCTTCTTCTTTTCGGGTTGATCCGCCGTGCCGTGGGTGCGACGCAGATGGTTCAGCAGCTTGTCCTTATCATCTTTCGACAAGGGATCTGACGTCGAACTTTTCTCGACGCCGGCAGAACGCAGCTGCGTCAGCAGCAGGTCTGCAGGCATCTTCAGTTCGGTGGCAAATTGGGCTACGTTGTTACTCGCCATTCAGTCCTCTTTTCTATGTGTCGCGGAGATGATAAAGATATTTTTGATCAAGCTTTGGCCGTTTCTACCTGGCTCCAGGCTTTGGCCTGCAATGCCTTGGCCCGGTCGTCGTATTTCGAATCGACCAGCTTCATCTCATCGTCGGTCACATCATTAAATTCACTCTTGATCAGTTCGCGGGCGCGCTCCGACGGCAATGCCAGGATGGCGCCGAATTCGTCGTAGGCGAGAGCCGCAAATGCTTCGACCGTCTTGATGCCGGCCAGGCCGAGCTTGCCGGCGGTGGTGCGGTCCATGCCTTCCAGGCTGACCAGCGCGTCGTCCATGCCTTCCAGTCCTTCTTCGGAGGCAATCGCTTCGGTCACCAGCGCATCGCGGGCGCGGGTGCGCAGTTCGTTGACGGTATCTTCGTCGAACGACTCGATTTCGAGCATCTCCGAAATGGGGACGTAAGCGATTTCTTCAAGGCTGGAGAAACCCTCTTCCACCAGGATGTCGGCCACTTCCTGGTCGACGTCCAGCTTTTCCATGAACAGCGCACGGACCGCCGCCGTTTCCTGGGCCACCTTGTTGGCCGATTCCTCGGCGGTCATGATGTTGATCTTCCAGCCGGTCAGTTCGGACGCCAGGCGCACGTTCTGGCCAGACCGGCCGATCGCGATGGCCAGGTTCTCTTCATCGACCACCACGTCCATCGCGTGCTTTTCCTCGTCGACCATGATCGACGACACGTTGGCCGGGGCCAGCGCGCCGATCACGAACTGCGCCGGGTCGTCCGACCACAGCACGATGTCGACCCGCTCGCCGCCCAGTTCGCCGGTCACGGCCTGCACGCGCGAGCCGCGCATGCCGACGCAGGTGCCGATCGGGTCGATGCGCTTGTCGGCGGTGTAGACCGCGATCTTGGCGCGCACGCCGGCGTCGCGCGCCGCCGATTTAATTTCCAGCAGGCCCTGCTCGATCTCCGGCACTTCCAGCTCGAACAGCTTCATGATGAATTCCGGCGCGGTGCGCGACAGGATCACCTGCGGGCCGCGCATATTGCGGTCCACACGCAGGATGAAGGCGCGCACGCGGTCGCCGATACGCAGGTTTTCTTTCGGGAT
>JBJMVW010000241.1:0-43301 GCA_045810465.1 Massilia sp. | reverse complement strand
TGCTCGACATGGGCTTTATCGACGACATCGAAAAGATCGTGGCAGCGACGCCGGCGACCCGCCAGACGATGCTGTTCTCGGCCACGCTGGACGGCGTGGTGGGCAACATGGCGCGCCGCATCACCAAGGAACCGATGGTGATCCAGATCGCCAGCGCGACCCAGCGCCACGAGAATATCGCGCAGCGCGTGCACTTCGTCGACGACCTGTCGCACAAGAACCGCCTGCTCGACCACCTGCTGCGTGACGAGACGCTCGACCAGGCCGTGGTGTTCACCGCCACCAAGCGCGATGCCGACACGATCGCCGACCGCCTGAACATCGCCGGTTTCTCGGCGGCCGCGCTGCACGGTGACATGCACCAGGGCGCGCGCAACCGCACGCTCGACGGCCTGCGCCGCGGCAACGTGAAGGTGCTGGTGGCAACCGACGTCGCCGCGCGCGGCATCGACGTGCCGAACATCACGCACGTGGTCAACTACGACCTGCCGAAGTTCCCCGAGGACTACGTGCACCGTATCGGCCGCACCGGCCGTGCCGGCCGCAACGGCGTCGCGATCTCGCTGGTGAACCACGCGGAAGGCATGAACGTGAAGCGCATCGAGCGTTTCACCAAGCAGCCGATCCCGGTCAACGTGGTCGAAGGCCTGGAGCCGAAGCGTTCGGCAGCGCCACGTTCGACCAGCCGTCCAGGCGGCTGGAAGCCGGGCGATGGCCGCAACGCCGCCAAGCCGGGCCAGCGCAGCTTCAGCAAGCCAGCCGCGCCGCGTCGTGAAGGTTCGGGCGGCTACAAGGGTTCGCACCCGCGTTCGACCGATGGCGCACGCCGCAGCTTCGGCGAGTAATTCATCATCCAGGGCCACGGGCCCTGCAAGGAACGGCTGCTTCGGCAGCCGTTTTTTTTGCGCCTCGCGAAATCAAATCACGTCGTTCCGGCCTGCGCGGGAACGACGTGGTTCGTGGTGACCTCTCGTGGTTTTTCTCTTGGCGCGCTACATCGCGCAGCTGCGAAAGCCTGCGAACATGTCGTCGCGCGACGGCAGGTAGAAATTGCGGAAGTGCGGCGAACGCAGGCGCGCCGGCGTCGCGAACGACGCGCCGCGCAGCACCTGGTGGGTGCCGAACCACGGCGCCGAGTACTCGCGGTAGGGGCCAGGGGCAAAGCCTGGGTGAGCGGCGAACGGCGACGCGGTCCACTCCCACAGCTCGCCCCAGCTGAAGCCGGGATGCCCCGAGGACGCCGCGTATTCCCATTCGGCTTCGAGCGGCAGGCGGCGGCCGGCCCAGGCGCACCAGGCTTGCGCCTCGTACAGGCTGACGTGGCGTACCGGCTCGTCCGGTGCGAGCGCGATGGCACGCCCGAAACGCAGCGCGCCCCACCGCCCGTCCGCGCGCTGCCAGTAGCGCGGCGCCGAACGCTCCTGGCGCATCAGCCAGGCGCGCCCGGCCTCGCTCCAGAACTGCGGATACTGGTAGCCGCCATCCTCGACGAAATCGAGGTACTGGGCGTTGCTCACCAGTGCCGCGTCAACGCTGAACGGCGCCACCCGGCATGTGGCCGGCGGCGCTTCGTTGTCGAACACAAAGCCGCGATGCGGGTCGCCGCCGAGCACCAGCGCGCCGCCGGCACAGGCGATCTCGCGCGCCGCCGCGCGCCGCGTCCGGGCGCCGGACAGGCCCGCCGGGGCCGCGACGCCCAGCGTCTGCATCGTGTACAGCGAGGCTTCGCCATGCATGTCCTCGTGCGCCAGCGCGAGCCGGTATGGATACAGCGCGGCGTCGTCGGGTGCGGCGCGCGCCAGCATGTCGAGCGCACGGTCGAGTACTTCCCGGCAGTAGGTCTTGAGCGCACCGGGCGGCGGCAGGTCGAGCGACCAGCGCGACGCGTGCGGCACCGTGTTCGAATCGAACCAGTCGTCGCCGCGCGCCAGCAGCGACGGCCGCTCGGCGTCGGCGGGATGGCTGCTGGCGGCCTGGCGCAGGATGAACCATTCGGCGAACCAGGCCGTGTGGCCAAGCTCCCACAAGGGCGGATTGACGATGGCAAGCCGCGGCACGCGCTGCGGCGCACCGAAACCTGCCGCGTCCAGGCAATCGAACAGGCGCAGCGTATAATCTCGCGCACTCTTGAGCGCCGCGGCCAGCTGCTGCGGCGAGGCGGTGCGGAACGGGGCATTGGGATCAGTCATGCCCGGATTGTAATGTTTTTCTGGAGGGGTGAATGGCGCAACAACGGGCACGGGTGGTGATCGTCAGCCCCGCCTCGTCCAGGGAAAACAACGGCAACTGGCAAACCGCCAGCCGCTGGGCGCGCTTTTTACGCACCGCGTACCAGGCCGACATCGCCAGCGAATGGCGCGGCGGCGCGGCGCCGGACCTGCTGGTCGCGCTGCACGCGCGCCGCTCCGCCGCGTCGCTGGCCGCGTTCGCGCAGGCCTGGCCGGACCGGCCGACGCTGCTGGTGTTGACCGGCACCGACCTGTACCGCGACATCGACCGCTGCGCCGAAGCGCAGGCCGCGCTGGCGCAGGCCAGCGCGCTGGTGCTGCTGCAGCCGGCCGGCCTGGCGCGCCTGCCGGCCGCGCTGCAGGCCAAAGCGCAGGTGATCTACCAGTCCGCGCCAGCGCTGCAGCCGCGCCCGCCCTCCCCGGCCCGGCGCCATCTCGACATCGGCATGGTCGGCCACCTGCGCGCCGAAAAAGACCCGCTGACCTTCATCCGCGCGGCGCAACTGGCCACCGACCCGCGGCTGCGCTTCGTGCACATCGGCGGCGCGCTCGATCCGGCGCTCGGCGCGGCGGCGCTCCAGGCGCAGGCGGCCAACCCGCGCTACCGCTGGCTGGGCGCGCTGCCGCACGCGGCCGCGCGCCAGCGCCTGAAACGCTGCCACGCGATGGCGATCGCCTCGCACATGGAAGGCGGCGCCAACGTGATCATCGAGGCCGTCACCAGCGGGGTGCCGGTGCTGGCGTCCGACATCAGCGGCAACCGCGGCATGCTGGGGGACGATTACGCCGGCTATTTCGCGCCCGGCGACGCCGCCGCGCTGGCGCGCCTGGCCGAGCGCAGCGTGGCCGACCCGGCCTTCGACGCGCTGCTGCGGCGCCAGTGCGCGGCGCGCGCGGCGCTGTTCGCCCCGGCCGCCGAGCGAGCGGCGCTGCTCGACTTGGTGGATAATCTGCTATTGCGCCGCGGCGCGCACCTCACTTGATACTGCAAACGGAACCCGACATGAGCAACCCACCAGACCAGACCATCAAACTCACCTCGTTCTCGCACGGCGGCGGCTGCGGCTGCAAGATCGCGCCGGGCGTGCTGGCCGAGATCCTGAAGAAGTCGAGCGGCTTCCCGGTGCCGCCGCAGCTGATGGTGGGCATCGAGACCGCCGACGACGCCGCGGTCTACAAGCTCAACGACGAGCAGGCGCTGATCGCCACCACCGACTTCTTCATGCCGATCGTCGACGACCCGTACGACTTCGGCCGCATCGCCGCCACCAACGCGATCTCGGACGTGTATGCGATGGGCGGCACCCCGATCATGGCGCTCGCGCTGGTGGGCATGCCGATCAACAAGCTGCCGCTCGAAACCATCGGCAAGATCATCCAGGGCGGCGAGGCGGTGTGCGCCGAGGCCGGGATCCCGATCGCCGGCGGCCACACGATCGACTCGGTCGAGCCGATCTACGGGCTGGTGGTGATGGGGCTGGTGCATCCGTCGAAGGTCAAGCGCAATGCCGACGCCCGCGCTGGCGACGTGCTGGTGCTCGGCAAGCCGCTCGGCGTCGGCGTGCTGTCGGCCGCGCTCAAGAAAGACGTGCTGGGCCCCGACGGCTACGCGGCCATGATCGCCAACACCACCAAACTCAACAAGCCAGGCAAGCTGCTGGCGGAGATGCCCGGCGTGCACGCGCTGACCGACGTCACCGGCTTCGGCCTGCTCGGCCACCTGCTGGAACTGGCGCGCGGCGCCGGCCTCACGGCGCGCCTCGACATGGCGGCGATCCCGCTGCTGCCCGGCGTGCTGCAGCTGGCGCAGGACGGCTACTTCACCGGGGCGTCGGGACGCAACTGGGATGCCTATGGCCAGGACGTCGCGCTGGACGGCGCCATCAGCGCGGCCGAGCGCGTGCTGCTGACCGACCCGCAGACCTCGGGCGGCCTGCTGGTGGCGTGCGACCCGGCCGACGTCGAGCAGGTGCTGGCGCTGTTCGCGCGCGAGGGCTTCGGCGAGGCGGCCGTGATCGGCCGGATGGAGGCCGGCCCGGCGCAGGTGGCCGTGCGGGCCTGACGCCCGGTTTTGTTCAGTATCTTTTACGCAACTTCTGCTGGCGGTAGTTAATATTTATTAATTGTCGGCTGTATAATTTGTTGGAGCCGGCCTGGGCCGGCACCCGACCTCGACCACCGCCATGCCGACCCACCTGGCCGTCCCCGTCCCACCCGCCACCCCAATGCACCAGTGGCTTGGCCGCCTGGGGGACACCGTCCTGTCGCTGGACCCCAAGCAGCGGCGCTGTCTGACGGTGCTGTTGCTGGCCTCGATGGTGACGACCATCGCCATCGGCCTGGCGGTCTACGGCGCGCTGCTCGCCATCCTCCGGCCGGCCGAGGTGGCGCTGCTGGCGCTGCTGTCGCTGGCGACCATGACCGGCTTTTACATCGCCATCCGCAGCGGCTGGAACCAGCGCCGCGCCGACCCGACGCTGGCCCTCCCCCAGACCATTGCGGCCCAGACGCTGCTGGCCGGCGCCTATGCGGTCACCGGGCCGCTGCATGCGTCGACGCTGGCGCTGGTTGCGCTGGTGATGGTGTTCGGGATGTTCAACATGCGCGCCGAGGCGGTGCGCACGGTGTGCCTGTACACGCTCGCGCTGCTGGGCGCGGTGATGGCGTGGCGCTCGCGCACCGACCCCAACCTCTACCCGGCCCGGCTCGAATGGTGCTATTTCGTGCTGCTGGCCACGGTGCGGGCGGCGATCGCGCAACTGTCGCTGCAGTTGATGGAGATGCGGCTGCGCCTGAAGACCCAGAAGCAGGCGCTCGAAAACGCGCTGGCCCGGATCCAGAAGATCGCCACCCGCGACGAACTGACGGGCCTGCCGAACCGGCGCAGCATGATGGGCCTGCTGCACGAACATGCGCTGCTGCGCGCCCGCGGCGGGCTGCCGTTCTACATCGCGATGATCGACCTCGACCACTTCAAGGACGTCAACGACAGCCATGGCCATGCGATCGGGGACGAGGCGCTGCGCGCGTTCGCGGTGCAGGCGCAGGCGGTGCTGCGCAACACCGACATCATCGGGCGCTGGGGCGGCGAGGAATTCCTGCTGGTGCTGCCGGAAAATCCGCCGGGCGTGCCGACGGTAGGCGTGGAACGCCTGCGCGCGCGCCTGGCCGGGCTGCCGGTGTGCGCCGCGGTGCCGCAGCTGCGAGTCGCGTTTTCGGCCGGATTCACGCGCTACCTCGAGGGCGAGCCGGTGGGCCATGCGATCGAGCGCGCCGACCGCGCACTGTACGAAGCCAAGTCGGGCGGACGCAACCGGACGGTGATGCTCTAGAACCGTGCGCCAGGGAGAGGCGAGGCCAGCGCGGCCACGCCAGGTCAGCCTTGCTGCGGTTCGGGCGCGTCCTGGTGGGCAGGTTCGGGCGCACGCACCACGACCGGCTGCTGCCATTGCGCCACCAGGCGCCCGAGCAGCAACAGCAGCAGCACCACCGCGCCGAGCGCCAGCACAACCGGCAACGGCAAGCTGAGGAAAGAACTGAGGCTCATGGCACCTCCTGCGGGTCTTCTTGCGCCGTCTTGGCGCAGCGAAATGCGTACTGTGCCACCTGTTTCGCAACATAAATTTGAGATTGCGCAGAATGGGAAGCGATAGCGCCCGCAGCGTCGGCGAAGGCCCGTTCTCCGCGCAGGTGTCCGCCAAGGTCGGAGGGAACCGTGACTTGCGCGCCAAGCCGGTGGACCGCGATCCGGCCCTCGGCGGCGAGCGCCGCCGCAAGGGACGCCGGGTGACCGCTTGAGCCAGGCCGGGCTTCCCCCGCGCGCGGCCAGCCGCCGTTCAGGCGCCCGGCCTGGTACTCATCGGCCGCGCTTCCTTGTCCGGCCGCCCGCGCCCGACCCGTTCATATTCCGCGATCACCTGCGCGCCAAACAGCAGCAACGTCGCCCCGATCTCGAGGCTGAACATGACCACGATCGCGGTGGTCATCGAGCCATACACCAGGTTCACCTGCGACAGTGTCGAGAAATACCAGACCAGCACGCGCCGCGCAAGCTCCCACAGCAGCGCCGCGGTCACGCCGCCGACCAGCGCGTGCGACGGCGACAGCCGCCCTACCGGCATCACCAGGTAGATCGAGGTCAGCACCAGGATCTCGCCGCCCAGCCCGAGCAGGTACAGCAGCGCGCCCGACACGCCGTGCAGCGACCAGCTGTACCCGAACAACATCACCGACTCCTGCCCCATCACCTGCAGCGCGCCAGCCACCAGCGTGACCAGCATCACCCCGAATCCCAACGCGATCACGTAACAGTACGGCAGCACCGCCGACACCAGGAAGTGGCGGCGCCGGATCGCGACCCGGTGCACGAAGATCACGCTCATCGCGTTCTCGAGCACCGTGAAGGCGAGCGAGCTAAAAAACAGCATGGTCCCGCCCAGCACCCAGGTGATCACATCGCGGTTATCGAGGAAGTGGGAGACCTCGGCGGCGATCGCCCTCGACTGGCCCGGCACCAGCAGCTCGAGGTAGCGGCGCAGCGTGACCAGCAGCTCGTCCGGGTCGATGAAGTGCGACAGCACGACCACCACCAGCATCAGGAACGGCACGATCGACAGCAGCGCGTAATAGGCGACCGCGCCGGCCAGCAGCAAGCCCTGGTTGGCGCGGAAGTCGCGCAGCGCCTTCAGCACAAACTCGAGCGGATGCGCGACGATGAACGCGTTGGCGCGCCGGTTCAGGATGCGCACGCGCAGCCGGTTCACCTTCATCGGGCCAGCCTGATTCCCGTGAACTGCCAGCGCGCCCCGGCGGGGAAGAAGTTGCGGTAGCTGGCGCGCGGATGGCCGGCCGGGGTCACGCATGAGGATCCGCGCAGCACGTACTGGTTGACCATGAACTTGCCGTTGTACTCGCCCAGCGCCCCGGGCGCCGGCGCATAGCCGGGGTAAGGCGCATAACTGCTGCTGGTCCACTGCCAGCAGGCGCCGAACATCTGGTCCAGCCCTTCCGCGCCGGCCGCGGCGGCCGGATGCAGCGAGCCCGCCGCAGCGGCCAGGCCGTGCGCCGCCAGCTCCCACTCCGCCTCGGTCGGCAGGCGCGCGCCACGCCAGCGCGCATACGCATCGGCTTCGTACAGCGACACATGGCACACAGGCCGCGCCGGGTCGAGCCGCCGCAGGCCATGCAGCGTGAACTCCATCCACTCGCCGTCCGCGGGCACCCAGTACAACGGATGCGCGAACTCGCCCGCGCAGACCCGGTCCCAGCCCTCGGACAGCCACAGCGACGGCTCACGGTAGCCGCCGGCCGCGATGAATTCGCGGTACTCGCCGTTGGTGACCAGCCGCGACGCCAGCGCGAACGGCGCCACCAGCACGCGGTGGCGCGGCAGTTCGTTATCGAAGCAAAAACCGTCGCCCTCGTGCCCGATCGCGCCGATGCCCCCCTCGAAGCGCAGCCAGCCGGCCGGCGCCGCCGGGTTCGATGGCGCCAACGGCGCGTCGAGGTAGGCCGGGTGCAGAGGATTGTGCGCCAGCAGGTGCTTGACGTCGGTGAGCATCAGTTCCTGGTGCTGCTGCTCGTGCTGCAGGCCCAGTTGCACCAGCGCCGCCAGCGCGGCATCGGCGTCATGCGTGGCCAGCAGCCGCGCCATGCGGCGATCGACGTCGAGCCGGTACGCGCGCACCTCGTCGAGCGAAGGCCGGCTCAGGAGCCCGCGCTGCGGCCGCGGGTGTTTCGCCCCGACCCCGTTGTAGTAGGAGTTGAACAGTACCCGGAACGCCGGATGGAACGGCGCGAAGCCGGCCTCGCGCGGCTCCAGGATGAAGGTCTCGAAGAACCAGGTGGTATGCGCCAGGTGCCACTTGACCGGGCTGGCGTCGGGCATCGATTGGGCGCAGCAGTCTTCGGGCGACAGCGGCTCGGCCAGCCGCAGCGAGCGCTGGCGCACTTCGTCGTAGCCGCGCTGCACGATGCTGGCCATCTCAGCGAAGCGCCTGCGCGTGGATCACGGTGAACCAGCGGCGCGGATCGGTCCACATGCGCGTCGCCTCGAAGCCGGACTGTTCGAGCAGCCGGACCGCGTCGGCCTGGCGGTACTTGTAGCTGTTCTCGGTGTGGATGCACTCGCCCGCGCCGAAAGTGCGGCCGCCGCCCTGCCAGCGCACCGCCTGCTCGCTGCACGCTTCGAGGTGCATCTCGACCCGTCCGCGCGCCTCGTTATAGAAGCTGCGATGGCGCCAGCGCCGGATGTCGAAGTCGGCGCCGAGCAGCCGGTTCACGTGGCGCAGCACGTTCAGGTTGAAAGCTGCGGTGACGCCGAGCGCGTCGTCGTAGGCCGCATCGAGCGTGGCCTTGTCCTTGGCCAGGTCGATGCCGATCAGCAGTCCGCCGTCGGCGCCGCACTGCGCATGGATGCGGCGCAGGAAGGCGCGTGCCTCGTCCGGGCTGAAATTGCCGATCGAGGAACCCGGGTAGAAGAACAGGCGGCGCTCGCCGCGCACCGTGTCGGGCAGTTCCAGCGTACTGGAAAAATCGAGCGCCAGCGCTTCCATCGCGATCTGCGGAAAGCGCTGGCGCAGGCGCTCGACCGCCTCGTACAGGAAGCCGGCCGAGATATCGACCGCCACGTACTGGGCCGGCTGCAGCAGCGGGAACAGCCTGGCGGCCTTGGCGCAATTGCCGGCGCCCAGGTCCACCAGCGTCGTGCCCGGGCCCGCCGCGCGCGCGATCTCGGCGCCGTAGCGCTCGAAGATGGTGGCCTCGGTCCGGGTCGGGTAGTACTCGGGCAGTTCGCAAATCGCCTCGAACAGTTTCGAGCCGAGCGCGTCGTACAGGAACTTGGGTGAGATCGAAGCCTCGCGCGCGCCCAGGCTGGCGTGCAGTTCGGCGGGAATGTGGGCGCTCGCAGCGGGGTGGCGCGTTTCAGTCGTGCATGACGTCAGCATAAGGTTTATCATTCGTGCCGCCATAGCGCACCATGCGATATGGCTAGGAGCGTTGCAATTTTCTACCAGAATAGCCGAACCAGCATTTTCTCAGCGCCTGCCTGAACGTCAAGCGTGCATCGCCCACTGTCACGTCCACTCGCCAGAAAGGTTTCCGAGCATGATCACCTTACCGCCACTCGCGCTCGAACGGCGCACCGTCCGCTGAACCATGCTCGAACTGTCCGGCCTTTCCAAATCGTATGGCGGGCGCACGGTGCTGGCCCACCTGTCGCACAGCTTCCGCGCTGGTGAATTCGTCGCCATCATGGGCGAATCCGGCGTCGGCAAGTCGACTTTGCTCAATCTGATCGCAGGCCTCGACACGCCCGATGCGGGCCAGGTGATCGTCGACGGCACCCCGATCTCATCCCTCGACGATGACGCCGCCACCCGGCTGCGGCGGCGCCGCATGGGCTTCATCTTCCAGGCCTTCCACGTCCTGCCGCACCTGACGCTGCAACAGAACGTCGCCTTGCCGCTGCTGCTCAACGGCGAGCCGGCCGCGCGCGCCGACGCGATGCTGGCCGCGGTCGGCCTGGGCGGGCGCGGCGCCGACTTCCCACGCCAGCTCTCCGGCGGCGAACTGCAGCGGGTGGCGATCGCGCGGGCGCTGGTGCACCGCCCCGCCCTGCTGCTGGCCGACGAGCCGACCGGCAACCTCGACCCGGACACCGCCGCCGGCATCCTCGACCTGCTGCGCGCCGAAATCAAGGCCAGCGGCGCCGGCGCCATCATGGTCACCCACTCGCAGGCCGCGGCTGCGCGCGCCGACCGGGTGCTGGTGCTGACACGTTCCGGCCTGAACCCCGCAAGTTCCGAGCAGAAACGGGCACGTTCGTAACGTTTACTCATGAACAGTGCGGCTAACAAAGGCCAATCGTAGTAATATCACAACGAACCCGCCACGCATACCCATCCAACAACCATTACGGTAGGTCTCTTTTCCAGAACCAGTCGATCTGTCCCCCGACCCAAGTTTCCAGACTATGGAGGACTACATGAACGTACGGCAAAAGAAACAGGAAATGCTCGCCGCGATGCAACGTGCGCGGGCGCTGGAACCGTCGAGTTTCGTACCCAACAAGCTTCTTGACACGCTGATTCAAAAGCTCCATTTGAAGAACGACGCCGAGCTATGCCGGGTACTGGAAGTGCAGCCGCCGATCATCAGCAAGATCCGTCACCGCAAGCTGAACGTCGGAGCGACGATCCTGCTGCGGATGCACGAGAAATCGAACATCCCGATCCGCGAACTGAAGGAACTCTCGAGCTCCTCCCTGCACTGAAATAGGGTCAGAGTCAAATTGTTCGGCAACTAGTTGTTCAACGAGAAAAATGGGGTCAGAGTCGAATTGTTGGGCAAGTAGTTGCTCAACAATTTGACTCTGACCCCACTTTTTCCGAATCGTTGGGCAAGTAGTTGCTCAACAATTTGACTCTGACCCCACTTGTTCAATTGTTGTGGGGCTAGCGGGCGCGGGGGCGGCCGGTCTTCAGTTGTGGCAGGCCGGCTAGTACGCCTTGCAAGGTGGCGACGTCGATCCGGCCGACCAGGGCTACGCCAATTCGCAGCAGTTCGCTCTTCTTGATCTCGAAGCCCGCTTTCAGGCAGGCCTGCTTTACCTCCGCCAGCACCGCATATTCGTCTTCGGGCATCGTGAAACTATCGCGCACCAGCTTGGGTTTGGGCGCCTCGGCCCCGGCGCGCCCAGCCGCAACACGCCGCAGCGCCGGCTTCGCAACCGCTTTGGCCGCAGCCTTGGCCGCTGTCCGGATTTCTTTGGCGGCCGGCGCCGGCTTCTTTCCCGTCGCTGCCTTTGACGCGGCTTTCTTTGCCGCCGCTTCCTTCGGCGCAGCCTTCTTTGCCGTCGCTTGCTTTGGCGCGGCCTTGGTCGGCGTCGCTTGCTTTGGCGCGGCCTTGCTCGGCGCGCGCGCAGCTTTCAGCGCGGGCTTCGCAGGCGCTTTGGCGGCCGCTTTCGCTTGCGTTGCCTTTGGTTTGAGCGCTTTCTTTTCAGCCGGATTGCGCGCGGTTTTCAGCGCTACCGCCTTCACCGGCGCGTCAGCCGCCGTCTTTGCTGCCTTCTTCGCGACCGGCCCGGTTGTCGATGTCTTGGCCATCGCATACTCCATCGTTTAAAAAGCTAAACAATATAGTCGATCTGTCCCCGCGCCGGCAACGCGCAATGCGCCAAAAATCAGTGCCGATGCGTCGAAAATTCCCGATTCAGTCTTGCGGCGCGAGGGCCGGCGCGGCATGCTCGACGCGGTTGCGGCCGGCGCGCTTGGCCGCCTGCAGCGCCACGTCGGCGCGATGGAACAGGGTCACCGTGCTGTCGTCTGGGCGGATGGTGGTGATGCCGAAGCTGGCCGTCATGGTGATCATCGCGCGCTCGGTCTTGACCGGCGTCGCCGCGATCGCCGCACGCATCCGTTCGGCCACCAGCGCCGCCTCGTCAAGCCCGGTGCGCGGCAGCAGGATCGCGAATTCGACGCCGACCAGCCGTCCCAGCTGGTCGCTTTCGCGCAGCTGGCGCCGGCACACGTCGACCAGGTGGCGCAGCACGGCGTCGCCGGCCGGGTGGCCGTAGCTGTCGTTGACCCGCCTGAACTGGTCGAGGTCGAGCAGCACCAGCGCAGTCGGCTGGCCGGGACGGCGCGCCAGCGCCATCCAGGGCTCGAGCGCGCTGAAGAAGCCGCGCCGGTTGGCGACGTTGGTGAGCGGATCGACCACTTGCAGGCGCTCGAGCCGCTGCTTGAGGCGTTCGCGCGCCAGCAGCAGGCAGCCGAAGCCGTTCAGCACCATCAACAGGTACAGCGCGGTGGTCGACAGCTGGCGCAGCGCGGCGTTCGACAGCCATCCCCAGCCGCCGGGCATCGCGATCACCAGCGCGCCGCGCGCCGCCACCAGCAGCGCCAGCAGGCCGGTCGCCAGCGCCAGGAAACGCTGCAGCATGCCGGCGCCGCGCCACCTGGCGGCCAGCGCGGCCGCGCCGGACAGGTAGAGCGCGCCGAGGATCAGCGACCAGGCGATTGCGCGCAGGGCGTCATCGACTGCCCACGCGGCCAGGAACAGCGCGATCGCCACGCCCAGCAGCGGCAGCATAATACGGCGCCAGCGGGTGCGATCGGCCGCTTCCCACGCGGCGCCCGACTCGAAACCGACGCCGGCAAACAGCAGCGCATAGCCGGCCGGCAGCGCCAGCGGGTCGGGCACGACACCGGTGGCGCCGAGATACAGCAGCAGCCAGGCGCCAGCCTGCAGCTGCTTGGCCAGCCCCCAGGTCGACAGCACCGCGCCACGGCCGGCGCCGAAATCGAAAAAGAACAGCGCCGCGCACAGGGCCAGGTTGCCCAGCGCGAGCGCCAATACCATGGTGGCGGCATCCATCGTCATGCTCAGTACTCGTGTTCGACGCTGGTGCTGCCGTCGCCCACCTTGCTGGCCCAGGCGCGCGTGAAGTAGTCCTTTTCGGCATCGGCCGGCGCTTCGTTCCAGAACACGATCAGGGTCCCCTTGTGGTCATGAAGCTGGGTCAGTTTCTCGACAAAGCCGCCGCAGCCGGCGTCGTCGGCCAGCGCCATCGCGTAGCCGTACACCCGGTTCAGCCGCTCGATGCGGTCCGGCTCGGTCATGCTGTTGGTGGCGGTGATGGTCGGGTGGTCGAGGAACATGGCGTCTCCGTTGGTACGGCGGCCAGCTTATCAGAAACTCATGCCGGGCAACAAGCAAGGCTTTGGCGCCAGCCGGAACGAGCCGCAACCGGCGCCCTTCCCATATACTTGAGCAATGCCGCCGCTGACCGAACCTTCGCCCGACACGCCCGCCCACCGCGCCCGCTCGCCGCTGGTGCGTACCCGCCATGGCCGGCGCACGCTCGAATTCCTGCCCGGCGACGTCCAGAGCGAGATGCACCTGGCGCGCCCGGACGCGCTGGTGCTGGCCTATGCGCGCGCCATGATGTGCTTCGCGCTGTTCGTGCCGCGCCCGCGCCACATCGTGATGGTCGGGCTGGGTGGCGGCTCGCTCGCCAAGTTCTGCTACCGCCACTTTCCCGGCGCGCGCATCACCGTGCTGGAGCTGCGCGCCGACGTGATCGCGCTGCGCGAACAGTTCCACGTGCCACCCGACGACGCCCGCTTTCGCGTGATCCACGCCGACGCCGCCGACTACATCGGCCGGCTGGCGGCCAGCGCCGACGTGCTGCTGGTGGACGGCTTCGACGCCGACGGCCTGCCGGCCGCGCTGTCGAGCGATGCGTTCTACGCGAATTGCCGGCGCACCCTGCGCGACGGCGGGGTACTGGTCGCGAACATCTTCAATTACGACCCGCGCTACCCGGCCCTGCTGGCGCGGGTGCGGCGCGCGTTCCAGGGACGGGTGTGCCAGTTCGACCGCATCGCCGGGAATAACCACATCCTGTTCGCGGTCAAGGCGCCGCCGCATCCCGAACCCGGCGGCCCGGCCGCACAAGCGCTGCGGGTACACAGCCTGGTCGCACAGCGCGACGGGCTCGGCGCCGGACTGGCCAACCGGCTGCTGGCGCGGCTGCTGGTGGCCTGGCTGGGGCGGCGCGGCGTTTGCCGCTAGCCGCGCCCGGGCGCGGCTAACGCGCCACAATTAGTTTGCCGGGATGCCCATTTTTATGACAAACTGGCGCGCTGATGCCTCAGAGCAAGCAATTTCACTTGACCACGTAACCGGGAACAGGACATGTCGTCGCGCTGGCGCCTGCCGTTTTCACTGACCCTTGCGGCCGCCCTCACCCTGGGCGGCGGCGGCGTCGCATCGTGCGCGCTGTTCACCGCGCTCAGCCGGCTCGAGTACGACAACATGCGCCTCGCCTTCGAGCAGCGCGCCGGGGTGCGCGCGGCGGCGATCCGCGAGGGGCTCGAGAAAGCGGTCGAGGTGCTGGCGGTCAGCAACCAGCTGTTCGCCGCGCTGCCGTCGGTGTCGCGCCAGCAGTTCCACGATTTCACCGCGCCGCTGTTGCAGCGCCACCCGTTCGTCAAGGCGTTTACGTTCAACCGCGTCATCGGCGACGGCCAGCGCGACGCGCTCGAAGCCGAACTGCGCCAGGTCCTGCCGGGCGCCGCGATCACCGAAGTGAAGGACGGCGCCCCGGTGCCGGCCGCGCGCCGTACGCTGTACAACGTGCTGGCCTACCTGGAGCCGCTGCGCGGCAACGAGGCCGCGCTCGGGCTCGACACCAGCACGCTGCCCGAAGTCATGGCCGCGCTCGAACGCGCGCGCGCCAGCGGCCGGCCGGCCGTGACCGACCTGATCGGCCTGGTGCAGGAGCCGCGCCGCCAGACCAGCTTCCTGGTGTCGATGCCGGTGTACGGCGCGCATGGGGCGATGGTCGGCGACACCTCGGCGGTCATCGATGGCAGCGAACTGGTGCGCAGGATCCTGGCCGACGCCGGCCTCGACGACCGCAGCGTGGCCGTGGCGCTGTACGCCGGTCCCGGCAGCGAGCCGGCGCGCCCGGTGTACGCCAGCCTGCCGGCGCAGTGGGCCAGCCACCCCGACCGGCTGGCGCGCTGGCTTGCGCCCGGCTACACGCCCAGCCTGTCGACCAGCTTCAAGGTCGGCGGGCGCACCTGGCGCTTCGACGCCGAGGCCGCGCCCCGTCCGTTCCTGGCCGACCATGTCGGCTCGAGCGCGGTGCTGGCCGGCGGTCTCTTGTTTACGCTGCTGGCGAGCGCCTTCGTGCAGGCCGCCGCCGCACGCGCGCGCAAGGTCCAGCAACTGGTGCGCAAGCGCACCGCCGACCTGAAGCACACCAACCGGCGCCTGATCGACGACGTGATCGCGCGCAAGCGCACCGAGAAGGCGCTGCAGGAAAGCGAGCAGCGCTTCCGCCAGCTGGTCGCGATGTCGTCCGACTGGTACTGGGAGCAGGACAAGGAGCTGCGCTTTACCACCGTGACCGGCGGCTTCGCCGGCAAGGCCGGCATCGCGCTCGGGCGGGTGCTGGGCAAGACGCGCTGGGAGTACGTGCGCGGCCTGGCCGACAGCGACGAAGGCCGCGCGCACATCGCGCTGGTGCGCGCGCACGAGCCGTTCCACAATTTCGAGTACCAGGCGCTGGACGACAATGGCGAGACGCGCTGGTTCTGCGTCAACGGCCAGCCGGTGTTCGACGAGGATGGCAGGTTCGACGGCTACCGGGGCACCGGCAGCGACATCACCGCGCGCAAGCTGACCGAGCAGCGGGTGCACCATGTGGCCCAGCACGACGTGCTGACCGGCCTGCCCAACCGTTCGCTGCTGCAGGACCGGCTCGGCCAGGCGATCGCCTACGCGACCCGCAGCGGGCATCCGGTATGGGTCATGCTGATCGACCTCGACCGCTTCAAGTTCGTCAACGACAGCATGGGCCACAAGGCCGGCGACGTGCTGCTGGTGACGGTGGCGGCGCGCCTGCGCTCGTCGCTGCGCGACTCCGACACCGTGGCGCGGCTGTCGGGCGACGAATTCGTGGTGATCCTGTCCGAGCACCAGGACCAGAAGCTGTCGCCCGACATCGTGCAGCGGGTGATGGATTCGGTGGCGCAGCCGGTGATGCTGGGCACCAAGGAATTCTTCGTCACCGCCAGCATCGGCGTCGCGGTCTACCCGAGCGAGGGCACCTCGCCCGACAGCCTGATCGAACATGCCGACATCGCGATGTACCGCGCCAAAAAGCTCGGCCGCAACAACTTCCAGTTCTACACCCCGGCCATGAACGAGGAATCGCTCGAGCGGGTGCGCATCGAAAGCGCGCTGCGCAATGCGCTCGAGCGCGACGAGTTCGTGCTGCACTACCAGCCGCAGGTCGACCTCGAAAGCGGCCACATCGTCGGCATGGAAGCGCTGATCCGCTGGCGGCATCCGGAGCTGGGCATGGTGCCGCCGGCGCGCTTTGTCGGGGTGGCCGAGGAGACCGGGCTGATCGTGCAGATCGGGGCCTGGGTGATGCGCGCCGCGTGCGCCCAGAACAAGGCCTGGCAGGATGCCGGTCTGGGCCGCTTGCGGGTCGCGGTCAACCTGTCGGCGCGCCAGTTCGGCGACCCCGGCCTGGTCGAGGGCATCGAGCAGGTGCTGGCCGACACCGGGCTCGACCCGGCTTGCCTGGAGATCGAACTGACCGAGAGCCTGTTCATGAGCGAGGTCACGCCGGCGGTCGAACAGTTGCACCGGATGAAGGCGCTGGGCGTGAACCTGTCGATCGACGATTTCGGCACCGGCTACTCGAGCCTGTCCTACCTGTCGCGCTTCCCGATCGACGTGCTGAAGATCGACCGCTCGTTCGTGGCCGACATCACGCACGACGCCAACGACGCCGCGATCGTCACCTCGATCATCGCGCTGGCGCACAACCTGAAGCTGTCGGTGATCGCCGAGGGCGTCGAAACCGGCGAGCAGCTCGACTACCTGCGCCGCCACGGCTGCGACGAGATGCAGGGCTATTACTTCAGCCCGCCGCTGGCGGCCGCGGAGTTCGAGCAGCTGCTGCTCCAGCGGCGCGCGCTGCCGCCCGCCGCGGCCCAATCCGAACAGCCGATCGCCGCGTAAAAAAGAGCTCGACAGGCCCACAATTCTTGTGGCCAATTCGACATCGTTGCCCTACAATAGCCGTGTCTCTTTTGCAATACCGGGAACGGGGAAACCAATGATCAATGACAGCAACAGCGACCAGGCCGTCGCCGAACGAGCGCAGGTGCGCCGCCAGCGTACCGACATGCGCACGCGCGACCTGGTCAACCAGGCGGTGGCGTCGGTCCCGACACTGGGACTGCAGCGTGCGGCCGAATTCCTGGCGGCGATGAACGTGCCGGCGGAAATCGCGGTGCGCACGCTGGTCTACCCGCACCGCCGGCGCTCCAGCTAAAGGCGCGGCGGCGCGCCCGCGCCGCCGCGCCCGCTCAGTGGCGTTTTTCCTGGGCCGCGATGTCGGCCAGGGATTCGCGTCCCTTGTCGGTGACGGCGAACCCGCCTTCGGCGCGCGGCGCGATGTGCGACTTGCGGGACAGGAACTGGGCCACGTCAGGCTCGACCGGCGCCGTGGCATCGGCCGCCAGTGCGCGCAGCGTCTCGATGCAGCGCCGCACGAACAACAGCTGCTCGCCCTTGGCGGTGAGCGCGACCTTGCCGTCCCTGCCATATTGGATCATCTTCAGGCCCGCCAGCTTCTTGGCGTTGCGCCCGACGCAGGCGTTCACCCGGTCATGCGCGGCCCCGCGCCGGATGTGCTCGAGCGCGTCGTATTCGTCGGTCGTCAGTTTGTCGTTGTTCATTGCCACTTGTTCATTGCCATTTCTATCGTCAGGGGGCCGCCATGGTACCCCCCGGCGACGCCGCCGGCAATGGGCTGGCCGGGCCGCTAGCGCAGTGCGCGCAGCAGCGCCAGCCCGACGCTGGCGAGCGCGCCGACCGCCAGCGCCACCAGCAAGGGGCGCGAGCTGAACAGGGAGGTGCGGCCGAGGTAGATTTTGTTGTGCAGCGAGTTGCCCATGAGACTCTCCAAGCAGAAACTGACCGATGAGTAATTATAGGAAGCTTGTGTCGGCGGACTGTGTGATGCCGAACACAAAGGCAACATTTGTATCTTACGGACAACAGCACCCCGACAGCGTATTGCGCGCCGGTGGCGCCGCCGGGCTGTTAGGATCACATCAGCCTATTTGCACTTGGAGCACGACATGAGTCACTCGCAGCATAAAACCGACCCGGGCGCCCAGGGTCGCCCGTACATGGAAGAAGCCGATATCGGCAGCGGCGAAAAAACGCCGGCCCAGATCGAAACCGAAGAACTGATCCGCCAGATCCCGCCATTGCCGCCCGCCGGGGCGCCCCCGGCCAGCGGGGGCAGCAAAGCGGACAGCACGCCATCCGCCGGCCGGCCGCCCGCCACCCCTTGAGCTGGCTAGCCTGCCCGGATCGGCGGTTCGGGCAGGCGTGGCTCCTGCACCGGTGCATGGGCCGGCAACGGATCGTCGTCCGGTACCGGCGGCGGGTTTGCCGGCGGCCGGTCGGGCCCGGGGTCTTCCGGATCCGGCGTGGAGTGCGCATGCAAGGGCTGGGTACGCAACCATTCTTGCTCTGCAGATTCAGTCTTGCTGGTCATCGTCTGCCTTTCTACCAAAAATCATCGTAGCAAGCCCGCGCGCGGGTGTTCTTGTCGAAAATCAAGTCGCGCTGGCGCTCGCGTGGCCGCCTGCACGGATCGCACTGGCAGGCAGCAGCGCGGCTGGTCGGGGCCGCAGCTGCCCGCGATCGGTCAACGGCGGTGCTTTTGCTTGGCGCCGCCACCCGCGCCCTGGTGCTTGCCGGCCTTGGTGTCCTGCATCTGGTTGTGGCTGCTCTTCTCCTTCACGCCGGCCGCGCGCTTGGCGACATCTTCTTCCGACTGGTTGGCCGACTGCTTGTTCTGGCTGCCGCTCGATTTCGATTGGGTCATCGCATCCTCCCGTGGTTGAAAAAAAACTTGTCGTTGGGCGCAGCCTAGCATGGACGACATGAGACGGCTTTCAATCGTGCGCCCGGCCGCGCGGGCGCGCGCGCGCGGCCAGGGCTAGGGCCTGGCGCGCCGCGCCAGCGGCGCCTCGACCGTCAGGTCGGTCAGCGGCACCGCCACACAGGCCAGCATGTAGCGATCGCGTTTTTCCTCGAGCGACAGGCCTGGCCACTCGACCAGGTAACGCACGCTGCCGCTGGCCAGCCGGCAGATGCAGGTGCGGCAAGTGCCGTTGCGGCACGAACTGGGCAATTCGACGCCGGCCGCCTCGGCCGCGCGCAGCACGCTGGCGCCGTCCGCCGCCGGAAAGCGCAAGCCGCTCGGCAGCAGCGTAATCGAGAGGGTGGGTTGCTCGTTCATCGCCAACGATTGTAGCGGCAAGCGCCGCCTCCTGCCTGAGTTCGCTGCCGCACAGACCGCTAGCGGGGGTGCAACTACTCTGGGGTTTCCGATCGTTAGCATTGCAGGAAATAATTTGAACTCGCTCTCTATCCCTACCCTGCTGGCCACCCTTGCGGCCGTCGCGCTCGCCCCTGCCGGGTTCGCCGCAGCACCCGCGAAAGCGCTACCGGCCCAATCCACGCTGGTTTCCGCGCAGCCGGCGGCGGCGCCGGACCAGGCCAAAACGGAAGCCGAGCGCCTGCTGCGCGCCCAGGTGCTGCTCGACCGCGCGCACTTCTCGCCGGGCGAGATCGATGGCGCCTTCGGGTCGAACATGCGCCAGGCGCTGGCCGGCTTCCAGAAGGCGCGCGGACTGGCCGTCAGCGGCGAGCTCGACCAGGCCACCTGGAACGCACTGAACCTGGACAATGCGCCGACCCTGGCCAGCTACACCATCGCCGAAGCCGACGTGGCCGGGCCGTTCCGCCCGATCCCGGACGAGATGGAAGCCAAGGCGGCCTTGCCCGCGCTCGGCTACGCCACGGCGGCCGAGGGACTGGGTGAAAAATTCCACGCCAGCCCTGCCCTGCTCGAACGCCTCAACCCAGGCAGCAACCTGGGCCGCGCCGGCGCGCAGATCCGGGTACCGAACGTGCTTGGCGCGGCGCCAGTGCCGAAGGCCGCGAAGGTGGTCGTCAGCAAGGGCGAGCGCGTGCTGATGCTGCACGATAGCGAAGGCCGGATGGTCGCCCAGTATCCCGCCTCCACCGGCAGCGAACACGACCCGCTGCCGATCGGCACCTGGAAGATCACCGGCGTCTCGCGCAACCCGACCTACAACTACAACCCCAGGCTGTTCTGGGATGCCGCGCCTGGCGACAAGAAGGTCAAGGTGCCGGCCGGGCCGAACAATCCGGTCGGGGTGGCATGGATCGATTTATCGAAGGAGCATTACGGGATCCACGGCACGCCGCTTCCCGCCCAGATCGGCAAGACCGAGTCGCACGGCTGTATCCGCCTGACCAACTGGAGCGCGAGCGAGGTGGCGCAACTGGTTGCCGCAGGTACCGAAGTGGTATTGCAGGAGTAACACTAACCAGGAGGCTGCGATGAGATGGGTATTGAGCTTTTTGTTAGGGGTACTGGTTGGCGCGGGCGGGCTGTTCGCCTACCTGCGCCAGGTGCCGCATGAGGCGCCAGCGGCGGTCGCGGGCGCCAGCGCGCTGCCGGCCCCGGCCGCCGCCGACCCGATCGCGGCCAACCTGCCGCCCGCCCCCAAGGTCGAGCCCAACCTGACCGAGGCCGACTTGCCGCTGCGGCCCGAGCCGGCTTCGGCCTCGCTGTCGACGGTGCCGGACCTCGCGCCCGCGCCGGCCGCCGCTCCCGGCAAGCTGCTGGTGCCGGTCGAAGGCATCAAGGCGAGCGAGCTGGCCGATACCTTCGACCAGCCACGCGGCAAGGAGCGCCAGCACCAGGCGCTCGACATCATGGCGCCGAAGGGACGCAAGGTGCTGGCGGCCGGCGACGGCAAGGTGGTCAAGCTGTTCAACAGCAAGCCGGGTGGCCTGACGGTGTATCAGTTCGATCCGGACGAAAAGTATGCGTATTACTACGCGCACCTGGACCGCTACGCGGAGGGGCTGAAGGAAGGCGCGACACTGCGGCGTGGCGACCTGGTCGGCTACGTAGGTTCGACCGGCAACGCCGACCCCAAGGCGCCGCACCTGCACTTCGCGGTGGTGGCCTTGACGCCGGAAAAACAATGGTGGAAGGGAACGCCGATCAATCCTTTCCCCTTGCTGGGCGACTAGGCGCTGGCTGCCAGCTTGTCGCGCTTGCCGGGCACGCTCGTGCCCGGCAATCCCGCCGTTCCAGGCCCTCCTCCCAACTCTTCGCGATTGCTGTAGCGACGCGTCCGCCATCCGGCGGGTTGCCTGCGGTTTACTCGACTATTCCGGCGGTCTTAAGTTTCGCCCGAACCGGCTTGGACGCTTGGCTTTGGCTAAACGCGCCGCCGAAAACAAGCTCTAGAATTAAAGACGTTGCAAATAATTCAAGCACATCGTTGACTTAATTTAACGAGCTTGCCTTTAGCCATGTGATGCCCGGCAAAACAAAGCGCGGTGTTTCACGCCTATCAAAGGGAGAAGTAAATGAAACCGCAAGAGCAAAAAAGAAGGGACTTCCTCAGGCAGTCGATGCTGGCCGTCGGCGCTGCCACGCTCCCGATCGGGCTCGCCTCGGCCCAGGTGCCGGCTTACCGGCGCCTCGAATGGCAGAGCTTCAAGACCACGTCGCAGTACAGCTCACTTCGTTTCGCGATCAGCAAGATGATCGCCAACACCAATTCCGCCGATCCGAACAGCTGGTCCTATTGGGTCAACGGCCATGTCAATTATTGCCCGCATGGCATTTCGTACTTCCTCGCATGGCACCGCGGCTTTCTCTACTATTTTGAAAGGCAATTGCGCGCCATCTCGGGCGACAATACGCTGGTCCTGCCGTATTGGGATTATTACCTCAATCCGGTGATTCCCACTGAATTCACCAGTCCAACCGTCGGCAATCCCTTGTGGACCAGCCGGGTCAACACCAATGTGCGTGCGGCGCTGACGCTCGCGCCGTTTTCCTCGTCCCTGATCAATTTCCCGCGCTATTGGTCCAACGCTTTCGAGCCCAGCATCGAGAATGCGCCGCACAATCCGGTGCACGATATTATCGGCGGCTGGATGACAACGATGAAGTCGCCGGTCGATCCCGTGTTCTGGCTGCATCACGCGAATATCGACCGCTTGTGGGTCGCCTGGCTGGCTGCGGGCGGCGGCCGCAACATGCCGCTACGCACCAGCAGCTACTGGTCGGGCAGCTTCCGCTACAGCTCCACGCTGACCATGAGCCGCTTGCTGACCTACGACAACCGGAGCAGCTTGAACTACTTTTACCAGGTCGAGACGATGCCCTCACGCCTGCCGAGCCTGGCATCGGGCCCGGCGCTGATGGAGACCCGCCCTGCCGACGGGCAGCCCCTGCTGTCGCCGCCAGCGGTCGGGTCCTACCCGCTCAGCCCTCCGCGTGCCACCAGCAATTCGACCTTCGCGGCCGCCGGCTCGCTCGGCATCGCACTGGACGAACGTTCGGTGAGCGTGCAGTTGCCGCTTGCCGCCGAGGCCGGCCAGGCTGTCGCACAGATCGCGCGCGGCAACGCCACGGTAGTGCCTGGCGGCACGGTCCAGTACCGGTCGGTGCACCTGGTACTGGACGAGATTGAAATGACCGAGAGTGGGCGCAACGGTGGTTACTTCTACCAGTTGTACCTGAACGTGCCAGCGGGCCAGCCGGGCGCGGCGCAGGTCGAGTCGAAGCTGGTCGGCACGCTGGGACCGTTCCGGATTGCCGCCGCCGAGCACCACCATGGCAGCCCGTCGCAGCTGCGCTACGTCGTGACCGACCTGCTGGCCGGGCTGTCGCGGACGCAGATGGGAATGCTGACGATGTCGTTCGTACGCGTGAGCGGCGAAAACAGCCCGAGCGGCCAGGTCATCGTGATCGGCGAGGCGCGCCTCGAACTGTCGAGCGACAGCGGCCGCTCCTGAACGCGGCGGCAGGCGCGCCGGACCAAAAAAAACCGCCGGCAGCTGGCCGGCGGGCGGGCGAGGCGCGCCTGGTTACGGCAATTCGTCGACGTCGGCGCCGACGTTGATCGCGGCGAAGGCGCGCTCGACAGCAAGCGATTCCTTGCTCGCCTTGCCGTACAGCTCGCGCGCCGCCTCGATCATCTTGGTGCGCGCATCGGCATAGTTGGTGCTGGCCGTGAACTTGGTGGTGTTGGCCTTGAACCAGATCCGGAATGCCTTGTCGAGGCCGACGCCGGTCATCGCGGCCGGATTCTTCACCAGGTACTTGCTGTAGTAATCGCTGGTCTTGTCCGCGTTCGAGCCTTGCGACAGGAAATAGAACATGCGGTTGTTCGGACCGCTGCTGTAATGCACGTCAAGGCGCTTGATCGCGTTGCTCCACGCGTCCGGGCTGCTGCCGTCCTTGCTCGGCTTGTACATCCAGCGCAGCGGGGTGCCGTCCTTGGCAATTTCCTTGCCCATCACCCAGTCGTTGCCGCTGGCCGGGATCGTGCTCCCGGCCCCGCCGGCGCGCGCGTAGGCTTCCACCACTTCGCCGTTGATGTCCGAGCTCGATTCGTTCAGGCCGCCCGACTCGCCGGAATAGGTCAGGTTCGAGGTTGCCGCAGTAACCCCATGGCCCATCTCGTGGCCGATCACGTCGATCGCGCCGAGGCTGTTGAAGAACGAGCCGTCGCCGATGAACATGCAGCGGCAGGTGTCACTGTAATACGCGTTGTCGTAGCTGGTGTTCACGTGCGCGGCGATGTAGGTGGCCGTGTTGTGGCCGTCGAGCGACTGCCAGCCGAGCACGTTCTTGAGCATGTCGTAGGTGTTCATCAGGCCCCACATCGCGTTGACCGCGGCAGTCTGGCCGTTGGCATTGGTGGTCGAGCCGCCGCTGACGTACTGCTTGCCGTCGCCCCAGGCGTTGCTGCTGTTCACGTACACGCTGCCGGCCGAGGTGCCGTGGTTGGCGTTGGTGATCGCCATCGCCCCGAACGTGCCGCCCTTGCCGCGCGTTTCGTCGATCATCTTGTACTGGCCGTCGACCTGGGTGGTGTTGATCGGCACGTCGCCGTTGTACTGGCTCTTGCCGACCCCGACCACGGTTTGCAGCATGTCCCACTGCTCGATGATGTGGGCGTCCTGCGCGCTGATGACCGTGTCGTGGTAGACCGGGCGGCCAGACGCGACCATGCGCGTGTGGACCAGGTAGGCCAGCTCGTAACCGTCGACCACGTCCTGCATATCGAGCGCGTTGAGTTCGGATTCGGCCTTGTTGGCGGCCGATGGCAGGCGCTCGGTCTTGACGATCGGGTAGATGATCAGCTCGGCGCTGGGCGGGCTGACATGGGTCGCCGATGGCGCCAGCGAGGCCAGCGCCGCGTCGATCGCGTCCTTCGACGAGATCGCCGGTTTCACGCTGAAGTCGCGCGTCGGGCCGCCCAGCTTGTTGGACCTGCCCTTGCCGAGCTGTTCGCGGCGGTCCGAGGCCGACTCCGACAGGATCTGGCCGCGCTTGTCGAGCACCAGCACCGACTCCGAGCCGAACACGCGCACCCCCTTGTAGGTGTGCGCCGCGCGCGCCACCTGGGTGCCCTGGGCGCCGGGATGCTGGCGCGTCACCACGAAACCGTGGCTGGCGTCCAGGCCGTGCGCGGCGCGCTGCGCGGCAAGCTGCGCCACCAGCGCCGCCCTGGCCTGCGCGGTTTGCGGCGCCGGCGCGCTCATCAGGGGAACCGCGGCCGCGAGGCCGCATGCCAACAGGGGTAAGGCGCCCAATGACGCCGCCAGCAAGCTTTTGCGCAGTTTCATCTCGTCTCCAATCGGTTAGTTTCCCGGTCGAACCAACGCATCGCGCAAGCGGACTGGGCACTATCAGATATTGGACGAGCTTCATGGGAACGATTTGCTCAAACGCAAAAAGCCCCGCAGACGGCGCGTGGCCGTTTGCGGGGCCTTGCCGTGCGCCGGCCGATCAGCGCCGGCTGCGGCGGTTCATCAGGTACCAGAGGCCGCCGGCCAGCGCTCCGGTGATCGCCACCTTCCTCGCCAGGCCGCCCGGGTTATAGCGCAGCTCGGCCCGGATGCCCATCTCGGCCAGCGGGTTCGGCACGCGGCCGCGGGCCAGGTCGGCGCCGATCCCCTCGACCACGTTGACGCGGTCGGCCACCAGCAGCAACAGCCAGTGACGGATATCGTTCTCGGTCAGCTTGTAGGCGACGCGCCGGATCGCGCCCGACAGCCAGCGCGGCGGCTGGGCGGTACCGAAGATCGGGGTGATGCCGGGCCGCTCCGGCGAACAGAAGACCTCGGTGTTTTGCACTTGCTGCACCGGCTGCCCCGGCGGCGGGTTGATGAAGCGCGGCGGGGTGCGTTCCATCGGCACCGCCGGCCGGTCCGCGCGATCCAGGTCCACGCCCCAGCCCTTGATATGCTGCAACTGCTCGCGTGAGGGGCGGTGGCGGGTCAGGTCGTGGTCGATCTGGCGCTCGCCATAGTCGACCTCCTTGCCGGTGGCTTGATACGGAGGATGCGGATGCGGGTGCTGCTCGCCGATTTCCTTGCGGGTGGTGTCCATGCTGTCTCCTTTAATGCAACACGCTGTGCGCCACCTGCCGCACTTCGCGTGCGCGCGGCGGAATCAGGACCGTCTTGATGCAGTTATCGAGCTTGCCCGAGAAAATATGGTAGGCGTCGGATACCTCTTCGAGCGGCACGTGGTGGGTGATGATCTGCCGCGGCTCGATGTGGCCGTTGCGGATGTGCTCGATCAGGCGCGGCAGGTGGCGCTTGACCGAGGCCTGGTTCATGCGCAGCGTCAGGCCCTTGTTCAGCGCGTTCCCGATCGGCACCGCATTGAAGGTCGGCCCGTAGACACCGACGATCGACACGTGGCCGCCCTTGCGCACCGAGTTGATGGCCCAGTGCAAGGCGGTCGCGGCGCCGGCCTGGATCGGCAGCCAGCGCCCGGTCAGGGTCTGGGTCAGGCTGCCGGCCGCTTCGCAGCCGACCGCATCGATGCACACGTCCGCGCCCAGCCAGTCGGTCATCTTCTTGATGTGCAGCGCCATGTCGGACACTTCGCGGAAGTTGATCACCTCGCACTGCGCGTAGCGCTTGACGAATTCGAGCCGGTATTCGATGTGGTCGACCACGATCACGCGCCCCGCCCCCATCAGCCAGGCCGACTTGGCGGCAAAGATGCCGACCGGGCCGGCGCCGAACACGACCACCGTGTCGCCCTCCCTGATGCTGCCCATCTCGGCCGCCTGGTAACCGGTCGGCAGTGCGTCCGTCAGCAGCACCGCGTCGTCGTCGTGGATGTCCTCGGGGATCACCATCGGGCCGACGTCGGCCATCGGCACCCGCACGTACTCGGCCTGGCCGCCGTCATAGCCGCCCGCGGTGTGCGAGTAGCCGTAGATGCCGCCGACCGCGGTGGCCTCCGGATTGGTATTGTGGCAGTTGCCGTACAGCTCACGCTGGCAAAAGAAGCAGGAGCCGCAGAACAAGTTAAATGGCACCAACACACGGTCGCCCACTTTCAGCGTCTGCACCGCCGGCCCGACTTCTTCCACCACGCCCATGAACTCGTGCCCAAAGGTGTGGCCGACGCGGGTGTCGGGCACCAGGCCATGGTACAGATGGAGGTCGGAACCGCAGATACATGAACGCAGCACGCGGACAATCGCATCGCCAGGATGTTCGATTACCGGATCAGGCTTGATATCGGCGCGGACCCGGTACGGCCCACGGTAGTTCATTGCCAGCATAAGTCCTCCTTCTGTGGAATCGCCCGCCCGCCGATCGAGCCGGGCTCGAAAGAAAATAACTTAGGACAAACTGCCAGCGATTGCGATATGCGCACGGAAAGGAAGACGAGTTTTTACACACTTTGTTAAATAACGGAAATCACAGCTGGCGCGTGCCGAAGGTGTCGCATTGTTCTACCTTGCCGCTCTCGATGCCACGAGTAAACCAGCGCACGCGCTGCGCCGAGGTGCCGTGGGTGAACGAATCGGGCACCACCACACCCTGCGACTGGCGCTGCAGCGCGTCGTCGCCGATCGCGCTGGCCGCGTTCAGCGCCCCCTCGACGTCGCCCTGCTCGAGGATGTTGCGCATCTGGTTGGCGTGATAGGCCCAGACCCCGGCAAAGCAGTCGGCCTGCAGTTCCATCCGTACCGACAGCGCATTGCCCTGGGCTTCAGACAGCCGCTGCTGCTGGCTGTGCACCTTGTCGGCGATGCCGATCAGGTTCTGCACGTGATGGCCGACCTCGTGCGCGATCACGTACGCCTGGGTGAATTCGCCGGACACGTGGAAGCGTTGCTGCATCAGCTTGAAGAAGGACAGGTCGATATACACGTGGCGGTCGGCCGGGCAATAGAACGGCCCGGTGGCGCTCTGGCCGGTGCCGCAGGCGGTCTGGGTACGGCCCGAGAACAGCGTCAGTGTCGGTGGCACGTAGCTGCCGCCGTTGGCCTTGAACTGCTGGCTCCAGACATCCTCGGTGTAGCGCAGCACGGTCTTCACGAACCGGGTCTCGGGGTCGTTCGCGGTCGCGCGTTGCGGCGCCTGCTGCACCTGCGGCGCCGCACCGCCGCCCGACAGCAGGTTCAGGATCGTGGCCGGCGAGACGCCAAAGAACCAGGAACCGAGCAGCGCGATGACGATCGTGCCGATCCCGACCGTGCCGCCGCCGAAACCGAAACCACCGCCTCCGCCGCCGCGGCGGTCCTCCACGTTATCGCTCTGGGGATCACCTTCCCATCTCATCGTCTGCTCCGGTTCGGCCTGGTGGCCATTGCAAGGATCGCCGCGCGCTCAACGCCCCGGCGACCGCTTCAGGTTGGTCGAATTCATGCTCTCGCGCGCATCCTTCGTGCGCAAGTCGTCGCTGGCCGCCAGCCCCGCACGCGCCTCGTCGTGCAGCATGCGCTCATGGCGCTCACGTTCCACTTCGCGTTCCACCCCGCTCCCCACTACACTGCCCGACAGCTTTGTTCCCATCGTGTTCTCCCGTTCTTTTAGTTGTTGAGTCGGTAGTGGCGCGGCGCGCCCCGCTGGCCCGACCTTGCGGGAAGTATGCGCATGGGCGGGCGGACCGGTCTGTTCGAATGTGCACACATGGCACCAAATGCTCGCCATTTTAAACCGCCGGCCCCGCTGCGTTCGCGGCCGCACGGAAGCAAACCCGCTTGCGGTGCCATGCTGGACCAATGAGCCCGGTTATCCATGACCCCGACGCGCTGGTCGCGCTCGGCCGCGCGCTGCAGGCCGCCGGCTACCGCTTCACGACCGTGACGCCCGCCACCCACGAGCGTGTCAACGCGCGCCTCGGCAACGCCTGGGCGACCGACCTGCGCGGCGTGTTCGGCTGGAGCCGGCCGTTTCGCGCCGACCTGCTGGCGCCGGAGCTGCTGGCGCTGATGGCGCGTGCCGGCATCGTCGCAACGGACGAGGGAGGCGGGTTGCGCTCGACGCTGCGCGGCTCGACGCTCGCCGGCAGGCTCTACTTTCATTCGGCTTGGCCGCCGGACGGCGCCGACGCGGTCTTTTTCGGGCCCGACACCTACCGCTTCGTGGCCGCGATCGACCGTGCGCTCGGCACGCTCGACACGGCGCCAGCGCGCGCCGTGGACATCGGCTGCGGCGCCGGGCCGGGCGCGGTCCATCTCGCACAGCGCTTCCCGCGCGCCGAGGTCGTCGCGGCCGACGTCAACCCGGCCGCGCTCGCGCTGGCCGGCGTCAACGCGCGCCTGGCCGGCAGCCGCAACGTCACCCCATGCAACAGCGACCTGCTGGCCGGCGTGACCGGCGACTTCGACCTGGTCGTCGCCAACCCGCCCTACGTGATCGATCCCGAGGGGCGACGCTACCGCGACGGCGGCGGCGCCGAGGGCATGGCGCTGTCGCTGGCGACGCTCGACGCCGCGCTCGGACGCCTGCGTCCCGGCGGCACGCTGCTGCTGTACACCGGCGTCGCCATCGCGCGCGACGAAGACCGCTTGCGCGATGCCATCGCGGCGCGGCTGGACAGCCGTTGCGCATACTGGACCTACGAGGAACTCGACCCGGACGTGTTTGGCGAAGAGCTGGCCCATGCGCGGTACGCGGACAGCGAGCGGATCGCGGTCGTTTGCTTGCTCGCCCGACAACGTTAATTCCCACTCATGTTTCCCAACGGGCGCCTTCGTTAAAACATCGCGCAACGAAAAAGGGCTCCCGATCGGGAGCCCTTCTTTTACTACTGGCGGAAAGGGTGAGATTCGAACTCACGGTACGGCATAACCGTACGCCGGATTTCGAGTCCGGTGCATTCGACCACTCTGCCACCTTTCCTGATTCGGTCGTTCTCGCATCAGCGAGAGGCCGCATTATATAAAGCCGGATAGAAAGTGGCAAGCCCTAGCGCACGGCACGGCGGGCCGCAGGATGAGCAGGAAGTGCTTGCACTAATATCTAGGTGATGAAACTATTGTATCGGTGCCAACTTGATGTGGAGAGCCAGATGGCGATCACGCTGTATTACCACCCGCTTGCGTCGTTCTGTCACAAGGTACTGATCGCCTTGTACGAACACGGCACGGCTTTCGACAAACGGATGATCGACCTGGGCGTCGAGGAGGAACGGGCCGAACTCGCAGCGATCTGGCCGATCGGTAAATTCCCCGTGATCCGCGACCACGACCGCAAACGCAACGTGCCCGAGTCGTCGACCATCATCGAATACCTGGACCATTTCTACCCCGGCGCGGCCGCCCTCCTTCCGCAGGACTGGGAAGCGGCGCACGAGGTGCGCCTGTGGGACCGGGTGTTCGACAATCACGTACAGGGGCCAGTGCAGGCCATCGTGCTCGACCGCCTTACCGGATCCAAGCGCGACATGGCGCGTGAGCGGGCGGCGCTCGCCACGGCCTACCGGATGATCGAGGAGCGCATGGCGCCGCGCGAATGGATCGCGGGCGACGCCTTCAGCATGGCCGATTGCGCCGCGGCGCCCGCGCTGTTCTATGCGGCCACGCTGGAGCCGTTCCCCGCCGGTGCGCGCCACCTCGAGGCTTACTTCGAGCGCCTGATGGCGCGTCCGTCCGTGCGCCGCGTGCTGGACGAGGCGAAGCCGTATTTTTCGATGTACCCGTTCGCCGAAGCCATTCCCGCGCGCTTTCGCCAGGACTAGTCGATCCGTCGTTTGCGCCCGCAAATGAAAAAAGGCTCCCGTTCGGGAGCCTTTTTTCGTCTTACTGGCGGAAAGGGTGAGATTCGAACTCACGGTACGGCATAACCGTACGCCGGATTTCGAGTCCGGTGCATTCGACCACTCTGCCACCTTTCCTGATTCGGTCGTTCTTGCGATGCCCTGCAAGTGGAGTCGAATTATATCAGCCCCTGGCAAAAACGGAAGAGCAAATTGCGCAAATCCACAAATATTGCCCTGCGGACTGGCTTTACGCCGCCGGGGCCAGGCGCTCGAGCCCGCCCATGTACGGCCGCAGCACGTCGGGGATCACGACGCTGCCATCGGCCTGCTGGTAGTTTTCCAGCACCGCCACCAAGGTGCGCCCCACCGCCAGGCCGGAGCCGTTCAATGTGTGCAGCAGTTCCGGCTTGCCTTGTGCGTTGCGGAAGCGGGCCTGCATGCGGCGCGCCTGGAACGCTTCGCAATTGGACAGCGAGGAAATCTCGCGATAGGTGTCCTGCGCCGGCAGCCACACTTCCAGGTCGTAGGTCTTGGCGGCCGAAAAGCCCATGTCGCCAGTGCACAGCGCCATCACGCGATATGGCAGGCCGAGGTTCTTCAGGATCGTTTCCGCCTGGCCGACCATCTCCTCGAGCGTCGCATACGACTGGTCGGGATGCACGACCTGGACCAGCTCGACCTTGTCGAACTGGTGCTGGCGGATCATGCCGCGCGTATCGCGGCCGTAGCTGCCGGCCTCGGAGCGGAAGCACGGTGTGTGCGCCGTGACCTTGATCGGCAGCTGGTCGGGCGCGACGATCTCGTCGCGCACCATGTTCGTCAGCGACACTTCGGAGGTCGGGATCAGGTAGAAGTGCTCGCCCTCGCCCTCGGCGCCGCCCTTCTTCACCGAGAACAGGTCGGCTTCGAACTTGGGCAGCTGGCTGGTGCCGTACAGCGACGCCGCGTTGACCATGTACGGCGTGTAGCACTCGGTGTAGCCGTGCTTTTCGGTGTGGGTGTCGAGCATGTACTGGGCCAGTGCCCGGTGCAGGCGGGCGATGCCGCCTTTCATCACGGAGAAGCGCGACCCGGTGAGCTTGGCCGCGGTATCGAAATCCAGGCCCAGCTTTTCGCCGATGTCGACGTGGTCCCTGACCGCGAAGTCGAACGCGCGCGGCGTTCCGACCTTGCGCACTTCCACGTTGCCCGACTCGTCAAGACCGACCGGCACCGCTTCGTTCGGCAGGTTCGGCAAGGTCGCCATGAAGGCGGCCATGTTCGCCTGCACCTCGGCCAGCGCGACCTCGTCGGCTTTGAGCTCGTCGCCGAGGCCCGCCACTTCCGCCATGATGGCCGTCGTGTCCTCGCCTTTGCCCTTGAGCATGCCAATTTGCTTGGACAGCGCGTTGCGCTTGCCCTGCAGTTCCTCGGTACGCGTCTGGATCGCCTTGCGTTCGGCTTCCAGCGCGTTGAACGCTGCCACGTCGAGCTGGAACTTGCGGGTCGCAAGCCGCGCCGCGACGTTTTCAATGTCTTTGCGGAGAAGTTGGATGTCTATCATTGTCGGGGGTGGTGGTTGGCGTATGTCGAAACCGCAATTGTACCAAGCCGACAGCCATTCCTCGCGAGATTCGGCAAGCTGGTGCCGGGCCCTGCGCGCGCCCTGCCCCGATCAGTCCAGCGCGGCTTTCTCGGCGGCCGACAGGCGCTGGCCCGTGATCACGACGACCTGCATGCTGGCGTCCGCAGCAACAACGTTTGCCGGGGCAACCTGGGCGACCTGGATCGCCGGCACCTCGGCGGTGGCGTAGCTTGCGAAGGTACCCAGTACGGCGGCGGCGAGGAAGACGGCTTCGAGGTTTTTACGGAATTTCATGGTGTGCTCCTGTAGGTGAACTGAGTTGGTATGGTGTAACTTTACCCACTCGCCCCCACCGCTTCCACCGGCTTGCGACGAAGCGCCAAAAATGCGGCGCAGAATGCACTAAATGCGGAACGGCCGCGCAAAGGCGGCCGTTCGCGGCAGGTTAAGCGACGAACCGCTCAGGAGCCGTCGCCAGGGGCGCGCGCATCGTCGTCAAGGCTGCGCAGCCAGGCCAGCTTTTCGGCGATCTTGGCCTCGATCCCGCGTGGCACCGGCTCGTACCAGCCCGGCTCGGCCATGCCGTCCGGCAGGTAGGTTTCGCCGGCCGCGTAGGCGTGCGGCTCGTCGTGCGCGTAGCGGTACTCGTGGCCGTAGCCGAGTTCCTTCATCAGCCTGGTCGGCGCATTGCGCAGGTGGACCGGCACCTCGCGCGACTTGTCCTTTTTGACGAAGGCCATCGCGCGGTTAAACGCGTTGTAGCCGGCGTTACTCTTGGCCGCCATCGCCAGGTAGATCACCACCTGCCCCAGCGCCAGCTCCCCTTCGGGCGAGCCGAGCCGCTCGAAGGTGGTGGCGGCATCGTTGGCCAATTGGATTGCGCGCGGGTCGGCGATGCCGATGTCTTCCCACGCCATGCGCACGATACGGCGCGACAGGTATTTGGGATCGGCGCCGCCGTCGAGCATGCGGCACAGCCAGTACAGCGCCGCGTCCGGATGCGAGCCGCGCACCGACTTGTGCAGCGCCGAGATCTGGTCGTAGAAATTGTCGCCGCCCTTGTCGAAGCGGCGCGCATTGAGCGTCAGCGCGTTTTCGACGAACTCGCCGCTGATCGTGGTGACGCCCGAGGTGGCGGCCGAGGTCTTGGTCTGTTCCAGCAGGTTCAGGAAGCGGCGCGCATCGCCGTCGGCATAGCCGATCAAGGTTGCCACCGCCACCTCGTCGAACTTCAGGTGCTGCAGCACGCGTTCCTGCGCCCGCTTGAGCAGCTGCAGCATTTCGGCATCGGTCAGCGCCTTGAGCACATACACCTGGGAGCGCGACAGCAGCGCCGAGTTGACCTCGAACGAAGGGTTCTCGGTGGTGGCGCCGATCAGCGTGACCAGGCCCGATTCGACGAACGGCAGCAAGGCGTCCTGCTGCGACTTGTTGAAGCGGTGGATCTCGTCGATGAACAGGATGGTGTGCTTGCCGCCGGCCAGGTAGTGCTCGGCCTGCTCGATCGAGGCGCGGATGTCCTTGACCCCCGACAGCACCGCCGACAGCGCAATGAACTCGCAATCGAACGCATTCGCGGTCAGGCGCGCCAGCGTGGTCTTGCCCACGCCCGGCGGGCCCCACAGGATCATCGAATGCGGCCGCCCCGACTTGAACACCAGGTTCAGCGGTTTGCCCGGCCCCAGCAAATGGCTCTGGCCGATGACTTCGTCGATCGTGCGCGGACGCAGCGCTTCGGCCAGCGGCGCCATGGGCTCGTTCTTGAACAGGTCATCCACGGCGTTCTCCGGTGCGGCTGGACACGTGTGCGGGCGTAGGGCTCATTGGTCTGTATTGATGTGCAAGGCGCCCAGTGTAGCCGATGCGCCCACCGGGTGCCGGTGCGCGCGCAAACCCGGTGGCCGGAACTACTGGTTTGAAACGTCTGCGCCCTTCGGGATCTCGAACCTGAACTGCTGCGCCGCCAGCGCCGGGTTGCGCTGGAAGTTGTGGAACTTGAGCAGCGAGGTCTGGCCGAACGCGTCCTTCAGCTCCATCGCTTCCGGCACGCCGTTGCGCAGGCCGATGCCGATCTGTTCGAAGGTGGTGTCCTTGTTCTTGGGCACGGCGCTCAGCCATTCGAGGCCATCGCGGGTGCCGGCTTCGGACAGCGTGAAGTTCTTTTCCAGGTCATTGCTGCCGAACAGGATCGCGGCCGGCGACGAGCCCAGCGCATTGCCCAGCTTCTTGGTCGTGACCTGGTTCAGGTCCTTGTCGTAGATGTACAGCGTGTCGCCGTCCGCCTGCAGTAGCTGTTCGTACGGTTTCTGATAGGTCCAGATGAACTTGCCGGGACGCGCGAACACGAAGGTGCCGGACGAGGTCGGCGCGACCTTGCCGTTGGCGGACTTGCGCACCTGCTGCTGGGTAAATTCACCGCGCGCTGCCTTGGTGCCGGAGACAAAGGTCTTGAATTGGTCGAGGGCGCTGGCGTGGACGGTGGTGGCCAGCGCGAAGGCGCCAACGGCCAGTAAGGCAGCAAACGAATTTGTGGTCTTTTTGCTCATCGGGTTCCTTTTTCAGCTTGTTCGGGTCGGGCGTGCGGGGTTTTGTACGCGGGCTCCGTGTTAAGTATCGGGCGGCCCGGGCGTCGGCTGAACGCGTGGGCGGGGGACCCGTCCACCCTACCCACCGCCACCGATTATTCTGCGTTGGTGGCGGGCACCAGGATGTCGCGGTTGCCGTTCGATTGCATCGGCGAGACCACGCCGCTTTGCTCCATCTGTTCGAGCAGGCGCGCGGCGCGGTTGTAGCCGATCCGCAGGTGGCGCTGCACCAGCGAGATCGAGGCCCGCCGGTTCTTCAGCACCACCGCCACCGCCTGGTCGTACAGCGCGTCGGACTCGCCGCCGCCCTCGCCGGCCGGCATGCCGTCGCCACCGCCTCCGCCCTCTTCCAGCGTGCCGCCTTCGAGGATGCCTTCAATGTAATTCGGCTCGCCCATGGAGTGGAGATGTTTTACAACTCGATGCACTTCCTCATCCGAGACGAAGGCGCCGTGCACACGCACCGGCAGGCCGGTTCCCGGCGGCATGTAGAGCATGTCGCCCATGCCCAGCAGCGTCTCCGCGCCCATCTGGTCGAGAATGGTACGCGAGTCGATCTTCGACGATACCTGGAACGCGATACGGGTCGGGATGTTCGCCTTGATCAGGCCGGTAATCACGTCGACCGACGGGCGCTGCGTCGCCAGGATCAGGTGGATGCCGGCGGCACGCGCCTTTTGCGCGATCCGGGCGATCAGTTCCTCGACCTTCTTGCCGACGACCATCATCAGGTCGGCCAGCTCGTCGATGATGATGACGATGGTCGGCAGCTTCTCGAGCGGTTCGGGATTGTCCGGCATGATCGAGAATGGATTCGGGATGTGCTCCTCGCGCTTGGCGGCGTCGAGGATCTTGGCGTTGTAGCCGGCCAGGTTACGCACGCCGAGCTTGCTCATCAGCTTGTAGCGGCGCTCCATCTCGTTGACCGCCCAGTTCAGCGCGTGGCCGGCCTGGCGCATGTCGGTCACGACCGGCGCCAGCAGGTGCGGAATGCCTTCGTAGACCGACATTTCCAGCATCTTCGGGTCGATCAGGATCAGGCGCACGTCGGCCGGGTCGGCCTTGTACAGCAGCGACAGGATAGTCGCGTTGATACCGACCGACTTACCGGAACCGGTGGTGCCCGCCACCAGCAGGTGCGGCATCTTGGCCAGGTCGGCCACCACCGGCTTGCCGGCGATATCCTTGCCCAGCGCAACAGTCAGGCTGGACGCACTGTCGTTGTAGACCTTCGAGCCGAGGATCTCGGTCAGGCGCACGATCTGGCGTTTCGGGTTCGGCAGTTCGAGCGCCATGTAGTTCTTGCCGGGAATGGTTTCGACCACCCGGATCGAGGTCAGCGACAGCGAACGCGCCAGGTCGCGCGCCAGGTTGACAATCTGGCTGCCCTTGACCCCGGTTGCCGGTTCGATCTCGTAACGGGTCACCACCGGGCCCGGATAAGCGGCCACGACGATGGCTTCGACGCCGAAGTCCGACAGCTTTTTCTCGATCAGGCGGCTGGTGAATTCGAGCGTTTCGACGGCCACCGTTTCCTGCACCGGCGGGGCGTCGTCGAGCAGCGCCAGCGGCGGCAGGCCGGAATCGGTCGGCAGTTCCCTGAACAGCGGCGCCTGCTTCTCCTTCTCGGCGCGCTCGGACTTTGGCACGCTGACCATCTGCGGCTCGATCTTGAACGGCGCGGGGGCCGCCGGAGCGGTCGGCGCCGCCATTGGCGCGGCCGCTGCCTGGCCCAGCTGGGGCTCGGCTTTCGCCGCGGCCGGCGGCGGTGCGTGCTTCTCGACGTACTTGGCGCGTTCGTGCACCACCACTTCATCGCGCTTGACCGCGGCTGCCTCGCCCTGCCGGCGGTCCTCGCGGTCTTCGATGCGCAGGCGGAACCAGTCAATCGACAACTCGGCCACTTCGCCAATGCGCTCGGCGACGGCCAGCCACGACACCTGGAAGAACAGCGAGAAACCGAGGCCGAACAGCATCAGCAGCAACAGCGTCGCCCCGGTAAAGCCGAACGCGACGTTGGCGGCGTGGCCGATCAGCTGCCCGAGCACGCCACCGGGGGCGCGCGGCAACTGGACCTGCAGCGACCACAGGCGCAAGTATTCGAGTCCGAGGCTACCGGCAAACATCAGCACGAAACCGACCCAGCGGATCGGCGCCTCGTGCTGGTGTTCCGGCTCGGGTTCCTGCTGCGCGACGAAGCGGTCGCTCAGGCGCCGGTAGCCCTTCCAGACGAAGCGCAGGAAGCCGACGCACCACCACCAGGCCGAAAAGCCGAAGATGAAGAGCATCAGGTCGGCCAGCCAGGCGCCGGCCCGGCCACCCAGGTTGGCAATCTTCGGCACCACGTTTTCGTGGGAGAACCCGGGGTCGGCCCGGTTATAGCTCAGCAGGATCAGGACGAAGTACAGGAACAGCACGGCGAACGCGATCCAGCGCGCTTCGGATAACAGGCGCACCAGCCGGTTCGGCAATGGCTGCCGCGCGGACGCGGCGCGTTCCCCTGATCGGGTATATGTTTTGGTTTCGCTATTCTTGCTCATGCTCGATGAAACGTTACTGCCGGATGTTTGTTTGACGCAATCCGCCCATTCTAAGCCATATATCGCCCGCCGGGCCCATCCTTCATGCTTGTGCGCATCATCGTCTATAATCGGGCTACATATTGTGGCTGGCCAGGCGGGCCCGCCAAGGACGGCAAAGATCGCCTGCCGGGTCTTGATTCTTGCCACTGCCAGCCCCAGTTTCCCTATTCCCTATCTATCTCCAGTTCTCCATGACGACTACCAAACACGCGAAAGTTTTGATCCTCGGCTCCGGCCCGGCCGGCTACAGCGCCGCCGTCTACGCTGCCCGCGCCAACCTGAACCCGATGCTGGTAACCGGCGTCGAGCAAGGAGGCCAGCTGATGACCACCACCGACGTGGAGAACTGGCCAGGCGACCCGATGGGCGTGCAAGGCCCGGAGCTGATGCAGCGCCTGCTGCAGCATGCCGAGCGCTTTAACACCGAAATCGTGTTCGACCACATCCACACCACGTTCCTGAACGAAAAGCCGATCCGCCTGGTGGGCGACTCGCACGAGTTCACCTGCGACGCCCTGATCATCGCCACCGGCGCCTCGGCCCAGTACCTTGGCCTGCCGTCGGAGGAAGCGTTCATGGGCAAGGGCGTGTCGGCCTGCGCCACCTGCGACGGTTTCTTCTACCGTAACCAGGAAGTTGCGGTCATCGGCGGCGGCAACACCGCAGTCGAGGAAGCGCTGTACCTGTCGAACATCGCCTCGAAAGTGACCCTGGTCCACCGCCGCGACAAGTTCCGCGCCGAGCCGATCCTGGTCGACCGCCTGCTGGCCAAGGCCGCCGAAGGCAAGATCGTGTTGGAATACAACCACACGCTCGACGAGGTCCTCGGCGACGACAGCGGCGTGACCGGCGTGCGGATCCAGTCGACCCTCACCGGCGAACTCAAGCAGGTAACGGTGCACGGCTTGTTCGTGGCGATCGGCCACAAGCCGAACACCGGCATCTTCGAAGGCCAGCTGGACATGCACAACGGCTACATCAAGACCCGCACCGGGCTGGAAGGCATGGCCACCGCCACCAACGTGCCGGGCGTGTTCGCGGCCGGCGACGTGCAGGACCACATCTACCGCCAGGCGATCACCAGCGCGGGCACCGGCTGCATGGCCGCGCTCGACGCCCAGCGCTACCTCGAGAGCCTGGAAGACTAAGCGACAGCATCGATGGCGGGCATGAAAGACTTTGCGGACCTCAAAGCCTTGCGCGACAAGCTCAAGGAAGAGGAGCGCGTGCGCGCCATCGAACAAGCCGAGCGCGAGAAGCGCGAGCGGCTCACACGCGAGCGCGCGGTCGAGTTCCGCAGCGCGATGCAGGACGTCAAGAAGATGCCCGAATCGAACCGCTTGGTCTACATGCCTCCGCCGCCGGCGCCGAATGTCGCTGCCGGAGGCCGGCCGCTGACGCAGGAAGAGGACAACGCGGCGGTGCTACGCGAATCGCTGTCGGACCTGTTCGACGTCGACGGCATGCTCGACGACGACCCCACGCTGAGCTACGCGCGCGAAGGCGTCGGCCCCGACGTCGTGAAAAAACTGCGCAAGCGCCACTGGCCGGTCCAGGACGAGCTCGACCTGCACGGCCTGACCCGTGACCGGGCGCGCGACGCGGTCACCGATTTCCTGCACCGGGCCAACCGGCGCGGGGTGCGCTGCGTGCGCATCATCCACGGCGTCGGCTACGGCTCGGCCGGCGGCGAGCCGGTGCTGCGCGGCATGGTGCACAGCTGGCTGGTGCAAAAGAGCGAAGTGGTGGCCTTCTGCGTGGCCGGCCGCGCCGACGGCGGCAACGGCGCGCTGATCGTGCTGCTCAGTCCGGCGCTGGATTACTGATCGCGGCGACCGTGCCTCGCGCCGACTCGTAGGGTGGGCGGCCTCCGCCCACGCGAATGCCACACTGTGCCATCATCCGCGTGGGCGCGGGGTGCCCACCCTACCTTACTTTCCGTGGCCCGCACGCAAACTTGGGCCCCCGCCTTCGCGGACACGACGCGCCCTTGCCGCCACACTCCAGTTCGTAACATCCTACCGCGCGTCGTGCTCGGCATGTTAGGCTAGCAACATCGCCACAATAACAACAGCTGTTGCATGACCCTCATTACGTTCATCGAAATCATGGCGATCCTGGTGGGCGCGTTTTCCGGTTTCATCGAAGCGCGCCGCAAGCGCATGGACCTGGTCGGCGTGTTCACGGTGGCCTTCATCACCGCATTCGGCGGCGGTACCCTGCGCGACATCCTGCTCGACAAGCGCCCGCTGTTCTGGGTCACGCACCAGGAATATGCGATCCTGATCTTCGTGCTCGCGCTGGTCGCGACACCGCTGATGCGCACGCTACGCCACATCCTGTCCGAGCGCCTGATCGTCATCGCCGACGCCATCGGCCTCGGCCTGTTTTCGGTCGCCGGCGTGTCGTCGGCGCTGGACGCGCACATGCCGCTCTTCATTGCCTCGATGATGGGGGTGATCACCGGTATCTTCGGTGGCGTGCTGCGCGACATCGTGTGCAATGAAGTGCCGATGGTCTTCCGCGACGGCAAGCCCTACGCGATCTGCGCCTTCCTCGGCAACTGGCTGTTCCTGTTGATGGGCATGTATGAGTTTCCGCACGACTTTGCGCTGTGGTCGAGCGCCCTGTTCATCAGCGGCCTGCGCCTGCTGACCTGGAAATTCGACATGCGCCTGGGCCGCTAGGCCGTGCCGGCGCCCGGCCATGGCATGACTGCCGCCCAGCGCGGCGGCATCAAAACGTGAGTGGAACGCGCAGGCTGAGCGAAACGTCGGGCGTATCGCGCGTGAGGCCGGCGCCCACCGACACATTGACGGTGTAGCGGTCGGACACCCGGTACGAGTAGCCAATCAGCAGCGTGCCAAGCTGGGTCCGCACCGATCCCGGGGCCGGAATGCCTGCCTGCCTGGTGCGGCCGATCGTGCTGTGGTCGTAGCCGAGGCTGAGCGAGGCTTTTTCGTTGAGCGCCAGTCCCATCCCGAAATTGAAGCCGGCGATGTCGCCCGGCTTTATATCTCCCAGAAACTCGCGCTCGCCGCCCAGCACCAAGCGGCTCACATCCTTGCGTTTGAAGTTGTGCAGGTAACCGATGCTGCCGAAGAACACCGCAGGATCCGACGAAAACAGCCAGGTCAGGCTCGGTTGCAGCGAATAGAAGCCTGAACCGGTGGGCAGGTCCAGCGGCAATCCGGTGCCGGTGACGTTGTCGCCAACGCAGCGTTTGATACAGTCGGTGACCACGTTGAACGGGTCGCGCCCGGTCCGTGACTTGACCCGCAAGCCGGCCACGTAATAGGCGCCGGCAGCGCCCTTGTTCAACTGGTAGCGGGCCGCCAGTTCGACGTCGCCGAGGGCCTTGCCGCTCGTATCGAAGACCCGATCGGCCGAGCTGCCGGTAAACAGCTCTCGGCTGACCGCGGAATCGGAGCGGTAGACGTAGGGCACCCGCATCTCCACCTCGAACCTGTTGCTCAGCCCGGTTCGGAACGCAAGCGCGCCGGTCAGCGTGTTACGCCGCACTTCGCGCACATCGACCAGCCCGATCAACAGCGCGGGGATGACGGTGTAGCCAACCAGCGCGACCCGGTTGCTTGACGAATAGCCGAACTGGAACGACGGTTCCAGCACGTATTTGCCGGGCGCAGTCAGCACGCCGGGCTGGTCGAACAGCGGCGCAACCTCGGGTGGGCGGCTTGTGCCGCGCGGCGGCTGGCCGACTGCGCCTTGCGTGGCACCTGCACGGGCGGCCTGGGCGCTGGTGCCGGAAGCCGCCTCAGCTGCAGTGGCCGCCTGTGGGCTTGCGCCTGGCGGCGCGGCGGCTGGCGGCGCATCGGGATTGCCTGTACCGCGCCGAAGGGCAAGCTCGTCCGCGTCAACCGCCTGCAGGCCGTCCCGCTGGGCACGCTGGTCGAGTTCGCGCCGCAGCGCGTCGATCATCGCGCGCTGTTCGGCCAGTTGCCGCTTTACCGCGTCCAGCCCGGCGCCCCCCGCTTTCTTGCCGTGCTGGGCTGCTGCGGCCTGCGATACCGGGCCAAGCAGCAACGCGGCCAACGCTGCCCCCCGCAACCCGCGGGCGGTCGTTCTTTGCATACTTCCTCCAAGTTAATGTGGGCCCGCCGCTCCCGCAAGGGCATCGCCAAGGCTTTGCTGGAATTGCAGCGCCTTCAGGAGCGCCAGGCTGTTGAGGCTGGCGCTGATCACGGTCTGGCTGCGGATCACCTGGTCATTCAGGTTGTTCTGGACCACGGTTCCGCCCGCCAACTGCCCGGGCGCCGCGCCGACGTAGATGTTGTCATGGCCGTTCTGAATGAGTTTGACGGACGACAGGGCGTCGCGCGTTTGTTGGGCCTGCTCGGGACTGAGCCGGGTCAGGTCCGCGACCTGCAGGCTGGTGCGCGACACAACGTTGCCGTTGAGCGATACCAGTCGCTCGAGCCCGAACGAGACCATGAGCCCGCTGTTGAGCGCGAAGCCGCCGCGCGTGTCCTCGAGCACGCTTGTCGCCACCGGCGTCCAGTCCTCCGCTTCCGGCCCAGGCCGTTCGGCGCTGGCGGCACTGGCTGCCAGCGCAAGGCCAAGGCAGGCGCAACACAGGCGATAGATTGGGTACATGCAGCCTCCTTCAGAAATTGCCCGGCCCGAGTTTTGCGATCGTGGCGGTGCCAAGGCTGGTGCGATCGATCCCCTGCTCGAGGGGCGAGCGTGGCGCGGCGCGCCAGTCGGCCGCGCTGTTGAAGCGTGGCGGCGCCGCATGGTGGTGAATCACGAACAGCAGCCTGCCGGACCAGATCGACTCGAACGCGGCGCGCGTCATCATCCTGGTGCCGGCGGACGGATCGCCGACCATGATGCGATCGCCCGACACGCCCTTGATGACCACGAAGTGGTGGTAGCCCCGGTCGGCCACAAGCACGATGGCGGGCAGCCGGGCCTCGGCCAATTTTTGCAGCGGAAGCCGGAAACCGTCGGCCCGGAATCCCCGCGCCGCCAGGTAACGCTGCATGTCGAGCAGCGAAAAGCCTTCCTTGCGTATCCTGGCCTGGTCGCCGCGCAGGAACATCTGCGCGAACACCTGCTCTTCGCTCACCGGATAGTCGTAGTGGTGGGTCAGTAGGGTCGCCAGCGCGGCGGATCCACAACTGAAGTCGTACTGCTGGCGCAGGGTGGTCTGGAACCGCATTTCCTTCATGCTGGCGACCGGCACGCGCAGGCGTGCACCGCCCGGCACCGGCAGCTCCATGCCGCGGGCCTGGTGCAGTACCAACAAGGCCAGTAGCGCGCAAAGGCGCCGGAAAGCGCCGTTCATTTCAATTCGAGGTTGATCACGGTGGCGCTCTGGATCAACACGTTTGCCCCGCTGTTCTGGATCACCACCGGAAGGCCGCTTGAGTTGGCGAAGGAACCGGACTGGATCACATTGTTCCCGGTCGCCACCTGCGTGGCCGCGTTGCCGCTGACCGTGCCGGCCAGGGTGGCCTCGGTAGTGACCCCGCTGCGACCGCGCGTGCCATCCAGCTGGCCGGCCCCGGCGGCTTCATCGAGCCCGGGCAGCAGGTCGTCCGGCACAGAATGAACAGCCCCGGCCACAATGACGGCGGGCGCCGTGGGGCCGCTGCCTGCGGCTACCGGCGCGGCAGCTTCCGCAAAGTGTGCGGAGCGCCCTGCTACGCCGAGGTCGCCACTGCCGGTTGGCTGATGCCCGGGCTCGCCCGCCAGCGCGCAAGCCGACGCGGCCAGCATGGCGAGCACCACCGCGCCGGCGCGATAGCTGTTCAGGTACATACCTTCTCCTTGGTTTGGCAACAAATACCGCCGGCGCCGAAACGGGCGCGGCGGCTGGAAACGTCACGGGTCAGGCGGTCTTATTTTCCGACCGACATGTTTGCCTGTACGTTGACGCTTTGCTGCACCAGCGCGGAGACACCGCTGTTCTGGCTGACAACCAGGACGCCGGCAGCCGACTGACCAAGGCTGGTCATGTTGTTCGACATGTCGAAGTTGCCTGCCGAGACTTTGCTGGTGGCGGTGGAAGTGCCACCATCACCGCCCGAACCACCGGTGCCGGAACCGCCGGTGTTGGTGCCCTCCGAACCACCGTCACCGCCACCGCCGCCGGACGCAAAGCCGCTGCTGCCACCAGCGCCGCCAACACCGCTGCTGCCACCGCTGCCGTTGCCGCCGGAACCACCGCTCGCGTCACCGGAGCTGCTGCCGCCGAGACTGAGCGCCGTATTGCCGATGTTGGCGATCGTGTTACCCGAGACAGTACCGCCGAGGCTGCTGATCGCAGCGGCGGTGGAGGTGTTGAAGGCGTTGTTCAGGTTCGAGGTCGAGGTACTGCCGTTGTTGGCGGCCGATGAGCCCAGCGCGGCGGCCAGCGCATCGCCCGAGCTGTTGTTTTGCTCCGTGCTGTTGTCGTTGGCTTGCACCGCAACGGCCTTATCGTTGGCGGACGCGCCTGAGCCGCTTTGCGTCTGGGTTTTGTCCGCGCGGGTGGTCTGGCTCACGTCACCGGCCACGACGCCGGACGATTTGTTGTTGCCGGTCGGGGCAGCAAAAGCGCTTGCGCTGAAAGCCAGGGAAATCGCGACTGCCATCAGAGTTCGTTTCATAGTTATTCCTTTGAAAGTTACGTCATCGAATGAC
>JBJMVW010000240.1:0-40211 GCA_045810465.1 Massilia sp. | reverse complement strand
GGACGGCAGCCGGTTCAGGATTTCGGCGACCTGGCGCACGCCTTCCACGCTGGCGCTCTGGGTGTCGAGCGCGGCGAGGCAGCGCGCGACCAGCTCTTCCAGTTCCTGCAGCAGGTCGCGGTCGATCTCGTCCATGCGCGCGAGGTTCAGCAGCACCAGTTCGCGGCCTTCCTGCGGAAGCGCTTCGAGGATCTGGCCGGCCAGCGCCGGCGGCAGGAAGGCCAGGAATACGGCCTGCATCTGCACGTGCTCGCTGGCGACGAATTCGGCCAGCCACTTCGGCGAGGCGTACTGCAGGCGCGCCATCATCGGCCGGATCGCGTCGCCGTAAATCGTGTTCAGCACGCTGTTGGCGATGTCGCTGCCCAGCGCCAGGTCGAGCGAGCGTTTCAGGTAGGTGCGCGAGGCGCCGTGCAGGCCGCTTTGCTGGCGGTAGTCGTCGAAGAAGTTCTGCAGGGCGCCTTTGACGGCGTCGACCTTCATGCCGCTCATCCGGCTCATCACCTGGGTCAGTTCCAGCAGTTCCTCGCGCTCGAGGCAGCGCAGCACCGCGGCGGCCGGCTCTTCGCCGATCGACAGCAGCACGATCGCGGCCTGTTCGACCGGGGACAGCGTGGCTTCCGGCGCGCCGGCGTTATTGTTCAGTTCGGCCATGTTTTTTCTGCACCCATTGTTTGACGACTTCAGCGACCCGCTCCGGCTCTTTGCCGGCCAGGACCTTCAGGTGATCGACCATCACGTCCACCGCCGAACCGGCCGGCGGAAGGTCGTAGTTTTCGAGCAGCGGCACCACCGGCATCGCGGCCGCGCCGAGCGCCGGGGTGGCGCCGGCGACGCCCGGGGCGCCAGCGGCGGCCAGCGCCGGCGCGGTCGCGGCCGGCAGCTGCGGCGCCAGGCGCTGCGTGACGACGCGCAGCAGCGGACGGGCCAGCAGCAGGTAGCCGAGCAGGGCGGCCAGCAGGCCGACGCCCCAGCCGGTCATGTCGACCACGTTGTCGCGCTCCTGCCACCACGGTTCGGCGGCTGGCGCAGCCGGGAAGTTCAGGCTCGACACGGCCAGCACGTCGCCGCGGGCGGCGTCGATGCCCAGGCCGCTGCGCAGCACCTTGTCGATGTTGGCCAGTTCCGGCGCGGTCCAGCCGCTCTTCGGCACGGCCGCGCTGGCGTTGTTGAGCACCACCGCGACCGACAGCTTGCGCAGCCGTCCGCGCGAGCGCTTGATCTGGGTGATCGCGCGGTCATAGGCGTATTGGCGGGTGGTCGCGTTCTTGCGCGCGGTGCCGTCGTCGGACGGCTTGGCGGCCGGGTCGGCGCCGGCGGCGGCCGGATCGGCAGGCACCGGCGGACGGTTCGACAGCGTGCCCGGCACGCCCATCGCGAGCCGGTTCTTTTCCATCTCTTCGCGCATCGCTTCGCTGGTGACCTTGGGGTCGGTGCCGTACTTTTCCTGGGTTTCCTCGACCTTGTCGTTGTCGATGTCGGCGGTGACGCTGACCTTGTAGTTGTGCGCGCCCAGCACCGGGCCAAGCAGTTCGTTGACGTTGCCCCGCACTTCATCCTGCACGCGCTTGGCGGCGGCGTCGCCCTGGCTGGCGCCGTCGAAGCCTTCGGACAGGTCGATGCGCGAGGACAGGTAGTTGCCGGCCTGGTCGATCAGCGACACGCGCGCAGGGGACAGGCTGGCGACGCTGCCGGAGACCATGTTGACGATCGCGGCCACCTGCTCGTTCGACAGGGTGTGGCCGGGCTTGACCGCGACCACCACCGAGGCCGAGGACTTGTCGCCATCGCTGGCGACGAACGAGCTCGAGCGGGCGATCGCCAGGTGCACCCGCGCCGAGGCGATGGCGTCGAGCGTCAGGATGCTTTGCGCCAGTTCGCCCTCGAGGCCGCGGCGGAAGCGCACGTCCTGCACGAACTGCGACACGCCCAGCGGGTCGCTCTTGTCCATCAGCTCGAGGCCGGCCGGCAGCTGCGCGGTCACGCCCTTGGCGGCGAGCAGCATGCGCACCTTGCCGAGCTGGCTCGACGGGACCAGCACCTGGCCGCTTTCCGGATGCACGCGGTAGGGCACGTGCTCGGCTTCGAGCACGCTCATCATGTCGCTGGCGGCGACTTTCTCACGCGCGCCGAACACCGGCTTGTAGCTCGACTGGTCGTTCCAGGTGTACATCATCACCGCGGCGGTGATGGCGATCGCCAGCACCAGCAGCGGCGTCAGGTTGTTGCGCAGGGCCGGCGGCAGGCCCGGCAGGCCGGCCAGGCGCATGCCGGCGAGGGCGGACTTCAGTTTGGCGATCACAGGTCAGTTTTCCCTAATCAGACTGGCAGCTTGAGCAGCTCGTCGACGGCGCCCATCACTTTGTTGCGTACTTGCATCAGCATCGAAAACGACAGGCTGGCCTGCTGCGACGACAGCATCGCGCCGACCAGGTCGTCGCTCTTGCCGCTGTCGACCGCGCCCATCCTGTCGGCCGCGACGCGCTCGTCGTTGTCGACGCTGGCGATCGCATTTTTCATGGTGTCGGCAAACGAGAAATTGCCGGCTGCGGCGCCGCCATGGGCCACGGCGGCCGGGGCCGGGGCGACCGCCAGCCGGCTCGCTTCGTTGGTCAGTGCCGCCAGGTCGGCCCGGATGAGGCCGGCAAGTTCAGTTGCCATCGTCGTATTTCCCACTTAAATGCGTTGTTTGTGTTGTTTATTGGTGACATATCTGCCCGTACCGTGGGCCAAATGCGACACCTGATGTGGTCTGCGGAAACTTTGTTACTGGAAGATCTAGTACAAATTGCACGAAAACCTTGCCCTAAAGGAAGACACTCGCGTAGGCTTCCCCCAGTAGTTCAGTGCGGCGGGCGAGAAAAGCAGTTACGCCAAGCAATATCTTACCGTACGGAAACGCTGGTTTCAAAGAGGAATATCAAACGTTGTGACACAATTTACCGGGTATAATAGTTGCCTTACGGAATGAGAAAAATGCATCGCCGCGTAGTCTTTTGATATCAAAACCATGCCGATAGTTAACCAAGATCAAACCCAGCACCAGGTGCTCGATCCCAGCCTGCTGGGCCGGCCGGTCCACTTGCTGCCCCGCTTCGCGGCGCGGCTGGCGGAGGACCTGGGCGCGGCGATGCAAGCGCCAGGGTGGCGCCGCAACTGGTCCGCGTTCCGCCTCGAAACGGTGGAATTCGGGCGCGCGCCCGAGGCCGCGGCGCTGCGTTGGCTGGGCGTGGCGGGCGAACACGGCACGGTGGCGGTGGCGTTCGAGCGGCGCCTGCTGCTGGGCTTGCTCAACAGCCGCTACGGACGCCATGGCGGCATCGCGCTGCCGGCCGCCGACGCGGCGGTCGAGCGTGTGACCGCCACCGAGGAACGGCTGGCCGTCGTATTGACGCAACAGCTGGCCGAGTTGTTGTCGGCGCGCCTGGCTGCCAGCCTGGCGGCCGATGGCGTGGCCGCCCCGGCCCGGCTGGGACCGGCGGCGCCGCTGGGCGCGCCGGGCAAGGCGGCATGGGCGATCCGGGCCGTGCTGCGCGCGGCCCAGTCGGACGACCAGCTCTCATTCTGGATGGCGCCGGACCAGGACCTGATGGCGGCCATCCTGCAGGGGCTGCTGCCGGAAAACGGCCGCACCCGCCTGCCGCGCGCCGCCGCCGAACCGCTGGCCGCCAGCCTGCAGGTCAGGCTCGACGGCCGCCTGGTCAGCAAGGAGATCACGCTGGCCGCGCTGTTCGGGCTGCAGGTGGGCGACGTGATCCCGGTCACCGTGGGCCGCGCCGACGTCCTGCTCGACGAGTCGCGGCTGTTTACCGCCGCCGTCGCCGAGCACAAGGGAAAGCTGTGTTTAACCTCTTTTGAAGATGCCGAATAAATGGACATGAACCTCAACGACCAAGTAAGCGCCGACGTAATCATCGACGACCTGGCCGAGGGCGACGCTGCCCAGGCTGGCGGCACCCGCGGCGCCGGCGCGCTGCCGCACATGATGCGCCGCATTCCGGTCACGCTGACGCTGGAAGTGGGCTCGGCCCGCATCTCGCTGCAGGAACTGATGTCGATCGGGCCGGCGTCGGTGGTGCCGCTCGATTCGCTGGCTGGCGAACCGCTGGTCATCAAGGTCAACGGCGCCCCGATCGGGCGCGCCGAAGTGGTGGTGTCGGGCGAACAGTACGGCCTCAAAGTGATCGACCTCGATGGCCTGAACCTGGACCTGATCGCCCCATGAAGCAGTTAACAGAGGCAAGGCGCGGCGCGCTGCTGCGCCGCGCCTTGCCGCCGGCGGCCGTCGGCGCATCGCTACTGCTATGGTCGGGCCATGCCGCGGCCGCCGACGTGCTGGCCGGCGTGATCCCGGGCGCGAATACCGGGATGACCGTCAAGTCGCAGATCCTGGTCCTGATGACCATCCTCGGGCTGCTGCCCGTGATGGTCATGATGATGACCAGCTTCACCCGCTTCGTGATCGTGCTGTCGCTGCTGCGCCAGGCCCTCGGCCTGCAGCAGGGCCTGCCGAACCGGATCGTCACCGGCGTCGCGCTGATCTTGACGCTGCTGGTGATGCGCCCGGTCGGCGAGCAGGTCTGGCGCGACGCCTTCGTCCCCTACGACAAAGACAAGATCGGGCTCGAACAGGCGCTCAAGATCGCCGAGGTGCCGCTGTCGCGCTTCATGCTGGCCCAGACCAGCAAGGCGGCGCTGGCGCAGGTCGCGCGGCTGGCCGGCGAACCCGAGAACATGGCGCCGCAGGACCGGGGCTTCACCGTCAAGATGGCCGCCTTCGTGCTGTCGGAGCTGAAAAGCGCGTTCCAGATCGGCTGCATGCTGTTCATCCCGTTCCTGATCATCGACCTGGTGGTGTCGTCGGTGCTGATGGCGATGGGCATGATGATGCTGTCGCCGCTGGTGATCTCGCTGCCGTTCAAATTGCTGCTGTTCGTGCTGGTCGACGGCTGGACGCTGACCGTGAACACGCTGGTCGGCAGCATCCACGGCTATTGACTGGGGCGCGCGCATGACTCCCGATATCGCGGTCGACCTGGTGGTGGAAGCGCTGCACATCGTGATGCTGCTGGTGCTGGTGCTGGTGGTGCCTGGCCTGCTGGTCGGCCTGCTGGTGGCGCTGGTGCAGGCCGCCACCCAGATCAACGAACAAACCCTGAGCTTCCTGCCGCGCCTGCTGGTGACGCTGGTCGCGCTGATCCTGGCCGGGCACTGGATGACCGTCACCCTGATGGATTACTGCGTGTCGGTATTCCAGCGCGCGGCCGTGCTGGTCGGCTGAACATGGAACAAGTGGTCAGCTTCCTGCTGCCCCTGATCGGCGCACTTTGGTGGCCGTTCTGCCGCATCATGGCGCTGCTGTCGACCAGCCCGGTGATCGGCGAAGGCCCGGTGCCGGTGCCGGTGCGCGCGCTGCTGTCGCTGGTGCTCTCGTTCCTGATGCTGCCGTTGACGAAGAACACCGTCATGCCCGACCCGTTCTCGCTGCACGGCGTGGTCGCGATGGTCGAACAGGCGGTGATCGGCGGCGTGATCGGCTTCGCGCTGCAGTTCGCGATGGCGGTGATTTCGATGCTCGGCTTCCTGGTTTCGAGCCAGGTCGGCTTCTCGATGGCGCAGATGAACGACCCGATCAACGGCCAGCCGTCGGACGTGATTTCGAGCCTGCTGTCGCTGGTCGCGATTTTGGTGTTCTTCGCGATCGACGGCCACCTGGTGCTGGCCTCGGTGCTGGGCCAGAGCTTCCGCGCCTGGCCGGTGGGCGCCGGCTACGGCCCGCTGCTGCTGCAAAGCGTGGCGCTGAACCTTGGCTGGGTGTTCTCGGCGGCGGTGCTGCTGTCGGTGCCGATCATGTTTTCGACCATCGTGGTGCAGCTCGGCTTCGGCTTCCTGAACCGGGTGGCGCCGTCGCTGAACCTGTTCTCGCTCGGCTTTTCGCTGGTGACCCTGTTCGGCCTGTTGATGCTGGGGCAGGTGGTGCGCTTCATCCCCGAGCACTACATTGCGATGACCAACCAGGTACTGGAAATGCTGCAGCAGCAGATGAGGGCGGCCCATGGCGGATAACGGCAGCGGCGGCGACAAGAGCGAAAAGGCGTCCGCCCAGAAGCTGAAGAAGGCGCGCCAGGAAGGCCAGGTGGTGCGCTCGCGCGACCTGGCGACCGCGGTCGGCATCCTGGCCAGCCTGAAGCTGCTCGCGTTCATGCTGCCGGCCTACCTGCAGTCGTTCCGCGAACTGTTCGCGCTGGTGTTCGTGCCGCTCGGCGCCGCCGGCGCGATGGAAAACGCGCTGTCGGTGGTGTTTGCGAATGCAGTCGCGCTGCTGGTGAAGATGGTGCTGCCGCTGGCGGCGGTGCCGTTCGCGATCGTCGTCGCCAGCCTGGTGCCGGGCGGCTGGGTGGTGTCGGCCAAAAACTGGGAGCCGCGCTTCGATCGCCTCAGCCCCATCAAGAACCTGGGCCAGCTGTTCTCGCAGAAGCACGCGATCGGTGTCGCGACCTCGCTGGCCAAGGCCATCGTGCTGGCCGTGGTGCTGGTGCACGTGTCGCGCTCGGCCGTGGGCGACTGGATCACGCTGCAGCAGATGGCGCTGCCCGACGCGCTGGTGCGCGGCGCCGGCATGATGTTCGACGGCCTGATGGCGATGGTCGCGGTGTTCGTGCTGTTCGCGGCGATCGACGTGCCGCTGCAGGCCTTCCTGTTCGCGAAAAACCAGCGCATGAGCAAGCAGGAGGTCAAGGAAGAACACAAGAGCAGCGAAGGCCGGCCCGAGGTGCGCCAGCGCATCCGCCAGTTGCAGCAGCAGCTGGCGCGGCGCAGCGTGCGCAAGACGGTGCCGGGCGCCGACGTCGTGATCGTCAACCCCGAGCACTACGCGGTCGCGCTGAAGTACGACACCAACCGCGCCGAGGCGCCGTTCGTGGTGGCCAAGGGCGTCGACGAAATGGCGCTGTACATCCGCCGCGTCGCGCTCGAGCACAGGATCGAAACCTTGTCGCTGCCGCCGCTGGCGCGCGCGATCTATAACACCAGCCAGGTGCAGCAGCAGATTCCGGCCCAGTTGTACCAGGCCGTATCGCAAGTGCTGAACTACGTGCTGCAACTGAATGCTTTCCGTGACGGCCGGCGCCAGGCGCCCCCACGGTTCCCTAACGAGGTGGCGGTCCCATCTCACCTGAGCGAGGTACCCGCGTCATGAATTTGTTGAATAACCTGGTGCTCGAACTGCGCCGCCAGAAGTACGCCACCCCGGCCTTCCTGCTGATGATCCTCGCGATGATCATGCTGCCGCTGCCGACGGTGCTGCTCGACGTCCTGTTCACCTTCAACATCGTGATGGCGCTGATCGTGATCCTGGTGTCGGTGTCGGCCAGGCGGCCGCTCGACTTCTCGGTGTTCCCGACGGTGATCCTGGGGACCACGCTGCTGCGGCTGACGCTGAACGTGGCCTCGACCCGCGTGGTGCTGCTGCACGGTCACGAGGGCACGCACGCGGCCGGCCAGGTGATCGAAGCGTTCGGTAATGTCGTCATCGGCGGTAACTTCGTGGTCGGCATCGTGGTGTTCGTGATCCTGATGATCATTAACTTCGTGGTCGTGACCAAGGGCGCGGAGCGCATCTCGGAAGTGTCGGCGCGTTTCACGCTCGACGCGCTGCCGGGCAAGCAGATGGCGATCGACGCCGACCTCAATGCTGGCCTGATCAACCAGGAAAAGGCGCAAGTGCGGCGGCGCGATGTCGCGGCCGAGGCCGACTTCTACGGCGCGATGGACGGCGCCTCCAAGTTCGTGCGCGGCGACGCGGTCGCCAGTATCCTGATCCTGTTGATTAACATGATCGGCGGCGTCGCGATCGGCGCGCTGATGCACAACCTGTCGTTCGGCGACGCCTTCCGCCAGTACGCGCTGCTGACCATCGGTGACGGCCTGGTGGCGCAGATCCCGGCGCTGCTGCTGTCGGCCGCGGCGGCAATCCTGGTGACCCGTATCGGCGAATCGGGCGACTTCGAGCAGCAGGTCGGCGGCCAGCTGCTGGCCCAGCCGGCGGTGCTGTTCTCGGCTGCCGGCGTGATGGTGATCCTGGCGCTGGTGCCTGGCATGCCGTGGTTCTGGTTCGCCGTGTTCGCCGGCGTGCTGTTCTACGTCGGCTGGCGCCTGCGCGGCCAGGTACTGGCGCCGGACGAAGCCGGCGTGGCGGCGATCGAGGCGGCGCTGCGCGACGAGCGCGCCCCCGAACTGGACTGGCAGCAGCTGCCGGTGGTGCAGCCGGTATCGGTGGCGGTCGGTTACAAGCTGGTCACGCTGGTCGACAAGGCGCAGGGCGAGCCGCTCACCAAGCGCATCAAGGGCCTGCGCCAGAGCCTGTCGGAGTCGATGGGCCTGCTGCTGCCGGCGATCGGCGTGCGCGACGACCTGACCCTGCGCCCGGCCCAGTATTCGATCAGCCTGTCGGGCACCGTGGTGGCCGACGGCGAGGTGGTGCCCGACCACCTGATGGCGATCCCGTCGCCGAGCGTGTACGGCCAGCTCGATGGTATCCCCGGCCTGGAGCCGGCCTACGGCATGGCGGTGACCTGGATCGAGCCGTCGCAAAAGGCGCATGCGCTGGGGCTGGGCTACCAGGTGGTCGAGGTGCCGAGCGTGATCGCGACCCACTGCTCGAAGGTGGTGCGCGACTACCTGCACGAGCTGTTCCGGCACGAGGACGTCCCGGCGCTGCTGGAGCGGCTGGCCGCGCTGGCGCCGAAGCTCGCGGCTTCGCTCGAGAAGGCGCTCACCCACACCCAGCTGCTGCGGGTGTTCCGCGTGCTGCTGGCCGAAGGCGTGTCGCTCAAGGACATCGTGGTGATCGCCACCACGCTGCTCGACAGCTCGGAGACCACCAAGGACCCGATCCTGCTGGCGGCCGAGGTGCGCTGCGCGCTGCGGCGCCAGATCGTGACTGGCCTGTTCGGCAAGAAGACCGACATGCCGGCGTTTAACCTGTCGGCCGAGCTGGAGAACATGCTGCTCGGTTCCCTGAACCAGGCGCGCCAGAATGGCGGCGGCAAGGTCGCGCTGGACAATTACCCGATCGACCCGCAGCTGCTGCAGCAGCTGCAAGTGAACATGCCGGTCGCGCGCGAGCAGATGAAACAGCAGCAGACCCCGCCGCTGCTGCTGGTGCTGCCGCAGGTGCGGCCGCTGCTGGCCCGCTACGCGCGCCTGTTCGCGCCCGGCCTGCACGTGCTGTCGTATAACGAGATTCCCGAGAACCGCGAAGTGGCGATCGTCGGAACGGTGGGCTGAGCGCGGAGGCCGACATGATTCTGGTGACTGGTGGCGCCGGCTTTATCGGATCGAACTTCGTCCTCGACTGGCTGGCCGGGTGCGACGAGCCGGTTGTGAATCTCGACCTGCTGACCTATGCCGGCAACCTGGCCAACCTGGCCTCGCTGGACGGCGACCCGCGCCATGTCTTTGTGCGCGGCGATATCGCCGACAGCGCGCAGGTGCGCGCGCTGCTCGCGCGCTACCGGCCGCGCGCGGTGCTGCATTTTGCGGCCGAAAGCCACGTCGACCGCTCGATCCACGGCCCGGCCGCCTTCGTCCACACCAACGTCAACGGCACCTTCGGCCTGCTCGAAGCGGTGCGCGCCCACTGGTCGGCGCTGCCGGCGCCGGAACAGGCGGCCTTCCGCTTCCTGCACGTGTCGACCGACGAGGTGTACGGCGCGCTGGAGCCAGGCGATGCGGCGTTTACCGAGACCACGCGCTACGCGCCCAACAGCCCGTATTCGGCCTCGAAAGCCGCGTCCGACCACCTGGTGCGCGCCTGGCACCACACCTACGGGCTGCCGGTGCTGACCACCAACTGCTCGAACAATTATGGGCCGTTCCATTTTCCTGAAAAGCTGATCCCGCTGGTGATCGCCAACGCGCGCGCCGGCAAGCCGTTGCCGATTTACGGCGACGGGCTGCAGGTGCGCGACTGGCTGTACGTGGCCGACCATTGCGCGGCGATCCGGCGGGTGCTGGCGGCGGGCCGCCCCGGCGAGGTCTACAACATCGGCGGCTGGAACGAGAAGGCCAACCTGGAGGTGGTGCACACGCTGTGCGACATGCTCGACGAGCTGGCCCCGGCAGCACGCTCGTACCGCAGCCAGCTCACCTATGTCGCCGACCGTCCGGGCCACGACCGGCGCTACGCGATCGACGCGCGCAAGATCGAACGCGAGCTTGGCTGGAAGCCGGCGGAGAGCTTCGAGAGCGGGATCCGCAAAACCGTGCGCTGGTACCTCGACAACGACGAGTGGGTGCGCCAGGTCCAGTCCGGGGACTACCTGGCGTGGATGGAAACGAACTACCAACAACGCTACCAGCAGACGGAGACCACATGATCGCTGCTCCAACCAATCGCAAGGGCATTATCCTGGCGGGGGGCTCGGGAACGCGCCTGTACCCGGTGACCACCTCGGTGTCCAAGCAGCTGCTGCCGGTCTACGACAAGCCGATGATCTACTACCCGCTGACGACGCTGATGCTGGCGGGGATCCAGGACATCATGGTGATCTCGACGCCGCAGGACACCCCGCGCTTTGCCGAGATGCTGGGCGACGGCAGCCAGTGGGGCCTGAACCTGAGCTATGCGGTGCAGCCGAGCGCGGACGGCCTGGCACAGGCGTTCATCATCGCGCGCGACTTCATCGACGGCCATCCGTCGGCCCTGATTTTGGGCGACAACATCTTCTATGGCCACGATTTCGAAGCACAGCTGCGCGCCTCGGCCGACCGCAACGGCGGCGCCACGGTGTTCGCGTACCACGTGCAGGATCCGCAGCGCTACGGCGTGGTCGAATTCGATGCGAACCGGCGCGCGGTCAGCATCGAAGAAAAACCGGCCCAGCCGAAATCGAACTACGCGGTCACCGGCCTGTATTTCTACGACAGCGCGGTGTGCGACATCGCGGCCCAGGTCCGGCCGTCGGCACGCGGCGAGCTCGAAATCACCGACGTCAACCGGATCTATTTGCAGCGTAACCAGCTCAACGTCGAGCTCATGCGGCGCGGCATGGCCTGGCTCGACACCGGCACCCACGAGTCGCTGCTCGAGGCCGGCCAGTTCATCGCGACGATCCAGCACCGCCAGGGCCTGAAGGTCGCCTGCCCGGAGGAGATCGCGTACCGCAAAGGCTACATCAGCGCGGCCCAGCTCGAGGCGCTGGCCGCGCCGCTGCAGAAGAACGACTACGGCCAGTACCTGCTGCGCATCCTGACCGACGACACGATGGTGACCCCATGAGCGAGCACAAGCCGATCTACGTCACCCAACCACACCTGCCGCCGCTGGAGGAGTTCTACCCGTACCTGCAGCAGATCTGGGACAACAAGATCCTGACCAATGGCGGGCCGTTCCACCAGCAGCTGGAAGCGGCGCTGTGCGAGTACCTGGGCGTGAAACACCTGGCGCTGTTCTCCAACGGGACCCTGGCGCTGGTGACGGCGCTGCAGGCGCTGCGGATCACCGGCGAAGTGATCACCACACCGTACTCGTTCGTCGCCACCGCCCATTCGCTGCTCTGGAACGGCATCAAGCCGGTGTTCGTGGACGTCGATCCCGGCACGCTGAACCTCGACCCGGCCAAGATCGAGGCGGCGATCACGCCGCAGACCACGGCGATCATGCCGGTGCATTGCTACGGCCACCCGTGCGACGTCGAGGCGATCCAGAAAATCGCCGACAACTACAACCTGAAGGTGATCTACGATGCGGCGCACGCATTCGGGGTCGAAGACCAGCACGGCAGCGTGCTGAAATACGGCGACCTGTCGGTGGTCAGCTTCCACGCGACCAAGGTATTTAACACTTTCGAGGGCGGGGCCATCGTGTGCCCGGACGCGAAGACCAAGCTGCGTATCGACCACTTGAAGAACTTCGGTTTTGTCGACGAGCTGACGGTGGTCGCGCCTGGCATCAACGGCAAGATGAGCGAGATTAACGCGGCGTTCGGGATGCTGCAGCTGCAGGGGATCGACCAGGCGATCGCGCGGCGCAGGGACATCGATGAAACCTACCGCCGCTTGCTGGCGGACGTGAAGGGCATCCGCTGCCTGCGCGACGCCGGCGAGAAGGTCGCCAATTACTCGTATTTTCCGATCCTGGTCGGGCCGGGCTACCCGCTTGGCCGGGACGGCCTGTATGACAAATTGAAGGCGCACGGCGTGCATGCGCGGCGCTATTTCTATCCGCTGATTACCGACTTTCCGATGTATCGGGGGCTGCCGTCCGCGCAGCGCGAAAACCTGCCGGTTGCCACCGCGGCGGCGCAACAAGTCCTGTGCCTGCCGATCTACCCGGCGCTGCACCGGGACGATGTGGAGCGGGTGGCAAATCTGATCCAGGAAGTGCAATGACGGAGCATCGGATTGCCGTGTTCGGCGCCGGCGGTTTTGGCCGTGAGGTTCTGCAGCTCATACGCGACATTAACGCGGTGCGAGCCACATGGTCGTGTGTCGGCTTCATTGTCGACAGCGCTTATGAAAGCCAGGCGAGCGTGGCCGGATTGCCTGTCCTCGGCGGCATCGAATGGCTGTCCGCGAACCCGGACGTGCATGTTGTCGTGGCGGTCGGCTCCTCCGCGGCGCGCTGGCGGATCTGCCGCCGGATCAGGGATCAATGCAGCAATCCGTTTGCGGTATTGATCCATCCGCGTGCGTGGATGGGCGAAAACGTCCAGGTTGGCAAGGGTTCCGTCATCTGCGCAGGCGCCCTGATCACGACCGACATCACAATCGGCGAGCACGTCCAGGTGCATGTCGGCAGCGCGATCGGCCACGATGCGGTGCTAGGCGACTTCGTCACCTTGAATCCGCGCGTTACCGTCTCCGGCAACGTTCACCTGCGCGATGGAACGGAAGCTGGTGCGGCCAGCACCATCATTCCAGGCTGCGAGCTGGGGCCTTGGGCAATCCTTGGTGCTGGCGCGGTCGTGACCAAGGCGGTCAAGCAAAACTGCACGGTCGTCGGTGTACCGGCGCGGATCATCAAGGAACGGCCCGACGGCTGGCACCAGCTGGAGCCGTCGCGGTCAAGCTGACAAGCCCGCTGCGCTAGCCGGTGCTGCCGGCAGCAACAGGGCAAGCTCGGCCATTGCCCGGAACACGGGCAGGCTCAGCGCGTTGGCAGCCTCCGCCATCGGCATGGCCGCATGCACCTGCCCGGCCGGCAGGCGGTGCAGGAACTTCCAGCGCAGCACCCGCACGCCAGCACGGCCGATTGCCGCCTCCAGCGCGGGCTGCAGTTCGCGCAGGCGCTCGAGCGTGCTCGCGTCGGGCGCCCACAATTCCAGTGCCACTCCGCCGGGCACTGCTTCGGCCAGCACCATCACGTGGGTGCCGTCCGCCAGTTCCAGCTCGAGCCTGAGCCCGGCGCCGCGCCGGCGCCGGCCCTGCTGCTGCGCGTCATCGTCGGCCAACACCTGAAGGTGGTGTGCCTGCGGGCTGCCGGCGTGCACCGTAAACCGCCACGCATCGGGGGGAGGATGCCCAAGTCCATCCAGTGGGCGCGATACCCCGCCGTCCTGCGCGGCCGCCAGCAGCGCCGGTGACAGCTGCCCGGCGCGCGCCTGCTGTTCGCGGTTCGCCAGCTCGGCGCCATAGGTCCGCACCATCGAGCGCCACGTGCTTGCCAGCGCGCGGCCGTCGGCCGCCGGGAACACCAGCTGGCGCGCCATGAGCACCTGGTCGGGGCGCATCGCCGCGCCATCCTGGGCCGCCCCGGCCGTGGCGGCGGGTGGCGCCGGTGCAGCCGGCGACTGCGCGAACGGCAGCGGCAGCGCGTCCGCTTCGGCCGCCACCAGTGCGACGGGCGCGGCCGCGGCGACCGGGCCAACATTGAGTGGCGGCGTGACGGGCGGCAGCGCGCGCAGGGTGATCGGGAAGCTGGCCATGGTCGGGGCAAGGAGCGGGGAGGAAAAAAAAGGCCAACCGGAGGGGGCGGTTGGCCTTAAGCTGTTCCGGGCTGGTTCAGCCCGGGAAAGAGGCCATTACGGCCGTGCTATTACTGCAGCAGCGACATGACCATCGAGGACATGCTGTTGGTCTGCTTCAGCATCGCGGTGCCGGCTTGCAGCAGCATCTGGCTGGAGGTCATGTTCGACGATTCGGTCGCGAAGTCGACGTCCATGATCAGGCCGGTTGCGGCCTTGCTGTTGGTGCTGATGTTAGCCAAGTTGTTGTACACGTGCTCGAGGCGGTTTGCCGCAGCGCCCAGGCCCGAACGCACTTTGCCGACCGACGCCAGCGCGGTTTCGAGGGTGCCGATGGTGGCGTTCGCATCCGAGGTCAGTTCGGTGCCAGCGGTAGCAGCGGTCGAGGCGTATTTCACGCTGGCCGAGCTGACGTCGGCAACCAGCGAGGCCATGTCGCCGCTCAGGTCGACGGACATCGTCTCGCTCGACGAGGCGCCGATCTGGAAGGTCATGCCGCTGGCATCGGCGATGATGCCGTCGGTGTTGCTCGAACCAGCCAGCAGCTTGGTGCCGGCGAAGGTCGTGTTATGCAGCACGTTCGACAGTTCCAGGCCCAGTGCGTCGTATTCCGACTGCATCGCGGTCTTGTCGGCGCCGGTCGACGAAGCGTCGGCCGACTGGGTGGCCAGGTCTTTCATACGGACCAGCATGTTGCTGACTTCGTCCAGCGCGCCTTCTGCGGTTTGCAGCATCGAGGTCGAGTTCTGGGTGTTGCGCATTGCAACAGCCATGCCCGAGGTCTGCGCTTTCAGGCGCGAAGCGATCTGCAGGCCGGCAGCGTCGTCCATTGCCGAATTGATGCGGAAGCCGGTCGACAGGCGGGTCATCGAGGTCGACAGCGATTTCTGGGTACGGCTGATCGAATTTTGTGCCGACAGGGCAGCGTTGTTAGTGTGAAGGCTCAGCATGGTCAAGCTCCTAAGTGGTGGGTTTTCGAGTGCGTCACTCGCTCTCACAAGTACAAGACGACCAATTTCCTACCGTCATTAAGTGCTGTATGGAAATTTTTTTGGACAGGGAGGTTCGGAGCGGGAGCTGTGGTCAAGATGGCATGTCTGGCGCAGGCGCGAACCGGACGCCGGCCGGGCCCGCCGGCGCGGCCCGCCGGGTGATCGGCGTGCTTAGCTGCCCGGTTCCGGTTCCGCTGCCCGGCTCAGCTGCAGGTCCGACAGGCGCACCCGCAGCGGCGCCGGCGGCAGGTCGGCACACCAGCGCTGCCACATCAGCCGCAGGCAGTGCTCGAGGCCGGCGGCGGCGATCTCGGGATGGCCAAGCATGGAGTTGGCGAAGCGCTCGCGCATGGTGGCGCGCAGCTGGGCCAGCACCGGCAGGTTTGCGGACAGGAACGCGCCGAGGGCGACGTAGCTCTTTTCATCGTCGGCAATAAATGAGCTCAGCCCGAGGTGACCCAAGGCGCAGACCATGGCGTGGCTCGGGTTGGTGGGGCCGATCGTGGTCAGGGTGGGGACCCCCATCCACAGCGCGTGCAACAGCGTCGTCGAGCCGGTGTACGGGAACGGGCTGAGGCAGACATCGACCTCATGGTGCTGCGCCAGGTACTCGTGCATCGCACTGCGTTCCCGCAGCAGCAGGCGGCTGCGGTCGATCCCTTCCTCGTCGAACCAGCCCAGCAGGGTGGTATCGACGCCCTCGCGCATTCCTCCCAGCAACAATTTAGAGTCGGGCACGTTGCGCAACAACTGCGCCCACAGCGCGATCACCTTACGGCTGAGCTTGCTGGCGCGATGGAAACTGCCAAAGGTCAGGTAACCGTTGCTCAGGGCGGGCAAGGGATTGACCGGGGGCGCATCCGATCCAGGCTCGAACGAGGTGCCCAGCGGCAGGCGCGCGATCTGTTCCGTGAACTGGTCGTCGTAGCGGCCCTCGGGCAGCTGGAACTGGTCGCCCAGATAGTAGTCCATCGCCTCCAGCCCGGTGGTGCCGGCGTAGCCAATCCAGCTGGCCTGGACCGGCGCGGGCTTGCGCGCGAACAGCGGCAGGCGGTTGCGGGCCGAATGGCCGGCCAGGTCGATCAGGATATCGATGCCATCGGCCCGGATCTGCCGTTCCACCGCCTCATCGTCGAGGCCGGCAATTTCGTGCCAATGTGCAACATCAGCCCGCATCTGCTGGTTGATCGGGTCGTCCACCACATTGTCGTAATATACATGCACCGTCAACTCGGTGCTGTGCTTCAGGTATGCGAACACTGGCTTGATGAACCGGGCTACCGCGTGTGCGTACAGGTCGGCGGACACGAATCCGATCTGCAGGCGGCGCTCCGGGTCACGCTCGTTGGTGTGCGGCGCCCGGTGCGCGCGGTACAGCGCTTCCCAACGTTCACCGAATTTGCGGTGCTCGGCAGTCAACTCGGCCGGGTCGTCGCAGCAGTGACTCAACATGAACAAAACCGAGCTGTGCGTGGCTGCCGAATCGGGGGCAACTTCCAGCGCACGGCGCATACACTGCAAGGCCTGCTCCCACATGCCACGGTCGAAATAATTACCGGCGAGGGCAGTCAGGGCGAACGCGCTGTTGGGATCGACTGCGACCGCCCGTTCGTAGGCGGCGCCGGCTGGCGCAAGCTTGCCCATATGGTTCAGCGACAGGCCGAGGTCGTTCAGGGCCGCTGGATTGTCCGGCGAGATCTCCAGCGCCCGCTCCAAGCTTGCCACAGAGGCGTCCAGTTGTTTCAGTTCGCGCTGGCACGCCCCGAGGTGGAAGTGAGCACTGAAACGATCGGGCTCGAGCTCGAGCACCCGCTGAAAGCAGGCTGCCGCTGCGGCAAACTGGCGTTGGCGAAGCAGGGCCTGGCCGAGGTCGAGGCGGGCCTCGATGTGATCAGCATCAAGCTCGAGCACACGGCGGAAGCTGTCGGCGGCCGCTTCGTAATCGGGCACCGCGTATTGGGCAGCAGCCAGCGCAAGGTGGATGTCGACATCGTCCGGACGCAGCGCGCTGGCCTTCCGGGCGCTGGCCACGGCGGCTTCAGGCTGGCCGAGCTCGCGCAGGACGACGCTCAAGCCCTTGTGCAGGTCGGCGTCTTTCGGGTGTTCCACCAGCGCGCGCCGGTAGCTGTCGGCGGCCGCTTCGGGCTCGCCGAGCACATGCAGGGCCGGCGCCATCGTCGAATGCAGGCTGGCCAGGCTGGGGTCGAGCGCGAGGGCGCGGCGCTGGCTGGCGACGGCCTCCTCGAGCTTGCCCGTCTCCTGCAGCGCCAGGCCGAGCATCGCGTGGGCGCGCGCGTTGCGCGGATTGAGGCGAATTGCGCGCCGGTGCTGTTCGATATCGGCTGCCACCACACCGCCAGGCCGGGGCGTCATGCCGCGCTCCCGCTGGACAAGGTGTGCGAGGAACGCGCCATGCAGATCGGGCATGCGCGGGTGGACAGGATGCGTGCGGTCATGGGATAGTCGGGAAAAATTGCCTAAGGGCATTGTACCCCTTGCGTTCGGCCGTTGCGAAGCGCTTTATCGGGTGTTGCCGACGCTGCCAAGCAACCCGTTGTTTTGTCGTCCGCAGTACAATACCGGCCCGACGATCACCGGCCTTGCGAAGCGTGGCTTCGCTTCCCGCACGCGAAAGCCGGGGCAACGCGAACCCTACATGACTCCTGATATTGACACCGAAGCCCGCCGCGACGACGACGGCAAGCCTGCCGTTCCGGCGCGCGGACGCCGCCTGTCGGTGGCCCCCATGATGGACTGGACCGACCGCCACTGCCGGGTGTTCCATCGTCAGATCACGCGCCACACCTGGTTGTATACAGAGATGGTGACCACCGGTGCGCTGGTGCACGGCGACGTCGAGCGCCACCTGCGCTACGACGGGGTCGAGCATCCGGTTGCGCTGCAGCTCGGCGGCAGCGACCCGGCCGACCTGGCGCACAGCGCAAAGCTGGGCGAGCAGTGGGGCTACGACGAAATCAACCTGAACTGCGGCTGCCCGTCCGAACGGGTGCAGAAGGGCGCGTTTGGCGCCTGCCTGATGGCCGAGCCGCAACTGGTGGCCGACTGCGTCAAGGCGATGCGCGACGCGGTCGCGATCGACGTCACGGTCAAGCACCGGATCGGCATCGACAAGACCGAGGACTACAGCTTCGTGCGCGACTTCGTCGGCACCATCGCCGACGCCGGCTGCCGCACCTTCATCGTCCATGCCCGCAACGCTATCCTGAAGGGGCTGTCGCCGAAGGAGAACCGCGAAATCCCGCCGCTTAAATATGAGGTGGCGTACCGCCTCAAGCAGGAGTTCCCGGAGCTTGAGATCATCATCAATGGCGGCGTCAAGAACGACGATGAGATCGCGCTGCACCTGCAGCACATCGACGGCGTGATGCTGGGGCGCGAGGCGTATCACAACCCCTACGTGATGGCGGGCTGGGACCAGCGCTTCTACGGCGACAGCGCGCCCGTCCGGTCGCGCGACGAGGTGCTGGCGGCAATGATCCCGTACATCGCTGCCCAGCTGGAACAGCACGGCCAGCATGGCCTGAAGCTGAACAGCATCACGCGCCACATGCTTGGCCTGATGGCGGGACTTCCGGGCGCGCGCGCCTTCCGCCAGCTGTTGTCCGACCCGAAGAAGCTGGCCGCCGGCGACCCCGGCGTGCTGCTCGAGGCGGCCGCCCGGATGCGCGGCGCCCTGGCCGCCTGACCAGCGCCCCCGAAATCGGGGACAGACCACGGTTTTCCACGCCTGGCGCCCATGCCGGGGACCGGCCATGGTTTTCCTCACTCTGAGCGAAACCGTGGTCTGTCCCCGGTTTTCGCTTGCACTTCCTTCCGAGCCCGCGCCAGCGCCTCCGCCGTCCGATTCCGACTGTCGGAAAATTACTACACAGCACTAGTTATTCGGTCAGCCCGACTTGTATATGCTTGCCCAAAGGCAAGATAAATCCCATAATTTGTGCTCGCTTCTCATTTGCACGTTCACAAATTGTGTTGTTCGTGCGAAATAGGCGACTGGGGCCCGGCAATTTGTCGCTCCGCCGCCGAGTTTTGATTTATCCTCACGGAAACGGAAAAATTTCCATAGAGAAGCTGGAAATTTTACAACAAGGTATCGCCTTCCCACGCGCGGGGGCGAGAGGGATTAATACAAAAGAGGGCTGAGGGGCGAAATGAACTTATCGAATATGAAGGTCGGAATGCGGCTGGGCCTGGGCTTTGCCCTGGTGCTGGTGCTGCTGGTTGCGGTGACCGTGGTCGGCATCCTGCGCATGGCGCAGATCCAGGACCGCCTCGACCACGTGGTTGGGATCAACAACGTGTCGACCCGGCTGGTGATCGACATGCGCAACAACGTCGCCGACCGTGTCGCCTCGCTGCGCGTGCTGACCCTGCTGAGCGAGCCGTCGGACATGGAGCCCGAACTGAACAAGTTCAAGGAGCAGACCCGCAAGTACGACGACGCGCAGCAGAAGCTGACCCAGGTATTCGGCACCGACGCGTCGGACGAAGAAAAGAAGCTGCTGGCCCAGATCAAGGAACATGAATCGACCGCGATGCCGGCCATCGCCAAGGCTTCCGAGCTGTACCTGGCCAATAACGCGGTGGACGCAACCCGCGTGATGGTCAAGGAGATCCGCCCGGCGCAGAAGAAGTGGCTGGAAGCGCTGGACCAGCTGGCCAAGCTGGAGGACAAGCAGAACGCCCAGAGCCAGACCGACGCCGAATCTGCCTTCGTCAATGCCCGCAACTTCATGCTGGCGCTGCTGGCGCTGGCGGTGGCGATGGGCGTGGCCGCCGCCGTGGTGATCACCCGCGGCCTGCTCAAGCAGCTCGGCGGCGAACCGGATTACACGGCGCGCATCGCCGGCAGCATCGCCCATGGCGACCTGTCGATCGCGATCCACACCGCCGAGTCCGACCGCGGCAGCCTGCTGGTCGAGATGAAGGAAATGCGTAACAGCCTGGTCGACATCGTGGGCCAGGTCCGGCGCGGCACCGAAACCATCGGCACCGCCTCGCGCGAAATCGCGGCCGGTAACATCGACCTGTCGTCGCGTACCGAACTGCAGGCCAGCTCGCTGGAGAAGACCGCGTCGGCGATGGAACGCCTGACCGGCACCGTCAAGCAGAACGCCGACAACGCCCGCGAGGCGAACCACCTGGCCGCGACCGCGTCCGATGTGGCCAGCAAGGGCGGCGAAGTGGTGTCGCAAGTGGTCGACACGATGGGCTCGATCAATGCGTCGGCCAACAAGATCGTCGACATCATCGGCGTCATCGATGGCATCGCGTTCCAGACCAATATCCTGGCGCTGAACGCGGCAGTGGAAGCGGCGCGCGCCGGCGAACAAGGCCGCGGCTTTGCGGTCGTCGCGTCCGAAGTGCGCAACCTGGCGCAGCGTTCGGCGGCGGCGGCGAAAGAGATCAAGACCCTGATCGGCGACTCGGTCGACAAGGTCGAGCGCGGCAGCAAACTGGTCGGCCAGGCCGGCGTGACGATGGATGAAGTGGTTGCCAGCGTCAAGCGCGTGACCGACATCATGGGCGAGATCGCCAACGCCAGCGCCGAGCAGAGCGCCGGCATCGAGCAGGTCAACCAGTCGATCATCGAGATGGACAGCATGACCCAGCAGAATGCGGCCCTGGTCGAGGAAGCGGCGGCCGCGGCGCAGAGTTTGCAGGACCAGGCGGGCGAACTGGCGCGCGTTGTCAGCATCTTCAAGCTGACCGAAGGCGAGGAGTATGCGCCAGCGGCAGCCGGAGCGGCGGTTGCGGCGCCCGTGGCCGTGTCGACCGCGATGGTGGCCCGTGCGCCCGTCAAGCGTCCGGCCCGGCCGGCGCTGAAGAAGCCAATGGCCGCGGCGCCTGCCGCCCCGGCCCGCGACAACGCGGCGCCGCCGGCGGCTGCGGCCAGGCCGAAGAAGGCCACCGCTGGCGCAGCGGACGAGTGGGAAGAGTTTTAAAAATCGCCGGCACGCGTGGCCGGCAAACGGCAGCGCGCTGCTGAACTTTGTTTGAAGCTTGATTCACATTTTTGGGAATGGTATGTCTATGAAAACATCTTACGTGCGCCTTGTCGCCGCCTTGATCGCCTCCGGCATCGCCGGTTCCGTATGTGCCGCTGAAGTGCCGGCGAGCTTCGATCCGAAGAACTGCAAGGTCGAGTATCCGAAGGCCTCGCTGATGAACGAAGAGCAGGGCACGACGTCGATGTCGTTCCTGGTCAACACCGACGGCTCGGTCGCCGATTCGAAGGTGGACAAGTCGAGCGGCTTCAAAGGCCTCGACAAGGCTGCCGTCAAGGCCCTGACCGCATGCAAGTTCAAGCCGGGCAGCAAAGACGGCTCGCCGGCCCAGACCTGGACCAAGGTCGACTACGCATGGAAGCTCGACTAATTCGTTAGATAGTGTTGGGGACAGAGTAACGCGCCGCTTTGCGCCGCTAAACTCTTTCCCGCAAGGGCATACATAGTGTTGGGGACAGAGTAACGCAGCGCTTCGCGCCGCTAAACTCTTTCCCGCAACGGATTAGATTCGTTCGCTGCGCTCGCTGTAGCGGTCGGTCAGGTAGTTGCTGCGTCCGCGCAGCAGCAGCGTGAACTTGACCAGCTCCTCCATCACGTCGACCACCCGGTCGTAATACGGCGACGCTTTCATGCGCCCGGCCTCGTCGAATTCCTGGTACGCCTTCGGCACCGACGACTGGTTCGGGATCGTGAACATCCGCATCCAGCGGCCCAGCAGGCGCAGCGTGTTCACCACGTTGAACGACTGCGAGCCGCCGCACACCTGCATCACCGCCAGCGTACGCCCCTGGCTGGGCCGCAACGCGCCCTGTTCCAGCGGGATCCAGTCGATCTGGTTCTTCATCACACCGGTCACCGCGCCGTGGCGCTCGGGGCTGCACCACACCTGGCCTTCCGACCACAGGCACAGCTCGCGCAACTCGACTACCTTGGGATGGGTCTCCGGCACACTGCCCACCATCGGCAGCTCGGTCGGGTCGAAAATGCGCGTCTCGGCGCCGAAGTGCTGCAGGATGCGCGCCGCCTCTTCGGTCAGGAAGCGGCTGAACGAGCGCTCGCGCAGCGACCCATACAGCAGCAGGATGCGCGGCGGATGGTCGAAGCCGGGTTCGGGTTCGAGCCTGGCCTCGGCCGGGATGTCGAGCTGCGCCGGCTTGATGTTGGGGAGGTCGGGGATGCGGTCGTCCATGTGTCACGCCTTGTGGTCGTTGTCGAAGTCGCCGGGCGGCACGGTGCCCGCGACCGTCGCGCCGGGCGGCGCAGCGGGGTAGAGCCAGCAGAACAGCAGCGTGGCGGCGGCCGCGCCGAGCAGCTGCGCGGCGATGAAGCCCGGCGCGTCCTGCGGGCGGATGCCGGCGAAGGTGTTGGTCGCACTGCGGGCCAGCGTCACCGCCGGATTGGCGAACGAGGTCGACGCCGTGAACCAGTAGGCGGCAGTGATGTAGGCGGCCACCGCGAACGGGGTGCTGGATGGCCGGCTGCGCGAACAGCCGATGATGGTGCCCACCAGCCCGAAGGTGGCCACCGATTCGCTCCACCACTGGGCGGCGCCGCTACGCATGTGGGTCGAGGCGGCAAACAGCGGCTCGCCGAACATGGCGTGCGCGGCGGCCACGCCGGCGAAGGCGCCGGCCACCTGCAGCGCGATGTAAGGCAGCACCTCGCGCGCCGGCATGTTGCGCTGCCACGCCTCGGACAGCGTGACCACCGGGTTGAAGTGGGCGCCCGAGACAGTCCCGAACATCAGGATCAGCGCGACCAGCCCGGCGCCGGTGGCCAGCGCATTGGCCAGCAGTGCCAGCGCGACGTTGCCGCCCGCAAGGCGTTCGGCCATGATGCCCGATCCGACCACTACCGCCAGCAGCAGGGCGCTGCCGACGCCTTCGGCCACCAGCCTGCGCGCCGCGCTCATGCGCTCGCGCCGATCATGCCGATGCGGTCCAGCTCCGCCTTGAGCGCCGCGCGATCGTTCGCGAACGCGCCGGGCGGCAGCGCGAGGAAGGCTTCGATCCGGCGCCGCAGCACCGTGTAGGCGTCGAAAAAGGCGGCGTCGATCTGCTGGTCGCTGCCGGTCGCGTGGGCCGGATCGTCCACGCCCCAATGCGCGCGCAACACCGGGCCGAGGTAGGCTGGGCAGGTTTCGCCAGCGGCGCTGGAGCAGACGGTGATGACGATGTCGGGTGTGGCCGGCAGCGCGTCCCACGACTTGCTGTGGCAGCCTTCGGCCTCGATGCCTTCCCGCGCCAGCAGGGCGAGCGAGCGCGGATGGACGTAGCCGGCGGGCCGGCTGCCCGCGCTCATGGCGTGCATGCCGGCCGGGGCGAGGTGGTTGAAGGTGGCCTCGGCCAGGATCGAGCGGCACGAGTTGCCGGTGCAGAGGAAAAGGATGTTCAAGGCGGTGAGCTTTCTGGAGAGGCGCAGGCGACGGACACCGGGCGGCACGGGTTGCCGCCGCAGCAGTTCTCGGTGAGGAAGGCGATCAGCCCGTTCATGGTGTTGAAACTGGCGGCGTAAATGACGAAGCGGCCGGACTGGCGCGGTGCGATCAGGCCGGCGTTGGTGAGTTCCTTGAGGTGGAACGAGAGCGAGGAGGGCGGCACGTCCAGCTCCTGGGCGATCCGGCTTGCCGCCAGGCCCGCCGGGCCGGCCTGGACCAGCAGCCGGAACACCGCCAGCCGCATCTCCTGCGCCAGCGCTCCGAGTGCCGCGAGTACCTGTTGGGTCTGCATGCGGTTCTCCGATTAACTTTCGACAATTCTACTATTGTCGAAATGTCGAAGTAAAGGCGTATTTTATCGGCAGCGCGGCTGATACGCCGCGTTTGGGCGCCGCGCCGCCCGCCTCAGAACCACATCCGCTGGAACACCCGGTCCCGGTTGATGACCAGGTGCTTGAGTCCGCCAAGTGCATGCACCGCGACCAGCGCGACCAGCGTCCACGCGACCGCCTCATGCAGCCCGAAGAACATCTCGGCCGTGTCGTGGTCGGGTGCGGTCCAGCGGGGCAGCCGCCAGCCAAAAAACACGACCCCGCTTTTGGTGTACGAGGCGCCGAGAAAGCCGATCACCGGCTGCGCCAGCATGCACGCGTACAGCAGCCACTGCACCACCGACGAGGCCACCACTTCCCAGCGCGGCAGGCTGGCCGGCAGTTCTGCCGGCCGGTGCGCTAGGCGCCACGACGCGCGCACCAGCACCAGGGCGAACACGACGATACCGACCGACTTGTGCAGGTCGAACAAGCGCTCGGCGCCCGGGTCGTCCTCGATGCTGGCCATGTACAGGCCGAGCACGACCATGCCGGTGATGAGAAACGCCAGCAGCCAGTGCAGCACCACCGCAGTCGGCGCGTAGCGCCAGTCGACGATCGGTTCTTGCGACGCCAGCCGGTCGGTCATTGGCTGCATTGCTGCTGCATCATCCGCAGGTGCCGCTCGCGCATTTCCGGCGTCATGCCGGCCAGGTATTGGCTCATCAGCGCATCCCGTTGCTCGGGCGTGCGCGCCGAGGTGATGTTGTTGACGACGTCGCACATGGCCTGGCGGTCGCGCATCATGCCGATGCCCATGCCCGGCCCCATCTGGCCCGGCGTCCCGGCGGCGGCGGCCGAACCGGGACCTGGCTCCGGCCCGCCGGAACTGGTGGCGCCCGTGCTGCCGCTCCACCCGGCCCCGGTGCTGGGGCCGCGGTGCATCGGCGTGGCCGGCTGGTCGCGCCCCTGGCTGGCCCAGGATCCGCAGCCGGCGAGCGCAGCGCCGAGCAGGGCGGCGGCGGCCCGTGTGCGCGCTGACGAGTTGAGCCTCATGGGAGCCTCCGGTGGTGGCGACACACAGGTTAAGACCGCCCCGCTGGCGCCCGGTTCACCTGTCTCGGCCGCAGTTCAGGATTTCGGCGGCTTTTCCTTTTCAAGATTAATCGAATACAAGGGAATTTCAACCACCAGGTCGGCGTCGGCCACGATCGCCTGGCACGACAGGCGCGATTCCGGTTCGAGGCCCCAGGCGCGGTCGAGCATGTCTTCCTCGTCTTCCTCGGGATAATTGAGCGAATCGTAGCCCTGCCGGACGATGACGTGGCAGGTGGTGCAGGCGCCCACCTTGCCGCACGCATGGTCGATCTCGACCCCGTGGTCGAGCAGGGCGTCGCACAGCGACAGTCCGCCCCCGGTGTCGAACTCCTTGCCCTCGGGCGCAAGTTCGGGATGAGGCAGCACGGTAATTTTCGGCATCGGAGCCCCCTGCAACACAGCGAGTTTCCACTGTAGTCCTTCAGGCGCAATTAAACCGCTATGATTTTTGGAGCGGTTGCGCATATAATGCTTTCCGGAAAGTTTTCACTAAGGAACTAAATTGAGGAAAGTCGGCTGCAATCTGTTATTCGCCCTGCTGGTGCTCGCAGGCTGTTCCAAAACTGCCCCGACGGCGCAGGAGCAAGCCCGCGAGGCTGCCGCGGCGCTGGAAACCAAGAACTTCGGGCGTGCGGTCGAACTGACCGCCGAGCTCACCAAGGCCGAGCCGGGTAACGCCCAGTCGCACTTCCTGCGCGCCCAGGCGCTGGCGATGGTTGGCGACGTCGACGGTGCGCTGCGCTCGCTGCAAAGCGCGGCCGGGGCCGGGTTCAGCGACCTGCGCGCGATCGACAATAATCCCAACCTGAATCCGCTGCGCGGCGATCCGCAGTTCGACGCCTGGCGCGCGCAATTCGACACAGGTTTCGCAGCCGTGCCCAACGCCTCCGGGCGCGAGGTCAAGGCCGGCGACGCCAGCATCCGCGAAGTCAATGGCCAGCAAGTGATCAAGGCCGGCGATATCCAACTCACGCTGCCGAAAGACTGAGCGGCCGTCATTTCAACCTGAGGATTCACCATGTCTAAAACTCTCCTGGCGCTTGCGCTGGCGCTGGCGTTCGTTCCGGCGTCGGCCAAAGATTTCGAAGTCAACGGCCGCGGCAGCGTGCCTATCGCCTCCGGCAACCCGCAAACCGTGCGCGCGCTGTCGTTTGCGGCGGCCAAGCGCAATGCGATCCTGGCCGGCATCACGCGCGTCAACGGTCCCGAGGCGGCGCGCGACGGCAAGGTGGTCGACAAGCTGGGCGCGATCCTCGACCTGGTCGGCGACGACCAGTTCCTGAACCAGCGCAGCCAGTCGGTTGGCGACAACTACGAAACCAGCCTGACCCTGTCGATGGACGACAAGGAATTCAAGAAGCTGTTGTCGGATAACGGCATCGCGCTGAACACCAGCACCAACCGCAGTTTCTCGATCCTGGCCGTGATGGACGAGTTCTTCACCACCCCGACCGACCTCAAGGCCCCGCTCGAGGAGCTCGAAGAGTTCAGCCACGAAAAGGGCAGCTCGTTCAAGGACAAGTCGATCGACGCGCGCAGCAGCAAGGCGGCCAGCGCCAGCAGCTCGAGCAGCGCCGCGGCGGTCGACGCCCGCGCTTCGTCGTCGGGCAAGGCCAGCGGCTCGCACGACAGCCGCTTCGACGCCAGCGGCAAGGCCTCGATCGCGGGCAGCGCCCAGGACGGCTACGGCTCGGCCTCGATCGCCGGCTCGCGCTCGGGCTCCGTGTCGGCGCGCGACAAGGGTGAATTCTCGGGCGAGTACAAGCAGGCCGGAAGCTTCCAGGCAGCCAGCGCGAGCAAGAGTTCGTCGGCCAGCGCCAGCAGTTCCTCGGCCGTAGCGGCCAAGAACGTCGCCGCCGAGGACCACGACAACGTCCACTACAAAAAACTGATCAAGTACCAGCCGCAGAACCGCGGGCCGGAGAAAACCAGCCTGACCTACAACGCGCTCAAGGGCCAGATGCAGGACTACGACCTGAAGGTCCTCGACAACGATCTGTTCCGCAGCAAGTACTTCAAGAACAAGCCGATCACGATCGAGCAGATGCAGCAGAGCGAGGACCTGGCGAAGTACGTCAAGTTCGCGCGCGCCGACGCCAAGGCCGACTTCTTCATGGTCGGCTCGTCGATCATCATCGATTCGGGCCGCAACCAGTCGACCGGCGAATTCATCTGCACCGGCGTGATGACCTTGAAGACCTATTCGACCGTGAGCGGCGAGGACATCGCCTCCGAAACCACGTCCGAGACCGCGTCCGGCATCAACGCCAACGATTGCGCCGGCATGCTGGCCAAGAAGCTGGCCGTGACCGGCGGCGCGGTGGTCAGCTCGCGCGTGCAGGACTACTGGAAGCGCCGCAATGCCTACGGCCGCGAGTTCGTCATCACGCTGCAGGGCAGCGCGCTGCCCGATTCGGCTACGCGTGGCCTGAGCCGCGCGATCAAGGCCATCGAAGGCGTCGAAAAGGCCACGCTGCGCAGCCAGACCGACAACGAATACCAGCTGGTGGTGGTGTACAAGGGCGAGTCGCTCAAGGACGAACTGGACGACAAGCTCGACACCAATCCGGCCTTCGCGGCGCGCCGCTCGCGCGTCGAAGCCGACCAGATCACGATCTGCATGTCGACCTGCGGCCCGGCCCCGGCGCCTGCCGCCGCGAAGGGCAAGAAGAAATGAGGCTGGGCGCACGCTTCGCACTGGCCTGCGCGCTGGCGCTGGCCGGCGGCCACGCGCTGGCCGCATCCCAGCTCAAGCTGTATCCGGTGCGCGGCCTGTTCGTCGCGCCGCCGGAGCAGGGCGGGGCCCTGATCCATCCGCTGTTCCGCACCGCGGTGCCGAACGTGCAGGGCGGCGAACAGTTCCGTGACGAGTTCGTCAAGGCGTTCCCCGATGCGGCGCTGACGGTGGCCGACAAGGACAAGCGCTGGACCCTGGTCAGCTCGATGCAGGTGGTGCGCGCGTCGCACTACAGCGTCGACAAGGTGGACGGCACCAGCGACGTGCTGGTCCCGGTATCGGGCAGCCTGTACTTCACCAACGCGATCAGCGGCGAGGTGCTGTACACCGTCGCCGGCACCTACTACGCACGCGCCACGGTGAACGGCTCCGGCAAGCAGGTCGACGACGCACGCCTGCAGGCGATGTTTGTGAGCGCCTACAAAGGCCTGGTGGCCGACCTGCTGGCCAGGGCGCGCGAGCAGTTCAAGCCGCATACCGTTGCCGGCGCCGTCAAGCGCGAATGGAACGGCTTGTACATCCTCGACCGCGGCCAGGATGCCGGCATCGCGAAAGGCGACGCGCTGTCCGACCCTGACGGCAACACGCTCGACGTCGTGTATTCGGCCCCGGGCTATGCGGTGGGCAGCCCGAGCCTCGGCAAGATCGCGGTCAATGCCAGCTACGCACGCGAGACCAACCTGAGCCTGTCGGACATCAAGAAGCCGCGCGTGATGGTGCTGGTCGACCAGGTGCCCGACGGCTTCCCGGCCGATATCGTGCGCCACCTGTTCAGCGACCAGCTCGGCGCCGGCGCCCCGGTCAGCGTGGTGCACGTGAACCCGTTGTTTGCCAGCGTGCTGGCGACCGCGTTTTCGAGCACCGGCCTGTCGAGCGAAAACAGCGGCAAGCGCGAGCTGCCCGACTTCTTCATCCGCCTGAACGTGCCCGAATCGCGCAGCTTCGAGCTGCCCACTTCGCTGCGCAACACGACCACGCGCAGCTACCGCACAATGGCGACGGCCGAACTGGTCGACCGCACCGGGCGCGTGCTGTACGCCACCAGCGGCGAGGACCGGATCGACGACCAGGTGGTCGCCGGCATGGGCTTCGACGTGGCCAGCCGGAGGGAAGTCTCGCTCAAGAACGCGCTGCTGGCGCTGGCCAAACGGATCGGCGCCGAACTCAAGTTCGAACGGGTCGAACTGCCGCTGCAGTCGCTGGCGCCGCTGGCGGTGCAGGACCGTAACGGCATGCTGGCGCAAGGCGAACAGCTGACCGTCTTCCGCGGCATCGGCAAGGTCGACGGGGTGGCGGGCGAGGTCCGGGTGCCGTTCCAGGAACTCAATGTCGACGGCGTGTCGGAAGGGGCGGCCAGTGCCGCGCCAGGCCTGCCGCTGACCCGCGCGGTGCTGCCGTTCGCGCCGGGCGACGTCGTGCTGCTCGATGCGAACAGCGGCGGCCACGGCGTGACGCGGCGCCGCTTCGCGGCCTGCGGCCCGGCCGAAAAGCTGGGCGCGGTCGAGCTGCCGGCCTTCGGCGAGCTCGCGCTCAACACCTTCGAGCGCAACTTCAAGGCGCCGTTTTATTCGACCAGCTTCTTCGGCCAGGTCAGGCAGCTGGTCGGCCCCGATTCGCGCTTCAAGTCCAACATCAAGCTGGAGATGACGCCGCCGGATTACTGCGTGGAGCCGGTGTACCGGGTCGATGTCGGCGGCGCCCAGTGCGGCGGCGAGCCGCGCGTGTGCACCGACAGCGCAACCGTGCGCATCACTTACCGCATCAGGAATGGCGCCACGATCGCGGCCCGCAGCGGCCTCGAAACGAAGATGACCGGTAGCGGCTACCTGGCGAACGCCAGCCAGGCGGACCACAAGAATTCCCTGGACAGCGATTTGCTCGATGCGTCGGGCAAGCTGGCGAAGGAAATAGCAGTAAAGCTGAACGACCAGAAAATCAACTAAACAAAACAGGGAGTCCCCATGAAATTCCAGAAGCTCGTACTTTGCGCCGCCGTCGCTTTCGCTTGTGGCGCCGCCATCAACGCCTCCGCCTTCGACCTCGGCAAGCTGAAAAGCCCGGCCAGCGGCAACGTCGACAACGATATCAAGTCGTTCCTGCAAACCGCCGAAGAAGCCAACGCCCTGACCAGCAAGTCGGTCTACACGCTGGCCCAGGCCCTGCTGACCAAGGAAGAGATGCAGGCCAACGACGCCAAGCTGGAAGCGGCGCGCAACATCGCCGACCCGAAGGAGCGCGAGGCGCAGCTGGCCAAAGCCGAACTCGAGATGCAGGCGCAGCTGGCCAAGGTGGACTACGAAGCGCAGGCCAACCAGCTGGCCAAGGCCAACGACAAGAAAAAGAACGCCTTGCTCGGCGCGTCGATCTACAACTTCGTGCTCGGCATGCTGAAGGATAAGGAGCTGGTCGGCAAGGGCTCCGGCCTGGCCTCGTCCGCTGCAAGCAACCCGATGCTGCTGACCAAACTCGGCAAGGTGAAAGACGTCGTGGCCTCGATCTCGGGCCAGATGGGCGACATGGGCAAGATCGCTTCCGGCCTGCAGAAAATGAGCAGCAAGATCAAGTCGGTGCCGATGCCGACCAGCGCCTCGGCCGAGCCGGTCAGCACGGCCGACTAAATCGAGCAATGTCCCGCCGTGCGCGGCGGGACCGCGGCGGCGGTGCCGGGACTACTGGCGCTGCCCGCTTTTCGGCAGGACCAGTTTGGCGAAGTACAGCACCGCCAGCGTGCCGCCGAAGTCGCCGGTCGCCATCACCAGGAAGCTCGAGACCAGCTCCGGCTTGTGTTCGTACAGCGCGAACCAGAGATGATGCAGCAGCGGGCTGGCCAGCGAGAACGCCAGCGCGCAAGCCAGCAGGCGCCGCGGCGTCAGGTTGGTCAGGGCGGCCTGCAGCCCGAACATATGCTGTGCCCCGCGATAGACCAGCCACGGCGCGGCGCTGGCCAGGATCCCGCCGACGAACGACCGGACTGGGTCGTTCGGGAAAAAATAGAAAAAGCACACAAGCCACGACACCAGCAGCAAGCCGAGCGCGCCGGCTTCGCCGAACAGCAAGGTGCACAGCAGGCGCACCCCGGCCGGCAGGTAGATCCAGTTGATGCCCGGCGCGAAACTCAGGTGCGGGAACAGGAGTTCGTTGAGCGCCAGCGCGGCGAGGAAGAGTAGCATTGTGGCCGCAGCCATCGAGAGTTGCAGCTTAAGTTGCGACATTCAAAATCTTGTTGCGATAGAATTCGCCAGATTGCCTGACGGTGAAAACCCGACCCGGAGCTTAACCGATGATCGGTATTTCCCGCAACCAACGTTCAAGATGACCAAAACCCGCCCGGCCGACATTTACCTTCGCTTCCTCCAGCTTGCCGAGGCGGTGCGCGGGCTGCCGTCGCTGCCGCCGCTCGACCCGCTCGAAGAACGCATTTTGGCGCTGGTGGCGAGGAGCGCGCAGGACGGGCAGCGCCTGTCGGTGCGCGACATGATGGGCAAGCAGGAACTGGGTGCGCCGGCCACGGTGCACAACCGGCTGAAATCGATGCGCGAAAAGGGCTGGCTGATCCTGAGCGACACCGAGGACACGCGGCGCAAGCAGGTCGCGCTGACCCAGGCGGCGCTGCAGCACTTCGACCGGCTGTCGCAGTGCATGCTCAATGCGACGCGGGCGGAGGGCTGAGGCGCAAGCCGCAACGTGTCAGTCGCCAGGTGCTGAACTGGTAGGGTGGGCGGCTTGCCCGCCCACGCGTTCAGCGGCGGCTGGAGTGCCCCCACCGGTTTGTTCGCGCACGGGACGAACGCGTGGGCGGGAAACCCGCCCACCCTACAGGTAGCGCCCGCGATCAACGCGCTCGCTCCCGGTGGCTACAGCCCGATCACCTGCAGCATCTTGCCCGGCACCGTGCGTTCGGCGACGTCGAGCAGGTGCGCGTGGTGGGTAAACACGATCACCTGCTGGCCCTTTGAAAACTCGCTGATCGCAAGCAGCGCCAGCGCGGCGCGCGCGTCGTCCGACGTCATCAGCACGTCGTCCAGCACCACCGGCAGATCGTAGCCGGCGCTGCGCCGGATCTCGAGCGCGGCCAGGCGCAAGGCCAGGTAAAGCTGGTCGCGCGTGCCTTCGCTCAGGCCCTCGACCCGTACCTGGCTGCCGTTGGCGCGCTGCGCCACCAGCACTGGCTTGGCCTCGCTGTCGTCGCTGGCGAGGCGCACGAACTGGCCGTCGGTCATCTGCATGAAGTAGCGCGACGCGGCCAGCAGCATGGGGCCCTGCGCGCGCTCGCGGAAGCGCTTGAGCGCCTCGCCCAGCAGGCCGTGCGCCAGCTTCGAACGCATCCACGGCGCTATCGACACCCGCACCGCGGCGGCGTCGCGCTCCATGCTTTCGCGCGCGGCGGCGGCGGTGTCCGCGCTGTCGACATCGTGCAGGGCGCGGCGCGCGCTTTCCTCGGCCTGGCGCGCGGAACGCAGTTCGGATTCGAGCCGGGCCAGTTCCGCCGTCGACCCGGCTTCCTCGTTCTCCATCCGTTCGGTGTCGTAGTCACGCAGCAGTTCGCGCAACTGCTCGACCGTGCGGCCCGATGCGCCGGCCAGGTCCTTGCGCGCGCGGTCGGCATCGAGCTGCGCTTCGCGCTTGCGGCGCGATTGCTCCTCGGCTTCCGGCAGCGCGTCGGTCGACTCGACGTTCGCCGCGTGGCACAGGCGCTGCAGCGTGTCGGCGTGGCGCTGCGCCGTCGCCTCCTGCTCGCGCTGGGCGGCCAGCGCCTGCTCCAGGCCCTGTTCAGCCACGCGGCGCGCGGTGTCCGCCTCCTTCGCTTTCTTCAGCCGTTCCATCAACTGTTCGACATACAGGCGCAGGTCGGGCGGTGCGGTCTCGCCGAGCGCCTGCGCCAGCTCGCGGCCCTTGCGCAGCAGGTGCTCGAGCGCGTGCTCGGCGCGCAGTTGCGCGGCCATCGCCGCGTCCAGCGCGCCCTTGGAGGCCAGCAGCGCGTCGAACTCGGCCAGGCGTACCCGTGCCGCGGCCACGCCTGCATCAAGGGGCAGGTGCAGGACGGCGTACACGCGTTCGCGCACGGCTTCGTCGGCCGTGGCCAGTTCGCGTTCGAGCTTCTCATGCTGCACCTTGAACTGCAGCAGGTGCTTTTCGCGCTGCTGGCGCTGGCCGGCTGCGGTGTTCAGTGCGCGCTCGCGCTGGTTGAACTGGTCCTCGACCTGCTCCGCCATCGCGAGCAGGGTGGAGAGCGCGGCTTCGGCGCGCGAGGACCCAACGCCCGTCGCCGCAATGGCGGCGCCGAGGTCCACGGCCAGCTCGCGCTCGACTGTGCGCGCGTCGTCCAGTTCGTCCTGGCGCAGCTGCAGGGTCTCGCGCTGCTCGCGCGCGTCGGCGAGCAGCGCCTGCCATTCGCGTAGCGCGGCCGGCGCCAGCGCAGGCAGGCGGCGGGCCGCCAGTTGGCCGTCCCAGCGCGCGCGCTGGGCTGCGGCGCGCTCCTCGAGCGCCGCCAGTTCACGCTCGATTTCAACGGCGTCGCGCTCCAGGAGCGCGATTTCGTCGAGACTGCCCTGCAGCTGGGTCGCGCGTTCGGTGTCGCGCGCCAGCTCGTCGGCCAGCCGGTCGGCTTCGCGCACGTCGTCCTCGAACGCTTGCGGCAGCGGCTTGCCGGCGCCGTAGCCCGCGGGGTCGGTGTTGGCGCGGTCGACGTAGATCGAGCGCACCAGCGACCAGCCGTGGTCGCGCCGTTCGCGCACGCTGCGCACCTCGGCGGCGGTCGGCACCGCACCGCCGGCCAGCAACTGGTTGCGGCGCGCCTCCTGGGCCGCCAGGTCGGACTTCACGCGCGCCAGGCGCTGCTGCAGGCCGCGCCGCTCGTTATCGGCGGTCTCCTGCTCGCTGCGCGCGGCGTCGATCTCGCTGTCGAGCAGCGGCCGCGCCTGCGCCAGCGCCGCCTCGTCCGGCAGGTCCAGCGTAGCCAGGTCGGCGGCGATGGCGCGCTGCAGCGTCTTGATCTCGGTCGGCAGCGCTTCCTTGCGCTGCAGGAGCGCCTGGTTGCGGGTCGCCTCGGTCTGGGCGGCGCGCAGCGCGGTGCGCAGTTCCGGCGCGGGCAGCGCGTCGGCTGCTTCGGCTTCGTCGTCGCCGGCCAGGGCGCCGGCCGACTCCTGGTGCTGCTGCAGCCGCTGCTGCGCCAGTTCGAACGCGCGCAGCGTTTCTTCGACCGCGGCGCGGGCGGCCGGGACGGGCGCCAGGGCCAGCACATCTTGCGCCGGCACGGCCGGACGGATGCCGGCGGCGCGCGCGTCGAGCGCCTTGCGGGCTTCGGCCACCTCGTCGGCGGCCGCCGCAATCTCGTTACGCAGGCTGTCGAACGACTCGGCGTTGGCGGCCAGCCGCTCGATCGCGCCTGCCGCTTCGAGCACCGCGCTGTCCGGCGCGAGCGCCTTGAGCTGCGTGCGCAGGCGATCCGCCGTATCGTCGGCCGCCGCAGCGTTGGCGCGGGCGGCGGATAACCCCGCTTCGGCGGCAGCGCGTTCGGTCGCCGCGTTTTCGGCGAGCAGGCGCACGTGATCGAGCTCCGCCAGCACGGCGTGGGCCGTGTCGAGCGTGCGGATCAGCGGCGCCACGGCGCGCAGTTCGGTCACACGGCGCAGGCCGCGGTGGACTTCGCGTTCGCGCTCTTCGAGTTCGGACAGCTGCTTGTGCGCCGCCTGGTGCTGCTTGAACAGCTCGGCCCACGCGGCGGGCTTGACCTGCGCGTTCCTGAATTCGGTATTGTGTTCGGTGTAGCTGCGCAGCGCCTCGTTGATGCGTGCGTTCTTGCCGCGCGCGCCCGGCATGAAATAAGCGCGCGCCGCCTGGTCGAGGCGATCGAGCACGCCCGGAATGCTGCGCACGCCAGCGCTGGCTTCGAACAGCGCGGCGCCGACTTCGCCCTGGCCGGCCAGCAGCGCGGCGCCGCCGTCGCGCAGGCGCTGGTGGTCGAGACCGAACATCGCCTCGTAGTCTTCCTTCGACAGGCCGCAGGTGATCAGCGCCTCGAGTTCCGGCGGAACCGGGGTGCCGTCGGCGAAACTGAGCGTGCCGGTGCGGCCCTTGCGCCGGTTGATGTGGTAGCGCTTGTCGTTGCGGTCGACGAACACGCCGCCCAGCAGCATGTTGCGGTGCTCGTGCACGAAATTGTCGCGGCTAAGCTGCGGGATCCCGAAGCGCAGGTCCGAAATCGCGCGCAGCGTCGACGATTTGCCGGCCTCGTTCGGGCCGTGCACGAACACCACGCTCTGTTCGGCGCCGCCAAAATCGAGCACGCGGTCGGTAAAGGGACCAAACGCGGTCAGGTGCAGTTCACCGAGTTTCATCGTGCGGCTCCTTCGATTGCGCCGAGGTGGGCCAGTACGGTGGCTTCGGCATCGGCCAGCAGCGCGCGCAGCGTCGCCGCGTCGAGCGCCGCCGGGTCGCAGTCGGACAGGCCGGCGGGCAGCGCGCCGAGGCTGCCGAGCTGCTCCAGCGCCCATGTGCGCAGGTCCTCGTCGCTGGCGGCGATTTCATCGACCAGCTGCACCACTTCGCCGACGGCGTCGGTACGCGCCAGCGCCAACTGGCGGTCGAGCGGCGAACGCAGGTTCAGGTGCACCTGTTCGACCCACAGGTCGGCATCCTCGAAGTCCTGGGTGCCGGCCTGGATGGCGGCGGCGATGGTGCCCGGCTGCTCGGCTTCGAGCCGGTGCAGTTCGGACTCGCCGCCGACGATCACGCGCAGCGCATGCAGGCGTTCGCGCTCGCCGGCCACCAGCTCGGTGGCGCGCGCGATGAAGCGCTGGCGCAGCGCGTTGACGTCGGCCAGCCCGGCCGCATCGAGCTCGAGCTGGTGCCAGCGCACCACGTCGAGCGGGACGAATTCGGCGCTGGCGATGGTGCCGGCACTGACGGTGACCAGTTCGCAGCCCTTGGGGCCGGTCTCCTTGGCGTGGCGGCCCTGCAGGTTGCCGGGGTAGACGATACGCGGGTCGGCTTCGCGCACGACCTCGCGCGTGTGCACGTGGCCGAGCGCGAAGTAATCGTAGCCCTTGGAGCACAGCACGTCGACGCTGGTCGGCGCGTATGGGTCGTGCCCGGCGCGGCCGGTCAGGCTGGTGTGCAGCACGCCGATGTTGAACATGCCGGGACGCGGCGCGGGATAGTGCTCGACCAGGTCTTCAGGCACTGCCCGGTTCGGGAAGCTGCGGCCGTGCACGGCGACGCCAAGTTCGTCGATGACGAAAGTTTCGGCGGACGTCGATTTGAACACGTGCACGCCGTCGACCGGCGGCAGTTGTTTTGTGATCTGGCTTTCGGCGTCGTGGTTGCCCTTGATGACGTAGACGCGGATGTTCTCGCGCGTCAGGCGCAGCATCTGCTCACGGAAGAACAGGCCGGTGCGAAAGTCGGTCCAGTTGCCGTCGTAGATGTCCCCGGCCAGGATCACGAAGTCGACCTGGCGCTCGATCGCAAGGTCGACCAGCGCGCTCAGCGCGAGCCGGGTGGCGCCGCGCAGGCGTTGGACGGGGGCGCCTTCGTAGCCGTCGAGCCCGCGCAAGGGGCTGTCGACGTGCAGGTCTGCGGCGTGGATGAATTTCATGGCTGTCATTTGAAGGCGGGGAGAGGGCAACTGAGCAGTTTGCCGACGCTATTTTACGTTGGATTTGGCTCAGCCACGACTCACTATTGTTGAACCCAATCGGGGCGCCTCGTTAGAAGGTTGCGCATAGGATATCAAACGCTTATAGTTGCCAATGGCCATGTTCAGCAACCTTGCGCCCCATGTTTTTCTGTTAGCCTCAGGAGCCGCCAATATGTCCGGTACAAAGCGAAGTCAAAATAGATGCAAAAAATGCAACTATACTTGGTACCCGCGCGGCAAGAGTCTTTCGCTGAAGTGTCCAAGTTGCGGCGGGACAGAAGTTGGCTTTGCGGGACGAGGCATTGGTTTGATAGCTCTGGTCATAGTGGGTATTGCTTTGTTTGGCGGCGAAAAACACCCAGGATCAGTGCCACCGGAAAAAGCGGAATCAGTGAGCGCGGCGTTAGGCGTTGCTGCGCCGGTCTCTGACACCGAGCTCGCACCCCAACATGCGAAGGCTGTCCCGTCCACCTTGAACGCGCAGGTGGAGGGCGGCGAGCCGACGCCATTCGCTGACCCGTCAAGCACCGTAGATGCATCGGAAGAAAAGCAAGCAAAATGCGCGCACAACACCGGGACCGATTGTGGTGAGAGCGCGTGCGGCGACGACGAACACGGGAAGGCTGCGAAGTGCGATAAGCCTGATGCTGTACAAAATACCCTGTACTAAAGGAGCAAAAGCGCCGCCGCCGGTTTGTTAGCTCAAATACCCATCAGCTGCTACGATATTGCCCAACATCAACAACACAGGGGCAAGCATGTTCGATCGAAGTAACACCCAGGCCGCTCTTCGCGTCATCGAAGAAACCAAACGCCGATTTCTCAACGAGTTTCTTGACGACGAAGACGATGAGGGCGCGGCATTTTTGCGGCCGTTCCTCGATCACATCGAGCTCGTGAGCAGCAGTGGCGTGATGGCCCAATTTCCGTCCAGTCAAGGCCCCGCCGCGCTGGCGAGCGCTGCGTCCACGGTGCTGACGCTTCTGTATGCCCGCAGCATGTCCCGCCTTCCCGCCAGGTTCCGCGAGGGATTGGGGGACAGCTTTTTCGGACTTGCCGGCCTGGGCCTCGGATATCTGGAGCAGCTGCGGGAAGTGTCGGCCGAGCTCGACGCCGGCGTCGCCGACTCGGATATCGAATTTCTCGAACTGCTCGCCCCTTTCTTCCTCGGCAGCGAAATGTCTCCGAAAAACAAAGCCTTTGTCGACAATGTGATGGAAAGGATGGGGGCCAGGAACGCGAACGAGTTTTTGATTGTGCTGTTCACCCAGGTTGGCCTGTCCGAGCGGTTTTGTTCGGAGCTGATGAACAAGTCGGACCGCATCATGGAAGCATGGTTTGCGGACCTGGTGAAGCTGATGGGCGACGACGACTGAGCATACAAAAAAGCCACCTCAGGGGTGGCTCGTTTCGTCTGTACAAGAATTTGGGGTGGCTGATGGGACTCGAACCCACGACAACAGGAATCACAATCCTGGACTCTACCAACTGAGCTACAGCCACCATCGTCTTGCTTTTTGTCCCGCTGTTTCCGAGACAGAACGAGATTATACAAACTACTGCGACAACTGGCAAATCTAAATGTGCGGCTCAGTGAGTGGGGCCGCTGGAACTAGGATTCCCGCCTGCGCGGGAACGACGGCCCATCCTAACTGGGGTTCCCGCCTGCGCGGGAATGACGGCCCATCCCAACTGGGGTTCCCGCCTGCGCGGGAACGACGGCGGTAGCTGGGCCGGCTACAGAGTGGCCTCGTGCACCGGCGGATCGATGCCGAGCAGGCCGGAAAAGGCTGCGGACAGGGCGGTCGCGCTGGCGGTGGTGTATCCGGTCAGGCTAGCGGGAGCTGTTTCGGACGCAGTGCGCAGCATGCCGGACGCGGTCAGCAGGCGTTCGAGCTGGCGGGCCACCGCATCGCCCGTGTCGATCAGGACTACCTGGCGCTCGGTCGCGCGCGCGATCACGCGTTCGATCGATGCCTTCACCAGCGGATAGTGGGTGCAGCCAAGCACCAGCGTATCGGCGCCTTGTTCCAGCAGCGGCTCGATGTAGCGCACCAGCATGGCGTTGACGCCGTCGGAGTCCAGCTCGCCGAGCTCGATCTGGTCGACCAGGCCAACGCATGGCTGCAGCAGGAACTGGGCGCCGGTCTCGCCGGCAACCTGGTCGCGCAGCAGCAGGAATTTGGCGCCGGCGAGGGTGACGTCGGTGGCCAGCACGCCGACCTTGCCGCTGCGGGTGGCGGCGGCCGCAGGCTTCAGGCCGGGTTCGACACCGACGATCGGCATGTCCGGATAGCGCTCGCGCAGCAACCTGATGGCGGCCACGGTGGCGGTATTGCAGGCGACGACCAGCGCCTTGGCGCCCTGGGCGACGAGGAAGGTGCCGACGGTGAGCACGCGCTCGGCGACGACCTGCTCGGGCTTGTCACCGTAGGGGGCGAAGCCGGAATCGGCGAAGTACAGCAGGTGTTCGTGCGGCAGCTGCGCGCGGATGTGGCGCAGTACCGACAAGCCGCCCACGCCGGAATCGAAGATGCCGATCGGGGAGTCGGTGGGCGAGGGGAAGGTGATCATGGATGAGATGGTAGCGCAAAACGAAACTGGGGTTCCCGCCTCCGCGGGAACGACGTGCCTGGGCGCGGGGTGCGCTCTCGAGCGCACCGTTACGTTCGCAGGCCAGAAACTGGGGTTCCCGCCTGCGCGGGAACGACGTGCCTGGCCGGGTGCGCACCTTACGGTCTCCAGCTCGTCGTCCCCGCGCAGGCGGGGACCCAAGTTCAGCGTTTAAACCACCGCGACCGGGATGGTCTTGAGCGATTCGATCCGCGCCGCCCATTCCTTCGGACCGGTCTGGTGCACCGACACGCCTTCGGAATCGACCGCCACGGTTACCGGCATGTCCTTGACCTCGAACTCGTAGATCGCTTCCATGCCCAGGTCTTCGAAGCCCACCACCTTGGCCGATTTGATCGCCTTCGACACCAGGTAAGCCGAGCCGCCGACCGCCATCAGGTAGGCCGACTTGTGCTTCTTGATCGCTTCGATCGCCGTCGGGCCGCGCTCGGCCTTGCCGATCATCGAGATCAGGCCGGTCTTCTCGAGCATCATGTCGGTGAACTTGTCCATGCGGGTCGCGGTCGTCGGGCCTGCCGGGCCAACCACTTCGTCGCGCACCGGATCGACCGGGCCGACGTAGTAGATCACGCGGTTGGTAAAGTCCACCGGCAGTTTTTCACCCTTGGACAGCATGTCCTGGATGCGCTTGTGCGCGGCGTCGCGGCCGGTCAGCATCTTGCCGTTCAAGAGCAGGGTCTGGCCCGGCTTCCACGATGCGACTTCTTCCTTCGTCAGCGTGTCGAGGTCGACGCGCTTCGATTTTTCGGTGTCCGGCGTCCACTGCACGTCCGGCCAGGTCGACAGCGCAGGCGGCTCGATGTAGGCCGGGCCCGAGCCGTCCAGCACGAAGTGCGCGTGGCGGGTGGCGGCGCAGTTCGGGATCATCGCGACCGGCTTCGATGCAGCGTGGGTCGGGTACATGTTGATCTTCACGTCCAGCACCGTGGTCAGGCCGCCCAGGCCCTGCGCGCCGATGCCGAGCGCGTTGATCTTGTCGCACAGCTCGATGCGCAGTTCTTCCAGCTTGTTCTGGGGGCCGCGCTGCTTGAGCTCGTACATGTCGATGTCTTCCATCAGCGACTCTTTCGCCATCAGCATCGCCTTCTCGGCGCTGCCGCCGATGCCGATGCCCAGCATGCCCGGCGGGCACCAGCCGGCGCCCATCAGCGGCACGGTCTTGAGCACCCAGTCGATCAGCGAGTCGGACGGGTTGAGCATCACGAACTTGGTCTTGTTCTCCGAGCCGCCGCCCTTGGCAGCGACCTTGACGTCGACGCTGTCGCCCTCGACCAGTTCCATGTGGACCACGGCCGGGGTGTTGTCCTTGGTGTTCTTGCGGTCGAACTGCGGGTCGGCCACGATCGAGGCGCGCAGCTTGTTGTCGGC
>JBJMVW010000239.1:0-4475 GCA_045810465.1 Massilia sp. | reverse complement strand
GAGATCAGGACAACGTCGCTCCTGGCTTTCGCGACTCCTGCCGCCACGGTGCCGACCCCGACCTGCGCGACGAGCTTCACGTGAACGCGAGCGCGCGGATTCGAATTCTTCAAGTCGTGGATCAGCTGCGCCAGGTCATCGATCGAGTAGTTGTCGTGGTGCGGCGGCGGCGAAATCAGGCCGACGCCCGGCACCGAGAAGCGCAGGCTGGCGATGTACTCGGACACCTTATGGCCCGGAAGCTGGCCGCCTTCGCCCGGCTTGGCGCCCTGCGCCATCTTGATCTGGATCTGGTCGGCCGAGTTCAGGTACTCGGCGGTCACACCGAAGCGGCCCGACGCCACCTGCTTGATCTTCGAGCGCAGCGAATCGCCGTCCTCGAGCGCAATGTCGGCCGCCACGCGGTCGGTGCCAAGGATGTCGGCCATGGTCTGGCCCTTGGTGATCTTGATGCCCTTGAACTCGTTCACGTAGCGCGCCGGGTCCTCGCCGCCTTCGCCGGTGTTCGACTTGCCGCCGATGCGGTTCATCGCGATCGCCAGCGTGGCGTGGGCCTCGGTCGAGATCGAGCCGAGCGACATCGCGCCGGTCGCGAAACGCTTGACGATCTCCTTGGCCGGCTCGACTTCCTCCAGCGGGATCGCCTTCGACGGATCGATCCTGAACTCGAACAGGCCGCGCAGCGTCAGGTGGCGGCGGCTCTGGTCGTTGATGATCTGCGCGTATTCCTTGTACGTGCTGAAGTTGTTGGAGCGCGCCGAGTGCTGCAGCTTGGCGATCGCGTCCGGGGTCCACATGTGCTCCTCGCCGCGCACGCGGTAGGCGTACTCGCCGCCGACGTCGAGCGCATTGGCCAGCAGCGGGTCGTTGCCGAACGCGAGGCCGTGCAGGCGCAGCGCCTCCTCGGCCACTTCGAACAGGCCGATGCCTTCCACCGTCGACGAGGTGCCGCGGAAGTATTTGTCGACCAGCGACTTGTTCAGGCCGACCGCTTCGAAGATCTGCGCGCCGCAGTACGACATGTAGGTCGAGATGCCCATCTTCGACATCACCTTCATCAGGCCCTTGCCGATCGCCTTGGTGTAGTTGTACATCGCGGTATCAAGCGACATCTCGTGCGGCATGCCGGCCGCCAGCTCGGACAAGGTCTCGAGGGCCAGGTACGGGTGCACCGCCTCGGCGCCGTAACCGGCCAGCAGCGCGAAGTGGTGGGTCTCGCGCGCCGAACCGGTTTCGACCACCAGGCCGGTGGACGCGCGCAGGCCGCGCATCACCAGGTGCTGGTGGATGCTGGAAGTGGCCAGCAGGGCCGGGATCGCGACCTGGTCCGGCGACAGCTTGCGGTCCGAGACGACCAGGATGTTGTGGCCCGACTTGACCGCGTCGACCGCTTCGGCGCACAGCGACGCCAGCGAGGCCTCAATGCCTTCCTTGCCCCATGCGACCGGGTAGCAGATGTTCAGCTCATACGATTTGAACTTGCCGCCGGTGTGCTGGCCGATATTGCGCAGTCGCGCCATGTCGTCGAAGCCGAGCACCGGCTGCGACACCTCGAGGCGCATCGGCGGGTTCACGTTGTTCGTGTCGAGCAGGTTCGGCTTGGGGCCGATGAACGACACCAGCGACATCACCATCGCTTCGCGGATCGGGTCGATCGGCGGGTTGGTCACCTGCGCGAACAGCTGCTTGAAGTAGTTATACAGCGGCTTGAGCTTGTTCGACATGACCGCCAGCGGCGAGTCGTTACCCATCGAACCGGTGGCTTCCTCGGACAACACCGCCATCGGCGCCATCAGGAACTTCAGGTCCTCCTGGGTATAGCCGAACGCCTGCTGGCGGTCGAGCAGCGTCAGCGCCGCCTTCTCGCCCTGCGCCGGCGCATCCTTGGCGCGGTGCTGCGCCAGCTGGCTTTCGGACAGCTTGATCTCATTGAGCTTGATGCGCACCGACTTGATCCAGGCCTTGTACGGCTTGGCGTTGGCGTACATGTCCTTGAGCTCCTTGTCGTCGATGATGCGGCCGGCCTCGAGGTCGATCAGGAACATCTTCCCGGGCTGCAGGCGCCACTTCTTGACGATGCGCGACTCCGGGATCGGCAGCACGCCGGACTCGGACGCCATCACCACCAGGTCGTCCTCGGTGACCACGTAGCGCGCCGGGCGCAGGCCGTTGCGGTCGAGGGTGCCGCCGATGTGGCGGCCGTCGGTGAAGGCCATCGCGGCCGGGCCGTCCCACGGCTCCATCATCGCGGCGTGGTATTCGTAGAACGCGCGGCGGTTGTCGTCCATCGACGCGTGGTTCTCCCACGCCTCCGGGATCATCATCATCATCGCCTGCGCGATCGGGTAGCCGGCCATGACCAGCAGTTCGAGCGCGTTGTCGAAGCAGGCGGTGTCGGACTGGCCTTCGTAAATCAGCGGGAACAGCTTGTTCAGGTCCTCGCCCAGCACGGCCGACTTCATCACGCCTTCGCGGGCGCGGGTCCAGTTGAAGTTACCCTTGACCGTATTGATCTCGCCGTTGTGCGCGATCAGGCGGTACGGGTGGGCCAGCGGCCACTCGGGGAAGGTGTTGGTCGAGAAGCGCTGGTGCACCAGCGCCAGGGCCGAGACGCAGCGCGCGTCCTGCAGGTCCTTGTAATACACGCCGACCTGGTCGGCCAGCAGCAGACCCTTGTACACGATGGTACGGGCCGACATGGACGGCACGAAAAACTCCTTGCCGTGCAGGAGCTTGAGGGCCTGGATCGCGTGGCCGGACGACTTGCGGATCACGTACAGCTTCCGTTCGAGCGCATCGGTGACCATGATGTCCGGGCCGCGGCCGATGAAAATCTGGCGGATCACCGGTTCCTTGGCCCGGACCGTGGGCGACATCGGCATCGCCTCGTCGACCGGCACGTTGCGCCAGCCGAGCACGACCTGGCCTTCGATGCGCACGGTGCGCTCGATCTCCTGCTCGCAGGCAATGCGCGACGCATGCTCTTTCGGCAAGAACACCATGCCGACGCCATATTCGCCGGGCGGCGGCAGTTCGATGCCCTGCTTCGCCATCTCGTCGCGGAAATACTGGTCGGGAATCTGGATCAGGATGCCGGCGCCGTCGCCCATCAGCGGGTCGGCCCCGACCGCGCCGCGGTGGTCCAGATTCTTCAAAATCATGAGCCCCTGCTCAATAATCGAGTGGCTCTTATTGCCCTTGATATGGGCGATGAAACCGACGCCGCACGCATCATGTTCATTGGCGGGATCGTACAAACCTTGGGCAATCATCCGGAGTTCTCCACAGCTTTTCTAGGGGGTGAGGGCCGAGAATAGTGCAATGCAACAGAAAGTTCAACAGAAATAATTAGGGTCAGAGTCGAATTAATTTGCAACTTTTTGAGAGAGCGAATAAATGGGGACAGAGTCAATCACGGATGCCGGAAATGTCTTCTTGCTTAGCAAGTTGAGCGACGGGTGCTGGGTTTCAGGACGAAAAAAAAGCCCCTGGCGGGGCCTAGTGGGCGCGGCGGTTGCCCGGCTCAAGCCTGGGGTGAGGCCACTTTGAACGGGCGGCCGCGCTTGGCCGGCAGGATCTGGCGCTTGGTCTTGCGCTCGAGCTCGGTCTTGAACGCATCGTTGCCGAGCGGCTGGCCCTTGAGCACGGCCAGGTTGATGGTGTCGAGCTCCTCGCCCGACATCCCCTGCTGGACCAGGTCGATGTAAGCGGCCTCGCGCTGGAACGGAGTGTTGCCAAGCGACCAATACAACACGTGATCGGTGACAAGCGGATCGGAACGCACGCCGGCATGGTGCGAATAGCTCGACCATGGATAGTCGAGCGGGGTGGCGGCGAGGCTGGCCCGTACGGGATTGAGCTCGATATACCGGCTGCAGATGAGGAAATAGCGGTCGGTATCGACCAGCGAGGTGCGGAAGCGCCCCTGGAACAGGCCGCCGTAGCGCTGGTACTTGTGATTAAACCAAGGCACATAGAAGCGGCCCAGCTTTTGCATCATCTGCGCCAGGCCATCGTTGTCCGACGGCGTAGCCAGCAGATGCACGTGGTTGGGCATCAGCACGTAAGCGTGGATTGCGACTTGGTAATACTTCGCGCATTCCTTCAGCCACGCGCAGAAGCGTTGATAGTCCTCCGCCTCGCGAAAGATCAGCTGGCGATCGTTACCGCGCTGAATCACGTGGTGAGGCTGATTGGGGATAACGAGTCGGGGAAGGCGTGCCATGGCGTCAGAGAAAAGTCCAGGAGCGGATTCTACCGAATAAATTCGACCCTGTCCCCAATTAATCTCAAACTGCTGGCTTCAGACGCTGACTCTGTCCCCATTTACCAAAAACCCGCCAAATCAGTGTCTTCGCGACAAGAATTTCTAAACAATTGGGGTCAGACCCTCATTGTTTGCCAATAGCTTTACCGAACAATTATGAAAAGTGGGGTCAGAGTCAAATTGTTGGGCAACTAGTTGGTCAACAATT
>JBJMVW010000238.1:0-4426 GCA_045810465.1 Massilia sp. | reverse complement strand
CGCCGCCGGGCTGGCGCGCGAGCAGCCACTGGGCCTCGGGAAAGCCGGCCTGGGCCGCGTCTTCGAGCGCGCGCAGGGCCTTGGCGCGCGGCGCCGCCGCGGCCTCGCCGATGACCAGCTGGGCAAACACCAGCCCGGCGCGCACGATGCCGTCGTCATAGGCGCGTTCGTACCAGCGCGCCAACGGCGCCCCGCCCTGGCGCGCCAGCTCGAGTGGAATATGGCTGCCGATCAGGCGCCAGGCATCGGCACACTCCTGGCGCGCCGCGCGCTCGAGCCAGTGCAGCGCGGTGGGCAGGCTTTTGGGCAAGCCGGCGCTGCCGAACAGGTACAGCTTGCCGAGGGCCAGCTGGGCCTCGGACCGGCCGGCGCGGGCGCCACGGATGATCGCCAGTTCTTCACGATTAGCCATCGTTGTTGTCGTCGTCAGTCAGGTGAACGGGAATGGAAGCGGATCGCGTGGCGGACGGGTCGGGGGGCGCAGCCTTGGACCGGCTGAACCGGCAAAGTTGCCAATATACAAGATGTCCCTCGATCTCGTCGGCACGGTCGACGTGGGCCAAAGTCTAAGCCAGCAGTGCCGGCGATTCGGTTCGAACCCGACGATCCTTGATGTCGCACAAACCGCGGCTCCGCTACGGCAGAGACTGCCAATGGCGGCCGAAATCAAGCACGAAATTGCCAATTCCCGCGACTGCCGCGTTTCAAAAATACAACAGCACAATTCGAATTATTGGCTTTCGACCAAGTGCAACCCTCATAATTAACTAATCCGACAATCTTGACGCATTAAGCATTTAAGGTTCAGACATCCGAGCGTTCAGCAACGACGCTCAATGCTCTCCGGATTTCTGCGATTCACTTTATAAGGACACGAATACATGAAAAAATCACTGATGGCACTGGCGCTGTTCGGCGCATTCGCCGGCGTGGCGCACGCGCAGACCGCCGTGCAAATCTACGGCAACATCGACGCGGGCTTCATCAAGCGTTCGGGCCAGACCCTGAACATCGGCAAGCGCGCCGCCAACACCCTGGGCTTCAAAGGTAGCGAAGACCTGGGCAACGGCCTGAAGGCACTGTTCCAGCTGGAAGTTCGCTACGAGCCGGACACCGGTACCGTCGAAAACGGCAACCGTCCGCTGTTCCAGGGCGAGAGCCGCGTTGGCCTGGCAGGTGATTTCGGTATGGTTCGCATCGGCCGCGGCCGTCCGGCTTACCAGGAAACCGTCGCTGCGTTCGACCCGTGGCACGGCCTGCCGACCCCGGCCGGCTTCTACACCGACCTGACCGTTGGCGGCTACACCTCGACGTTCGACCAGTCGGGCACCAACAACCGCTGGAACAACGCCTTCTGGTACAACTCGCCAGTGATCAGCGGCTTCCAGGTTAACGGCACCTTCGCCACCAAAGAAGCGGCCGGCAACGCCGCGATCACCGACCCGAGCCGCGGCATCACCCCGGCGCCGGTCGTGTTCCCGGCCAACGGCGAAGCTGGCTCGAACCCGTTCTCGGTCACCGGCACCTTCGCCAACGGCCCGGCATCGGCAATGATCGGCTACGAGCGTAACGCGCTCGAGACCAAGGTCTGGACCGTGGGCGGCAGCATCGACCCGATCCCGGCACTGCGCCTGATGGCCACCTACACCCGCCAGGACCAGGGCACCACCCGCATGTTCAACCCGAAGACCAAGGCATGGGTGCTGGGCGCGACCTACACCATGGGCCCGGGCAAGTTCCTGGCCGGTTACGGCCAGAAGCATCCGGACGCGATGACCAAGACCAAGCAACTGTCGCTGGGTTACGAGTACAGCCTGTCGAAGCGTACCTACCTGTACGTGGACGCATCGCGCAAGAAGAACCCGACCGCGAACTTCGTGGCGACCAACCCGACCACCGTCAACCACTACGACGTCGGCGTGAACCACTCGTTCTAAGTTGATGCGGGGCTAGCCTCCGCAACCAGCAGGAACCGCAAGGGCGGGCCCGGGAAACCGGGTCCGCCCTTGGCGCATCTGGGCCTTGTAGTTTTTGCACAACCGCGTCGCCAATAGCAGAGCTGTTGTCTGTACAGGCCGGGACGGAAGCACCAACAACACGAGTCGTACAGTCCGTTTAACAAAAGAATGGAGATGATGCGATGAACAAGAGCTTACTTGCCGCGCTGGCCGCCATCTGCGTCGCCGCCCCGGCCCTGGCCCAGTCCAGCCTGCAGTTGTACGGCATTGCCGACGCCGGCGTGATGTGGCAGCGCGGCAGTCGGACCAAGATCATCAGCGGCGGCGCCGACGGCTCGCGCCTCGGCTTCCGTGGAACCGAAGACATCGCCCCCGGCTTCAAGGCGATCTTCAACCTCGAGGCCCGGGTCGAACTCGACACCGGCCGCCAGCAGCCGACCCTGATCAACGAAAACCAGGGCTTTTTCCTGACCCGCGGCATGGGCGCGCTGCCGCCGCCGATCCTGGCCGCGGTGCGCACCGCGCTGCAGCCGCCCGGCGGCCCGGCCGTCAATCCCGAGAATGCGCTGTTCGACCGCACCGCGCTGGTCGGGCTGGTCACGCCGATCGGCGCCATCATGCTCGGCCGCATGTACACGCCCGACTACGAGGTGTTCGCGGCGGCCGACGCGTTCGAGGTCGGCACCGGCGGCACCTGGGGCAGCATCATCGGCGGCACCGCCGGCTTCACCGCGCTCGGCGCCGACATCCGCTCGCAACGGGCGGCCCAGTACCGCTTCGCGCTGCCCAACGGCCTTGGCGGCTCGCTGATGGTCGCCGGCCGCGGCTCTGGCTACTACGGGCGCTACAGCAAGTTCTTTGGCGCCGCCCTCACCTACAAGGCCAACGGCTGGGACGTCGGCATCGGCCACAACCACGCCTACGACCAGTCCGAGGCGCCCAGCCTGCACACCACCACGGTCGGCGGCTCGTATACCTGGGGCGAGTGGAAGTTCTTCGCCGGCTGGCACGCCCAGCGCAACCCCCATTCGGCCCTGGTGCCCGACTACATCGCCGGCTGGGACGCGCTGATCGCCCCGCAGCTGGCGCCGCTCGGCGCGGCCACCGCCGGCGCGCTGCGCACCGTGTTCGTCAACAACATCACCGTCAACGCGCAGGTCGACGCCAGCAGCACCCAGTTCGGCGCCCAGTACCGCGTCGGCCCCGGGCGCGTGATCGGCTCGGTCGCGTTCCAGAACGACCGTGGCCCGACCAACAGCGATGCGCTGCTGTTCGGGCTCGGCTACGACTATTTCCTGTCCAAGCGCACCGACATCTACTCGGTGATCGCGTTCATCAGCAACCGCGGCGAGGCCCAGTACTCGCCGGCGACCGCCGGCGCTCCCGGCGGGTTCACCCGCTCCCCTGGCGAAGACGGGCGCGCGATCCAGATCGGGGTGCGCCACAAGTTCTGACGCCTCCCAGCCTCGCCGGCGGCGGCCGCGGACGCTTTTTCTGCGCCCCGGCCGTTGCAGTGGGGTAAAATTGCTGCATTCACTTCCTGGCCCCTTACTCAATGACCGCACCACTGGACTCCGCCGCCGTTGCCCAATACCTGGCCGACCACCCGCATTTTTTTGAAGAGCACGCCGGCTTGCTGGGCGCCGTCAAGCTGTCCAGCCCGCTGACCGGCAAGACCATTTCGCTGCAGGAACGCCAGATGGAAGTGATGCGCGACAAGTACAAGGTGCTCGAACTGCGCCTGGCCGAGCTGATGCGCGTCGCCCACGAGAACGCCGCGATCGCCAACCGCTTCCACGCCTGGCACCAGGACTTGCTGCGCACGCGCGACAGCGACGAGATGCCGCGCGTGCTGGTCGACAGCCTGGCCGAGCGCTTCGGCGTGCCGCACGCCACCGTGCGCCTGTGGCAGCTGGCGCCGCAACACGCCGACGCCTGGTTCGCGCAAGGCGTGACCGAGGACGCGCGGCTTTTCGCCAACAGCCTGCGTGCACCGTACTGCGGCAGCAACCGCGACTTCGAAGCGATGCGCTGGCTCGACGAGCCGGAAGCGGTACAGTCGACCGTGATGCTGCCGCTGCGCGCCGGCGGCGACGCGTTCGGCCTGCTGATCCTCGGCTCGCCCGACCCGCAGCGCTTCACCGAGAACATGGGCACCGATTTCCTGGTCCACATCGGCGTCACAGCGAGCACCGCGCTCGCCCCGCTGCGGGCCTGAACACGATGGAGGCGACCGGCAAGGACTGGGCGGGGCGCTACCTGGCCGAGCTTGCCACCCAGCGGCACCTGTCGCCGCACACGATCGCCGCCTACCGGCGCGACCTGGCCGAACTGGCGCAACTGGCCGGGCATGACGACTGGGCCGCGCTGACCCCGATCGACATCCGCCGCTTCGCGGCAAAACTGCATGCCGGCGGCCAGCAGCCGCGCTCGATCGCCCGCAAGCTGTCGGGCTGGCGCGGTTTTTT
>JBJMVW010000237.1:0-12827 GCA_045810465.1 Massilia sp. | reverse complement strand
GAAATCCGCTACATGCCGAGCGGCGACGCGATCGCGAACATCGCGGTGGCCACCTCGTACAAATCGAAGGACCGCAACACCGGCGAACAGAAAGAACTGACCGAGTGGCACCGGATCTCCTTCTTCGGCCGCCTGGCAGAGATCGTTGGCCAGTACCTCAAGAAAGGTTCGTCGGTCTACGTCGAAGGCCGCCTGCAGACCCGTAAATACACTGACAAGGACGGCATCGAGCGCTACGCGACCGATATCATCGCCGAGAACATGCAGATGCTGGGCGGACGCCAGGGCATGGGCGGCGACGCCGGCATGGACGAGGGCGGCTACGACGCCCCGCCGAGCCGCCCGGCCGCTGCCCCACGCCAGGCGCCGCCGGCACCCGCCGCGCGCCCGCAGCCACAGCGCCCGGCGCCGAACTTCTCGGATATGGATGACGACATCCCGTTCTGAAATAGAACTTTAGAGCGGCGTAAACAGAAGGCCCGCTTCCCCTCCGAGGGAGCGGGTTTTTTTTGTTAACACGGATTGATGGTTGATCTCTGATGTCTGACTTATATGTCAGCTCATGGGCGCGTGAACAAATCGTGTGAGCAATGGTGGTAATGCCCCGGGATCGAGGCGTCACCCGTCCAATCTGAATCCGGCAGTGAATACGGACGCCGACGCAGCGTCCGGTGTTTCTTCCTGGCGGCGTGGCCGCCAGAGGGTATCAGCGTCGTGGGAGTACGACGACAGTGTCGCCGGTCCTACCCTTGTCGCCCTTGGCGCCATCGTATCCCGTGGCGCCTGTGGCGCCGGCCTCACCCTTGGCGCCATCGTATCCCGTGGCACCAGTAGCGCCGGCTTCGCCCTTGGCACCATCGTAGCCTGGAGCGCCGGTAGCGCCGGCAATGCCGCTCTCGCCGGCCTGGCCTGTGGCCCCGGTCGCCCCCGTCGCGCCGGGTTCCGCCTGGGCGCCGGTTCTACCAGTGGCGCCGGTAGCGCCAGGGGCGCCGGCAGGGCCGGCGATCACTTGCACCACCGGAGGCGGCGCCTCACGCTGGCAGGCAGACAGGGCAAGGGTGGAGGCCAGCGCGAGCAAGATCAGTGAATGTTTCATGATGGATCCTTTTGTGGGGAAATGCGCCGCTGCATGCGGAGGCTCGACGGCGTCGGGCACGGGTTCCGCGTGGCGGGTGAGGGAAGATCGGGCCGGTGGGCGGCGCCAGTGCCAGGTTCGGCTCAGGCGAAGCGGTAACGGGAGTGGGCGCAGCATGCTCTGCCGTTTGCCCTCGTTCCGTTCGGAACCGAACATTGGGCACTTTGCGTGACTATCTTGAGCCCGGGCGGGCACAAAAGATTTGCAATGGTAATCTTGTTGTTCTTAATGTAATACTTTTCAGGTGTCGTTTAGATAACGCCAGTTGTCTCGGTTACATTGACCACGCAAACTACTTGGAAAGCACACATGAACACCAAAAGACTGGCCTTACCGCTGATGCTGGCACTGATCTGTGGCTCCGCAAGCGCTGATGTAATCCCGTTCCTCGGAGGAGCGCAGCAATTCGCCGTACTTGGGGCTCAGGCGGTAACGAATACCAATGCGACCACGCTGCACGGCGACCTTGGCGTAACACCTGGCTCGGCGATCACTGGCGCAGGCAGCATCACGTTCGCTTCGGGAGGCGTGCTGCACCAGACCGATTCCATTGCCGCGCAGGCACAGTCCGATGCGAGTGCCGCTTACAACCGGCTTGCAGCATTCACCGGCGGAATAGACCTGAGCGGCCGGGATCTCGGTAGCGTCGGCCCGCTTACGTCCGGCATCTACCGCTTCTCGACATCGGCAGAACTGACCGGCGCCATGACGCTGGATTTCGCCAACGACCCGGGCGGCGTCATCGTTTTCCAGATCGGAAGCACGCTGATCACCGCGTCGAACTCGGTGGTGAATGTAATCAACGGCACCAGCAGCAACGGGATCTACTTCCAGGTCGGCAGCTCGGCCACCTTGGGCGAGGGAGCGGTTTTTGCGGGGAATATCCTGGCTCAGCAAAGCGTGACGTTCGGCTCTGCCGCCAGCATTGGGTGCGGGCGGGCGCTGGCGCTGGCGGCGGCGGTCACGATGATCGGAAACACCATTTCCAATGATTGCAATGCCTACTCACCCACGAGCTCGACCGGCGACTATGGCAGCCGCGGGTACAGCGGCTTCGGTGTGGCTGCCTTGCCATCGGGTGATGTGCCGGAACCGGCTACGCTGGCGTTGTTCGGACTTGGTCTGTGCGCGTTAGCGTTACGTCACCCGGGCCGGCGCACCGGACTGAAGGCAAGCGCTCTAGCTCTGGCTTAATTGAATTAGATGTCGGGGTAACGCGCCTAGGTGATAAAAATTAGAATTTTTCCTATCTGAATCCTATGCGCGGTACCGAACTGAATCGCCCCTTCCAATCAGTAATAGTGTGTCACGGCAGCAAACACTGCGAGCAAAAGCACTGCCCGACATTTCCCCCACTTGCGTGACCCGTGCAAGGAAGCCAGGAAATGTATCCAAGAAGAGAGTCCCGATATGAACCTCGTACACGTACACAGGGTAATGGTCTGCTCCGCCGGGTGGCTGAGCCCGCTTTCCTCCCCGACTGCGGCGCTGGCGGCGACCAAGATCCTGGCCCTGTTATGGGCCAGTTGTATGGCTGAGCGTATCGCATTTGTCGGAACGTATTCGTTGTAAAGAAGATTGCCTACGTGCGCTGATGAGTCTCCGCACCGGATGGATACCTTGAATCACCTACCTAAAAGAGACCTTATGAAACGAATTATTTGTACCGCCGCAGCAATCCTGATTGCCACTACGGTCTTTACCCCGGTCCAGTCCTTTGCACGGGACCACGTCCGTGCCGTTCGGAGCGCGCCGCCTGCACCGCGTCATGAAGCCGTTCCGGCCGCGCGCCACGGCTACGAATGGGCGCCAGGTTTCTGGAACTGGAATGGCCGCAAATTCGCATGGACGCGGGGACATTGGGAACGTGCCCGCGCTGGCTATGCATACCGCGCAACGACCTGGGAACAGGCCGATGGCGGCTGGCGCCAGAACCGCGGCGGCTGGATGAAGGGTGATCGCGATCACGACGGCGTACCGAACCGCGTTGACGACCATCCGAACAACCCGATGCGCCGCTAACCTGCGCTCTAACAACTTTCCGTAAAACAAAGCCCCCGGCTCGTTGAAGCCAGGGGCTTTTTTTCTTTTGTACTTCCCTCCGGCTCCTGTTGCTAAATTGCGAATGTGACAATTCGAGATAATTTTTGCATGCAATAAGTGCAATATAGTTCCGTTTTGCCCCGACCCCGCAGCCGCTGGGTGGACCTTAGCTGCACTAACTTCAGGAGTGAGTGTTCATGGCTACGAGTACCAAAAAGACTGAAAACACGGTAGAACCAGTTGAAGTCAAAGTCGTCAAAGGCTCCGCCAAGACGGGCGCGGCACGTCCCGATATCGAAGTCACCACTGGCCTGACCGGCGGCAACAAATATCTGATCAAGATTAACCAGCCATCTGGCAAATCGGTCCTCGTCGCAGTCCATCTTTAAGCGTCGGTGGCGATGCCACGAACCGACGCCGGACACGGGTGGCGGGACGTTGACCTGCCCTGGCTGCACGGCGGCGACCTGGTCGCGCAGCAGTTGCGGGCGGAGGGCGTCGACACGCTGTTCGTCCTCACCGGCGGCCACATTTCGCCGATTCTCGACGGTGCCTTTTATCAAGGCCTGGGCATCGTCGATTTTCGGCACGAACAGGCCGCCGCCCATGCGGCCGACGCGTACGCACGCCTGACGCGCAAGCCGGCGGTCGCGGTGGTGACGGCCGGGCCCGGTTTCACCTGCGCGCTGACTGGCCTGGCCAACGCGTTCTACAGCCAGAGTCCGCTTGTGCTGTTGGCCGGGCGCAATCCGCTCGCGACCGACGGCGCCGGCAACCTGCAGGATGCGCCGCAGGTGGAGATGGCGCGCCCGGTCACCAAGCTGGCCCAGACCGTCTATTCCACCGACCGCATTACGTCGGTGCTCAGCCAGGCATTCGCCGTGGCGAGGGCACCGCGCATGGGGCCGGTCATGGTCGACTTTCCGATTGAGACACTGCTGGCCAGGATCGACAACAACGACTACGTGATCCCGCCCTCGCCATCGACGGCGCCCGGCGTCGATCCGCAGGACGCCAGCAAGGTTGCCGCATGGCTGGCCGAGAGCCAGGCGCCAGTGATCGTGGCGGGCACCGGCGCCTACCTTGCCGGCTGCGCCGAGGCGCTCGCTGCGTTTGCCGAGACGGCCAAGATTCCCGTCTTTATGAACGGCATGGGACGCGGCATGATTGCGCCCCACCATCCAATGGCCTGCCATGAAGGCCGCGGCAAGGCGCTGGCCCAGGCCGACCTGGTGATTTGCCTTGGCGTTGATTTCGATTTCCGCATGGCCTTTGGCAACGGCATCGGACGGCCCGACGCCAAGGTGGTGCAGGTGGAGCCGGATCGCTCGCGGATCGGGCGCAACAAGCCGGTGACGCTGGGCGTCTGCGCGGACCCGGCGCAGTTTCTGCACGCGGTGCTGGCCTGCTCGTCCACCTTTGCGCGCACCAGCGTGCGCGAAGCCAGCGCCGTGTGCTTGCGAGCCCAGGGGCGGCCGTGGGAAACGAGCGGCGCCGACGCGCCGATACACCCGCGCGACATGGTCAAGGTGGTTTCCGATTTTCTCGACAAGGACGCCATCGTCATCGGCGACGGCGGCGATATCGTTGCCCTGTTCGCCGGCTATCACCGTGTTCACGCTCCCGGCGCCTGGATGGACCCGGGGCCGTTCGGCTGTCTCGGCATCGGCCAGCCGTTCGCCATCGCCGCGCGGCTTGCCCATCCGCAAAAGCAGGTCTTGCTGCTGTCCGGCGATGGGGCGTTTGGATTTAACGCGATGGAGCTGGACTCCGCCGTGCGCCACAAGCTGCCCTTCGTCGCGGTGATCGGCAACGACGCCGCCTGGGGCGAGATGCGGACCTTTCACGACGACATTTTCGGCGCCCACGATCCGCGTGCCCAATACCTGTCGCCGCACACCCGCTACGACCTGCTGGCCCAGTCCCTGGGTGGGTACGGCGAGCGCGTCACGCGCCTGCGCGACCTGCGCCCGGCGCTGCAGCGCGCGTTCGACGCCGGCGTGCCGGCGGTGGTCGATGTGCAGCTCGATGGCGCCTACCGGCGTCCGGCCGACACCATTTCGGGCAAGCATGTCGCCGCAGCCTTTGGTGGCGGCGACCCCGAGGCCTTCCGGCGCGGCGCTTCGCCGCCCCCGCCGCCGGCGCCGAAGCGCGCTGCCCCGGAGGACCGATGACGCGCGTCGACCCCTGCATGGAGGGCGCAATCAGCGGCCGCGTCTTCATCCTTTCGCTCGAAGAGCAACTCGATGCCCTGCTCGAACAGACCGTGCATCGCAATCCGTTCTGGATCGCGATGCGCACCAGCCCTGCCAGCGTGCCGGCCGCCGTGTTTTGGGGGATGTGCCTGGAAAACTATCAGATCCTGGCGCGCGAGGCGCTGTTCGACGCGCCGGTCCTGTCGTTCGCCCCGCATCACGCGGTGCGGCAGGCCCTGAACAAATTCTATGCCGAGGAGCTGGGCCACGACCGTCTGCTGATGAAGTCGCTGGCATCGCTGGGCCTGGAAGAAGCGGACGTGCGCACCAGTATTCCGCTGCCGACCACCTGGGCGCTGATCGATGCGCTGGCGTACTGGTCGCGTTATCAGCCGCTGTTTTTTATCGCCACGCTGGGCGTGCTGGAAGGCCGCGAGGTGGCCGAAGATGCGTTCGTGCTCGCTTGCCGGCAGAAGGGCCTGCCCCGTGCTTTCGTCGCGCCGATCGAGAGCCATGCCAGGATTAACGCGGACGGCAAGCACGGCGAGCTCAGCCGCGAGGCGTTCTCGTGCGTCGATCTCGTCTCGCCTCAGGAGCAAGCGCAGGTGCGCGAACTGCTGCCCCTGTTTGTCTCGATCTACGATGAGTTCTACAACGGCATCTGGCGCCACTATGCGCATTTGCCGGAACAGGCTGCTCCAACCAACACTTTCCTGCGGCAACTGCCGGTGACCCTATGAGCGCCGTGCCCCGCCTCCGACGCCCGGCGTGGCGCCCGGCTGTGCATTTCTCCGAGGGCGAGGCCAGTTTCGCGGTCCAGCTGCGCGGCAGCGAGTGCGTGATCGACTGCAACGCGGCCAGCAAGGACCCGCTGCGGCGCCTGTTTGCCGCGCTGCGCGGCGGACTGCGCGCCGACCACCTGGCGCCCGAGTATGGCGACTTTGCCGACGAAGCCGCCGCGGTGATCGTCCAGCTCGACCGTTTCGGCTACCTGACCGACATCGAGCCATGCGCGCCGCCATCGGTGATCGACGCCGAGGCGTTTGCGCTGGCGCTGGCCAGGACCATCGACGCCGACCGCCAGAGCCAGGCCTGCGGCTTCACCCGTGCACTGCTGGACGGCAGCGCCACCCGGGCGCAGCTGATTCAATATGTGATTGAATATTTTCATATAGTCCGTCATGCGCCGGGGCTGGTGGCGCCCGTCATGAACTATCCGTGGGAGCCTGGGCTGCGCTCCCAGCTCAGCGATTTCCTGGCGTCCGAATGGCGGCACGACAGGCTGATCGCGCAGAGCCTGAAGGCGGTGTCGATCGAGCCGGGGGCGCTGCGGCCGTCGAGCATACTGGCGCCGACCTTTGCGCTGCTGTCCCAGCTTGGTGTGCGCGCGGCGACCAATCCGCTGGCGCTGGCGGCGCTGCTGTTCCTGTTCGAGCGGCCGAACCCGGTTTTTCACGAAGCGTTTGCGGCCAATTGCAAGCGGCTCGGCCTGCCCGGCGACTTTCTCGCACCCATCGTCCGGCACGCCAGCATGAATGACGGCGAACGGCACGACGAGATCGCCAATGCGCTGATCCAGGCGCTGTGTCCGGTCTCGCGCGAGTACGCGGTGGGGGCCTTGTCCGACGTCGTAGTCGCGGTGGAGCACCTGGCGCGCCTGGATGCAGCGCTGGCGGCGGCAAGGTAGACACCGGTGGCGCGCCAGAAAATCCTGTCGGGACGCTATGCCAGTCCGATGCTGGCGGTCGATTCGGTTACCGCTGCCGGCGAGTCGGACATCGAGTTCAGGCGAGGGCGCCGGACACTGCGCTTGTCGGTCCAGGGCGAGCGTGCCGCCGCGCTGGCCGACCTCGAGCGGCTGCGACAGCCGTGGCCAGGTACGCGCTGGCTGCAGTCGCTGTCGCCGTTGCTGGACGACCTCGACAAGCAGGGATGGATCGTCGAGCGCGTCGACACGCCCGCGCATCAGGAGGCGCCGGCCGCAGCGGTTGCGGCGCGCCTGTCGGATGCGCTCGACAGGCTGGGACTGGACGGCCGCCGCGAATTGCTGGCGCGCATCCGCGATGCCGGCAATGGCCGCGTGTCGATGCAGGCGGCGGTTGTGCGTGCGCTGCTGGAACAGTTGCGGAGAGAGTCGCCTGGCGCGGTCAGGATGTTGACCAACGCGTTGCAGGGCAAGGCGGCGCCCCGCATCGGCCGCCGCGACCAGGCCTGGCCGGCCGATGCGGCCGATGTCGAAACCGCTCTGGCCACCATCGTGTTCTGGGCCTTGCACGGCCTGGACCGGGCGGCACCGCCGCCGCAGGCGCCGCGCATGAGCAGCCGCTTGCGGCTGACCGGCGACATCGCTATCCGCGAAACCGAAGCGGCGCTGCGCGACTGGGAGGCGGCACTGGGCGCGCCTGGGATGATCTCGCACCCCTGGCAGCCGACGGCGGCGCGGCGAGTGTCCCAGGGCATACACCTGCAGCAGTACTATGTCTCGCTGAAATATGTGGAAAGCGTCCTGCCGGTGGTGCAGGCATCGTCATCGCCACCATTGCGGCGGCTCGCCTGGCGTTATTTGCAGGAAGAGCTGGGCCATGAGCACTATGAAATGGACGCCTGCCTGAGCCTCGGGCTCAGCCGCGCTGACGTACTGCGCAACGTTCCCCTGCCGGCGTTCGCGGCCTTCCCTCGCGTGATGACGAGCACGGCCGCGGCGAGCCGCTACGCATGGGTGCTGGCGTTGCCGCTGGCGGAGGGCCTGCCGTACGAACGCAAACCTTTGCCCTCATTCATGGCCAGCCAGGGCCTGGCCGATGCGCGGCTCGCCGCCCATGTCGACGAAGACCAGTCGCTGGACCATGGCTGGATGGCGCGGCGGTTTGCCGCCTGCCTCGGACCATCGAGCGGCGCCGACTGGAACGCCGCGATGGACCGCGTGGCCGTCATGTATGCGCTGACGCGCGCAGGCTGGGACCAGCTGGGCGAGCACTTCGGACAGGCTCGCGGCGCGGTGGTGGTTGACTCGCCATGGACCTGGATGGAGACCAGGCTTGGCCTGTGAATGCCCAGGCGGACGACGCGCGGTTATAATTCCCGACGGAAATACTTTACCGCTGCCGTATCCGCTTCCAGACCTGAGCCTCATGCAAATTTTCACAGAAGACAATTTTACTGGCGAAATGCCGGATCACCCGTGGGCCGCGCAATTCACCACGCTCGGTTACGCCGACGGGGCAATATCGTCGATCCCCCACGAGTTTTTCCGCGACTGGCGCGACCAGGAAGCGCAAAACGGCAGTTTTTACATCGGGCGCTGTTCGGGATTCGGGGTCGGCTCGCTGGTGAAGTACGATGCCGGCGTGCAAAACCTGTGTGTCGGCCGCTTTGTGGCCGGGGGCTTGCGGCTGCGTTTCCTGCTCAACGGCCAGCACGAGTCGAAAACCATTTCTACCTACATGTTTTCGATCCTCGGCATGGGGATCCAGAACGCGCCGCAGCCGCAATACGCCGACTCGGTGATCAAGAACGATGTCTGGCTCGGCGATGAAGTCATGATGCTCGGTGGCGGCATCGTCGAGAACGGCTGCATCATTGGCGCGCGCTCGCTGTTGCCGCCGAATTTCCGTTCCGAGCCGTATGGGATTTATGCCGGTTCGCCGGCGCGTTTGATCCGCTTCCGTTTTCCCGAGAAGGTGTGCGCCGCGCTGAACGAGCTGGCGTGGTGGGAAATGCCGCTGAGCTGGATTCGCGACAACAACGCACTGTTCTTGCAAGACATGACCAGCGATGAAAGCCGGGCGCTAGACATCATCGCCAGGCTCGCGGCCAGTCGCAAAGAGCTGGAAGCAAAAGTCGGAAAGATCAGCTAGCGGCGGCGCCCGGACTAGCGCCCCTCTGCGGCGTTCTCGAGCTCGGACAGTTGCTTGAGGCGGCGGCTGGTGAGCAATGCGCGTAAGCCGGACGCCGGCGCGGCCGGGTATTTCATCGACCCGAACAATTCCACCGCATCGCGAAACGCCAGCCATGCATGCTGGGTTTTCTCGACGCCCGATTTGCGGATGGTGCCAAGGTAGGACGCGTCGCTCGCCGGCGCCGCCATGAACTGCTGGTAGGTCCGGTTCATGCTGTCCTCGAGCGCGCGGAATTCGCCTTCCGAAAACTGCGGCACCTTCCCGCTTTCGAAGTCCCGGATGTCGCGCACGAACTGGTCGAGCTCGGACGACGAGGCTTCGAGCTGCAGGCTCCGCTTCGCGCTGCCGCTCGCATCGGTTTCGTACTCGGCGCGATGCTGGCCGAAATTATGCGCGGCCTTGTAGGCCAGGTCGAACCCGGTCTGCTCCTTCGGGCTCCAGGTCCTGGCCAGCGCAGCCAGTTGCCCACCGCGCTGCTGGTCGTGCCCGCGTTCGCGCAGGCCGGCGCATTGGCCCTGCATGCTGGCGCTGCTGATGTCGTCGCACAGGTCGAACGATTCGCCGCTGCCGGCCGCCTTGCGCCGCAGGTGCGCCACCCGCGCTTTCATTTCGTCGGGCGTGCTGTCGACGCTGCAGGCGTATTTGGTGGCCAGGTTCAGGTTGGGGTAGACGCCTTCGCCGTTGGCGTACAGCATCATCAGCACGGCGGTGTTGTTGGTGCGGAACGCGCAGTTGCGTACCTTTTTCCAAGCGCCGGCATCCGCCGCTTCCAGGTGCTGCGTGTCGTAGTAGAGCTCGGCCGCATCGCAGCGCGACAGGTCGCCGTCGCGTGGCCGGTCCTTGGCCGGGGCGCCGAGCGACCGGACCCGCATGCACTGCTGGTACCAGTCGGCTTTGGCCAGGTATTTCGCCCCGTTGGGGAGGTTTGGATAGAGCACGGCGGCAAGGGCCGGGCCGGCGAGCAGGCACCCGGCCAGCACCAGCAGCGCTTGTGCGCGCAGTGCCGACAGGGGCGAAGGCGTGGGGTGGGCCATCACAAGGACTCCTGTAGCGTAAGCGGTCGACAGTTTCCGTTCGGAAGTTTTAACGCTACAACAGCCGCGGGCAGCGGACGGTGACTTTACGCAAGTTCAGCTCGGCAGCGCGGTGGCGTCACGGACTGCGGCCGGATGGTCCCGTGTGTCGGCGGCGCCACAGGCGTGCCCTGGTTTCTTCATTTCCTGGCAAAAATTGCGGCGCCGTCATGCCAAGCGTTTATCGGTTTTTGCATGGGTCGCAAGACCTTCGCCGCGTTTCGTTAAGTCCTTGGCACAGCCCGAAAATTTTTTTCCAGTCGGCAAAACAAACGCGAAAAAAGAAGTTTAGAATTGCCTCTGCGAATTCTTCCTGACGCCAACTTTTGCCGGTTGGCGTTTGTTTTTTTTACCCCTGTTAGCAGACCGTTACGACCAGCAAGGCGTTGCCAAGATTTTTTTCTTGCAGGCGGAAACTTCCCTCTCAGCATGTGCTCTGAGGAAAAGTCCTGACGCACAGGTTCCCTTAATTTAGCTCTTCGATCAATGCAAACTACTGTTACCGCCCGCCGCAGCCTGTCGCTGTCGCAAGCCCAACAATATGCCCTGCCGGTCCTGTTCGCGCTGTTCGGCGTGATCATGGGCTCGTGGGCCGGACGCATCCCGGCGCTGGCCGAACGCGCCCACGTTTCGCACTCGGCGCTGTCGATGGTGCTGCTGTGCGGCGGCCTCGGCGCCGTGGTCTCGTTCCCGGTGTCGTCCTGGCTGATGGGCACCTACGGCGCCCGCAAGTCGCTGCTCGTTTCGGGCCTGTCGCTGCTGGGCGTGCTGGTCGCAATCGGCGCCGCGTCCAACGTGCCGCTGCTGATGCTGGCCGTGCTGTGCCTGGGCATCACCGCCAGCACCTTCGACGTCGCCATCAACTCGGCCGCGACCAAGCGTGAAAAGCAGACCGGCAAGTCGGAGCTGTCGAAGCTGCACGGCGTCGGTTGCGCCGGCGGCCTGGCGGGCGCCACCCTTGGCAGCCTGATGGCCGGCATGCACATCGCCCCGGTCACCCACTTCCTGATGCTGGCCGGTCCGCTGGCGGTCGTGCTGTGGATGGCCTACACCATGCTCGACCTCGACGACGCCGCCGAACAGGTGGAAAAGAAGAAATTCTCGCTGCCGCGCGGCCCGCTGGCGCTGCTGGGCGCAATCGGTTTCCTCGGCTCGATGGCCGAAGGCAGCATCGCCGACTGGAGCGGCATGTTCCTGAAAGAACACTTTGGCGCCAGCGACAGCCAGGCACCGCTGGCCCTGTCGGCGTTCTCGGTGATGATGCTCCTGTCGCGCCTGATGGGCGACAAGCTGAAAGCCCGCTACGGCGCCCAGCGCCTGGTCGTCAGCGGCGCGATGCTGGCCGGCGCCGGCCTGTTCTTCGCGGTGCTGTCGCCCAACGCGTTCTTCGCGCTGGCCGGCTTCGCCATCGCCGGCCTCGGCCTGTCGCTGGTGTTCCCGTTCGTGTTCAGCGCGGCCGGCGCGCAAGGCCCGGCAGCACTGGCCGGCGTCGCCACCATGGCCTACACCGGCAGCCTGATGGGCCCTCCCGTGATCGGCGCGATCGCCCAGGGCATGGGCATGCAGGTGGCAGTCGGCTACATCGGCGCCCTGGCGCTGGCGATCGCCTTCGTCGCCAACCGCTCGCGCATGCTCAAGTAATGCTCTCCTTCCCGAGGCGGCTCAGGATTTAAACTGTCATTCCCTGGCTCGGCGCCCCCCTTGCGAGCTCGGCCTCGTTGTCGCACCTAGCCGCAACGAGGCCAAGGGCCACCTGCTCCGTTACCAGCGTTGCCGAAGCTTGCGCAGCCAGGCCGGCAGGTGGAATGCGCTCATCATCCAGTACATCGCACCCATGCCGCCGAGATGGAAGGCGGCGCGGCTGGCGGAGCAGATCGGGTCTGCATCGCCGGCGATGGTGCTGACGAGCGCCATCACCGCGAAGCAGGGCGACGCTGCCAGGCAAAGGCAGTTGGCGAGCCACGCTGCCTTGCCCGCTGCTGCGCCAGACCGTCCCGCTTGGGCGACCAGTTGCGCGGACATGGTTACGCCGCCTGGCCGTATTCGTCGTGGCGGCGCCACCAGATGCCGTGCTCGTTGCGGCCCTTCGGTGCGCGGTCCAGCCACTGGTACATGGCCCAGGTGCCATCGACGCCGCGCGCATAGCTCGAGTAGGTGTGGTACACCCTGCCGTCTTCCAGCACGAAAGCGCTGATACCGGGTCGATCACGCGCGTAGGTGGCGATGTCGGTGCCGGTCGAGGCGGCGATCTGCTCCATCGGGCTGGCGCTGCCTTCCTCGCGCCATTCCGCAACGGTCTGGCCACGGCGGATCCCATCCATCGCCGGTTCGCGCTGATAGTTGTATTCGATCGTACCATCGCGCTGCTGCTGCTCGCTGAACCAGACACTGAAATCGCCATTGAAATCGCTGCCGCCCGAGGACGCCCAATCGAAGCTCCAGCCCATGCGCTCCTTGAACGCCTGCAGCTTGGCGAGCGGGG
>JBJMVW010000236.1:0-4738 GCA_045810465.1 Massilia sp. | reverse complement strand
GTCTGGTCGCGCGTTACGATCAGCGCCAGGTCGCGCTTTCGCAGCCAGGCGCGCAGCGCATCCTCGCTGACGCCCTCCTCGGCCAGCACCGCGCGTTCGGGCGCATCGAGCCCGGGACGCGCGCCCGGCGGCGCCGGCTGCGGACGCACCTCGACCGCCTCGAGCTCCCACAACTCGCCCGACCAGGCCATGCGCCCGCCCGGGGTCGACCAGCCGAGCGACTTGCGGATGCCGGCCGTGAGTGGCGCGCCGGCGCGGTACAGGCCGCTTGCCTGGTCGCGCTCGAGCCGGACCAGGCGCAGGTCGGGCAGCGGCTTGCCCGGCTCCGGCACCTGGCGCAGGCTGCTGTAACTGGCCACCAGCGTGCCATCGGACAGCGGCAGCGGGTTGCGATAGCGGCCGCCGGCAAAGGCGTCGCCGGGAGCGCCCGGGGTCAGCGCGGTCAGGGTCATCTGCTCGCCGTTCAGGGAGGGCGATCCGCTGAGCATGACCAGCTGGCCGGTGGTAAAGGCATCGTGCATGCGCGCGGTGGTGGCGAGGTAGCTGCCGGGACGGCGCGGATCTTCGCGCAAGTGGAACAGGCCGCTTTCGCGGCGCAGCGGGAGGCGGTTGGCGTGCAGCGCGTCGACAGTGCGCTTGGACAGCGCCGGGTCGCCGGCAAAGCTGGGCAGCAGCGCGCCGAACATCAGCTCGTGCTGGCCAACGTGGTTCAGGGTCTCCTCGGCGCTGCCATCCTGGTTCATCTGCCAGGCCGTGAACAAATTGTTGGTGTACGCGCTGACCGCGCCATACGGACCGCTGCCGCCCGAGCGCGATTCGGGGAACGGCTCCTCGCGGGTGGGCAGCGCGGGGGCGCCCGGCGTTTCGCCGGCGTAGTTAAAGGAGCCGAACGGCAAGGCCACGCCGTTGCCGAGGGCATCCCGGTCGCGCTGGGCCAGCTGGTCCTGCTGCAGGTGGTCCCAGCGGGTAAACACGATCCGGCCGTAGCTGTCGACGATCGGGGTGAAGGCGCCGCTCGGGGTGTGGTTGTGGATCCGCAGGCTGCCCTTTGCCGGGTCCAGGCTCCAGATGCCGGTGGTGGTGGGCATCGCCTCGTACTCGTCCAGTTGCGGATACAGGTGCGGCGCGCCGCCGCGCGGGCGGTCGGAGGTAAACAAGATGCGCCCGTCGGACGCATACAGGGGCGACAGGTTGTTGGCGCGCGCCGGCTGGCCGGCCACGCGCACGATGTTGACCGCCTCGTCCCTGGCCAGGCCGCGCGCCTCGTAGACCTGCCAGAACGCCGCCACCGGTTCGCCGGCGCCGACCAGCATGCTGAACAGTGCCCGGGTCCCGCTCCAATGCACCGCAGGCTCGCGCACGGCGATGGCATTCGGGCCCTCCGCCCCGCCGCTGCCGTAGCCGGCTTCGCTGGTCAGGTTGCGCAGGCTGCCGTCCGGATAGCGCAGCATCAGGTCGCCGCCGCGCGGCGCCCGCTCGATCCCGGCCAGGTGGTTGGCGAAGGCCGACAGGCGCGCCTCGCGGTCGGTCGACACCGGGGCCTGGGTCACGAACAGGATCGGATAAGGGGTCGGACCTGCAGCGGCCGCGGCAGCCGTCGAAGCAGCGGCGGCAAGCGGCGGCGCCACGGCCTGCACCGTGGCCGGACGCGCGCCGGCCCCGCCGCTGTCGTTACAAGCACACAGCCACGTTGCGACGATCAGCACGACAAAAAGGTCGGCGGTTTTCATTGACATGAGCTAGCTATGAATCGACGTCCTAGTGTAGCGTAGTGAACGGTCCAGCTAGAGATTTAAAGGGCGGACGCAAGCTCAACCGTGTCAAAAACAATACCAACGGAGGTTCCATGCATCTGATCCAAACAACAGCCCGGGGCCGTCAGGTGGCGTTGCTCGCCATCGCGGCCGGCGTGGCAATTGCCGCCTGCGGCGGCAGCGGTAGCGACAGCGGCGGCGGAATCGTCGATCCACCGGTCACCCTGACCAAGGCGTGGCTCGGCTTCGGCAGCGACCCGCAGCACACGGCGGTGTCGCAGGTGGCCACCCAGCAATTGTCGCGCATCGTCTGGAAGACACCGGTCGACCTGGCGCCGCAATACTCCAGCCGCGGCTACCTGTTCTACCACTACGGTTCGCCGGTGATCACGGCGAAAAACACGGTCATCGTGCCGGTCAAGCGCGCGGTGGACGAAGTGTACCGGGTCGATGCGCGCTCGGGCCAGACCGGCGCCGTGGTCTGGACGCTCGAGAGCGACTACATGATGCCCGACCATCACTGGACGCCCTCGTACAACGTCACCCTGACCGGCGCGAACCGGGTCTACGCGCCCGGCGGCGGCGGCAAGGTGTACTACCGCGATAACGCCGATTCGGCCGACTCGGCGACGCAAACGAAGGTGTTCTACGGCGACGCCGTCTACGCCGCATCGAAAGGGGCGCTGGACGCGACGGTCTTCATCAACACCCCGATCACGGCCGACTCGCGGGGCAACATCTACTTCGGCTTCACCGCCACGCCCGACAACCCGGCCGGCCTGCAGGGCGGGATCGCGCGCATCGGCGCCGACGGCACCGGCAGCTGGGCCGCCGCGGCCAGGCTGACTGGCGACAGCGCCACCGACAAGGCCGCGATGAACAGCGCGCCGGCCTTGTCGAACGACCAGAAGACCCTGTACGTGGCGGTGAACGGCACCAGCAGCACCAAGGGCTACCTGCTGGCGCTCGACGCGGCGACGCTGCAGGTCAAGGGCAAGGCATTGCTGGTCGACCCGCAGGCCCAGGAGGCGGCCACGATCTCCGACGACGGCACCGCGTCGCCGATGGTGGGGCCGGACGGCGACGTCTACATGGGCGTGCTCGAGACCACCTACCAGCAGCACAACGCGCGCGGCTGGCTGCTGCACTTCGACGCCAGCCTGGGCACCGCGAAAACGCCCGGCTCGTTCGGCTGGGACGACACGCCCTCGGTCGTGCCCGCCTCGATGGTGCCGAGCTACAGCGGCAGCTCCAAATACCTCCTCACCATCAAGTACAACAACTACGCGCGGGCAGGCACCGGCGACTCGAAGAACAAGGTCGCGGTGCTCGACCCGAACGCGAGCCAGCCCGACCCGATTGTATCGAGCGTTGCGGTGATGAAGGAAGTGCTTACCGTGCTGGGCCAGACGGCCGATCCGAACCATCCGGAAGGGGTGCTGGAATGGTGCATCAACACGGCGGCAGTCGATCCGTTCACCAAGTCGGTGATCGTAAACAGCGAGGACGGCTTCCTGTACCGCTGGGACCTGACCACCAACACGCTGACCGAAAAGATCAGGCTCGACAGCGGGCGGGGCGAATCGTACACGCCGACGGCGATCGGCCCGGACGGCACGGTCTACGCCATCAACAACGCGGTGCTGTTCGCAATAGGCAAGTAACATCCGCGGCGGACGCACCGGCAAGGCGGGGCCAATTCGACGATAATGTCCGCCCAGCAACCGTCGACTGTTCCCGCATGCGTACCGGCATTCTTTCCGCGGCCCTGGCCTTCCTGGCCTGGGGCCTGTTTCCCCTGTACTTCCACGCCATCAGCGAAGTACCGCCGCTCCAAATCCTCGCGCACCGCATGTTGTGGTCGCTGCTGTTCCTGGTGATCGTGCTGGCGGTGCGGCGCCAGTGGGGCTGGCTGAACCTGGTGCGCAAGCCGCGCGTGCTCGGCAGCTTCATCGCGTCTGCCTTCCTGCTCAGCGCCAACTGGCTGGTCTACATCTGGTCGGTCAACAACGGCCACGTGATCGACGCCTCGCTTGGCTACTTCATCAACCCGCTGGTCAACATCATGTTCGGCTACCTGCTGCTGAAAGAACGGCTGCGGCCCGGGCAATGGGCGGCGATCGCGCTGGCCGCGCTTGGTGTCGCGTGGCTGGCCTGGCAGGCCGGAACGGTGCCATGGATTGCGCTGATGCTCGCGACCAGCTTCGGCGCCTACGGCCTGCTGCGCAAGACCGCGGCGCTGGGCGCGCTCGAAGGGCTGTCGTTCGAAACCATGGTGCTATTCCCGGTTGCGGCGGCGTATGTCGGCTGGCTCACCCTGCACGGCGACAACGCCTTCATCAACACCACGTCGGGCGCCACGCGGCTGCTGCTGGTGGCGGCCGGGCCGATTACCGCCATCCCGCTGCTGCTGTTTGCATCGGGCGCGCGCCAGATCCCGCTGTCGGTGCTGGGGCTGCTGCAATACCTGTCGCCGACGCTGCAGTTCCTGCTCGGCGTATGGCTATTCCACGAAGCCTTCAGCGGCGACCGGCTGGTCGGCTTCCTGCTGATCTGGGGCGCCCTCGCGCTGTTTGCCGGCGAAGGCATCTTAAACCGACGACAGGCGGGCGCCGGTGAAGCGCACGTCAACGAAAAACGCGAGCTGCACGAATCCTGACGGCCGCGCGCGGCTTCGTTTCCTTAAAACCGGGGTCAGAGCACATTTTTCGAGAAATATTGCGCCGAAAATGTGCTCTGACCCCGGTTTTAAAGGAAAACGTAAGTTGCTCGAGTCCTGACTTCGATTTTTCGGGAAAACCGTGGTCTGTCCCCGGTTTTCTATCGTATCCTGTTGACCTTATTTCATACCGAGTTATCAATGGCAAATTACGTCTATACCATGAATCGCGTGGGCAAAATCGTCCCGCCGAAACGCCAGATCCTGAAAGACATTTCGCTGTCGTTCTTCCCCGGCGCGAAAATTGGCGTGCTGGGCCTGAACG
>JBJMVW010000235.1:0-76343 GCA_045810465.1 Massilia sp. | reverse complement strand
CGGATGGCGGTAATGAGCATTTTGGCGGGAACCCACGGATGAAACTACATATCAAGAACGGGCGCCTGGTCGACCCGGCGAACGGCATCGACGAACTCAAGGACCTGTTCATCGCCGACGGCAAGGTGGCCGCGGTCGGCAGCGCCCCGGCGGGCTTTGCCGCCGACACGACGATCGACGCGACTGGCCTGGTGGTGGCGCCGGGCCTGGTCGACCTGTCCGCGCGCCTGCGCGAGCCGGGCTACGAATACAAGGCCACGCTGGAATCCGAAATGCAGGCGGCCATGCAGGGCGGCGTGACCACGCTGGTCTGCCCGCCGGACACCGACCCGGTGCTCGATGAGCCGGGCCTGGTCGAGATGCTCAAGCACCGCGCGCGCAGCCTGAACCGCGCCAACGTGCATCCGCTCGGCGCGCTGACCATGGGCCTGAAGGGCCTGGCGCTGACCGAGATGGCCGAACTGACCGAGGCCGGCTGCATCGGCTTCGCGCAGGCCGAAGTACCGGTCCACGACACCAATGTGCTGCTGCGCGCGCTGCAGTACGCGAAGACCTTCGACTACACCGTCTGGCTGCGCCCGCAGGACCCGCACATCGGCCGCGGCGGCGTCGCCCACAGCGGCGCGCTCGCCTCGCGCCTGGGCCTGTCGGGCGTGCCGGTGATGGCCGAAACCATCGCGCTGCACACGATCTTCGAACTGATGCGCGCGACTGGCGCGCGGGTGCACCTGTGCCGTATCTCGTCGGCCGCCGCGCTCGACCTGATCCGCGCCGCCAAGAAGGAAGGGCTGCCGGTCACCTGCGACGCCGGCGTGCACCACCTGCACATGACCGACGCCGACATCGGCTTCTTCGACCCGAACGCGCGCCTGACCCCGCCGCTGCGCAGCCAGCGCGACCGCGAAGCGATCCGCGCGGCGCTCGACGACGGCACCATCGACGCCGTCTGCTCGGACCACACCCCGGTCGACGACGACGAGAAACTGCTGCCGTTCGCCGAAGCCTCGCCCGGCGCGACCGGACTCGAACTGCTGCTGTCGCTGATGCTCAAGTGGGCCGAAGAGCAGCGCGGCGCGGGCGCCGGCTCGGCGCTGTCGCGCGCGCTTGCGCGGATCACGGCCGATGCGGCGCGCGTCGCGAAGCTTCCGGCCGGCCGGCTGTCGGTTGGCGCCGGCGCCGACGTGGTGCTGTTCGACCCGGCGGCGCGCTGGACCGTGAAGCCGTCCGCGCTGGCCAGCCAAGGCAAGCACACCCCCTTCCTCGGCTACGAACTGCCCGGCCAGGTCATGGCCACGATCGTCGCCGGCCAGGTCGTCTACCAACGGTAATCTTTCCTTAAAACCGGGGTCAGAGCACATTTTCGGAGAAACTATCTCCAAGATCGTGTTCTGGCTGGGTTCTCCTCCGATCTCGCGAGCGGGATATCGCTCGAAAACCGGGGTCAGAGCAGATTTTCAAAGAAATTTCCCGAAAAATGTGCTCTGACCCCGGTTTTGGGAATGGCCGGCGCCCTTTCCGCGGGCCCGGCCGTAAGGGTACAATCGGCTTGCCCTTTGTCCCGATGGTGTAAATGAAGATCCAGCTCGCCTGGCGCCTGCTCCGCGTCATCCTCCACCTGTGTGCCGGCCTGGCCACTTGCGCGCTGGTCTTCCCCTGGGCCGGCGGCCGCTTGCGCGAACGGCTCACCCGCAGCTGGTCGCGGCGCCTGCTGCGCATCTGCCGCGTCAAGGTCGAGCAGGCGCCCGGCGCTGCGGCGCTTGGCCACGCGCTGATCGTCGCCAACCACGTTTCGTGGCTCGACATCTTCGTCATCAATTCGCTGCACCCCTGCCATTTCGTGGCCAAGGCCGAGATCCGCCGCTGGCCGGTGCTCGGCTGGCTGGCCGCCGGCGCCGGGACCGTGTTCATCGCGCGCGGCAGCCGGCGCGACCTGCGCCACATCTTCAAGGGATTGGTGGCGGTGCTGAAGCAGGGCCAGCGCGTCGCGTTCTTCCCCGAAGGGACCACGGCGCAGCAGGGCAGCGTGCTGCCGTTCCACGCCAACCTGTTCGAGGCGGCGATCGACGCGAAGGCGCTGGTGCAGCCGTATGCGCTCGCCTATCTCGATGCGCGGGGTGCACACCATCGTTCGGTCGACTACGTGGGGGAGACGACTTTTGTCGACAGCCTGTTGATGATCCTGGGCGGACCACCGGTGCGGGCGCGGCTGGCATGCCTGGCGCCGATCGACGCGGCCGGCGCGCACCGGCGCGAGCTGGCGCAGGCGGCGCAGGACGCGGTGGCGCGGGCGTTGAAGGCCACGGAAGCCGTTTCGTAGGGGGCGCAACGCGTGCGCTCGGTAGCGCGCGCTGCGAAAGCTTTACTTCTTGCCGCCGTGCGGCCGGTACTCCGGGCAGTCCACCTGCAGCAGCGTGCGATCGTCCAGGCACACCGCGGTCAGCTTGCCGCCCCAGACGCAGCCGCTGTCGAGCCCCACCAGGTTCGGGCGCAGCACCAGGCCGAGCGCCGACCAGTGGCCGAACACCACGGTCACGTCGGCGGTCTTGCGGCCCGCCAGGTCGAACCACGGCAGCAGGCTCGACCCCGCCGGCCCCTTGTCGCTCTCCTTGTGCGCAAAGTCCATCGTGCCGTCCGGCTCGCACAGCCGCATGCGGGTCAGTGCGTTGACGATGCAGCGCAGGCGCGGCACACCGGCCAGCATGTCGTCCCAGCGGTTCGGCTCGTTCCCGTACATCTGGCCGAGGAAGTCGACCCAGCCGTCGCTGCGCAGCACGGTCTCGACCTCGTGCGCGAGGGCCACGGTTTTCTCGGCGCTCCATTGCGGCGGGACGCCCGCGTGCACCAGCAGGTGGGCGTCGACGAACAGCGCGAGCGGGCGCTGGCGCAGCCATTGAATCAGCGCGTCGCGGTCGGGCGCGGCCAGGATCTCGTCGAGCGTGTCCGAGCGGCTGGCCGATTGCGCGCCGACCGCGACCGCGAGCAGGTGCAGGTCGTGGTTGCCGAGCAGGGCTTCGACCCGCCCGCCGCTTGACTCCGACAGCGCCTTCACGCCGCGCAGCGCGGACAGCGATTCGGGGCCGCGGTTGATCAGGTCGCCCACGAACAGGATGCGGGCGTCGCCCTGCGCGTTTTCATAAATGCGATCGAGCAGGACGCGCGCTTCATGGGCGCAGCCTTGCAGGTCGCCGATGACGTAAGTTCTCATGCGTGATAGTGTCTGGAGTGCCGCGGCGCCGGCGGGGCCGATAGGTTGATCTTATTTTTCGATAATGCCAGCTTTCACATAGAATTGCGGGCCTGGCGTTTACCGTTGTTGGGATACTAAATGATTTTGGTGACTGGCGGTGCCGGTTTCATCGGTTCGAACTTCGTGCTCGACTGGCTCGCCCGATCGCGCGAGCCGGTCCTCAACCTCGACAAGCTCACCTACGCGGCCAACCTCGACAACCTGGCCAGCCTCGAGGGCGATGCGCGCCACCAGTTCGTGCGCGGCGATATCCGCGACGGCTCGCTGGTGGCCTCGCTGCTCAAGGCGCATCGTCCGCGCGCCATCGTGCATTTCGCCGCCGAAAGCCATGTCGACCGCTCGATCGGTGCACCGGGCGAATTCATCGCGACCAATGTCGAAGGCAGCTTCAGCCTGCTCGAAGCCGCGCGCGCGTATTGGCAGCAGCTCGAGCCGGCGGGGCAGGCGCCGTTCCGGTTCCTGCACGTGTCCACCGACGAAGTCTACGGTTCGCTCGCCCCGAACGATCCGCCATTTACCGAGTCCACGCCGTATGCGCCGAATAGTCCGTACGCCGCCTCGAAAGCCGGCTCCGATCACCTGGTGCGGGCCTGGGGCCACACATACAGGCTGCCGACCCTGACCACCAATTGCTCGAACAATTACGGGCCTTACCAGTTCCCGGAGAAACTGGTCCCTTTGACGATTGCCAACGCGTTGGCAGGCAAAGCGCTGCCGGTGTACGGCGACGGCATGCAGGTGCGCGACTGGCTGTATGTGGGCGACCATTGCGCGGCGCTGCGGCGCGTGCTCGAAGCTGGCGTGGCGGGACAGGTTTATAACATCGGCGGCGCATGTGAAATGGCGAATATCGATGTGGTCAACGCGGTGTGCGATATTCTCGACCGGCTGGCGCCGAAAAGCCAGAGCTACCGCAGCCAGATCGCGTTGGTGGAGGATCGCCCCGGCCACGACCGCCGCTACGCAATCGACAGCGGCAAGATAGCGCGCGAACTCGGCTGGAAACCAGCCCACGCTTTCGCCAGCGGCATTGAACAAACCGTGCGCTGGTACCTGGCGCACCCCGATTGGGTCGAGCGCAATCAGGCACGGCGCGGGGCGCGGCAATGACGCGCAAGGGAATCATCCTGGCCGGCGGTTCCGGTACGCGCCTGTATCCGATGACGGTCGGGGTTTCCAAACAGCTGCTGCCGATTTACGACAAGCCGATGATCTACTATCCGCTGACCACGCTGATGCTGGCCGGGATACGCGAGATCCTGGTCATTGCGACCCCGCGCGATATGCCGCGCTTCCGGGAATTGCTGGGTGACGGTGGGCAATGGGGAATCAGCCTGCAATACGCGGTGCAGCCGGAGCCGGAAGGGCTGGCGCAGGCCTTCATCATCGGCCGCGAGTTCGTCGGCGGATCGCCCTCGGCGCTGATTTTAGGCGACAACATCTATTATGGCCACGGCCTGGACCGGAAACTGGGCAAGGCGGCGTCCCATTCCGGCGGCGCCACCGTCTTCGCGTATCACGTGCTCGATCCGGAACGCTATGGGGTGGTCGAATTTGGCGATGACCGGCAGGCGCTGTCGATCGAGGAAAAGCCGCGCCGGCCGAAATCGAATTATGCGGTGACCGGGCTGTATTTCTATGACAGCCAGGTGTGCGATATCGCGGCCTCGATCAGGCCGTCGGCGCGCGGGGAGCTGGAAATTACCGACGTCAACCGTGCTTATCTCGAGGCCGGGCAATTGCGGGTCGAGGTCATGGGGCGCGGAATGGCGTGGCTCGATACCGGAACCCACGAATCGCTGCTCGATGCGTCGCAATTCATCGGGGCGATCGAAAAACGCCAGGGGCTGAAAGTGGCGGTGCCGGAAGAAATTGCGTACCGCAAACGTTTTATCGATGCGGGCGCGCTCGAGCGTCTTGCCGATCCGTTAAGGCAGACCAAATATGGACAATATCTGCTGCAAATCCTGAAGGATAAGGTGTTCTGATGAAGGTTACTCATACCGCGCTCCCCGATGTACTCGTGCTCGAGCCGCAAGTGTTCGGCGACGAGCGGGGTTTTTTCTTCGAAAGCTACAATGCGCGGCGCTTTGCCGAGCTGACCGGGCTGCAGCCGGAATTCGTGCAGGACAACCAGTCGACATCGCGGAAAGGCGTGCTGCGCGGCCTGCATTACCAGGTGGGCAAACCACAGGGCAAACTGATCCGGGTGGTGGCCGGCAGCGTGTTCGACGTGGTGGTCGACATGCGGCGCGGGTCGCCAGGCTTTGGACGCGCGCTGGCGACCGAACTGTCGGCCGAGAACCGGCGCCAGATCTGGGTGCCGCCCGGGTTCGCGCACGGTTTCCTGGCCACCAGCGACAGCGCCGAATGCCTGTACAAGACGACCGATTACTGGTCGCCCGACAACGAACGCACGCTCTTGTGGAGCGACCCGGCGCTGGACATCGCCTGGCCGCTGCAGGGCACGCCCATCGTCTCGGCCAAGGACCGGCAAGGCACGCCGCTGGCGCAGGCCGAGGCTTACGCATGAAAATCCTGTTGGCCGGGCGGAGCGGGCAGGTAGGGTACGAGCTCGAACGGTGCCTGCAGGAATTGGGCGAGGTGGTGGCGCCCGACCGGGCGCGCATGGATTTGTCCGATCCGGGGCAGGTGCGCAGCGTGCTGCGCGCGGTCCGCCCGAACCTGATCGTGAACGCCGCCGCCTACACCGCGGTCGACCGCGCCGAAAGCGAGCCTGCCATCGCGCACCGGATCAATGCCGAGGCGCCAGCCGTCATGGCCGAGGAAGCGCGCGCGTTGGGCGCGGCGATGGTCCATTTTTCGACCGATTACGTGTTCGACGGCAGCAAGCAAGGCGCCTATGTCGAGACCGACGCGCCCGCCCCCCTGAACGTATATGGCCGCACCAAGCTGCTGGGCGAGCAGGCGGTCGCGGCGGCCGGCATTGCGCACCTGGTCCTGCGCACCAGCTGGGTCTACGGCATGCGCGGCCACAATTTTTTGCTGACGATGCTGCGCCTGGCGGCGCAGCGCGGCGAAGTGCGCGTGGTGGCGGACCAGCACGGTGCGCCGACCTGGAGCCGGACGGTCGCGCAGACCACCGCCCACCTGCTGGCGCTGGCCCAGGCCGGCGGAGCCGGCTGGTGGCTGGAGAACAGCGGCACTTACCACCTGGCGTGCCAGGGGAGCACCACGTGGAGCGGCTTTGCCGAGGCGATCATGGCAGCGCGCGGCACAGGCTGCCGCGTGACCCCCATTTCCACCGAAGAATACCCGACGCCGGCCACCCGGCCGCGCAATTCGCAACTCGATTCGTCGCGGCTGATCGCGCGCGGTTGCCATATTCCCGATTGGCGCGAGGCACTCGCGCTGTGCCTGGAATAGGGCGCGACGACGCTGGTTGACCGGGAAACGCGTCGGTTCAATATTTTCCAGCAGATAATGCCTGGTTTTCGCCCCCGCTTTGCCGATCAAGCGCGATTTTGCTCAATCGGGATCGGGCCCGGCGCGATAAACTGTCGCGTCCAAGGACGGCCCGGCCATTCCGGTACAATAGCGGCTGAGCACGCTGGCAAACACCACCGGTGTCGCGACGGCCCCTCGCGCTTCCGGTCGCAGGGCAGGGCACGAGCCTGCCCCTCCAGAATCAGCACCTGAAGAATAATAAATGTTTTCATTCCTCGTGAGCTTTGTGGCCTCTGCGTTATTGACCTTGCTGGTCATTAAGCAGGTCAAATTGCACGGCCCCGCACTCGATACCAATTTCGCCGGCGTCCAGAAAGTCCATTCGCACGCGGTGGCGCGGATTGGCGGCTTGCCTATTTACCTGGCGGTCGTGATCAGTGCCTGCATTACCGTGTGGCGGGTACCGGCACTGGGCGGCTGGATGCTGGCGCTGATGTTCTGTTCCTTCGTCGCGTTTATTGGCGGCATTGTCGAAGACTATACCGGAACGGTGCGCGCATCACGCCGGCTGATATTGACGATGATTGCGGCCTTGCTCGGTTTTTATCTGCTCGACGCCAGGCTCGGGCGTATTGATTTTCCGTTCGGTTCGCTTCCGCTGGCGAGCACCTGGATCATGCTGCCGCTGACGGTGCTGGCGGTGGCGGGGATCGCCAACGCGGTCAATATCATCGACGGGTTTAACGGGCTGGCCAGCGTGGTGACAATCTTCATGCTGCTGTCGCTGGCTTATGTGGCGCTGCAGGTCGGCGACATGTTCGTGCTGGTGACCGCCCTGATGGTGGCGGGCGCCACGGCCGGCTTCCTGGTCTGGAATTACCCGGTCGGGCTGATTTTCCTGGGCGACGGCGGCGCCTACTTTATCGGGTTCATGCTGGGCGAACTGGCACTGCTGCTGGTAATGCGCAACCCGCAGGTGTCGACCTGGTACGCCGCGCTGCTTTTGATTTACCCCGCCTTCGAAACTATTTTTTCGGCTTATCGTCGGATGTTCGTGCGCGGGAAATCGCCGGCCATGCCGGATGGAATTCACCTGCACAGCCTGATTTTCAGGCGCATTGTGCAATGGACGGTGGGGCGCAAGGAAGCGCGGGCGCTGATGAAGCGGAACGCGCGCACCTCGCCTTATTTGTGGCTTTTTTCGCTGATGGCAGTTATCCCGGCCACCGTATTCTGGCAGAATACGACGGTACTGATAATTTTCTGTTTATTGTTCATTATCAGTTACGTGTGGTTGTATGCGCGTATCGTTCGTTTCAAGTCCCCGCGCTGGCTGATTTGGCGCAAGAAGGACTGGCATTAACGCACCAATGTAGTATATTGCGACATTTGGTGAGAATTCACTAGAATCTAATTCAACCCCCAACTACTGAGGAACGATGATGGACCTGTCAAATATGTCCGTTGGTGATCTGCGTAACTTGCAAGACCAAATCAAGCAGGAAATGAAAAAGCGTGAGCAGCAAGAGGTGCAAAAAGCGCGCGAGCAGATCCAGGCGATTGCCCAGCGCGTTGGCGTGCCCCTGAAAGACCTGATCGCAGCTGGCAGCCGTGGCGCCAAAACGGGCTCGGTGGCAGTGCGCTATCGCCACCCCGACAATTCGTCCCAGCAGTGGACTGGCCGCGGGCGCCAGCCGAAATGGGTCAAGGAATGGGTCGAAGGCGGCAAATCGCTCGACAAGCTGCGCGTTTAAGCCGCATCCCGGCCCTGGGCCGGATAGCGGCAGGAACGGCGGGCCCCGCTGCGGGCCCCTCGGCGCGCCCCGTCATTCCCAAGGGCCCCGCTTGCCGCTACAATACCTCCTGTTTTGTCATCCCTCCAACTGCCAAGCGGTTTGTCCGCCTGGTTGCCGACGCCGGCTGCGCCTGGCGCGGTGCGCGCCACTTTCCAAGGTCCAGACATGGTTGCTCTCTCAAAAACGATTTTCAAGGCTTATGACATCCGCGGCGTGATCGGCAGTACGCTCGATGCGGGCATTGCGCGGAAAATCGGCCAGGCATTCGGCAAGGCCGCCCTGGCCAAAGGCGAGGGCAAGGTAGCGATCGGGCGCGACGGGCGCCTGTCGGGTCCGGAGCTGGCCGCGGCGCTGGCCGAGGGCCTGCAGGCCGCCGGCGTCGACGTGATCGACCTCGGCATGGTCGCGACCCCGATGCTGTACTTCGCGGCGAACGTGCTCTCCACGCGCTCCGGCATCATGGTCACCGGCAGCCATAACCCGCCCGATTACAACGGCTTCAAGATGGTGCTGGCCGGCGAAGCGATCCATGGCGAGACGATCCTGGACCTGTACCGCAGCATCGCCGCCGATGACGGCGGCAGCGCCGCCACGCCGGGGAGCTACAGCACCCACGACATCCGCGAAGCCTACCTCGAGCGCATCGTGGGCGACGTCAAATTGGCGCGCCCGATCAAGCTCGCGGTCGACTGCGGCAACGGCGTGGCCGGCGCCTTCGCACCCGAGCTGTTCCGCCGCATGGGCGCCGAAGTCATCGAACTGTTCTGCGAGGTGGACGGTACCTTCCCGAACCACCATCCGGACCCGGCGCACCCTGAAAACCTGCAGGACCTGATCCGCGCGCTGCAAAGCACCGACGCCGAGATCGGCCTTGCATTCGACGGCGACGGCGACCGCCTCGGCATCGTGACCAAGGACGGCCAGATCATTTACCCGGACCGCCAGATGATGCTGTTCGCGGCCGACGTCCTGAGCCGCCATCCGAACGCGCAGATCCTGTACGACGTGAAGTGCACGCGCCACCTGGGCGCCTGGATCGCGCAGCACGGCGGCCAGCCGCTGATGTGGAAGACCGGGCACTCGCTGGTCAAGGCCAAGCTGCGCGAAACCGGCGCCCCGCTGGGCGGCGAGATGAGCGGGCATATCTTCTTCAAGGACCGCTGGTACGGCTTCGACGACGGCCTGTACTCGGGCGCGCGCATGCTCGAACTGCTCACGCGCGTGGCCGATCCGTCGGCGCTGCTCAATGCGTTGCCGGTGTCCTCCAGCACCCCCGAGCTGCACCTGCACCTGCAGGAAGGCGAGAACTTCACGCTGATCGACAAGCTGCGCGCAAACGCCACCTTCCCCGGTTCCGAACGCATCGTCGACATCGACGGCCTGCGCGTCGAGTACCCGGACGGCTTCGGCCTGGCGCGTTCGTCCAACACCACCCCGGTCGTGGTGCTGCGCTTCGAAGCCGAAACCCCCGAGGCGCTGGCGCGCATCCAGGGCCAGTTCCGCGACGTGATCCTGGCCGCCAAACCCGACGCGCAACTGCCGTTCTGAAGCGAGAGGCGATTGAATATACTGCTGGTGCGTGTGTCGTCGCTGGGCGACGTGCTGCATAACCTGCCGATGGTGGCCGACATCCTGCGCCACCATCCCGACGCGAATATCGACTGGGTGGTGGAGGAAGGCTATGTCAGCCTGGTTCGCCTGAACCCGCGCGTGCGCCGCATCCTGCCGTTCGCGCTGCGGCGCTGGCGCAAGGGCCTGGCCAACGCGGCCATCCGGGCCGAGGCCAAGGCCTTCTTCCGCACGCTGCGCGAAGAACAGTACGACTACGTGTTCGACACCCAGGGCCTGCTCAAGACCGGCATCATCATGGGCGCCGCGCGGACCGCTCCGGGCGGCCACAAGTTCGGCCTTGCCAACGGCAGCGAGGATTCGGGCTACGAAGGCCTGTCGCGGATTTTCCATAGCCAGAGCGTCAAGGTCGATCCGCGCACGCACGCGGTCGCGCGCGGCCGCCTGGTGGCCGCCAAAGCGCTCGGCTACGCGCTCGACGACGCGCCCGACTTCGGCCTGCCTGCGCCCGACAGCGCGGCGCCGCGTCCTTCCTTTTTGCCGCTCGAGGACTACGCGGTCTTCTTCCACGGGACCGCGCGCGACGCCAAGAAGTGGGCGCCGGCGAACTGGATCGAAACCGGCAGGGCGCTGGCGCCGATGCCGGTGCTGCTGCCGTGGGGATCGGCCAGGGAAAAGGAAGAGGCCGAAGTCCTCGCCGCCGCCTTGCCCAACGCGCGCGTGCTGCCAAAGCTGTCGATGATGGACGCGGTCACGCTGGCGCGCTACGCTGGCCTGGCGATCGGCGTCGACACTGGCCTGACCCACATCGCCGCCGCCTTCGTGCGGCCGACCGTCGAGATTTACTGCGATTCGCCCAGGTGGAAGACCGAAGGGAACTGGTCGCCGCGCATCGTCAACCTGGGCGATTGCGGCGCGCCGCCGTCGGCCGGCGAAGTGATCGCAGCCGCGCGCAGCCTGCTGGTCCGGGCATGAGCCGCACGCTGTACTCGCTGCTCTGGTGGCTGGCGCTGCCGCTCGTCTTCGCGCGCCTGTGGTGGCGCGGCCGCAAGGAGCCCGGCTACCGCGCCCACTGGGCCGAACGCCTCGGCTTGTATGGCGAACCCGTTTCCGCCTGGCGCACGATCATGGTCCACGCGGTCTCGGTCGGCGAAACGCGCGCCGCCGAGCCGCTGGTGGAAGCGCTGTTAGCAAGCTGGCCCGATTGCCGTATCCTGCTGACCCACATGACGCCGACCGGGCGCGCCACCGGCCGCGCGCTGTTTGCGCAGCACGGCGAGCGCGTGGTCCAGTCCTACCTTCCTTATGACACCGGCTTCATGGTGCGCCGTTTCCTGCGCCATTTCAGGCCGCGCGCCTGCATCCTGATGGAGACCGAGGTGTGGCCGAACCTGGTCCACAGCTGCACGCGCGAACAGGTGCCGGTGGCGCTGGTCAACGCGCGCCTGTCGGAACGCTCGCTGCGGCGCGGCCAGCGTTTCGGCAAGCTGATGACTGAAGCGGCGCGCCAGATCACGTTGGCCGCGGCCCAGACCGAGCTTGACGCGGCGCGCATCCGCTCGCTCGGCGCGCCGCATGTCGCGGTCACCGGCAGCATCAAGTTCGACGTGGTGGTGCCCCAGGCCGCGCTGGAAACGGGCGCCTGGCTGCGTGTGCGCTGCGGACAGCGTCCGGTGCTGCTGTGCGCCAGCACGCGCGAGGGCGAAGAAGAGTTGATCGTCGACGCCTGGCTGCGGACCGCCGAACGCCCCGGCGGGATGCTGCTTGCGATCGTGCCGCGCCACCCGCAGCGCTTCGACGACGTTGCGCGCCTCGTCCAGGCGCGCGGCTTGTCCCTGCAGCGCCGTTCGCAGCTCACGGACGGCCAGGTGCAAGCCGACGTGCTGCTCGGCGATTCGATGGGCGAGATGTTCGCCTACTACGCCGCCTGCGACTGCGCCTTCATCGGCGGCAGCCTGCTGCCGCTGGGCGGCCAGAACCTGATCGAGGCTTGCGCCGTCGGCAAACCGGTGCTGGTGGGCGAGCACACCTTCAACTTCCAGCAGGCGACCGCGGAAGCGGTAGAGGCGGGCGCGGCGCTGCGCGTGGCCGATGCCGGCGAGCTGCTGCGCCAGGCCGCGTTGCTGCTGGCTGAACCCGGCCGCCGCGCCGCGATGGGCGAGCGCGCGCTTGGTTTCGCCAACCGCCATCGCGGCGCGACCTCGCGCACGGTTGAACTATTGCAACAGATAATCGACTAGGTTTTGATACCATCCCCTTTTGAGCTCGGCTTCAATAAGGGGATGCGCATGTTTGGATTTAATCACCCGCGACCAGCTGGCAGTGGCAAACCGGTAGCCGTACTGGTGCAGGAGGACGACGGCGATCCATCGGTTGTGGCTGTTACTGCCGCGGTTCCGGGTGGCTCGGTGCCGGCAAATGCTGCTGTCGGCGCCGGATTATGCGAACTGCATTTTTGGGTAAAGTATTCGCTGGGCGAGTATGCCAGCTTCATGTGGCAGCACAACGGCTTCCTGATCCGGCGCCGCCGCATCCCGTGGCCGACGGCGTCCTACATGCGCGCCAGGAGCACCGCGACCGCGGCGCTGCACTTCGTGCTGTCGGGACGCGGGCGCCGCACCTACGAGCTCACGATCGACCAGCATGGGATCGTGCGCACCAGCGACACCGGCGTGACGCTGATCGACTGGGCGGACGTGATGTCGCTGCGCCCCTATTCGCGCGGGCTGATGATGGTGCTCAAGCGCGGCACCCTGCCGATTCCGTTCCGCTGCCTGAAGGCGAATGAAGCCGATGTGCTGCGTGGGCTGGTGACGGCGCACAAGGGTGGGGCGGCCGCCTGAGCGCCGCTGGCCTGGTTGGTATCGCAGCGCGTGCCCTTGGGAGCGCACGCTGTACCAATTTCGCTAACTCAATCCTCGAACAGCACCGGCATCTCGTGCGAGCGCTTGCGCAGCGCCAGGCGGGCGCCGTCGTAATCGGGATACACCTCGCCGACCGCCGCCCAGAAGCGCGGGCTGTGGTTCATCTCGCGCAGGTGTGCCAGTTCGTGCGCCACCACGTAGTCGACCAGCGGCAGCGCATAGTGGATCAGGCGCCAGTTCAGGCGGATATTCCCCTCCACTGTGCACGAACCCCAGCGCGTGCCGGCCGACGACAGCGCAAACGCGTTGTAGCGCACCCCGAGGCGCGGCGCGTAGTGATCGAGCCGCTCGGCGAACAGGCACCTGGCTTCGTCCTGGTACCACAGCTTGACCCGTTCCTTGAGCTGCCATTCCGATAATCCCGGCACCACGCCGACCGACAGTTCGCGCGCCTGGCTATCGAACACGCAGTGGCTGCGCACGGCCTGCTGCAGGCGCAGCGTGATCTCGCCGCCCAGGTAGGGCAGCTGCACGCCGTCGACCCAGGCCAGCGGCGGCTTTTGCGCGCGCTCGGCGCGCCGCTCGCCGCGTTCGAGCAGCTTGGCCAGGATCCAGCGCTGCTTGGCGCGGATCGCGTTGTCGATGTCGGACAGCGTCACGCGCTTGGGCGCGGTCACGCGCAGGCCGTCGTCGTCGATCGTGAAGCCGAACGAACGGCGCGACGAGCGCCGCAAGGCGTAGTCGATGGCGTGCGCGCCAAGCAGGATGCGGCGCAGCGGCGGATCGTTGGGGCCGATCGGCGGCGCGGGCAGGGCGATGCGGGGCTGTGCCGGCGGCGCCTTGAACAGCGGTTGCGGTGGCGGGGTTGGCTTTTCAGCCGGCTTGAGTGCCGAGAAAAAGTCCTGTGCAAATAATTCCAGTTGGTGCCCGTCGATCTTGGAGGAGGTCATGGTGTGCTGCGGTGCGGAGGCTCTGATCAGGGCGCCGACTTCGCTCAACCACCTGTGTAGACGTGGGGCGAAATGACGCGCATTTCCGATTCTATCCAATTTTCGACCTCTTGCATCAGGCTGTCTGGAGTGTGGTTTTCCGGCGATATCGGTTTGCCAATCGATACCGTCACGAGTCCTGGCCGTTTGATGAACGAATTCTTGGGCCAGCATTCACCTGAATTATGCGCGATCGGCACGACGACGGCATGTGTTTCGACAGCCAGCCGCGCACCGCCGCTTTTATATTTGCCTTTTTCACCAACCGGGATCCGGGTCCCCTCGGGGAACATGATGATCCACTGGCCGTCGGCGAGGCGCCGCTTGCCCTGTTTGACCACGTTCGCGAACGCGTTCTTGCCCTGCTTGCGGTCGATCGGGATCATGCGCAACAGGGCCATTGCCCAGCCGAAGAACGGGATGTAGAGGATCTCCTTCTTGAAGACGAAGACCAGGGGACGCGTCATGTTCGGCAGCAGGGCGATGGTCTCCCACGCCGACTGGTGCTTCGACAGCACGATCGCCGGGGCATCGGGCAGGTTATCGTAGCCCTTGAACTGGTAGCGGATGCCGCAGATGACTTTTGCGCACCAGATGATGAAGACGTTCCAGCGCGAGGTGACCCAGAAGCGCTGGTTATACGGGAGCGGCGCCGCGAGGAAGCAGACGCAGGCCCAGACCACGGTGGCGGCCACCATTACGAGCGTAAAGAGCAGGGAGCGCAGGAACAGGAAGGTGGTTCGCAAAGAGTGGTCTCCGGACGGGGGCTTTTTAGTTGTTGATCTGACCCGCGGGGGCCGTTTTGAGCAGCACGTTGACCATCGAGGCAAGGTCGGGGAAAACCTGGGTGCCGGGCGGCAGGCCGCCGGTCTCGCGCGTCTTCTCGCCCTTGCCGGTCAGGACCAGGTAGGGCACGCAGCCGCTGTTGAAGCCGGCCTGCAGGTCGCGCAGCGAGTCGCCGACGGTCGGCACGCCCTTCAGGGTGAGCTTGAAGCGCTTGCTGATCTCCTCGAACATGCCGGCCTTCGGCTTGCGGCAGTCGCAGTTGTCGACCGCTGCGTGAGGGCAGAAGAAGATCGCGTCGATGTCGGCGCCGACCAGCTGGGCGGCGGTGTGCATCTTTTGATGGATCGCGTTCAGGGTCTTCATGTCGAACAGTTCGCGCGCAATGCCCGACTGGTTCGACGCGACGACCACGCGGTAGCCAGCCTGGTTCAGGCGCGCGATCGCCTCGAGCGAGCCGGGGATCGGAATCCACTCGGCCGGCGACTTGATGAAGTGCGGCGAGTCGTGGTTGATGACCCCATCGCGGTCGAGGATGATCAGCTTCATGCCCGGCGCCTCCTTACGCGGCCAGTTTCGAGATGTCGGCGACCCGGTTCATCATACCGTGCAGCATGGAGAGCAGCGCGAGGCGGTTGTTACGCAGCGCCAGGTCGTCGGCCATCACCATCACGTCGTTGAAGAAGGCGTCGACGTCGTCGCGCAGGCGCGCCAGCGTCCTGAGCGTGCCGGTGAAGTCGCCGCCCGCGAAGGCCGCGTCGACGTCCGGGCGCACGCGCCTGATCGCGTCGTACAGCTTGCGCTCGGCGTCTTCCTGCAGCAGGTCGGGCGAGACCTCGCCAATGGCCGCCTCGGTCTTCTTGAGGATGTTGGTGATGCGCTTGTTGGCGGCGGCCAGCGATGCGCTCTCGGGCAGCGCGGCAAAGGCCTGCACCGCTTCGAGGCGCTGCACCACGTCGTCGACGCGGTCCGGATCCTGGGCCAGCACCGCTTCCACTTCATTTGGCGAGAAGCCGCGTTCGCGCAGCATGCCGCGCAGGCGGTCGAGCATGAAGAGGGTGACTTCGACGCGCGGGTCCTTGAAGCCGGCCTGGTATTCGAACACCCCGGCGACGTCGCCCAGCAGGTCGGACAGCGCCAGCGGCAGGCGCTTCTCGACCAGCATGCGCATCACGCCGAGCGCGTGGCGGCGCAGCGCGAACGGGTCTTTTTCGCCGGTCGGCTGCAGGCCGATCGACCAGATGCCGGCCAGCGTTTCGAGCTTGTCGGCCAGCGCGACGGCCGTGCCGGTGTTGGTCGACGGCAGGGCGTCGCCGGCAAAGCGCGGCTGGTAGTGTTCGGACGCGGCCAGCGCAACTTCCTCGTGCTCGCCGTCGTGGCGCGCGTAGTAGGTGCCCATGATGCCCTGCAGCTCGGGGAACTCGCCGACCATGTCGGTCAGCAGGTCGGCCTTGGCCAGTTCGGCGCCGCGTTCGGCCAGCAGCACGTCGTAGCCGAGGCGGCGCGCGATTGCGCCAGCCAGGCGCGTGACGCGCGCGGTACGCTCGGCCTGGGTGCCCAGCTTGTTGTGGTAGACCACATTGGCCAGCAGCGGCAGGCGCGATTCGAGCGACTTCTTCTTGTCCTGCTCGAAGAAGAACTTGGCGTCGGACAGGCGCGGGCGCACCACGCGCTCGTTGCCGCCGACGATGGCGCGCGGGTCGTCGGTCTGGATGTTCGACACGATCAGGAAGCGCGAGCGCAGGCGGCCGGCGGCATCGGTCAGCGCGAAGTACTTCTGGTTGGTCTGCATCGTCAGGATCAGGCATTCCTGCGGCACCGCGAGGAAGGCGTCCTCGAAGTGGCATTCGTACACCACCGGCCATTCGACCAGCGCAGCCACTTCGTCAAGCAGCGCTTCGGGCATCAGGACCTGGTCGCCCTTTGCCTTTTCCAGCAACTGGCTGCGGATCGATTCCTTGCGCGCGGCAGGGTTGGCAAACACCTTGCCGCGCTCCTGCAGCAGGTTCGCGTACTCGTCGGCGTGGCCGATCGCGATCGGCTGGCCATCGGACAGGAAGCGGTGGCCGAGCGTGTGGCGGCCGGCCTCAAGGCCGAGCAGCGACAGCGGCAGTACCTGCTCGCCATGCAGCGCGAGCAGCGTGTGCACCGGGCGCACGAACTGCACGGTCTCGCCGCCCGGACGCTGGTAGCTCATCACCTTCGGGATCGGCAGCTTGGCGACCGCCTCTTCCAGCACCGGCTGCAGGCCGGCAGCCAGCGCGCTGCCGGGCGCGGTATAGGTGTAGAAGAAGCTTTCGGCCTTGCCGTCCTGGGCGCGTTCGAGCTGCGCCACGGCCAGGTCGGGGAAGCCCAGCGCGGCCAGCTTCTTGGCCAGCGGCGCGGTCGGGTTGCCGTCCTTGTCCAGCGCCACCGCGACCGGCAGCACTTTCTCGCGGATGGTTTTGTCGGGGGAGGTGGCGCGCACGCCGGTAATCGACACGGCCAGCCGGCGCGGCGTGGCGTAGGTGGTGGCGACGCTGCCGGCTTCGAGGAAGTCGCGCGCTTTCAGGCCATTGACGATTCCGGCTGCGAACGCGGCCCCCAGTTTGACGAGCGCTTTCGGCGGCAGTTCTTCGGTCTGCAGTTCGACGAGTAGTGTTTGATTCATGGTTCGGTTCTTGTCTGTTCCTGTGGGCTTAGGCGGCGGCCTTGGCCGCCCCTTGCAGCATCGGGAAGCCGAGCTTCTCGCGCGAGTCGTAGTAGGCCTGGGCCACCAGCCGCGACAGGGTGCGCACGCGGCCGATGTAGGCCGCGCGTTCGGTGACCGAGATCGCGCCGCGCGCGTCGAGCATGTTGAAGCTGTGCGAGGCCTTCATGATCTGCTCGTAGGCCGGCAGCGTCAGTTCGAGTTCGATCAGGCGCCTGGCCTCGAGCTCGTGGTTGGCGAAGGCCTGGAACAGCAGTTCGGTGTTCGCGTGCTCGAAGTTATAGGTCGACTGTTCGACCTCGTTCTGGTGGAACACGTCGCCGTACGAGAGGGTTTTTTTGACCGGGGCGCCGGCCGCGCCGTTCTCTTCCCACTCGGTCCACACCAGGTCGTACACGTTCTCGACGCCCTGCAGGTACATCGCCAGGCGCTCGATGCCGTAGGTGATCTCGCCCAGCACCGGCTTGCAGTCAAGGCCGCCAACCTGCTGGAAGTAGGTGAACTGGGTCACCTCCATGCCGTTCAGCCAGACCTCCCAGCCGAGGCCCCAGGCGCCCAGCGTCGGGCTTTCCCAGTCGTCCTCGACGAAGCGCACGTCGTTCTTTTTCAGGTCCAGGCCCAGCGCCTCGAGCGACCCGAGGTACAGGTCGAGGATGTTTTCCGGCGCCGGCTTGAGCACCACCTGGTACTGATAATAGTGCTGCAGGCGGTTCGGATTCTCGCCGTAGCGGCCATCCTTGGGGCGGCGCGATGGCTGCACGTAGGCGGCGCGCCATGGTTCCGGACCGATCGCGCGCAGGAAAGTACCGGTGTGGAAAGTGCCCGCGCCGACTTCCATGTCGTACGGCTGGAGCAAGGCGCAACCCTGCTTGTCCCAGTAGGTCTGCAAGGTCAGGATGATTTGTTGGAATGTGAGCATGTTGTGGGCGTCGCGCAGGGGCGCGCGAACACGATGGGTTTGCTAAATGACCAATTTTAACGGGTTTCGACAGCTGTCGCGGCCCCAATTCATGGCTACTACGCTACTTTATCGGTTTTCTTCCGGTAGTTGCGTCCGCTGAGCCAGGCGCCGGTCAACGCCAGCGCCGAAAGTGCCAGGAACAAGTAGTTGCCGAAGCGGATATACGGCGTCAGGCCGGCCATGCCTTGCACGGTCGCGGCCAGCGTCCCGCGCGTGTAGGGCGCGATCTGCTGCTGCACGGCGCCTTTGCCGTCGATGATCGCGGTGGCGCCGTTGTTCGTCGAGCGCAGCATCGGGCGGCCGGTCTCGAGCGCGCGCATGCGCGAGATCTGCAGGTGCTGCGGGATCGCGACCGACTGGCCGTACCACGCCAGGTTCGACACGTTGAGCAGCAGCGTGGCGGGTCGGGGCGCGTCGCGCAGCTGTTTGGCGATCTCCTCGCCGAACGCGTCCTCGTAGCAGATATTGGGCAGCACCAGCTGGTCCTTGACCGCGAACGGCGCCTGCACCGCGCCGCCGCGGGTGAAGTCGCCGAGCGGGATCTGCATCATGTCGGTGAACCAGCGAAAGCCAAACGGGATGAATTCGCCGAACGGCACCAGGTGGTGCTTGTCGTAGCGGTAGAACTGGCCCTGCGGGTTGAAACCGCCGACGCTGTTGGCGTACTGCGTGACGCTGTCCGACAGCGGGATCCCGAACATCAGGTAGCTGCCGGTGCGCTTCGAAAAATCGCGCAAATCCTGCAGGTAGCCGGGCGGGAGCTGGTGCGGGAATACCGGAATCGCGGTTTCGGGCGTGGCCACCAGGTCGGCCGGCGCGGCGGTGATCAGGTCGCGGTAGCGCACCAGGATGTCAAGCAGGTGCTCGCTGCTGAATTTTTCGTCCTGCGCGATATCGCCCTGGGTCAGGCGCACCGAGATCGGGCGCCCGCTCGGATGGGTCCAGTCGATCGACTTCAGCCCCAAGCCAAGCGCCAGCAGGCTGGCCAGCAGCGCGATCGCGGGCACGCGCGCGCGCTGGGTCAGCATCACGATGCAGCCGGCGCACAGCGCGGCCAGCACGCCGATCCCGTACACGCCGACGATCGGGGCAAAGCCGCCGAGCGGCGCGGCGTTGTGCGCGTAGCCGGAAGCGGCCCACGGAAAGCCGGTGAACAGCCAGCCGCGCATCCATTCGGACAGGCCCCAGGTTACGGGCAGCACCAGCAGCAGGAAGCTCGTCACCGGCAGCGACCAGCGCTTGCGCAGCCAGCTGGCGGCGCCCGCCGCGAACGCGGCGAACAGGCCCATGTACAGGCCGAGCAGCGCGATCGCGATCGCCGCCAGGATCGCCGGCAGGCCGCCGAAGCGGTTCAGCGCGATGTACAGCCAGTGCATGCCGGCCACCGACCAGCCGAAGCCGAAAGCCCAGCCGAGCAGCGTTGCGCGCCGCACCGAGCTGCCCATCCCGGCCTGGTAGAACAGCCAGGCCAGCGACAGGAACTGGAGCGGCCACCAGCCGAACGGTTCGAACGAGAGCAGGCTGGCGCCGCCGGCAAGCGCGGCGGCGACCAGGGATTGGGGGCTGGGGCGCGTCCCGCGCGCGGCGGGATCAGGTGCAACCGCGGGCGCGCTGGCGGGCGAACGACGACGCAGCATCAATCGTGTTCGTCTTCGGCGAGCGGCAGTTTTTCTACCAGCAGCACATGGATCTGGCGGGCGTCGGCGCGCAGCACTTCAAAGCGCAGGTGGTCGAGCTGGAACTCTTCGCCCTTGTGCGGCATGCGTCCCAGGTGCGAGGCGACAAAGCCGCCGATGGTGTCGACGTCGTCCTCGGGCAGGCTGGCGCCGATCTCTTCGTTGAACTGGTCGATTTCGGTCAGCGCCTTGACGCGCCAGCGCGGGCCGAGCTGGCCTTCCTTGATCGACAGGACGTTGTCCTCTTCCTCGTCGAAGTCGTATTCGTCCTCGATGTCGCCGACGATCTGTTCGAGCACGTCCTCGATCGTGATCAGGCCGGCAACGCCGCTGTACTCGTCGACCACGATCGCCATGTGGTTGTGGTTGGCGCGGAAGTCGCGCAGCAGCACGTTCAGGCGCTTCGATTCCGGGATGAAGATCGCCGGACGCAGCATGTCGCGCACGTCGAACGATTCTTCCGCGTAGTAGCGCAGCAGGTCCTTGGCCAGCAGGATGCCGACCACCTTGTCGCGCTCGCCCTCGATCGCCGGAAAACGCGAGTGCGCCGTTTCGAGCACGGTGGGCAGCCATTCCTCGATCGGATTGGTGATGTCGACCACGTCCATTTGCGAGCGCGGCACCATGATGTCGCGCGCCGACAGGTCGGAGACCTGGAACACGCCCTCGATCATCGAGAGGGCATCGGCATCGATCAGGTTGCGTTCGTGGGCGTCGTGCAGCACTTCGAGCAGCTCGGCGCGGTTTTCGGGCTCGGGGGAGATGAATGCGGTCAGCCGTTCAAACAGTGACCGGTGGGTTTTGGCGTCCGTTCGGACGTCGGCAGGGTGCTCGGGCATAGTTGGCATTGAAGCCGTTGTTACGATGGGCATAGGATACACCAAAAGCGCATCTGCCTGTTTTTTAGGCACGTGCGCAGGCGAGCTTTTGGGAACAAACAATACGCCGCCACGTCGCTTCCGCCGAGGGAGAACGTCGTCCCCGCGGAGGCGGGGACCCCAGTTCGGGGAGTCGACCGTACGCCTCCACAGATACATTACCAAGACGCTAACGAACTGGGGTTCCCGCCTGCGCGGGAACGACGTCTTGCCCGGCAACACTTTGCCGCCACCGGTGCGCCGTGACAAGCGGGCTTATCTTATAGTTGGCGATCCGCTATCAAAGGAGCTCATCCATGCCAGCCCTGAACATCAATGGCACAAGCACCAACCTCGACGTCCCGGACGACATGCCCCTGCTGTGGGCGCTGCGCGACGTGGCTGGCCTGACCGGCACCAAATTCGGCTGCGGCGTGGCCATGTGCGGCGCCTGCACCGTGCATCTGGACGGGCAGGCGATCCGCTCCTGCGTGACCCCGGTCTCGGCTGCGGCGGGCAAGAAGATCGTCACGATCGAGGCGATCGGCAACGACCCGGTCGGGGCCCGGGTCCAGCAGGCGTGGAACCAGATCGACGTGGTCCAGTGCGGCTATTGCCAGTCCGGCCAGGTCATGTCGGCCACCGCGCTGCTGCAGGCCAAGCCGCAGCCGACCGACGCCGACATCGATAGCGCGATGGCCGGGAACATCTGCCGCTGCGGCACCTACGGGCGGATCCGCACGGCGATCAAGCTCGCCGCCAGCACCAGGCCGGGAGACAAACGTGGATGAGATCACCGCTACCCCGACCCCCTCGTCGCAGTCGCGGCGCCGCTTCATGCAGGTGGGCGCGGCCGGCGGCGGCGGGCTGCTGTTCGGCTTTTCGCTGTTCGGCTGCCAGAAGAGCAGCACCGACCGCAAGGCGCTGCCGCCCGAAACCGCGGTCGGCCAGGCCGCCACCGCCAGCTCGAACCAGGCGCCGGGCCTGGCGCGCAACGCCTTCATCCGCATCGACCGCGACAGCACCGTCACGCTGATCATCCACAAGGTCGAGATGGGGCAGGGCACCTTCACGTCGATGCCGATGCTGCTGGCCGAGGAACTGGGCGCCGACCTGTCGAAGGTCAAGCTGGAGCAGGCGCCGGCCGACAACAACCTGTACTCCGACCCGCTGCTGGGCGGCCAGGTGACCGGCGGCTCGACCTCGGTGCGCGCCAACTGGAGGCCGCTGCGCGAAGCCGGCGCGATGGTGCGCACGGTGCTGGTGCAGGCGGCGGCGCAAAGCTGGAACGTCGATCCGGGCAAGCTGCAGGTGGTGGGCGGCACGGTGCGCGACCCGGCCTCGGGCCGCTCGGCGACCTTTGGCGAACTGGCCGACGCCGCCGCCAAACTGCCGGTGCCGAAGGATATCAAGCTGAAGGACCCGGCCGCCTTCACGCTGGTGGGCAAGCCATTGAAACGCCTCGACGGGCCGGTCAAGGCCAACGGCCAGGCGCTGTACGGGATCGACGCGCGCCTGCCCGACATGGCGATTGCGACGGTCGCGGCGGCGCCGGTCGCCGGCGGCAAGCTGGCCGGCGTCGACGAGCAGAAGGCGCTCGCGGTCAAGGGCGTGCGCCAGGTGCTCAAGCTCGAAGGCGCGGTGGCGGTGGTGGCCGATAACATGTGGGCCGCGAAGCAGGGCCTGGCCGCGGCGGCGCCGCGCTGGGACGACGGCCAGCACGCCAAGGTAAGCACGGCCGCGATCGTGGCCGACATGATGAACGTGTCGCAGAAGGGCGGGGCGGTGGCGCGCAACGACGGCGACGCGCTCAAGGCGCTCGACCAGAAGGGCGGCCGGCGCGTCGACGCGGTCTACGAAATGCCGTTCCTGGCGCACGCCACGATGGAGCCGATGAACTGCACGGTCGACCTGCGCCAGGACGGCTGCGACCTGTGGGTCGGCACCCAGGTGCCGAGCTTCGCACAGGGCGCGGCGGCCAGGATCGCCGGGCTGCCGGTGGAGAAGGTCAAGGTGCACAACTTCTACCTGGGCGGCGGCTTCGGGCGCCGGCTCGAGGTCGACTACGTGTCGCAGGCGGTGGCGTTCGCGAAAGCGGCGGCCAAGCCGGGGCCGATCAAGTTCGTCTGGACCCGCGAGGAGGACATCCAGCACGACATGTACCGGCCCTATTACGTCGACCGGCTGTCGGCGCGGCTCGACGACAAGGGCACGGTCGGCGCCTGGTTCCACCGCGTGACCGGCTCGTCGATCTTGGCGCGCTTCGCGCCGCCGGCCTTCAAGGACGGCATCGACCCGGACGCGGTCGAGGGCGCGAAGGACCTGCAGTACCACATCCCCGACATGCGCGTCGAGTACGTGCGCCACGAGCCGCCGGGCCTGGCGACCGCGTTCTGGCGCGGCGTCGGCGCGACCCACAACGTGTTCGTGGTGGAGAGCTTCATCGACGAGCTGGCGTTTGCGAGCAAGATGGATCCTGTCGCGTTCCGGCGGCAGATGCTGGCACGCTCGCCGCGCACGCTGGGGGTGCTGAACCTGGCGGCCGAAAAGTCCGGCTGGGGCAAGCCACTGGCGCCGGTCGCCGGGCGGCGCGTGGGGCGCGGCGTGTCGTGCCAGTTCGCCTTCGGCAGCTACATGGCGCAGGTGGCCGAGGTGTCGGTGGGCCCCGAGGGCGACGTGCGCGTGCACCGGGTGGTATGCGCGGTCGACTGCGGCCATGCCGTCAATCCGGACGGAGTCGTGGCGCAGATGGAAGGCGGGATCGTGTTCGGGCTCTCCGCCGCGCTGTGGAACGAGATCACGCTCGACCGCGGGCGGGTGCAGCAGTCGAACTTTGGCGACTACCGGGTCATGCGGATCAACGAGGCGCCGGCGGTCGAGGTGCACATCGTGGCCAGCAAGGACGATCCGGGCGGGATTGGCGAGCCGGGCACCGCGGGCATTGCGCCGGCCCTGGCCAATGCGGTGTTTGCGGCGACCGGGAAACGGATCCGCAAGCTGCCGATCGGGGAGCAGCTCAAGAAGGCGTAGGGTGGGCACCCCGTGCCCACGCGTAGGCTTGCGTCACCTCGACCATCCGCGTGGGCACGGGGTGCCCACCCTACCGGTCGAATTTCCGTAGGGTGCGCTCTTGAGCGCACGCGGTGCAAACGCAACCTCCGTCAGCTGTGCTTGTCCGCATACGGATCCGGATACCCCAGCGCTTCCATGATGTCGCGCTCGAGCTGTTCCATCTCCTCGGCTTCTTCGTCATGCTCATGGTCGAAGCCTTGCGCGTGCAGCACCCCGTGCACCACCAGGTGCGCGGCGTGCTCTTCCACCGTTTTCTTCTGCTCGTCCGCTTCGCGCTGCAGCACGTCGGTGCACAGCACGATGTCGGCCTGGGTCGGCTCGTCGTCGTCCAGCTCCGCGCCTTCGTTGTAGGCGAAGGTCAGCACGTTGGTGGCGTAGTCCTTGCCGCGGTAGTCGCGGTTCAGCGCCAGCCCTTCGTCGGCGTCGACGAAGCGGATGGTCAGCTCGGCCGGGCCGAGCAGCGCCGCCTGCACCCAGCGTTCCAGCAGCTCGGGCGTGACGGTGGTTTCGAGGCGGCTGTCCGGGTACTGGACGGACAGGTCGAGCTTATGATTTTTTGCGGACATTGCGTGCGTTCGTGGGTTTGGGCAGCGCGGCCAGGTCCTGCACCGTGCTGGCATTGTCGTAAGCGTCGACAATGCGCGCCACCAGCGGATGGCGCACCACGTCGGCACTGGAGAATTGGGTGAAGGCGATGCCGCGCACATCCTTGAGCACGTGCATGGCGTCGACCAGGCCGCTGCGCATCGTCTTGTGCAGGTCGACCTGGGTCACGTCGCCGGTGACCACGGCCTTGCTGCCGAAGCCGATCCGGGTCAGGAACATCTTCATCTGTTCGACCGTCGTGTTCTGCGCCTCGTCGAGGATCACGAACGCATGGTTCAGCGTGCGCCCGCGCATGTAGGCGAGCGGGGCGATCTCGATCACCTGCTTTTCGAACAGCTTCTGCGTGCGGTCGAAGCCGAGCAGGTCGTACAGCGCGTCGTACAGCGGGCGCAGGTAGGGGTCGACCTTCTGGTTCAGGTCGCCCGGCAGGAAGCCGAGGCGCTCGCCCGCTTCGACCGCAGGGCGGGTGAGCACGATGCGCTTGACCGCGTCGCGTTCGAGCGCGTCGACCGCGCAGGCCACCGCGAGGTAGGTCTTGCCGGTGCCGGCCGGGCCGATGCCGAACGCGATGTCGTGTTCGAGCACCGCGTGCAGGTACTGGATCTGGTGCGGCGTGCGCCCGCGCAGGTCGCTGCGGCGCGTCTTGAGCATCGGGCTGGTGGTTTCGGGCGCGCCTTCCTCGGCCGCGCCCGGTTCGGGCTCGGCGGCCGCTTCCGGCGGCGCGATGGTCGGCTTGAGGCCGGCGCGCTGCTCGACCAGGGCCAGCTGCACTTCCTCGATCGGCACGACCTTGTTGGCCACCGCATAGAAGCGCTCGAGCAGTTCGACCGCGCGATCGGCATTGGCTCCGCTGACGATGAACTTCTCGCCACGCCGGAAGACGGTCACGTCGAGCGCGGCCGAGATCTGGCGCAGGTTCTCGTCGAGCGGGCCGCACAGGTGGGCGAGCCGGGTGTTATCGACCGGCTCCGGGATGAAATATGAGGGCTGGGTGGGAGTCTGGTTTTTCAACTGGCTTTGGCAATCGTATCTAGGTTGGCGACGAGTTCGCCGCGCAAGGTGTAGTCGAGGCTTTCGGTGATGCGCACGTCGACCAGCTGGCCGGCCAGCGCGGCGCCGCGTGCACCGGGAGCGAAATTGACCACGCGGTTGTTTTCTGTGCGGCCCTGCAGCTCGCCGTGGCCCTTTTTGGACCCGCCTTCGACCAGGATGCGCTGGACCGTGCCGACCATCGCCGCGCTGTATTTGCGGGTGTTGGCGTCGATCAGGGCCTGCAGGCGCTGGAGCCGCGCGAGCTTGACTTCGTGCGGGGTGTCGTCCTCGAGGTTGGCGGCCGGGGTGCCCGGGCGCTTGCTGAAGATAAAGGAGAAGCTGTTGTCGAAGCCGACGTCGTCGACCAGTTTCAGCATCGCTTCGAAGTCGGCCTCGGTCTCGCCGGGGAAGCCGACGATGAAGTCGGACGAGATCGAGATATTCGGCCGCACCGCCTTGATGCGGCGGATGATCGACTTGTATTCGAGCGCGGTGTAGCCGCGTTTCATGGCGCCCAGCACCTTGTCGGCGCCGTGCTGGACCGGCAGGTACAGGTGGTTCACCAGTTGCGGGATCTTGGCATAGGCGTCGATCAGGCGCTGGGTGAATTCCTTGGGGTGGCTGGTGACGAAGCGCAGCCGCTCGATGCCGGGGATGTCGGCGACGTATTCGAGCAGCAGCGCGAAATCGGCCACCTCGCCGCCCGCCATCGCGCCGCGGTAGGCGTTCACGTTCTGGCCCAGCAGCGTGATTTCCTTGACGCCCTGCGCGGCCAGGCCCGCCACCTCGGTCAGCACGTCCTCGAAACGGCGTGAGACTTCCTCGCCGCGGGTGTAGGGCACCACGCAGTAGCTGCAGTACTTGCTGCAGCCTTCCATGATCGAAACAAAGGCCGCCGGGCCGTCGACCCTGGCCGGAGGCAGGTGGTCGAATTTTTCGATTTCGGGAAAGCTGATGTCGACCTGGGCCGTGCCGCTCGCGCGCCGTTCGCGGATCATCTGCGGCAGGCGGTGCAGGGTTTGCGGGCCGAACACCATATCTACATAGGGCGCGCGCTTGACGATCGCGGCGCCCTCCTGCGAGGCGACGCAGCCGCCGACGCCGATCAGGAGCCCGGGCCGGTCGCGCTTGAGTTCGCGCAGGCGGCCGAGGTCGGAGAATACTTTTTCCTGTGCCTTTTCACGCACCGAGCAGGTGTTCAGCAGGATGACGTCGGCTTCTTCCGGCTTGTCGGTGCGCACCAGCCCATCGGACGAGCCGAGCAAGTCCGCCATCTTGTCCGAGTCGTACTCGTTCATCTGGCAGCCGAAGGTCTTGATGAATACTTTTTTCTGCATGGAGTGCCGTGTTGAAAGGGGTGCTAACGCTTTGACAAGGTGGGAGCCGAGTTTACCGTAAATCGGCAACCCCGGCGAAAACCGGACGTGTGGGGCATCGCAGCGCTGCCCTCCGGAATTAACTCTTGCTTACATTTAATAAATTGCAATTCTGACTAGATTGTTAAATAGCGAAATTGGTATCCAAATGTATCAGTGCAGGACTTACTTGTGTTTGTTCTTTATCTTTCTTGTTGTAAATCAAAGGCTTCCGTGAGGAATCTGATGTACGAAGTCAGTTCAACAAAACTCTTGCGTGCGCCACAAATTATCCCCATGTGTTGAAATGCCTATGTGACAAGCTTTCCGTACGATAGCTTGACTTGAAACAATGAGTCACATGCTTAGGTCGGATGTACTGATGGCGTATGAGTCTGATAATTTGTTCGAACGACAAGCGTGTACGGAAGCCAGGGAAGCGGGAGCGCATTCGGTCCGGTAACGTTTCTTAAGGAGGTCATCAGATTTGTTCTGTTTAATCGGCCAGGAACGTTTTCCGGGAACTTATGTAGACGAAAGATAGTCTTTAACAAAGTTCGTAACGGAACTATTTTAACCACACTGACGAGGTAAAAATCATGGCACATCATGCTTTGGCATCACAGGAAAGTTACAACCCGAACCACCTGTTGGATATCCTGCTCGGCAAAATGCAGTTGAAGAACGACGCTGCCCTGTCGCGCATGCTCGAGGTCGCACCGCCTGTCATCAGCAAGATTCGCCATCACCGCCTGCCGGTCGGTGCATCGCTGCTGATCCGCATGCACGAAGTGACCGGGATGAGCATCCGCGACCTGCGCGACCTGATGGGTGACCGCCGGACCAAGTACCGCCTGTCCGACGCCCAGGGCCGCCCGAAGCCAGAGGAAAAAGCGGCACAGCAGGCGGCGCAGCAGCAGCAACAGCAACAGCAGCAAACTGAAGGGTCCTCGTCGTCTTCGACGTCCGGCAACTATGCGCACTGATGCCGGTGGCATGACTGGCCTCACTGTCATGCCTTCGGCCAGACGAGGCAGCGGCCCGGCGCGCTGAGCGCCGCGTGCGCTGCCATGCCGTTCGATCACGGCGGGCGACACTGCGCGATCAATCACGCCATCAGGATCGTCGACATTTCCTCGAACTGCATGTCGGTTTCGTGGAACACATGCAGGTAAGCCTCTTCATTCAGCCCGAGGGCGGTCCACGCGACCGATGACACCGCGGGCACCAACTCCTCTTTTTCGCGCGCCAGGTCGAGCGCGTGCACGATCGCGTTCGCCACGTGGACGATGGTGGCCAGGAAACCGGCGCCGTGGGTTTCCGGATCGTGGTGGTGGGCGATCGCCTGGCGCATGGTGTCGGAAAAATTCCAGTGCTGGGCCAGCGCCACCCCGGCGATGACGTGGTCCACGCCAAGCAGTGCGCGCTCGGCGTCCAGCAGGTCGCAGTCCTGCTGCGCGCGGCGCTCGATGACTTGCTGGTAGCGCTGCGGTTGCTTGCTGACAAGCACCAGCCGGCCGATGTCGTGCAACAGGCCGGCGGTGAACGCGTAATCCGGATTCAGCCGAACCCGGCGCGCGAGCACGCGCGCGCAGGCCGCGGTCGCGATCGAGTGACGCCAGAACGCCTTGTCGTCGAAGCCCGGGCACAGGCCGCTGGGGAAGCAACCGGTGACAGCGACCGCGGTGATCAGGTTGCGCGTGGTCTGGAAGCCGAGGAAGGTCATGGCCTGCTGGATCGTGGTCACCTTGACCTGCAGGCTGTACATCGACGAATTGGCCAGGCGCAGCGTCTTCGCGGTCAGCGCCTGGTCGTAGGAGATTTTTCTCGCCAGCACGGAAACGTCGACGTCCTCCTGGTCGATGCTGCCGAGCAGTTCCATGACCACCGCCGGCAAGGACGGCAGGTCGTCCAGGCCGATGGCCAGGCTTTCGGGGGTCAATCCGCTCACGGCGCCACCTCGCGCGCGAGGCGATAGTCCTCCACGTAGCGCCGCAGGATGCCGGTGGCCCAGTCGTCGTCGTTGTCGCGCTCGTTCCTGCGGAACAAGTGGTCGAGCCGCGCCTGGATCGCGCCCGGATCGGCGTCCTCGGTTTCGCCGCCGGTCACCAGCGGCAGCATCTCGACGTCGTGGCGTCCAAGCGAAGCGAGCATGGCGGCGGTCAGCACCGCGCCTTTCGGCAGCAAGACTTGCCCCTGCCGGTCCAGCAAGTCCTCCGATAGCGCCATTCCGGGCCGTGCCGCCGCCAGTTCGGTCAGCTTGTACGCCGCGCTCATACCTTCCTCCCCACAAGAGACTCGACGATCTTACCATTCAGCCAGCATGCTGTGCTCACGACGGCGGCAGGCTGTTGTTTGTTGTCCAGCGCCGGACTTGAGACCGCCCAAGCGGCGTGCAGGGATCTGTTGTATTCTCGCCATGCTCTGCGGTGCAGACGGCTTGGCCGCTCGCTCCTTCTCACTCGTCAATCGCAAAAGGAACACTCCATGAAACTGTATTTCAGCCCCGGCGCCTGCTCGCTGTCCCCGCACATTGCCCTGCTCGAAGCCGGGCTCGAGTTCACGACCGAACAGGTCGACCTTGGCAAGAAACTGACAGCGAGCGGCGCCGATTTCCGCGCGATCAACCCGAAGGGCTATGTCCCGGCGCTGCAGTTGAACGATGGCACCGTGCTGACCGAAGGCCCGGTAATCGTGCAATACATCGCCGACCTGGCGCCGGCATCGAAACTGGTGCCTGCCCTTGGCACCATCGAGCGCTACCAGGTGCTCGCGTGGCTGAACTTTATCTCGACCGAACTGCACAAGAACTTCGGCCCGCTGTTCAACCCGGCGGCAAGCGAAGACATGAAGACTGCGGCGCGCACCAGCCTGGCGAATCGTTTCGGCCACGCTGCGCGCCAGCTGGCCGGGCACGATTACCTGGTCGGCGACCAGTTCAGCGCGGCCGACGGCTACCTGTTTACCGTGACCAATTGGGCCGCCCATGTGAAGTTCGACCTGTCCGACTGGCCGGAACTGGGTGCGCACCAGGCCCGCGTTGCGGCCCGCCCGGCGGTGCAGCGGGCGCTGCGCGACGAAGGCCTGCTTAAATAAAAGTTGCGGAACTAGCCGCGCGGCGGGCGGGCAGGAGTACCATCTGGAGATGACAAGCAAACGCTACATTGCCCTGTTGCGCGGCGTAAATGTCGGCCGGGCGAAGCGGGTGGCAATGGCCGACCTGCGCAAGCTGATTGCCGACCTCGGCTACAGCGATGTGCGCAGTGTCCTCAACAGTGGGAATATCGTGTTCAGCGCCGCGCGGCTGTCGCCAGCCGCAGCCGCGGAGGCGATCGAGGAAGCCCTGGTGCTCAAGCTCGGCGTCGCCGCGCGCGTCATGGTGCTGGCCAGCGATGAACTGGCCACCATCATCGAACAGAATCCGCTGTTGCCGTCAGCCACCGACCACTCGCGCCTGCTGACCTTCATCCTGGCCGATCCAAGCCTCGGCGAGGCGGTGGCGCCGCTGGGCGCCCACGACTGGACCCCGGGCGCGCTGGCGCTTGGCGAAAGGGCGGTCTATGTGTGGTGCCCTGACGGCGTCCTCGACAGTGCGGCGGCGGCGGCGGTCGGCAAACAGCTCGGCGATGCGACCACGGCGCGCAACTGGAGCACCCTGTCGAAGCTGCAAGCGCTGTGCGTGGACGGGACGTCATAACGCCGCCGGCGGCATATTCACCGCAGCTGGCGCAGGGTTAGCCGCCTCACGCGGCTACAATGCGGTTTTGAAATACCTAACTGTTCAATAAGAAGATGGACAAAGACCTGCTCAAGGGCCTTGCCCTTGTCATTGCCGTTGTGCTCGCCCTCGGCGTGCTGTTTTTGATCGGGTCGAATTCCGGCCCGCAGAAAGCCAGATGCATTGCCAATGCGTTGAAGTCGGGCGTGGCTTATGGAAAAATTGAAAAAGTCTGTAACCTGACGCAGCGTTCTTATTAACGAATGCCGCGCACAGGTTATATAGCTGGGACGCCTGGACGAAAGCCGGTTCCGGTTATTTGAATTTTTCGCTGCTGTCGCGGCTCGCGCGATAGCCGATCAGTACAAGGCCGAGCAACATCATCGCGAACACTGCCGGCTCGGGCAAATCCGACGTTCGCGGCGCCGCCCATTGAACCTTGGCGGATGCGGCCGCAGGCGGCGCTGAGGCGGGCTGAACCTGCACGGCCTCGGCAGGCGGTGTAATATCGATGGCGGTTGCCTGCGCGGCACCGCTTATTGTCAGCGCAAGCGCTGCTGCAAGTGCATATCTTTTCACGTTAGTTTCCTTCCTTGCTGTTCTGATGGTCCAGGCGCGGGCTGCTACCCCCCGGCCGCCGCTTGGCGGGACGGCCAGGATTCATCCCGAGAATAGCAAAAAAACTGATGGGTACTGCGTTCAATTGAATTGATAAAAAATGGAAATAAACAGCCCCGGCGGAAATACGGCCAGCGGGCCCGACCGATATTGGTAATTTGAAATAATTAATATTTTTTCAAATGAAACAAATGCAATGTTCCAGATCTGCGCATCTTGCCGATAGATTAACTTGGAGCGCCTTTTTTGATGGTCAGCCAAGTATTTTTGTTATCTCGACAATGAATTCCATTATTCGTTCGTTTATAGATGTTGTAGGTCAAAATTTTTTAAGCAAACGGTATACACCTCGCTTTTCTTTGCGGGTATAGTCTGCATATCCCCATTGCCTTAGGGCATCAAAACAATGCCAGACGAGCATGTCTGGCAGCCGGCCTCCAAGAGCCACCCTGCCACCCGCGACCCCGCTCGCGCCGGAAGGCAACCGCTGTTTGCAACGACGCATTACGCGCACCCACATTTGTAGAGTACCGATATGCCCAACTTTGCCCGACTCCAGATTGCCTTTAAGAATGTCTACGTCCGCCTCGCCGTCGCGATCGCTCTTGGCGTCGCCACTGGCCTGGCCATTTACAAGGCCGACGTGCCGCAGGACCCGAGCCCGGTGGTCCACTCCCAGAACATTTCCGAAATCACCCAGCTGGCCGCCCAGAAGGACCGGCTCGACTATCTGCTCGTCGCCAAGCCGCTGTCCGAGTCGCCGCGCTACGTGTTCAAGTTCAAGGACGCGCCGCAGCTGCACGTGGTCAAGGTGCCGAGCACCTCGCACCTGTCGCTCGAGCGCGAAGTGCTGCTGAAGAACGCGATTCCGTATTCGATCGCCAAGGACGACTACCTGGCCTCGCACAAAGAGGTGATGGATGAAGGCGACACCAGCACCGCCGCCGAGGTCATCGACTTCATGAAGCGCCACGCGCTCGACATCACCGTGCTGCTGTTCATCCTGTACGCCATGAAGTTCGGCATTCCGGGGATGGGCATGAGCGCAGCGGTCATCACCCCTGACAAGCTCAAGGGCAGCATGGACGACCTGATCGGCATGGACGACATCAAGCAGGAAGTGCTGCACCTGGAAGACATGATCCGCAACCGCGAAGAGTATCAGTCGCACAACATCGACAAGCCGTTCAACGTGATGCTGACCGGTCCGGCCGGCACCGGCAAGACCAAGCTGGTCGGCTACCTGGCCAAGCGCCTGGACATGCCGCTGATCCAGGCCTCCGGCTCGGCGCTCGAATCGGGCTATGTCGGCGGCGGCTCGAAGGCGCTCAACGCGCTGTACCGCAAGGCCTGCTCGAAGGGCAAGTGCATCATCTTCCTCGATGAAGCGCAGAGCCTGTTCATGCCGCGCGGCCGCAGCGAGAAGAAATGGGAAGACGACACTGCCAACACGCTGCTCGGCCTGCTCGACGGCGTCAAGAGCGACAAGGGCCAGGGTGTGATCTGGGTGGTCGCCTCGAACTTCGACGACGCCTCGACCGACATGGACGAAGCGATGCTGCGCCGCTTCTCGGTGAAGATCAACTTCCGCCTGCCGAACAAGGCCGAGCGCCGCGAACTGCTCAAGAGCTTCCTGGCACGCAAGAAGGACGGCCTGGTCGACTGGGCCGACCTCGACCTGGACCAGGTTGCCGAAATCACGCAGAACCTCAGCCCGGCGCTGCTGGAAACCGTGGTCGAGCGCGCCAGCATGCTGTCGATCCAGGAAAAGGCGATCATCAACACCGACCTGCTGTTCCGCGCCTACGAGCGGGCCACCATCGGCCTGACCGACCGCGCCACCACCGCCGAGAAGCACAAGCAGCGCGAACGCGTGGCGCTGCACGAGCTGGGGCACTTCTTCATGCAGATCGACCCGTACCTGCGGGCCGGCATGAGCCTGGCCGAGGTGAAGGAAAAGTCGCACCTGCTGAAGATCAGCACCGAAGCGGTGTCGAAGATCGGCGCGCTCGGCTACGTGCTGCAGTCGGGTGACGACATGTCGCTGCGCACGCTGGAAGAACTGGAGCGTGACGTGATCGGCCTGTACGGCGGCATGGCGGCCGAAGAGCTGTTCTACGGCGCTCGCGGCATCTCGGTCGGCAGCCAGAACGACATCGAGAAGGCGACCAAGATGCTGAACCTGATGGTCAACCGCCTGTCGATGTACTCGCGCGCCAAGATCGACTACAGCCAGCTGCAGAACGACGCCAGCGGCGAGCACACGCTGCGCCAGGTGGAAGAGAAGTCGAACGAGCTGTACAGCTACACGCTGGGCGCGATCCGCGACTACAAGGCGGTCATCGAATCGCTCAAGGACACGCTGCTGGAGCAGTATGTGCTGTCGAAGGACGCCGTGTTCGCGCTGCTGGAAGAGCGCCGCGAGATCCTGATGGCGGAACTGGCGGCGCCGCGCAGCGCCACCCTGAAGCTGTGCGCCGAGAGCGAGGAAGCGGTCGCTTGACGGCTTGAACCGGCGCCGTCGATAGGCGCAGCTACAAAAAACCGTGCCCGCGTTCGTCGCCGGCGCGGTTTTTTTATGTAGTACGCAGGGCGCTCCCGAGTGTTGTCGGGTTGTAGGGTGGGCACTCCGTACCCACGCGGATGCCAGCATTGTGCGAACGTCCGCGTGGGCACAGGGTGCCCACCCTACATGCTCGCCCGGATGCTTTCAGGTTTCAGTGCCGCTGCACCTCGCCCAGCGACTCCAGCACGCAGCGCGTCATGCTGCCCGCCAGCTCGCGTTCGCCGACGAATACCGTGCCGCCGGTATCCTCGCGCAGCAGATGCGCCTCCTGCTCATTGTGGCTGCGCACGATGCACCTGACCGACGGGTTGAGCGCGCGCGCGATTTCGACCATCGCGCGTACGCGGAACGTGTCCGGCGTGGCGATCACCAGCACCGCGGCGCGCGCGATGTGCGCCTGGATCAGCACCGCCGGCTCGGCGGCATCGCCCGCTACCGCCGGGATGTCGCGCTTGCGCAGCAGCTCGACCAGTTCGCGGTTCTGTTCGGCCACCACGAAGTGCACGCCTTGCCGTGCCAGGTCGTCCGCGATGCGGCGCCCGACCCGCCCATATCCGACCAGTACCACCTGCCCGGTCAGCCGCTCGTGCGGCACCGACATCGGCAGTTCGGCCAGCGGGTCGCTTGAACGCTCCAGCTTGCGCGCCAGCTCCGACTTCGAGCGCAGCCAGCGCTGCAGCGGCTCGATCGCCTTGAACAGCAGCGGGTTGAGCGCGATCGAGATGATCGCGCCGGCCAGGATCAGGTTCTGGCCGAGCGCCGGCAGCAGTTGCAGGTCGCGCCCGAGCGCGGCCAGGATGAACGAAAATTCGCCGATCTGCGCCAGACTCGCCGATACAGTCAGCGCGGTGTTGAGCGGATAGCGCAGCGCGAGCACCAGCAGGAACGCCGCCAGCGACTTCCCGAACAGGATCACCGCCACCACCGCCAGTACCTGCAGCGGGCTGTCGACCAGCACCATCGGGTCGAACAGCATGCCGACCGAGACGAAGAACAGCACCGAGAACGCATCGCGCAGCGGCAGCGATTCCTCGGCCGCGCGGTGGCTCAGCGCCGATTCGCGCAGCACCATCCCGGCGAAGAAGGCGCCGAGCGCGAACGAGACGCCGAACAGTGCCGAGGATCCGTACGCGATGCCGACCGCCGCCGCGATGACGGCCAGCGTGAACAGCTCGCGCGAGCCGGTGCGGGCGACGCGCCAAAGGAACCACGGGAACAGTTTGCGCCCCACCACCAGCATGAAGGCGACGAAGGCGCCGACCCTGGCCAGCGTGGCGGCCAGCGCAGGCCAGAACGCGGCGTCGCCGGCGCCCTTGCCACCGAGGGCGCCCGAGAGCGCCGGCAGCAGCACCAGCACCAGCACCGTAACCAGGTCTTCGACCACCAGCCAGCCGACCGCGATGCGGCCGTTGAGCGAATCGAGCGTACCGCGGGCCTCCAACGCGCGCAGCAGCACCACCGTGCTGGCCACCGACAGCGCCAGCCCGAACACGATCCCGGCGCCCAGGCTCCAGCCCCACAGCTGCGTCATCCCGATGCCCATGGCGGTGGCGACCGCGATCTGGAGCACCGCGCCGGGCAGGGCGATTCTCCGCACGTCGAGCAGGTCGTTCAACGAGAAGTGCAGGCCGACCCCGAACATCAGCAGCATCACGCCGATCTCGGCCAGCTGCGACGCCAGCGCCACGTCCGCCACGAAGCCCGGCGTGGCCGGGCCGATCAGCACCCCGGCGGCAAGGTAGCCGACCAGCGCCGGCAGCTTGAAGCGGACCGCCACCATGCCGAACAGGAGGCCGAAGCCGAGTGCAGCGGCGATGGTGGTGATCAGGCTCAGGTCGTGGTGCATGCGGGCGGGTCCTTTGGTCAACCGGGTCAGCCCCGAGTATAAGCGACGCGCCCTGGCGCGACTCCCTTTACGGCACCGTCGCCAGCGTCAGCAGCACCTTGCGCACCGACGTGCGCACCGCGTCGAACTGTGCGCGCCGCGCCTGTTTGTTCAGCCGGAACAGCATCAGCCCTTCGATCTGCGCCACCATCAGGATTGCGCGCTGCATGTACTCGTCGTCCGGAATGGCCGGGTTGAGGCCGCGGATCAGGTTGTAGACCGTCTTGCGCTCGCGTCCCAGCATCTTGTCCATGAGCTTGGACGCGAACTGGTTGCGCGAGGCCAGCGCCCAGATCTCGAAGAAGATCGCGTGGGTGACCGGGTCGGTGATCTCTTCCAAAAACATGTCGACGGTCGACAGGAAGCGGTCGAGCCGGGAACGGTCGGTCATGGCCGCGGCGATGCCGTCCATCTTGGCCTGGAAGACATCCATCGTATACAACAGCAGCGCTTCGAGCAGCAGGTCGCGGCTGGGGTAGTAGTGCTGCACGTTCGACAGGGTCATGCCCGCCACGGCGGCCACGCGCCGCATCGACAGCCCGGCGTAGCCCTCGGCCGCCAGCAGCTCGCGTGCCGCCTGCAGGATCTCGTGCGCGCGTCCGAGCCCTTTTTCGGTGGTGCTGGAGGACTTGTTCCTGAGGGCGCTGTCGAGTGTCGTGATCATGCGGCGGATTATCGCATGGCGCTTTCGCAAATAGTACGACTGACCTATAATCGGCTTCAATAGGTCGAACGACCTAATCAGGAGGAGACATAATAATGAGCCGCAAAGTGTACGTAACCGGCGTGGGCATGATCCCGTTCGCCAAGCCAGGCGCCAGCGCGCCGTATCACGAGATGGGCGCGCAGGCCGCGCGCGCCGCGCTGCAAGACGCGGGCGTCGGCTACGACGACGTCGAGCAGGCCTATGCCGGCTATGTGTATGGCGACTCGACCTGCGGCCAGAAGGCGCTGTACGGGGTCGGCATGACCGGCATCCCGATCGTCAACGTCAACAACAACTGCTCGACCGGTTCCACGGCGCTGTTCCTGGCGCGCCAGGCGATCGCCAGCGGCGCCGCCGAATGCGTGCTGGTGCTCGGCTTCGAGCAGATGAGTCCCGGCGCGCTCGGCTCGATGTTCACCGACCGCCCGACCCCATTCGACGACTTCGACGCCGTCACCGACCGCCTGGTCGGCAAGCCCGACATCCCGCTGGCGCTGCGCTACTTCGGCGGCGCAGGTCTCGCCCACATGCAGAAATACGGCACGCCTTTGGCCGCGTTCGCGCGCATCCGCGCCAAGGCCAGCCGCCATGCGGCCAACAACCCGCTGGCGCTATTCAAGAAGGAAGTGAGCACGCAGGACGTGCTCGATGCGCCGGTGATCTGGCCGGGCGTGATGACGCGCCTGATGGCTTGCCCGCCCACCTGCGGCGCCGCCGCCGCGCTGCTGGTATCCGAGGAATTCGCCAGGAAGAAGGGCCTGAGGGCCGACGTCCACATCGCCGAGCAGGCGATGACGACCGACCGTCCGGGCACCTTCGAGTCGGGCGACATGATGCGCGTGGTCGGCTACGACATGAGCCGCGAGGCCGCGCAAAAGGTCTACGAGCAGTCTGGCGTCAGTCCCAATGAGCTCGACGTGGTGGAGCTGCACGACTGCTTCGCCCACAACGAGCTGATTACCTACGAAGCCCTCGGCCTGTGCCCGGAAGGCGGCGCCGACAAGTTCATCCGCGACGGCGACAACACCTACGGCGGGCAGGTCGTCACGAACCCGTCGGGCGGGCTGCTGTCGAAGGGCCATCCGCTTGGCGCCACCGGGCTCGCCCAGTGCTTCGAGCTGACCCACCAGCTGCGCGGCAGCGCGGGCGCACGCCAGGTCGAGGGCGCGCGCATCGCGCTGCAGCACAACCTGGGCCTCGGCGGCGCCTGTGTCGTCACCATGTACCGCGTGTAAAAAGGAGCCACAAGTGAACCCGACGTCCCCGTGGATGACCCCTGAACTCGAAACCTTCCGCGACGCGGTGCGGCGCTTCGTCGCGCACGAAGTCGTGCCGCACCAGGAGCGCTGGCGCAAGCAGCAGCACGTCGACCGCGCACTGTGGAACAAGGCCGGCGAGATGGGCCTGCTGCTGGCCGACATCCCGGAAGAATATGGCGGCTCCGGTGGCAGCTTCGCCTACCAGGCGGTGGTGTTCGAGGAGCTGGCGCTCGCCGGCGACACCGCGTTCGGGCTGCATGTGCACGCGATTGTCGCGCACTACCTGCTGAACCAGGGCACCGAAGAACAGAAGCGCAAATACCTGCCGAAGCTGGCCAGCGGCGACATGGTGGCGGCGATTGCGATGTCGGAACCGGGCGCCGGCTCCGACCTGAAAGGCATTCGCACCAGCGCGGCGAAGAGCGGTGAAGGCTATCGCCTGAACGGCTCCAAAACCTTTATCTCGAACGGCTACCTGGCCGACCTGATCGTGGTCGTGGCCAAGACCGACCCGGCGGCCGGCGCCAAAGGCGTGTCGCTGATGCTGCTCGAAACGCACGACAACCCGGGCTTCCGGGTCGGCCGCATCCTCGAGAAGGTCGGGCAGAAGGGCCAGGATACCTGCGAGCTTTTCTTCGACAACGCGCACGTACCGCTCGAGAACGTGCTCGGCGGCGTGGAAGGGCAGGGCTTTGCGCAGCTGATGACCGAGCTGCCGTATGAGCGCACGCTGGTGGGCCTGGCCGGCGTCGCGTGCATCGAGCGTGCGCTGCAGCTGACGATCGAGCATGTGCGCGAGCGCAAGGCCTTCGGCCAGGCCTTGATCGAGATGCAGAACACGCGCTTCGTGCTGGCCGAGATCAAGACCGAGGCCACGATCGCACGGGTGTTCATCGACCGCTGCATCGAGGATGTGATTGCGGGGCGGATGGACACGGTGCAGGCGTCGATGGCCAAATACTGGATCTCCGACCTGCAGTGCAAGGTGATGGACCAGTGCGTGCAGCTGTTCGGCGGCTACGGCTACATGCTCGAATATCCGATCGCGCAGCTGTACGTGGACGCGCGCGTGCAGCGCATCTACGGTGGCGCGAACGAGATCATGAAAGAGATCATCGCGCGGTCGCTGTAGGGTGGGCACCCCGTACCCACGCGGACGCCCGATCTGCGCACACCTACGCGTGGGCACAGGGTGCCCACCCTACGGGGACGGTGACGCCCCGTAGGGTGCGCTCTCGAGCGCACGCTGTACGACAATAAGAGGAGAACCAATGGCAGGCCCCCTCGCAGGAATCCGCGTCATCGAAATGGTGGGCCTGGGCCCGTGCCCGTTCGCCGCGATGATGCTGGCCGATATGGGCGCGGAAGTGATCCGCATCGACCGCAAGCAGGCGGCTGGCAGCGCCGGGCCGTTCCCGATGCTGGGCACGAAATTCGACGTGATGGCGCGCGGCCGCCGCTCGCTTGCGCTCGACCTGAAACACCCGGACGCGAAGGAAGTCGTGCTGCGGCTGGTCGCAAAAGCCGACGTGCTGCTCGAAGGCTTCCGCCCCGGCGTGATGGAACGCCTCGGCTTCGGCCCTGACGCCTGCCGCGAGCGCAACCCCAGGCTGGTGTACGGCCGCGTCACAGGCTGGGGCCAGCATGGCCCGCTGGCGCAGGCCGCCGGCCACGACCTGAACTACATCGCGCTGTCGGGCATGCTGCACGCGATGGGGCGTGCCGGTTCGCCACCGGCGCCGCCGCTCAACCTGGTCGGCGATTTTGGCGGCGGCGCGATGATGCTGGCCTTCGGCGTCGTCTGCGCCGTGCTCGAAGCGAAGGGCTCGGGCAAGGGCCAGGTGGTCGACGCCGCGATGACCGACGGCGCCGCGCTGCTCGGCGCGATGATGTACGGCCTGAGCGCGTACGGCATGTGGCGCGACGAACGCGAAGCGAACATGCTCGACGGCGGCGCGCCCTTCTACGATACCTACGCCTGCGCCGACGGCAAATTCATCTCGATCGGGGCGATCGAGCCGCAGTTCTATGCGCAGTTGCTGGAGCTGACCGGCGCCACCGATCCCGAATTCGGGAAGCAGTGGAAGCAGGCCGGCTGGCCGCAGCTGAAGCAGAAGTTCGCCGCGCTGTTCGCGACCCGCACGCGCGGCGCGTGGTGCGAGCTGCTGGAGGGGACCGATGTGTGCTTCGCGCCGGTGCTCGACATGGCCGAGGCGCCGGCCCATCCGCACAACCGCGCGCGCGCTGCATTCGTCGAGATCGACGGCGTGACGCAGCCGGCGCCGGCGCCGCGCTTTTCGCGCACCACCCCCGAGGCCGGCGCCGCACCTGCCGCGCCCGGACAGCACAGCGCAGCGATCCTGGCCGACTGGGGCTGGCCGCCTGAGGCAATCGAAACGCTACAAGCCGGAAAGGTCATATAGCATATCCGGCATGACCGACCACCAACGGACCGCCGGATGACCAAGGAAGCCGAACTGCGACGATCGAAACAGCTGGCACTCTCGTTTTTCATCGGGGCGGTCTTGCTGTTCGTCCTGTCGCTGTTCCTGCCCTTGAGCTGGGAGGCCGAGCTGCTGAGGGCCTTTTCGGAAGCGGCGATGGTGGGCGCGCTGGCCGACTGGTTTGCCGTCGTCGCGCTGTTCCGGCGGGTGCCGATCCCGATCGTCTCGCGCCACACCGAGATCATCCCCGCGAACAAGGACAAGATCGCCGACAACCTGGCGCTGTTCGTGCGCGAGAAATTCCTCGACACCGAATCGATCGTCGGCCTGATCCAGCGCCACGACCCGGCGCGCAAGGTAGCCGACTGGCTGGTCAAGCCGGCCAACACCGAGAGCATGGGGCGCTACCTGGTCAAGGTCGCCGGCTGGGTGCTCGATTTTATCGAGGACGCCGCGGTCCGCAACTTCATCGGCAAGGCAGTGCACACGATGGTCAGGAGCGTCGACCTGTCGAAATCGGCCGGCACCATCCTCGAAAGCCTGACCCGTGGGGGCCGCCACCAGGAGCTGCTCAACGAGGGGATCGACCAGCTGGCCAAGCTGCTCGCCAACGACGAGACCCAGGACTTTATCGCGCAGGGCATCGTCGACTGGCTGCGCGAGGAGTACGCGTTCATCGAGAGGATGCTGCCGTCGGAGCTGATCGGCAGGAAGGGCGCCGACGTCGCCGTGAAGCTCGCCGCCGGCATTCTCGACAAGGTGAGCGAGGACCCGCAGCACCCGCTGCGCCAGCGCTTTGACGCCTTTGCCGCCGACTTCATCGAACGCCTGAAGCAGGACCCGGCCTTCGCCGAAAAGGGTGAGGAGATCAAGCGCTACCTGCTGGGCGACGACACGCTCAACGGCTACCTGAAGTCCTTGTGGGACGACCTGAAGGCGTGGCTGAAAGCGGACCTGGGCAGAGAGGATTCGGAGCTGCGGCGGCGGATCGTCGCGACCGGCGCCTGGATCGGACGGACCCTGGCCGAGGACCCGCAACTGCGCCAGTCCCTGAACGAGAACCTGGAGCTCGCCGCGCGCAGCGCCGCGCCCGAGTTCGCAGGCTTCCTGACCCGCCACATCGCCGACACGGTCAGGAATTGGGACAGCCGCGAAATGTCGGAGCAGATCGAGCTCAATATCGGCAAGGACCTGCAGTTCATCCGCATCAACGGCACCGTGGTCGGTGGCCTGATTGGCGTGCTGCTGTTCCTGCTGTCGCGCGTGCCGCTGTTGTTCGGTTAGACGATCAGCGCCAAACTGGGGTTCCCGCCTTCGCGGGAATGACGCTCGGCCGATACGGGCCGCTTTGCAATCAGCGCAAATTACGTCGTTCCCGCGGAGGCTGGAACCTAAGTTTGCCTCGTGGGCTACAGCGCCGAACTGGGATTCCCGCCTTCGCGGGAATGACGCTCGGCCGATACGGGCCGCTTTGTAATCAGCGCAAATTACGTCGTTCCCGCGGAGGCGGGAACCTAAGTTTGCCTCGTGGGCTACAGCGCCGAACCGGGATTCCCGCCTTCGCGGGAATGACGTTTAGCGCACCACCACGCCCCACGGCAGCTCGCCGACCGGAATGTCGGCCACGCGGCGGCTGGCTACGGTATCGATCACCGACGTGGTGCCGGAGCGCCCGTTGGCCACGTACAGCTTCTTGCCATCCGGCGTAAGCGCCATGTTCCAGGGCCGCTGGCCGACCGGGATCGAGGCGGTGAAGCGCTTGCTTGCGACATCGAACACGTCGATGCGCGCCCCACGCCCGCTCGACACATAGACTTTCGCGCCGTCCGGCGCCACCGCCACCCCGTTTGAAAAAGGCCCGGCCTGCACCGGCGCGCTGGCGGTGCGCTTGTCGACATCGATCGCGTACAGCGTGCCATCGAGTTCGCAGGCCACGTATGCAGTGTGGCCGTCCGGCACCGAAGCGGCCACGCTCTTCCGCTCGAGGTCGACCAGGTCCACCTGCGAACCTTCCTCGGCGCTGACGAACAGCCAGCGCCCGTCAGGGCTGAACACCGCGTGCTCAGGATTCTTGCCCGGTACCGGGATCGTCCACTTGCGTTTGCCGCCACCGGTCTCGAGCAGGATCACGCCGTTCGCCAGTTCGCTCGCCGCCGCGATCAGCGCGCCATCCCGCGACAGGCCAATGCCCTCGGGCGATTCGCCCAACGCAACGCGCTCGCGCACAGTGCGTGTGGCCAGGTCGACCACCAGCAGCGAATTGGACGTCTGCTCGCTGACGTACAGCGTGCCGCCGTCCGGGCTGGCGGCGACGCCGCGCGGCTTGCCGCCGGTAGCGATGGTTGCGGTGACGCTGTCGGTGGCGGTATCGATCACGCTGACGGTGCCCGATTTCTCGTTCGGGACATAGGCGAAAGGGGCGGCCGCAACGGAGGCGGCGGCGCACAGCGAGGCGGCCAGGCACAGGATTTTGAGTGTCGTCATGCAGTTCTCCACGGATCGGTTGCGGCGTCGAGGATAGCCGACTTGCCGGCTGCGCCCCGCTCAATTGATGAGCGAAACACGCCACCTCAGCCGTGCGTCGGGATTCCAAAAAATGCGCTATACATATCACATTGATAACTAAATTGCGACAAGTCGAGACCCGCGAATGAGTTCGAGTAAAGCAACAGGTCGTGCCCGAATACTGATTGCGATGCTGCTGGCGGCAGGGACGCTTGCCGCTGGCGCCGCCGTGCCCCAGGACGACGGCGGCCAGTGGGTGATGGCGGCCAAGGATTACGCCAGCACACGCTACAGCTCGCTCGACCAGGTCAACGCCGCCAACGTCAAAAACCTGAAGGTCGCGTTCACGTTCTCGATGGGCGTCAACCGTGGACAGGAAGCGGCGCCGCTGGTGGTCGGCGACACGATGTACCTGGTCGCGCCATACCCCAATTACCTGTACGCGCTCGACCTGACCCGGGCCGGCGCGCCGATGAAGTGGAAATTCGAGCCGAATCCGAACGCCAGCGCGCAGGGCGTGGCCTGCTGCGATGTGGTGGCGCGCGGAGTCGCCTTCGCCGACGGCAAGGTGTTCATGAACACGCTCGACGGCCAGACCATCGCGGTCGACGCCGCCAGCGGCAAGGAAGTGTGGCGCACCAAACTGGCCGATATCAGCAAGGGCGAAACGGTGACGATGGCGCCGCTGGTGGTCAAGGACAAGGTTCTGGTCGGCAACAGCGGTGGCGAACTCGGCGTGCGCGGCTGGCTGGTCGCGCTCGATACCCGCACCGGCAAGGAAGCCTGGCGCGCCTGGAGCACGGGGCCCGACAGCGACGTGCTGATCGGCGCCGACTTCAAGCCCTGGTACGGCGCCGACCGGGGCAAGGACCTGGGCGTGACGACCTGGCCGAGGGAGGCGTGGAAGATCGGCGGCGGCAACGTCTGGGGCTGGATCTCGTACGACCCGCAGGCCGACCTGATCTACTACGGCACGGCCAACCCCGGCCCCTGGAACCCGGAACAGCGGCCGGGCGACAACAAATGGACCGCCGGGATCTTCGCGCGCAAGCCCGACACCGGCCAGGCGCGCTGGTTCTACCAGTTCAGCCCGCACGACCTGCACGACTACGACAGCGTCAACGAGAACATCCTGCTCGACCTGCAGTACAAGGGCGCGCCGCGCAAGCTGCTGGTGCACCCGGACCGCAATGGCTACGTCTACGTGATGGACCGCCTGACCGGCCAGGTGCTGGCCGCCGACCCGTTCGTGCACATCACGACCAGCGAAGGTGTCGACCTGCAGACCGGCAAGCTCAAGTACAACCCGCAGAAGGCGCCGCAAGTCGGACAGGTGATGCGCGAGATCTGCCCGGCCTCGCCGGGCGGGAAGGACTGGCAGCCGTCGGCCTGGTCGCCGCGCACGCAGCTCCTGTACATCCCGCACCAGAACCTGTGCCAGGACGCCGAGACCTACGACACCTCGTACATCGCCGGCACGCCCTACGTCGGCCTGGATAACAAGATTTACGCCGGCCCGGGTGGCAACCGCGGCGCGTTCACCGCCTGGGACGTGGCGGCCGGGCGCAAGCGCTGGTCGATCCCGGAACGTTTCCCGGTGTGGAGCGGGGCGCTGGCCACCGCCGGCGACGTGGTGTTCTACGGGACCATGGACGGCTGGTTCAAAGCGGTCGACGCGAAAAGCGGCGCGCCGCTGTGGCAGTTCAAGGTCGGCTCGGGGATCATCGGCCAGCCGGTTTCCTACCGTGGCCCGGACGGCAAACAGTACATCGCGATCCTGTCGGGTGTGGGCGGCTGGGCCGGGGCGATCGTCTCGGGCGGGCTCGATCCGCGCGACGGCACCGCAGCCTCGGGCTTCGTCAACGTCATGAAGGACCTGCCGCAGTACACTGGCAAGGGAGGGACGCTGTATGTCTTCGCGCTTCCCTGAACTGGCGGCGATCGCGCTGCTGGCTGCGGCAGGGGGCGCCGCGGCGGCCGATGCCCCGCGCGAGCTGCGCGTGTGCGCCGACCCGGACAACCTGCCGTACTCGCAGCGCGACGGGAGCGGTTTCGAGAACCGCATCGCGCGCCTGGTGGCCGACGACATGGGCGCGCACCTCAGCTACTTCTGGCAGGAGCAGCGGCGCGGCTTTGTGCGCAAGACGATGGGGGCGGGCGAATGCGACCTGTTCATCGGCGTGCCGGCCGGCTTCGACAAGGTGCTGCGCACCAAACCGTACTACCGTTCGACCTACGTCGCGGTGTACCGCAGCGGCGCGCAGCCCTTCACCAGCTTCGATCCCGCGCAACTGCGCCAGCGCCGCATCGGCGTGCAACTGATCGGCAACGACCTGGCGGCGAGCCCGCCCGGCCACGCGCTCACACGTGCGGGCGCGACCGACAACGTGACGGGTTTTACCGTCTACGGCGACGGCCCCGCGGCGCAGCGCATGGTCGACGCGATCGCGGCGGGGCGTATCGACCTGGCACTGGTGTGGGGCCCGCAGGCCGGCTACTTCGCGCACCGTGCGGCGGTCCCGATGACGGTTGTGCCGGCGGCAGCGCCAGCCGGCCTGCCGGTGCCGTTCGAATACGCCATCGCGATGGGCGTGCGCAAGGGCGATACCGCGCTGCGCGACAAGCTCGATGAGATCATGCAGCGCCGCCGCGCCGACATCGACGCAATCCTGGCGCAGTACCAGGTGCCGCGCGTCGACCGCCCGGGGCAGGCACCGGCAAGCACGGGAGGCGAGCCATGAAGCGACTTCACCTTGCCGCGCTCGCCGTGGCGCTTGTCGCCACCGGCTGCTATCGCGAGGAGCGCCCGGTCAAGGCGCCGCCGGCGGCATCAGGCTTGTCCGATCACTCGGTCGCCGCCCAGGCCGCGCTGCCGGCAAAAAACCAGTACGAAGAAAACGCCTACGCGGTTTCCCAGGGCAAGACGCTGTACCGCGCATACAACTGCAATGGCTGCCACGCTGGCGGGGGCGGCAACATGGGCCCGCCGCTGATGGACGACAAATGGCGCTACGGCTCGGACCCGGCCAACATCTTCGCCTCGGTCGCCGAAGGCCGGCCGAACGGCATGCCCGCTTTCGGCAAGCACGTGCCGGAGGACCAGCTCTGGCAGCTGGTGGCCTACGTGCGCTCGATGAGCGGGCAGCTGCGCCGGGACGTGGCGCCGACCCGCAGCGACAGCCTGCAGGCCGCCGAGCCGGAGTCGCGGCGCAAGCGCGAAAAACCGAAGCACGAAGAAGCGCCGACGGAGGGCCGCTGACGATGCGACTGCGACTGCGCCATGCCGGACCCATGCTGTTGTACGCCTGCGCCGCAGCGGCTGGCGCCGCGCCGCAGGACGCGTTGCGCCCCGCCGGGCCACAGGCCGAACGCATCGGCGACCTGTGGAACTTCACGCTGGGGCTGTGCACGGTCGTCTTCGTCGCGGTGCTCGGCGCTTGCCTGGTTGCGCTGTGGCGGGCGCCGAAAGGCAGCGCCGCGAGCGAGCCCGATCTGTCTTCGCTGGAGCGGCCGGAACGACGCGTGCACCGCAACGTGATCTGGGCCGCCGCGTTCTCCACCGCCGGGCTGCTGGTCCTGCTCGGCGCCGACGTGTTCACCAGCCGCGCGCTCGCGCGCATGCCGCTCGGGGATGCGGTCAACATCGAGCTGGTGGGCCACCAGTGGTGGTGGGAGGCGCGCTATAAAGACGAGGACCCGACGCGCGAATTCACCACGGCGAACGAACTGCATATCCCGGTCGGGCGCCCGGTGCTCGTCACCCTGCGCAGCAACGACGTGATCCACTCGCTGTGGGTGCCCAACCTGCACGGCAAGAAGGACATGATCCCCGGCCGTACCGCCATCATGCGCCTGCGCGCCGACAAACCCGGCATCTACCGCGGCCAGTGTGCCGAATTCTGCGGCCTCGAACACGCGATGATGGCGCTGCTGGTCGCCGCCGAACCATCGGCGCAGTACGAAGCCTGGGCCGCAGGCCAGCGCCAGGCCGCCGCCGCGCCCACGGACGCGCAGCAGCAGCGCGGCTTGCAGGTCTTCCTCGGCACCAGCTGCGTGATGTGCCACACGATCGGCGGCACCAACGCCAACGGCAAAGTGGGCCCGGACCTGACCCACCTCGCAAGCCGCCAGACCATCGCCGCCGGCATGCTGCCGAATAACCGAGGCCACCTGGCAGGCTGGATCGCCGACCCGCAGTCGCTCAAACCTGGCGTGAACATGCCCGCCAACGCGCTGGCGCCCGACGACCTGCACGCCCTGCTGGCCTACCTGGAGACCCTGAAATGAGCGTTGGCGACACCGCAATCGGCGCCCGGCCGCGCCTCTCACCGGCCGAAGCCACCGATCTGGAACGCACCTGGCGCGACCCACCCGGCCTGTCAGGCTGGCTCGCCGCTGTCAACCACAAGACCATCAGCATCCGCTTCATGGTCGTCACCTTCCTGTTCTTCATTGCCGGCGGCCTGCTGGCGCTGGCGATCCGCCTGCAGCTGGCGCGCCCGGACAACAGCCTGGTGGGGCCGGACATGTACAACCAGCTGTTCACGATGCACGGCAGTACGATGATGTTCCTGTTCGCGGTGCCGATCATGCAGGCGGTCGCGATGTACCTGGTGCCGTTGATGATCGGTGCGCGCAGCGTCGCCTTCCCGCGCATGAACGCGTTCGCCTTCTGGATCTTCACCTTCGGCGGGCTGATGCTGTACACCGGCTTCTTCATGGGGATCGGCCCGGACGCCGGCTGGTTCGCCTACGTGCCGCTGTCCGGCCCGCAGTTCTCGCCTGGCAAACGGATCGACTTCTGGGCGCAGATGATCACCTTCACCGAGCTGGCCTCGCTGATGGAGGCGGTCATCCTGATCACCACCATCCTCAAGATGCGCGCGCCCGGCATGACGCTCAACCGCATGCCGCTGTTCGTGTGGACCATGCTGGTCACCTCGTTCATGGTGCTGTTCGCGATGCCGGCCGTGATGTTGTCGAGCACCGCGCTGATCCTCGACCGGCTGGTCGGCACCCACTTCTTCAATCCGGGCGAGGGCGGCGACGCGCTCTTGTGGCAGCACCTGTTCTGGTTCTTCGGCCACCCCGAGGTCTACCTGATCTTCATCCCGCCGCTCGGTTTCATCTCGAGCATCATCCCCACCTTTTCGCGCCGCCCGGTGGTCGGCTATCCGGCGATGGTGCTGGCGCTGATCGCCACCGCCTTCCTCGCCTTTGGCCTGTGGGTGCACCACATGTTCGCGACCAACCTGCCGGAACTGGGCAAGACCTTCTTTACCGCCGCCAGCCTGATGATCGCGATTCCGACCGCGGTGCAGATCTTCTGCTGGATCGCGACGCTCTGGACCGGACGCCTGAACTTCAGGACGCCGCTGCTGTTCGTGCTGGCCTTCTTCGCGATCCTGCTGCTGGGCGGGCTCACCGGGCTGATGCTGGCCTCTGTGTCGCTCGACTACCAGCTGCACGACACCTTCTTCGTGGTCGCGCACCTGCATTACGTGCTGCTCGGCGGCGCGGTCTTTCCCCTGTTCGGCGCCTTCTATTACTGGTTCCCCAAGTTCACCGGGCGCCTGATGGATGAGCGGCTCGGCCGCTGGAACTTCTGGCTGTTCTTCGTCGGCTTTAACATCGCGTTCTTCCCGATGCACGTGCTCGGCCTGCAGGGCATGCCGCGCCGCGTGTACACCTATCCCGAGGAGATGGGTTGGGGCGCGCTGAACATGACCGCGACTGTCGGCGCCATGATAATCGCGGTCAGCGTGCTGCTGTTTATCATCAACGTGGTGCGCAGCTATCGCGCAGGGCAGGTTGCCGGCGACGACCCGTGGGGCGCGGGCACGCTCGAATGGAGTACCTCGTCGCCACCGCCGGCAGCCAACTTCGAACTGGTGCCGGTGGTGCATGCACGCGACGCGCTGTGGCAGCGCGGCGGCGTGCCGTCGCATGTCAGCGGCCTGTCGTCGCAGCACCGCGAAGTGCTGATCACGTCCGTCAACGACGCACAGCTCGACCACCGCATGTGGCTGCCGGCGTCGTCGATCTGGCCCTTCCTGTCGGCGATCGCGGTGACGATCCTGTTCGTCGGCTCGATCTTCACGCCGTGGGCGGTGGTATGGGCCTCGGTCCCCGTCGCGATTGCGACCACCTTCTGGTTCTGGCCCAAGCGTGGCATGACCGAAGTGCGCACCGGTTCCGAGGTGCGGCCATGAGCGCCCCGGTCGAGCGCAAGGAGGCAGGCGCCGTGGGCGATGGCGCCTTGCTCGACGTCTGCCACCTGCCCACCTTCGCCTTCGGCCACCGCAGCCCGATGTGGTGGGGCACGATGGGGCTGATGGCGATCGAAGGCACGGTATTCGCGCTGGCGGTGATGACCTACTTCTACCTGCGCAGCCACAGCACCGCGTGGCCGATGAGCCGGTTTCCGCCTGACCTGATCTGGGGGAACATCAATACCGCCATCATGATCGCGAGCGTGGTGCCGAACTATCTGGCCAAGCGCGCCGCCGAGCAGCTCGACCTGCCCAGGGTGCGGCTGTGGATGGTCGTGTGCTTCGTGCTTTCGCTGGCCTTCCTCGGCGTGCGCGTGCTCGAATTCGGCGCGCTCAACACGCGCTGGGACAGCGACGCCTACGGCTCGGCAGTGTGGATGCTGATGGGCCTGCACACGACCCACCTGGTCACCGACGCCTACGACACGCTGGTGCTCACCGTGCTGATGTTTACCGGCCCGCTCGAGGGCAAACGCTACGTCGATGTCAGCGAGAATGCGGCGTACTGGTACTTCGTGGTGTTCAGCTGGCTACCGATCTATGCGGTGATCTATTGGGGGGCGCGGTTCTGACCGCGGGAACGACGATGGGGAACTGGCCCGCACTCCTGCTCGCGCCGTCGCTGGCGCTCGCCAACCTGGCGATCACGTATGCGCTGACCACGCCATCGTGCTCGCGCCAAAGCCAGCTGCCGCAGAACCTGGTCACGGCCGCGATCCTGGTCATCTGCGTCGTGTTCACGCTGCAGGCATGGCGCAACTGGATCGGGAAGGGCGGCGGCGCCGAGGCGGTACCGGGCGATGCCGCCAGCCTGCGCGGCCGCTTCGTCGCGCTGGTCGCCGGCATGGTCGGCGCGCTGTCGTGCCTCGTCGTCATCGCCCAGTGGTTCCCGCAATGGACGCTGTCGCCATGCGCCAGCTGACCGCCATCCTGCTGTGGCTTGCGGCCGGCGCGGCGTTCGCGCACGACGTCGAGGAGGAGCACGTCGCGCGCGAGGCGCTGCAATGGGGCGCCGAGCCGTGGGTGCTTGCTTGCCTGGCGCTGTCGCTGTTGCTGTACGCGGTCGGCGCATGGCGGCTGTGGCCGCGCACCAGGCAATCGCGCCCGCGGATGGCGAAGCAGGTGGCCTGCTTCGGAGCGGGCTGGATCACGCTGGTGCTGGCGCTGGCCTCACCGCTCGACCCGGCAGGGAGCCTCGCGTTTTCGGCACACATGGTGCAGCACGAACTGCTGATGATTATCGCCGCGCCGCTGATGGTGCTCGGCCGTCCGCTCGGCGCCTGGGTGTGGGCGTTGCCGCCGTCCTGGCGCGTCGGCGTCGGGGCGGCCACGCGCGCGCGTCCGGCCGCACTGGTGTGGAATGCGATCACGCGGCCGCTGGCGGCCTGGATGCTGCACTTCGCCGCGCTGTGGCTGTGGCACGTGCCGGCGCTGTTCCAGTACGCGCTACGGAACAACGGTATCCACGCGCTGCAGCACGCAAGCTTCCTGTTCACGGCCCTGCTGTTCTGGTGGGCGGTGCTGGGCAAGCAGGGCCTGCACGCTTCGCGCGGCGCATCGATCATCTATTTGTTCTCGACCATGATGCATACCGGCGCGCTCGGCGCGCTGTTCACGATGTCCGAGACCGTGTGGTATCCGGTCTACGGCCACAGCGCGCTGGCGTTCGGCCTGTCGGCGCTGGAAGACCAGCAGCTGGGCGGGCTGATCATGTGGATTCCCGGCGGGCTGGCGTACGTGGCGGCCGGGCTTGTGCTTGGTGCGGGGTGGCTGGCGCCGCCGCGGCCATCCGTGCGCGCCCTGGTGGCGCAGGGAGCCGATCGATGAAGCTGCAGTACCTTGCCGTGCCTCTCGTGCTGGCCGCGCTTGCCGGGTGCGGCAGGCAGCCACCGGCGAGCGAGCCGCTCACCGGTGGCGATCCGCGCGTCGGCCAGCAACTCATCGCGCGTTACGGCTGCGCGGCGTGCCACCAGATCAAGGGCATCGCCCGCGCCGACAGCAAGGTCGGCCCGTCGCTGAAGGAGATCCGCGACAGCAGCTACGTTGGCGGCGTGCTGCCCAACAGCGCCGACAACCTGGCGCGGTGGATCATGCATCCGCGCGCGATCAGCCCGAAGACCGCGATGCCCGAGCTTGGCGTGACGCGGGCGGAGGCGCGCGACATCGCGGCTTACCTATATAGCCAATAAGCGGCCGCCGGGGCGCGCGCCGGAGTAAGATGTGCCGAGTTTCCTCACCTGGGAGTCGTCATGGAACAAACGCTGGGCGCGTGGCTGGCTGCCAATCCGGAAATCGAGGCGGTGCCCGGGCGCGACCTGTTTGTCATTGCAAAATACCTGGTGCCGATGCAGGCCAGCCTGGTGCAGGGCTGCCTGGTCGCGTCCGGCATCCCGGCGGTGCTCGCCGACGAGCATCTGATGCAAACCGACCTGCTGCTTGCGCCGGCGCTCGGGGGCGTGCGCATCCTCGTCCCGGCGTCTTATCTGCTGCAAGCGCGCGAGGTGCTCGAAGCGTTTGAGCGGGGTGAGTTCGAGCTCGACGAGGATGCGGACGTGGGCGGAACTTAACGCTTCAGGAAGCGATACGCGTTTTTCCAGAAGAACTCCTCGCGGTACGCCGCAAGCTCGCCTGTCCCGAAGAGTTCGAGGAACACGTTCAGGTACTCGCGCGGGTGCTTTGTCATCGACGGCATGTTCCAGTCCGAGCCATACGCGATCTTGGTCGACAGTTCGTATTTTCCGTTTTTGCTCGCGTTGACAACGCCGATCAGGTTTGCCACGAAGCGTTCCCTGGCCTGCTGTTGCGCTTGCGGTGTGCCTTCGAACAGCTCGGTTATGTAGGCGAACTCGCAGTACACGTTGGGGTAGGCCGCGCAGAGGCGGGCCACTTTATACGCGTAGTTGTCGCGGTTTTCCCACTCGGCCGGGTTGGCCGTCCACCCGGCAGAGTGATGCCCCAGGTGAGTCACGTTGCCGCCGCCGGCATGGCCGAAGCACAGGCGCAGCTTCGCGAACTCGCCGTCGTTCGCCTGCAAAAGCTTCTCCCAATTGCGTGGGTCCGCATTCAGGCCTTTGTGATGGCGCGTCTCGAACCCGACTGGTGTGCAATGCGTGAAGACGGGAAGGTCCTTTTCGATGCATAGCCTGAAGAAGCCGAGCACACGCTTTTCTATTTCCGGACTGGTGTTCCCGATTGGCAGGTAGCCCATCGCTGTATAGAACTTGACCCCGCTGAATCCCTTCGCGATCGCCGAGTCCATGATCTCGCGCCAGTTTGGACGACGCGGATCGAATGCGGCGAACCCGCAGACCTTCCCATCGAGCTGCCTGGCCAGGTCCCGCATTCTCAATAGTTGAGCGTCATAAAAGGGGTAAAGCGGTGCGACCATTTTTTCCGTCGTGCCGCCGCCGACGTAGGCCTGCTGCATGTCCATCATGTGGTGAACGAATTCCAGATCCGGCAATCCATCGCCGTAACGCTTGATCAGCGTTTGCGCCATATGCTTTTCGGAGGCGAGCATGTTGAAAGTGAAAGCGACGTAGTCCTCGATTTCGCCCACGCCATCCCGGACGGTATCGGCCAATTGCTGCAGTTTGTTCAATGCGCGCGTCACCACATTGCGGACCCAACCGAGCGGGTTCCGAGATGCAGGGGCTAAAAGACCAGCGGCGCCGGATGCGATTGCGTCCAGCTCATTCAATGCACGTTCGAGCTCGCCAATGCAGATCGCGATCTCGCTTTCCTGCGCTTGTGGCGATGCCAGCAGCCGCGCTTTGTCGGCATTATTCGCATGCAGGAAAGGGCGCTCGAACTCCGCCACGGCGAGGTCCGCCAATTGATTGACATACCATGCCGTGTCCGCCCCGCCCAGTGAATACCGGTCCGCCGTCAGGTAGGGCTCGGCAAGGAGGTTGACCAGTTTTGCCAGCCCGCGTGCGAGCGGGCACTGGTCGGCGTCGAGATTGAGCGCATTTGCGAATATCCCGGCTAGCGGAAGACAGCGGGCGTTAAACAGGTGGGTGTGCAAATCGACGATCCGGGAAGGCAGGGCTGGCATGTCGAATCTCCGCTGGTTAGGAGTGGATATAGCTCTCCGAAACTATTTGTCGCCGTAGAATCGAGACAATCGGTCAATATAGCAGTCGATGCTATTTTTGCAATTGAAAATTTTTATGGAAAAAACGGTTTGGTTTTACTGAGCCGTCCCGGATAAAGATCGGATGGTCAGCGCATGAACAAGGTTTATTGCATCGACAATGTCAACTGGCCGGTGGTAGCGGCATTGTTTGCCGAGGTAGGCTGGGGGCGGCGCGAGCCGGATGAGATATGCGCCGCGTTCAAGATGAGTACCCACGTCATCTTTATTTACGACGGCGCCGAGCTCGCCGCATTTGGTCGGACAATGGATGATGGGCTGTACTATGGCATGCTGGTCGACGTGGTCGTTAAGCCGGACCGGCAGCACGCCGGACTGGGGCGCGAAGTTGTGACCTACCTGCGTGAACAGCTTGCCGGGTACAAGTTCATTACCTTGACTGCCGCGCCGGGGAAAGAGGAGTTCTATCTGAAGCTGGGCTGGCTGCGCCAGGCGACCGCGATGATCTGGCCGGTGTCGGAGCAGCAGCGGCATTTGCACGCGCGTTAGCAGCGGGTTTGTATTTCCCGACCTAGATGACTTCCACGAGCTGGGAATAGCTCTTCAACATGCGATCGTGCGTCAGGAAAGTGAGCGGTTCACACAGGGCTTGGGCAACAAGCAGCCTATCAAAAGGATCTTTGTGCAGATCAGGGAGCGCCCGGGTCATTGCGGCTTGTTTGGCGGACACCGGAAGTTCACGGAAGCGCAATTTGCTAGCAAGCCCATCACTTGCCCTCGAATGTTGCCTGAATCTGGTCCGGCAGCGGCGCATCGAAATCGTCTGCGACCCGAATTCTCCCTTTCATTGCCCCGGGCCTGCGAACAACCTTGGGCACTTGCACCGCGACAAGCCGCACAGCCGGTCTCCCAGCTTTGGAGATAACGATTTCTTCGCCTTTTCTTGCAGCCTCCACCAGGTCCGCAAGGTTCGTCCGCGCGTCGCCAATGTCTACCGTTTTCATGTCCATCCCCCGTTTCGAGTCGGTCCTCGCACGCGGTGTTAGCGTAGCACGTAAAGCAGAACAGGGACTTAACCCAGTTGGAAGAATCAGACCCAGGTGCTAAGGAGCGCCAGCACATAAAGGGTCAGGGCCAGGAGGATGCCGCGAAACGGAATACTGAACCAGTAACGTTTGCCCAAGAAGAGGTAGCCGCCGAGCAGAAGCAGCCCAAGCCACAAGAGAAAGGCGGAACGCAACAAGAACGCACTGTGCACCAGCGACAGATAACCGTACACCGCGCCGAACATGATGGCCCCGAAGCTATGGCTGGCATTGAAGCCCACCCAGGCCCTCCACATCGTTGTTTCACGAGTGATTACCGGCGATACTTCCCGCATACGGGCCTGCAACTCACGATCGCGCGGCATCAACTTTGGACCAGAGAAGGTGAACAGAAGGTGGACGAGACCCAGTAGCAGAATGATTGCCGCGCTGGCAGCAATGAGTAAAGCGGGAAGTGTGATCAACGCCGTGAGTCCTTTGGGCCAGACTGACTGTTTAACAGGACGACTCGTGCCGTATGCACAGCAGAGCATACCGTTAAAGATGCCAGGTTTCAATGGACGCCGAAAACGCTCGGGAAACAAAAAACCCGCGTTCTCAGTGGGAGAAGGGCGGGTTCTTGAGGCGTGTTCTTGGTGGTGATAGGTGGACTTGAACCACCGACCCTAGCATTATGAATGCTATGCTCTAACCAACTGAGCTATATCACCGGGTGGAAAGCAAAATGGCCCGACTCGTGTGAGCCAAGCCATTTGCTTGAATTTTGGTGGTGATAGGTGGACTTGAACCACCGACCCTAGCATTATGAATGCTATGCTCTAACCAACTGAGCTATATCACCTGCAACGGACAGCATTATCCCGGCTCACGGCGTCGCTGTCAAGAACAGGCGCGCCCGGAGCGGCTTATTTTGCCGCGATGCTATTTGTTCAAGCCGGCCAGCTGCTCCAGCATCGTCCCTGCCGGGTCCCGGCCCAGGCAGTCGATCACGACCCGGTCCGGCATCGAGCGCAGCCAGGTCAACTGGCGCTTGGCGAGCTGGCGGGTGGCGATGATTCCGGTCTCGCGCAGCGCCGCCCGGTCGATCTTCCCGTCCAGGTAATCCCAGGTCTGCCGATAGCCGACGCAGCGCATCGACGGCAGCGTTGGCGAGAGGTCGCCGCGAGCACGCAGGCGCGCCACCTCGGCCACCAGTCCCTGGTCGTCGCGCTCGCCCAGCATCTGCTCGAAGCGCAGCGCGATGCGGCCGTGCAGGACGCTTCGGTCCGACGGTTCAAGCGCGAACGACACCAGGTCGAACGGCAGCTCCTGCTTCTCGCGCCGCGCCAGCAGTTCCGACATCGGCTTGCCGGTCAGTTCGATGATCTCGAGCGCGCGGTTGATGCGCTGCGCGTCGTTGGGCGCCAGCCGGTCGGCGGTCGCCGGGTCCAGCGCGCGCAGCTTCGCATGCATGCCGGGCCACCCGATCCGGGCCGCTTCAAGCTCGATCGCCGCGCGCACGCCCGCGTCTGCTGTCGGCAGGTCGTCCAGCCCGTCGGTCAGGCCTTTGAAGTACATCATCGTCCCGCCGACCAGCAGCGGCAGTTTGCCGCGTGCGCTGATGTCGGCCACCAGGCGCAGCGTATCGTCGCGAAACTGGGCGACCGAATACGCGTCGGTCGGCTCGATGATATCGATCAGGTGGTGCGGCACGCTCGCCAGTTCTTGCGCATTGGGCTTGGCGGTGCCGATGTCCATGCCTCGGTAGACCAGCGCCGAGTCGACCGAGATGATCTCGACCGGGCGTTCGCGTGCGATCGCCAGCGCCGCCGCAGTCTTGCCCGACGCGGTCGGCCCCATGATGGCCACTGCCAACGGCCTGGCGCCGCTGTTCGGTACTGCTTGCGTCATCATTGCCCGCGCAGGAAAAGCTTGTCCAGCGCCGAGATCTCGAGCTGCACCCAGGTCGGGCGCCCGTGGTTGCACTGGTCGGCGCGCTCGGTCGATTCCATCTGGCGCAGCAAGGCGTTCATCTCGGGCACCGTCAGGATGCGGTTCGCGCGCACGGCGGTGTGGCAGGCGAGGGTGCCGAGCAGTTCGTTGCGGCGCTCGATCAGCACGCGCGAGCCGCCGTATTCGCGCACGTCGCGCAGCACGTCGCGCGCCAGCGTTTGCGCATCGGCGTTCTTGAGCAGCGTCGGCACGGCGCGCACTGCGAGCGTGGTCGGCGACAGCACGGCGATGTCGAAGCCGAGTTTTTTGAGGGTGTCCTGGTGTTCTTCGGCGGTGCCGACTTCGACCGCGTCAGCGAAGAAGGTCACCGGGATCAGCATCGACTGCACCTGCATGTCCTGGCCGTCGACCTGCGCGTCGAGCGCGTTCTTCAACTGCTCGTACAGGATGCGCTCGTGCGCGGCGTGCATGTCGACCAGCACCAGGCCCTTCGTGTTCTGGGCGAGGATGTAGATGCCATGCAGCTGGGCGAGCGCGAAGCCGAGCGGGAAGTCGTCGTTCGACATGGCGCGCACCGGGGCGGCGAGCGGCGCGGCCGGTGCGCTTGCGGTCGATGGTTCGGCCGAGGCGAACAGGGCGCCGTAGCGCTCCGTGCTCTGGGCGACACCGACTCCACCGCTGCCGGCATCCCAGCGGCTACCAGGCGGGAAGGGCGATGGCGAGAAGGTCGGCGCGAGCTGTGCGCCGAACGAGGTTTGCTCGTGCGGGCGCGGTTGCCAGTTCGACGCCGACGGGCTCACTTCGGCCGCGCTGATCGGCGCCGGCACGCTGCCGTGCGCCGTGGCCGAGGTGGCCGCGAGCGTGCGCTGCACCGCATGGAACACGAACTGGTGGACGGCGCGGCTGTCGCGGAAGCGTACTTCGATTTTCGATGGGTGCACGTTGACGTCGACCAGCGCCGGGTCGAGGTCGAGCGCCAGCACGTACGACGGGAAGCGGTCGCCGTGCAGCACGTCCTGGTAGGCCGAGCGCACCGCGTGCAGCAGCAGCTTGTCGCGTACGAAGCGCCCGTTCACGTAAAAGAACTGGCCGTCGGCACGCGCCTTCGAGGCGGTCGGCAGGCCGGCATAGCCGTGCAGGCGCAGCGGGCCGGCGGCTTCGTCGACCGGCAAGCGCGCTTCGGCGAAGTCGCTGCCGAGGATATGGGCGCTGCGCTTTGCCATCTCGCTGACGTTCCAGTGATCGATCGTGCGGCCGTTGTGCGACAGGCTGAAGGCCACGTCCGGCCGCGCCAGCGCGATGCGGCGCACGACTTCGGCGCAATGGCCGTATTCGGTCTGCTCGGACTTGAGGAATTTGCGGCGGGCCGGCGTGTTGAAGTACAGGTCCTGTACGTCGATGGTGGTGCCGAATGCGCCGGACGAGGGCGACACGGTGCCGTGGTGCGAGCCGATGATTTCGTATGCGTGCGGCGCGCCCGGGGTGCGCGAGGTGATCGACACCGCGGCCACGGCGGCGATCGACGCCAGCGCCTCGCCGCGAAAGCCGAGCGTGGACACATTTTCGAGGTCGGTCAGCGAGGCGATTTTGGAGGTCGCGTGGCGCGCGAGGGCAAGCGGCAACTGGTCCGGGCTGATGCCACGGCCGTTGTCGGTGATCGCGATGCGTTTGACGCCGCCTTCCTCAAGCCGCACAGTGATCTGCGTGGAGCCGGCGTCGAGCGCGTTCTCGAGCAGTTCCTTGACGACCGCGGACGGCCGCTCGACCACCTCGCCAGCGGCGATTTGCGAAATGAGCTGGTCGGGAAGCTGCTGGATCGGGCGATGGGTGGAGACGGGCGCGTTCATCGGGGGATTATAGCGTGGTGGGAAAAGGCGAAACCGGAAAATTGGGATACGCCCGGCAGAACCACTACATCAAGCACGTCATTCCCGCGCCCCGAGCACGTCATCCCGCCGGCCTAAAAACGTCGTTCCCGCGGAGGCGGGAACCCCAGTTCGTGCCGTAGCGGGGACGCCAGCAAACTTAGGTTCCCGCCTCCGCGGGAACGACGTCCTCAATTATCTTCCTATTACCGTTTACTTCTGCTCGCGCACCGGAATCGGCGCATTGCACAGGTCGAGGTAGCCGGCCGGGACTTTGGTCCACGGCCCGCCGCGGTTGCGTTGTGCTTCCAACACGGCCTGGTAGGCCGCGCTCTCGGTGCGCATGACTTCGAACTTCGGCCGCTCCGCTTCCGGCAGGTCGGCCGCTACCCTCATCGAGCGGATCGGCACGTTCTGCTCCGGCTTGTCGTAAAAGCCCATCGCGCCGGCGCCGCGCGGCAGCGTCGACAGCAGCGGCATGCCCGAGACGACGCGCCCGACCACGGTGATGTTGCGGTCCAGGTGGCGCGGCGCGTGGCCGGTCACCGCGTACAGCGACGACCCGCCGCCGCTGTCGGCGTCGTTGTCGCGCCCGACCCCCACCATGCCATAGCAGTGCGCCAGCCAGGCCTGCCCTTTTTTCGGGTCGTGCCCAACCGGGAAACCGTTCGAGTGGCCGACCTGCGCCGCGTAGCCGTCGCGGTCGGGCAGACGCGTGAAGCTGGTGTCGTTCTTGATCGGCACCGTGAACTCGGCCTTCAGGGTCGCCTTGGCGTTCTTGAACGGGCGCGGGTTCTTCTCGTCCGGGTCGCCCCATTGCACCACCCAGTTATCCTGCGAGCGGATGATCGCCAGCCCGTCGAAGTAGTGGTCGCGCACCATCGTCTTGATGTTATTAACGTGGTTCGGCGCGAACGCCGGCGCCAGTTCGATCACGACGCGGCCGGAGGGAATGTCCATCACCAGTGTGTTTTCAGGATCGAGCGCGCGCCAGTCGGACGGGCTGGATCCCTTGACCACGTCCGACACCGACGGCTTGGCGGCCGGCGTCTTGTCGTCGGCCGCCATGGCGTTGACCGCCAGCGCCGCGATGACCGCCGCTTCGAGCACTGCCCAGCGCTTGATTACCTTGAAAGCATGCATCGTGATCTCCTTTATCGCGGCGCCTGGCCGCTGTTTTGTTGGGTAGTGTAATCCGGAATGTGGACAAGCTGGAAACTTCCTCGATGCGGTGGGAAAACTCGTGGCGGTAGTTGCGCCAACAGTCATTTCTTGAGGCAGACTGGTGGTATGATGCGGCGTCCCTTTTAGGAAAATTATGGATCTGATGCAATTTTTCGACATGGTCCTGCATGTCGATAAAACCTTGGGCCAGTTGCTGGCCTCGTACGGAATCTATGTCTACGCGGTGCTGTTCGCGATCGTGTTTTGCGAAACCGGTCTGGTCGTCCTGTTCTTCTTCCCCGGGGACACCCTGCTGTTCATTGCCGGCGCGTTCTGCGCCACCGGCGAGATGAGCTTCCCATTGCTGATGACGCTGCTCATTGTCGCCGCAGTCACCGGCAACACCTTGAATTACTGGATAGGCGAGGCGATCGGCCAGCGCGTGTTCACCCACGATTACCGATGGATCAACAAGGATGCGCTGCGCCGCACCCACGACTTCTTCGAAAAGCACGGCGGCAAGACGATCATCCTGGCGCGCTTCGTGCCGGTGGTGCGTACCTTCGCCCCGTTCGTCGCCGGCGTGTCCGACATGACGCACACGCGCTTCCAGATGTTCAACATCACCGGCGCGGTGCTGTGGGTGGCCAGCCTGGTCACTGGTGGTTACTTCTTTGGCAACATCCCGGTCGTGCGCGACCACCTGACCACGATCGTGCTGGTTGGCGTCGGCGCGGCCATCGTACCCCTTGCGCTTGGCGGCCTGTACAAGTTCGGCCGCAAGATGATCAGCCGGTAACACACTTGCCAATCCGGCCACGCTGCCGGATTTCGCGCTGGGGCGGACTCAAGTTTCGGCCCGAAAGCGCCGATAAGCAGGGGGTAAGCCCACTTTTTGGAACCCCATGCGTAACCTCACCGCCCTGTTCGCTTGCAGCCTCGTCATGCTGACCGCAAGCGCGAGCGAGCCCATCACCAGGACCGCCAAGCCAGTCGCTGGCGCCGAGAAGAGCACGGCATCGGCGCCGCCGCGGACGGCCGCCGTCCCCGCGGCCAGCGCCGCGAGCAAGCCGGCCGCCGCCAGCAAGCCGGCTGCCGCGGCGCCGCAAGCGGCCGCCAGCGACCGCAAGAAGGAAGAGGACGCCGACCTCGACCTGACTGAGAAGATCGCCGCGCGGGTGGCCGAGATGCGCGCCAGGCAGGCCGAGCGCGCGACCGCCGCCGCCAGGGCGCGCAAGGCCGCCGACGCCCGGCGCCGCCAGGAGGAACAGGTCGCGGCCGTCAGGGCGGCCGCGCCGGCGCACGGCACGCACTGGTCGTACGAAGGCGAGAGCGGTCCGGCCAACTGGTCGAAGATCAATGTCGACTGGGCCATGTGCGCGACTGGCCGCCGCCAGTCGCCGATCGACATCCGCGACGGCATCAAGGTTGACCTCGAGCAGATCACCTTCGACTACCACCCGTCCTCGTTCAATGAGGTCGACAACGGGCACACGATCCAGGTAACGTTCGGCGGCGGCAATTTCATCACGGTCGGGAACCAGACCTACGAGCTGCAGCAGTTCCACTTCCACCGTCCGTCGGAGGAACGCATCAACGGCAAGGGCACCGAGATGGTGATGCACCTGGTGCACAAGAGCGCCGAGGGCAAGCTGGCGGTGGTGGCCGTGCTGCTCGAGCGCGGCAAGCAGCACGGCCTGATCCAGACGGTGTGGAACAACCTGCCGCTGGAGAAGCACGAGACGGTGTCGCCGTCGGTGGTGCTGGACCTGAAGGACGCGCTGCCGGAACGGCGCGAGTATTACACCTTCATGGGATCGCTGAGCACGCCGCCATGCACCGAGGGCGTGCTGTGGCTGGTGATGAAGCAGCCGATGCAGGCGTCGCCGGCGCAGATGGCGCTATTCTCGCGGCTGTATCCGCTCAATGCGCGGCCGGTGCAGGGCGGGAATGGGCGGATGGTCAAGGAGTCGAATTAAGCCGGGGTGTTGTAGGGTGGGCGGATTGGTTTCCCGCCCACACTACGCGCCGCAGATGCGGTAGTCGCCCCGCCAAACCGCGCCAGCATCCAGGGTCGTCGGCCCCAGCTGTGCCGGTTCAATGCACACAAACCGCCGATACTCGTCGTCCGCCATGTCCGCCAGCGCCGCGGCGTCGGCCGCGCCGGGATTCCACACCACCGCATCGGTAAAGCCGCGCTGTTCGAGCCGCAGCCTGCCGGCGCCACTCTCCAGCACCAGCGTTCCCGCAACCTGCTCGTAGACCTGATCGAATTTGTCCGCGATCGCAAGCGGCTGCGGTTCCACGCCGTCGATGCGCACCGAGGCGATATCGTCGACCAGGTGATACGTATGCAGCGCCGCCGCGAACGGAAACGACTGCGCTCCCGTATTGCGCACCTCGAGCGACAGCGCCAGCTCGTTCGCGCGCACGGCTACGCGCAGCGCGAGCGCGAAGCGCTGCGGCCAGCCTGCCGCCACCTGCGGCGCCAGGTCGGTTTCATCGAGCGCCAGCAGCGCGAACGCCGCATCGCCATCCATGCCGCTATCGGTCACGCGCCACTGGCTCACACGCGCGAAGCCATGCCGCATGCCGGTCCCGCGTTCGGCGAACTGCGGGAAGATCACTGGCACGCCGCCGCGGATCGCACGGCTGCCGTCGAGCGCCGATTGCGCGCTGCAGAACATGCGCTCGCGCCCGTCCGCACCCTTCCACGACACCAGGTGCGCGCCGTACAGCGTGACCGTGGCTTCGGCGCCATCGGGCGCCGCAACGCGAACTGCGGGCAGTTGCCCGAACTGCGTGGTGGTGATCGTCATCAGGCGATGCGGCCCTTGGCCATCGGCGGGTTGTTGGCGAAGTAGCGGCGGATGCCCTTGGTGATGGCGTCCGCCAGCTGGTCCTGGTAGCTGTTGTCGCGCAGGCGCGCTTCTTCCTCGGGATTCGAGATGAACGCGGTTTCGACCAGGATCGACGGGATGTCCGGCGCCTTGAGCACCGCAAAGCCGGCCTGTTCGACCGCGCCTTTGTGCAGGCGGTTGATGCCGCCGATCTCGGACAGCACCGCCTTGCCGAGCTTGAGGCTGTCGCTGATCTGCGCTGTCGTCGACAGGTCGAACAGTACGCTGGCGAGCTGCCGGTCGTGGCTGCCGAGGTTCACGCCACCGATCAGGTCGGCCTTGTTCTGGTCGGTCGCCAGCCAGCGCGCGGCGGAGGAGCTGGCGCCTTTTTCCGACAGCGCGAACACGGACGAACCGCGCGCGGTCGGTTCGACGAAGGCGTCCGCGTGGATCGAGACGAACAGGTCGGCATCGACCTTGCGCGCCTTTTGCACGCGCACGCCGAGCGGCACGAAGTAGTCGCCGTCGCGGGTCAGCATGACCCGCGTGTTCGGCAGCCCTTCGAGCCTGGCCTTCAGGCGCTGGGCGATCGCCAGCACGATGTCCTTTTCGCGGCTGCCCGAGGCGCCGATCGCCCCCGGGTCTTCGCCGCCGTGGCCGGGGTCGAGCGCGATCGTCACCATGCGCGTCACCTTGGACGGCGCCGGTTGCGGCCGCGCGGCAGGGGCGCCCGGCGCGGCGGACGGCGGCTGCGGCTGGGAGGGGGCCTGGGTGCCGGCCATCTGGGCTTCCATTGTGGCGATCGCATCGGGCGCGACCTGGCCGGGCTGCGGCGGCAGCGACTGCGGCGGGGCGCCGGTCCCGGCCTGGCCGGCGGCGCCGTCTTCCTGCGACCAGTTCCCCGAGGCGAACATCGCCGCGATCGGGTCGGCCGGGTTGACCGGGTACAGGTCGAAGATCAGGCGGTGCTTGTAGCCGGCCACCGGCGCCAGCGTGAACACCTGCGGCTTGACTTCTTCCTTCAGGTCGAACACCAGGCGCACCACGTTGGGCCGGTTCTGGCCGACCCGCACCTGCTTGATGTACGGGTCGTTCGATTCGACCTTGGCAACCAGGCTTTTGAGGGTGTCGTTGAGCGCCAGCCCGTCGATGTCGACCACCAGCCGCGGCGGATCGGTCACCATGAAGTGGGTGGCTTTGAGGTCGCTGTCGTTCTCCAGCGTGACGCGGGTGTAGTCGGCGGCCGGCCACACGCGCACCGCGAGGATTTGCGCGGCGTGCGCGGTCGCTGGAGCGAGCACGGACAGCAGCAGGGTGCCGCCGGCCTTCAGGACAGTGCGGCGGCGCCGGGAGTCGGGATGATTCAAGCGGGCGGTGCGTAGGAGAGTCGGTCGAGGCATAGCAGGCCCAATGCGGACAACGCCTGCAATTCTACCTCACGGCCGAGGCCGTTGACGTTCAACGTGATGCGCACGTCGGGCGGCGGCAACACCGGGTCGCCTTTTTCCGGCCACTCGACGATGCAGATGTTCCTGCCGTCGAAGTCCTCGCGAAAGCCGGCGTCGAGGAATTCCTCCGGGCTGGACATGCGGTACAGGTCGTAGTGGATCAAGTTGACCGCCTGGCCGCCGAGTGTGATGCGGTACGGCTCGGACAGCGTGTAGGTGGGGCTTTTGACGGTGCCCTGGTGGCCGCTGGCGTGCAGCAGCGCGCGCGTGAGCGCCGTCTTGCCGGCGCCGAGGTCGCCGTGCAGGTAGATCACGAGGCCCGGCACCAGCGCGCGCGCCAGCGCGGCGCCAAAGGCGTCGGTCGCCGATTCGTCGGCCAGGTAAGCTTTGAAATGCTGCATCGAATAGAATATCGTGTTGGTCGGCGCCTGCGCCATTAATCTTATCCCGTTGCCCCGCATGCCCACTTTGCCCCCAGACCTGCCTGAACTTGCGCGCGCCATCAAGGCGTGGGGCGCGGAGCTCGGCTTTGCCGACGTGCGCATCGCCGACGTCGACCTCGCGCATGCCGAGGAGGGCCTGCGCGCCTGGCTGGAGGCCGGGAGCCACGGCGAGATGGATTATATGGCAAGCCACGGCATGAAGCGCGCCCGCCCGGCCGAGCTGGTGCCAGGCACGGTGCGCGCGATCGTGGCGCGGATGGACTACCTGCCGATGTCGAGCGCCGAAAACTGGCGCGAACGCGAGCGCGCGCGCCAGGACGATCCGCAGGCGGCCGTGGTGTCGGTGTATGCACGCGGCCGCGATTACCACAAGGTGCTGCGCAACCGCCTGCAGCAGCTGGCCGAGCGCGTGAAGGCGCGCATCGGCGTATTCGGCTACCGCGTGTTCACCGACTCGGCGCCGGTGATGGAGCTGCCGCTGGCCGAAAAATCGGGCCTCGGCTGGCGCGGCAAGCACACGCTGCTGCTCTCGCGCGGCGCCGGCTCGACCTTCTTCATCGGCGAGATCCTGGTCGACCTGCCGCTGCCCGTGGACGCGCCAACCGAGGCGCACTGCGGTCAGTGCAGCGCCTGCATCGACGTGTGCCCGACCCAGGCCATCCTCGGCCCCGGCCGGCTCGATGCGCGGCGCTGCATTTCGTACCTGACGATTGAACTGAAGGGCAGCATCCCGGAAGAGCTGCGGCCGCTGATCGGCAACCGCATCTACGGCTGCGACGACTGCCAACTGGCCTGCCCGTGGAACAAGTTCGCGCAGCGGGCCAGCCTGCCCGACTTCGACGAGCGCAATGGCCTCGGCGGCGCCAGCCTGGCCGAACTGTTCGGGTGGGAGGAAGAGGAATTCAATCGCCGGACGGAAGGCAGCCCGATCCGGCGGATCGGCCATGAACGCTGGCTGCGTAACCTCGCCGTCGGGCTGGGCAACGCGGCAGCGCGGGCGAAGGGCGACGAGCGGATCGTCGCGGCGTTACGAAAGCGCGCCGGGCATCCGTCGGCGCTGGTGCGGGAACACGTGGCGTGGGCGCTGGCGCGCCACGGCTCAGATCTCGATGCGCTTGAGGCGCAGCGCTGACCAGTCGCCGTCGATCGAAATCATCGCCACGCCGGTGATGCCGTTTTCCTTGGCATAGGCGTTGATCGAATCGCGATTGATGTCGGTCGCCTTCGATGCGGTCTGCTTCAGGTAGGCGATCCACAGCGAGCCCTTGTCGCCCAGCCGTTCCTTGGCCATTGGCAGGTACTGCTCGAGGTCCTTGCGGTTCATGGCAAACATCAGGACCACGTCGGCCGGGCCGTCGTCGTTCTTGACCAGGTTGGCCGGCATCTGCGCCACCATGCCCGGGTGGACCTGGCCGTTCAGGATCAGCATCGACTTCGCGTTCCTCAAAAACATCTTGTCTGCAACAGTCTTTTCGCTCATCTCATTCCCTAATAAAGTTTGCGCCGCCGCGTATCGGGCGGCGGCGCGTTCAAATTAATTTTACAAGGGTTCCCCCAAAACCCGGGACGGGCAAGGCTGCTGTGCGCGACGTGCGGATACCAATAGTAGCGTTCGGGCACACCGATGGGTTCGCGCAAGCGTGGCTGCCGGCTGGTGCGGGGAAGCGGGCGCGTGGCGCGCCGGCGATCCAGCGCGCGTTGTGCGCCAAGATGAGGGCCGCGGCGGCGCACCGCAAGGGCCGCGACAAGCACCCGCGGGCAAGCGGGCCCCGGCGCGGTGGGCGGGCAGGCCTGATAGCTACCAGGAGTACCAGGGCCGGCGCGGGCGCGCCGCCTGAATGCTATTTCAGCAAGCCGGCCAGTTCGACCGCGGTCTTGACTTGCATCTTGTCGAAGATGTGGGCGCGGTGCACCTCGACCGTGCGCATGCTGATGCCCAGCTTGTCGGCGACCACCTTGTTCATCTTGCCAGCCAGGATCAGGTCGAGCACTTCACGTTCGCGCGCCGACAGCGTGGCCAGGCGCGCATGGACGCCCGCCACTTCGCCGGCCCGGCGCGAGGCCGCCAGCGCCTGGTCGACGCGGTCCATCAACTGGTTGTCGTTGAACGGTTTTTCGAAAAAGTCGAAGGCGCCGCGCTTGAGCGAGTCGACCGCCATCGGCACGTCGCCGTGGCCGGTCAGGAAAATCACCGGCAGGCGCGGCAGCAGGCCGCGGCCGACCAGCTGGTCGAACACCGCGATCCCGTTCATGTCCGGCATGCGCACGTCGAGCAGGACGCAATCGCCGTCCTGGTCGATGCGGGCCTCGATACCGTCGAGGAAATCCTCGCCGCTGGCGTAGCCGCGCGCCGCCAGCCCGCGCGACTGCGCCAGCCAGGCCAGCGCGTCGCGGATGACGTCTTCGTCGTCGACTATGTGCAGCATTGTTTGTTCTCCTGTTGAATCGTGGCCTGGGCGGCGTGAACCAGCAGCCTGCCCGTCGTCCTCGCGCACGCGGGGACCCATGCTGAGCTTATGTTTTGGCGGCCCCGTTTTGGCTCGCGGCTTAGCCAGTTTGCGCGACTTCGGGAATTCAGTATGGGTTCCTCGCGGGGGCGCCCAGCCCTGCGCGGGAACGACGTATTGAGGCAGGCGGTGCTGTCCCGCGCCAACGCGATTTTATCCCACCATCGCCTCGCTCTGCTGGGACAGGCTGAAAGTGAAGACCGTGCCACCCCCGGGATTGGGCGCGTGCGTCAGCGTGCCGCCGTGGAATTCGATCGCGGTGCGGCAGATCGACAAGCCCATGCCCATGCCTTCGGACTTGGTCGAAAAGAACGGCGAGAACAGGCTCTCGGCCACTTCCGGCGCGATGCCATGGCCGTTGTCGATCACCGACACGAACACCTGGCCGCGGTCGGCCCCGGCCGCCACGCGCAGGATCCGGCGCTCGGGCGCGATCCCGGCCATGGCCTCGATCGCGTTGCGGGTCAGGTTCAGCAGCACCTGTTCGAGCAGCACGCGGTCGGCCAGCACCGGCGGCAGGTTCGGCGGGACCTGCACCTGCAGCGCCACATAAGCCTGGCGCGCCTGCAGTTCGATCAGCGCCCGGACGCCGTCGACCACGCTCTGGATCGCCACCGGCTGGCGCTGTGGCTCGCGCTTTTTGACGAACTCGTGCACGCTGCGGATGATCTGGCCGGCGCGCTGGGCCTGGCGCCGCGCCTGCTCCAGCGCGCGCCGCAGCAGGCCGGGGTCGAGCGCGGCGCCGTTCTGGTCGGCGCGCTCGAGCAGGTTGAGCGCGCCCGCGGTATAGCTCGAGATCGCCGCCAGCGGCTGGTTCAGCTCGTGCGCCAGCATCGACGAGATCTCGCCCATCGTGGCCAGCCGCGCGCTGGCCTGCAGCTTTTCTTCCTGCTGGCGGTTGAGCTCCTCGGCGCGCTTGCGGTCGGTGATGTCGAGGATCGAGCTCATCCAGCCGGTCTGGCGGCCCCGGCTATCGACCAGCGGCGCCTCGAACACCAGCACCGGCACCCGCACCCCGTCCGAGCGCTGGAACACGGTCTCGAACTGCGGCGTGGCCATGCCGGCAAGCACACGCGCGAAGCGCTGTTCGTACTCGGCCACCGCTTCCGGCGCCCAGTACGGCATCGGCGGCACCTTGCCGATCAGTTCCGCCGCCGGCAGGCCGACCATCTGGCAGAACGCCGGGTTGACGTAGGTGACGCGCCCTTGGAGGTCGCGCGCGCGCAGGCCCGTCAGCAGCGAATTTTCCATCGCGGTGCGAAATGCCATCTGCTGGCGCAGCGCGCTTTCGGCGGCGATCGTGCGCGCGATGTGGCGCCACAGCGTGGCCAGCGACAGCAGCAGCCCGAGCGCCAGCACGATCACCGAGCCGACCAGCAGGTTCGGCAGCAGCCGCGGCGCGCCTTTGACGCTGTCGGTGGCGAGCACGATCGACGCGCCCGGCAGGTCGAGCGGATGCTTGTGGGTGTACACCCCGCGCCCCGGGCCGCCGGCGGCGCGCTGGGCCACCGTCTTGTCATCGCGGTCGAGCAGGGCCAGCGCGTTTTCCTGCGCAAACCACCAGGGCACGGTTTCGTCGAGCAGCACCTTCAGGTTGTAGGTCGCGGCCAGGCTGCCCGCATAGGCGCCGTTGTGGAACAGCGGCAGGTAATAGTCGACCAGGCCGCCATGGGTGACGCGTGCCGCACCGTAGGGCTCGCTGTAGCGCCCGCTGCGGTTGCTGCGCGCGACGGCGGCGGCGGCGCTTGTGGTGAGCGGCAGGTCGGCGCCGCGGCGCGCCAGCACGCGCCCGTCCGGGTCCAGCCACAGCACGCGCTGCAGCTCGTGGCCGTTCTTGAACATCTGCGCCAGCCGCGCCTGCAGCGCCTCGGGCGGGGGCGGCTTGGCGACCAGGTCGGCGCCGAGGTTGGCCAGCGCCTCCTCGCTGCGCGCCAGTTCGAAGCGCAAGGTCTGCTCGACCCACAAGGTGTCGGCGATCAGCTGTTCCTGGCGCTCGTTGCTTTCCATTTGGCGCGCCTGCCACGGCAGCCAGAGCAGCACGGTGAGGAACAGCAGTACCAGCAGTACCGGAAACAGCCAGCGCCAGGGCGCCCAGCGGCCACGGAACAGCGATTTGAACGTGGACGGCAGTGAAAATAGTTTTTGCATGCAATAACGTGCTATTTTTGTAACTTGGCAGCTATTGTGGTTTTCCACAATTGATGAGCGCACTCAGGCGGATCAGACTGCTTCGAATCAATAACCATAATTACTTTTTCGTATAACAGGAGACCGCATGCAAATCAAAGCATTCGTGGTGGCAGTCGCCGCCGCCGCCAGCTTCAACGCCGCCTGGGCCCAGGCCCCGATCGTCATCAAGTTCAGCCACGTGGTCGCGACCGACACGCCGAAAGGCCAGGCCGCCGAGCGCTTCAAGGACCTGGCCGAAAAGCTGACCAAAGGCCGCGTCAAGGTCGAAGTCTATCCGAACAGCCAGCTCTACAAGGACAAGGAAGAAATGGAAGCGCTGCAGCTGGGCGCGGTGCAGATGCTGGCGCCGTCGCTGGCCAAGTTCGGTCCGCTGGGCGTGAAGGAATTCGAAGCCTTCGACCTGCCGTATATCTTTCCGACCAAGCAGTCGCTGTACGCGGTGACCGAAGGCCCGATCGGCAAGGGCCTGCTGCAGAAGCTGGAACCGAAGGGCATCACCGGCCTGGCGTACTGGGACAACGGCTTCAAGATCATGTCGGCCAACAAGCCGCTGCATGACCCGGCCGACTTCCGCGGCCTGAAGATGCGCATCCAGTCGTCGAAAGTGCTCGACGCGCAGATGCGCACGCTCGGCGCCAACCCGCAGGTGCTGGCCTTCTCGGAAGTGTATCAGGCCTTGCAGACCGGCGTGGTCGACGGCACCGAGAACCCGCCGTCGAACATGTACACCCAGAAGATGAATGAAGTGCAGAAGCACCTGACCGTGTCCAACCACGGCTACCTGGGCTATGCGGTCATCGTCAACAAGAAGTTCTGGGACGGCCTGCCGGCCGACATCCGCGGCCAGCTCGAGCAGGCAATGCGCGACGCGACCACCTTCGAAAAGGCGATCGCCCAGCGTGACAACGACATGGCGATGGACGCGATCCGCAAGGCTGGCAAGACCACCATCTACAACCTGACCCCGCAGCAGCAAGCCGAGTGGCGCAAAGCGCTGGCGCCGGTGCAGAAGCAGATGGAAAGCCGGATCGGCAAGGACCTGATCACCTCGATCAACAAGGTCAGCGCCCAGTAATTCCCTTCCGCAGCAGGCGACGCGACTGGCATGCCCCCGGGCATGCCGCCGCGCTCGCGCGCCTGCGCGCCGGACTTTGACGCAATCCAAGGATAGACACATGAAATTTCTGGACCGACTAGAAGAGTGGATCATCGCTTCCCTGATGGGCGCCGCGACCCTGGTCATTTTCGTGGCGGTGCTGCACCGCTACCTGTCGGGCCTGCCGATCCCGGGCCTGCAGGACTACCTCATCGGCATCAACACCAGCTGGGCACAAGAGGTGTGCATTTATATGTTCGTGTGGATGGCCAAGTTCGGCGCCGCCTACGGCGTGCGCACCGGCATCCACGTCGGCGTCGATGTGCTGATCAACCGCCTGTCGGACAAATGGCGCGCCAAGTTCATCGTGTTCGGCCTGCTGGCCGGCGCCACCTTCACCGGCATCATCGGCACGCTCGGCGGGGTATTCGTCTACCGCATCAGCCAGACCGACTCCAGCTCGCCCGACCTCGAAATCCCGATGTGGATCGTGTACATGGCGGTACCGCTGGGCTCCTACCTGATGAGCTTCCGCTTCCTGCAGGTGACGGTCCAGTTCCTCAAGACCGGCACGCTGCCGAAGCATGACCACGGCCACGTCGACGGCCTGGAAGAAGACAACAACCTGACCCCGCGGGAGATCGCATGAACGCCGCCATTATTTTCGTACTGCTGATCGTCCTGATGCTGACCGGCATGCCGGTCTCCATCTCGCTCGGCCTGACGGTGCTGACCTTCCTGTTCACGATGACGCACGTGCCGATCGAATCGGTGGCGATGAAGCTGTTCACCGGCATCGAGAACTTCGAGATCATGGCCATTCCGTTCTTCATCCTGGCCGGTAACTTCCTGACCCACGGCGGGGTCGCGCGGCGCATGATCAACTTTGCCACCTCGATGGTCGGCCACTGGCACGGCGGCCTCGCGCTGGCCGGCGTGCTCGCTTGCGCGCTGTTCGCGGCGGTGTCGGGCTCGAGCCCGGCGACGGTGGTGGCGATCGGTTCGATCATCCTGCCGGCCATGATCAAGCAGGGTTACCCGAACCGGTTCGGCGCCGGCGTGATCACGACCTCGGGCGCGCTCGGGATCCTGATTCCGCCGTCGATCGTGATGGTGATGTTCTCGGTGACCACCAACACTTCGGTCGGCAAGCTGTTCATGGCCGGCGTGGTGCCGGGCATCATGCTGGCGGTGCTGCTCGGCCTGACCACCTGGTTCCTGGCCCGCAAGAACAACTACCCGCGCATGAAACGCGCCACCTGGGGCGAGCGCTTCGCGGCGTTCCGCAAGAGCGCGTGGGGCCTGTTCCTGATCGTGATCGTGATGGGCGGCATCTACAGCGGCATGTTCACGCCGACCGAAGCGGCGGGCATTGCCGCCGTCTACGCCTTCGTCATCGCGGTGTTTGTCTACAAGGACATGAAGCTCAAGCAGGTCGGCAAGGTGCTGCTCGATTCGGCGGCGATGTCGGCCATGCTGCTCTACATCATCACGAACGCGGTGCTGTTCTCGTTCCTGATGACCAGCGAAAACATTCCGCAGGCGATGGCGGGCTGGATCACCGACCAGGGCCTGGGCGTGGTTGCCTTCCTGCTGGTCGTGAACGTGCTGCTGCTGCTGGCCGGCAACGTGATGGAACCGTCGTCGATCGTCCTGATCATGGCGCCGATCCTGTTCCCGGTTGCGGTGAAGCTGGGCATCGATCCGGTCCACTTCGGCATCCTGATCGTCGTCAACATGGAAGTCGGCATGTGCCACCCGCCGGTCGGCCTCAACCTGTATGTGGCCTCAGGCATCACCAAGATGGGTATTTCCGAGCTCACTGTGGCGGTGATGCCGTGGCTGCTGACGATGATCGGCTTCCTGTTGCTGATCACCTACGTTCCGCAAATTACGCTGTGGTTGCCGAACCTGATTTATAGCTGAAATAATTTTAACGGCTGTGTACAAAAAGCTACTCCCGAGTGCCCCGGATGCGTTATGATGGGGCACTTTTCGAAGACGCTGCACCAAGGTGGCGCATCGGACAGACCGGACATTGCGTTTTGGGGAGTAGAGAAAAAGCACGGTAATCCATACCGGAGTGACGTTGAGGAGACTGTCGCGTTTTACAGAATGCCGAAGGCACTGCCGAACGGCCGGGAACGTGAACAAATTGGAGCGCACCGCTGGTGCGCTTTTTTTTCGCCAAAAAAATGTGGCAGGACGCCAGCGCGCGGAGGTACACTGCGGCCATGAAAACACAACAAGGCAGCGAGATTTTCAGTGCAATCGTGGCGGCGCCGTTCGGCGCCCTCGGCATCCGCACCGAAGGCGAGCGGCTGCGCGAACTGGTCTACCTGCCGCCGCATTTCCAGGACAAGGCGCCGCTCGACGCGGTGGCCGAACAGGCCGCGCTGCAGGTCGAGCGCTACTTCGCCGATCCCGATTTTGCATTCACGCTGCCGCTGGCGGAGGCGGGCAGCGCGTTCCAGCGCCGCGTGTGGCAGGCGATCAGCGCGATCCCGCGCGGCGGCGTGCGCACTTACGGCCAGATCGCGAAACTGGTCGAGTCGGCGCCGCGCGCGGTCGGCCAGGCCTGCGGCGCCAACTGGTTCCCGCTGGTGATCCCGTGCCACCGCGTCACCGCCGCCGGCGGCCTGGGCGGCTTTTCCAACAACGACGACGAAAACGGCTTCCACCTGTCCGTCAAGCGCTGGCTGCTGCGGCACGAAGGCGCGACCGCATCGCCATGGCAGCAGCAGGCAATCTGGCCCTGATCGACGAGTTCTGCGACACCCTCTGGCTCGAGCAGGGGCTGGCGAAGAACTCGCTCGACGCCTACCGGCGCGACTTGCGCATGTTCGCGCGCTGGCTCGAGGTCAAGCGGCCCGCGTGCGCCAGCCTGTTCGCGGTGACCCCTGCCGATATCGCCGGCTACTTCGCCGACCGCCATCCCGAGTCCAAGCCCAGTTCGGCCAACCGGCGGCTGTCGGTGCTCAAGCGTTTCTACCAGCTCGCGCTGCGCCAGCGCCAGGTCAGCGAGGACCCGTGCCTGCGCATGGCCTCGGCCAAGCAGCCGACACGCTTCGTGCATACGCTGACCGAAGGCCAGGTCGAGGCGCTGCTCGGCGCGCCGGACGTGTCGACCCCGCTCGGCCTGCGCGAACGCACCATGCTCGAGGTGATGTACGCGAGCGGCTTGCGGGTGTCGGAACTGGTGGCGCTGAAGATCGTGGAACTGAGCCTGAACGACGGCGTGCTGCGCGTCACCGGCAAGGGCAGCAAGACGCGCCTGGTCCCGTTCGGCGAGCAGGCGCGCCTGTGGCTGGAGCGCTACATGAAACAGGCGCGCGGCGTGATCCTCGACGGCCAGGTCGACGATGCGCTGTTCGTCACCGCGCGCGGCGGGCCGATGACGCGCCAGATGTTCTGGAACATCATCAAAAAGCATGCGGCCAGGGCCGAGATCCGGGCGCCGCTGTCGCCGCACACGTTGCGCCACGCGTTCGCCACCCACCTGCTGAACCACGGCGCCGACCTGCGCGTCGTGCAGTTGCTGCTGGGACACGCTGACATTTCCACAACACAAATTTATACCCATGTTGCGCGAGAACGCCTGCGGCACCTGCACGCGCAGCACCACCCACGGGGTTAATTCAAATGCGTTGATCCCGACTGGAGGATAATGGAGTCAAAGCTTACTTTCTTTATAGACAATCGCACGAGGTGATCATGGCCAGGACCAATTTCCAATACGAAAAGCGGCAGCGCGAACTGGAAAAGAAGAAGAAGGCAGAGGAGAAGGCACGGCGCAAGCTGGAGGCCAAGAGCAATCCGGAGCAGCAGGGGGATGAGGCTGTGAGTGCGGGGCAGGAGGGGGATCAGGCGCCGCAGGAGAGCCGGGACACGGCCTGACCGCCGGCATATCCGGCAGGGCTCCAGCAGCCCGAAGCACGTCATTCCCGCGCAGGCGGGAATCCATGCTGAGGTGGCTGGAGAGGCTCAGCATGGGTTCCCGTTTCCACGGGAACGACGGGGTGACCTGAGGCCCGCTTCGGCGGCGAGCCCGGACTTTCACACCGGTTCGACCACCTTCACGCCCTCGTGCGCCTCGTCGTGCCCGCGCCGGAACCAGCGCGCGGCGCGCTTGCCGAGGTTGTCGAGGTAGGTGTACGCGACCGGCACCACCACTAGCGTCAGCAGGGTTGAGGTAATCACGCCGCCGATCACCGCGCGGCCCATCGGCGCCTGCGTTTCGCCGCCGTCGCCCATGCCGATCGCCATCGGCAGCATGCCGAAGATCATTGCCAGCGTGGTCATCAGGATCGGGCGCAGGCGCACCTGGCCGGCTTCCATGATCGCCTGGTACTGGCTCTTGCCTTCGCGCTGGCCATGGTTGGTGAAGTCGACCAGCAGGATCGCGTTCTTGGTCACCAGGCCCATCAGCATGACCACGCCGATCACCGAGAAGATGTTGAGCGTGCTGCCGGTGACCAGCAGCGCCGCCAGCACCCCGATCAGCGACAGCGGCAGCGCCATCATGATCGCGACCGGCTGCAAAAAGCTGCCGAACTGCGAAGCGAGCACCAGGTAGATGAAGATGATCGCGATCGTGATCGCGGCCAGGAAGCCGGACATGGTCTCCGCCATCATCTGAGCCTCGCCGCCGACGTCGAACCGCACGCCGGCCGGCAGCTCCATCGCTTTCATCGCCTTCTGCACCTCGCCCATCACGTCGCCCACCGGGCGCCCTTCGACGCCGGCATACACCGCCACCCGCCGCTGCAGCGCCTGGCGCTTGAGCACCTGCGGGCTGGTCGACGGCACGAAGTCGACCACCTGGCGCAGCGGCACCATGATCGGGTTGCCGGCCGCATCGAGCTTGCTGGACGCGACCGACAGGTCGGCCAGGTCGGAGATCTTCTGGCGCCCCGACTTCGGCAACTGCACGTTGACGTCGTAGTTCTGGCCGTCCGGCGCCAGCCAGCGGCTGATCTGGTCGCCGGCGACGAACGGGCGCAGCGCGGCGCCGACCTGGGTCACCGACAGCCCCAGGTCGTTGGCCACTTCGCGGTTGATCTTGACGATGGTGGCCGGGTTGGCGCCTTCCTGGCTGTATTCGATGTCGGCCACCCCTTTGATGGCGCGCATCTTGTCCATCAGCCGGTGCGCGACCTGGTCGAGCTTGGCCTCGTCGGTACCGAGGATCGCGATGAAGATCGGGCGGTTACCGACCATCAGGTTGATGCCGGCGATCGGCGCCAGCCTGGCCCGGATCGCCTTTTCCAGTTCCTGCTGCGAGCGGCGGTGGGTCTTGTGGGCATCGGTCAGTTTCAGGTTGACCTGGGCGGCGTTGCGTCCTTCCCAGGTCGCGACGTCGGCGCTCATGCTCTCGATTTCCTTGAACTGGCCCAGCGCCGCCTCGACCTGGCGCACCTTGGCGTCGGTGTATTCGAGGCTGGAACCGACCGCGGTCTTGAACCTGATCTGGATGAAGCCGTCGTCGGTCTGCGGGAACATCTCGCCGCCGATCATCGGCACCAGCGCCAGGCTGCCGACGAACACCGCCACCGCCAGCGCCAGCGTGGATTTACGCCAGGCCAGGGCCAGCCCCAGCACCTTCGCGTACCAGCCGTGCACGTGCTCGACGGCGCGCTCGACCCGGTCCATGATGCGGCCGAGCCAGGGCAGGTATCTGAAGCGGTTTTTGGCCGGGTCGGGCCAGACCGACGACAGCATCGGGTCGAGCGTGAAGCTGACGAACAGCGACACCAGCACCGCCACCGCGACCGTGATCCCGAACTGCAGGAAGAAGCGGCCGATGATGCCCTTCATGAAGGCGATCGGCACGAACACGGCGACGATCGCGAAGGTGGTCGCCATGACGGCCAGGCCGATCTCGTTGGTGCCGTCCTCGGCGGCCTTGACGTGGCCCTTGCCCATGCCGAGGTGGCGCACGATGTTCTCGCGCACCACGATGGCGTCGTCGATCAGCAGGCCTATGCACAGCGACAGCGCCATCAGGGTCAGGAAGTTGAGGGTGAAGCCGAACGCCTTCATCGCCACAAAGCTGGCCAGCACCGAGATCGGCAGCGTGAGGCCGGTGATCACGGTGCTGCGCCACGAGTGCAGGAAGAAGAACACGATCACCATGGTCAGGGCCGCGCCTTCGAGGATGGTCTCCTTCACGTTGTCGAGCTGGCTCTGCACGGTCCTGGCGCGGTCGTCCAGGATGCGGAACTCGATATCGCCCGGGAGCGTCTTGCGCATCTCGTCGATGGCGCGCTTGATCCCGGTGCCCACTTCGACCGTGTTCGCGTCCTGCACCTTGGTGACCTGCAGCGAGACCGCGCGCTGACCGTTGACGCGCGAGATCGACTGTTCTTCCTGCTCGCCGTCGACCACGTCGGCCACCTGGCTCAGGTACACCGGGCCGCTGGCGCGGCGCGCGACGATGATGCCGTTGAACTCGCGCGCCTCTTTCATCTTGCCTTCGATGCGTACCAGGCGCTCGCTGGCGCCGTAGCTGATGTTACCGGCCGGGAGATTGGCGTTGGTGGCCTGGATCGCGCGCAGCACCTCGTCGATCCCGATGTTCATGCTGTGCAGCCGCTCGGGCTTGATCGAGACCAGGATCTGGCGGGTCGCCTTGCCGTTGATGCGGATCTCGCCGACCCCGGCCACGGTTTGCAGGCGCTTGACGATCACCTGTTCGGTCAGCGACGACAGGTCGCGCAGGCTGCGCCCGCTGGAGGTGAGCGACAGCAGCACCACGGCGGCGTTGTTCTCGCCGTCCTGGCGCAGGATCATCGGCTCCTTGACTTCGCGCGGGAAGGTCGCGCGCACCCGGCCGACCT
>JBJMVW010000234.1:0-10728 GCA_045810465.1 Massilia sp. | reverse complement strand
CTGCCCTCCAGCAGGTAGTCGGTGCTGCCTTTGATGCTCCAGCCGACCGTCGCCAGCAGGCGGTTGTGCGAGACCGGCGGCGACTCCCCCGCGTGCATCAGCATGAAGCAGCCGGTGCCATACGTGTTCTTGACCATGCCGCGCCGGTGGCAGGCTTGCCCGAACGTCGCTGCCTGCTGGTCGCCGGCGATGCCGGCCAGCGGGATCGCGCGGCCGAACCAGCGCTCGCTGCACAACCCCACCTGCTCGCTGCTGGCGACGACCTCGGGCAGCATCGCGGCCGGCACGCCGAACAGGTCGAGCAGCTCGGGGTCCCAGCGGAGCAGGTGGATGTCGAACAGCATGGTGCGCGAGGCGTTGCTCACATCCGTCACGTGGCGTCCGGTGAGCTGCCAGGCCAGCCAGCTGTCGACGGTACCGAAGGCGAGCTCCCCACGTTCCGCGCGAGCCCGGGCACCCGGCACATGGTCGAGCATCCATTCGAGCTTGGTGGCGGAAAAATAGGCGTCCAGCTCGAGGCCGGTCTTGCGCGCGATCAGTTCGGCCTTGCCGGCGGCACGCAGCGCGTCGCAGCGCTCGGCGGTGCGCCGGTCCTGCCAGACGATGGCGCGGGACAAAGGCTCGCCGGTGGCGCGGTCCCAGACCAGCGTGGTCTCTCTCTGGTTGGCGATGCCGATGGCGGCGACCTGGCTGGCGTCGATGCCGCTTGTTTGCAGCACCTCGCGCGCGCAGGCGAGCTGGCTGGTCCAGATGTCGAGCGGGTCGTGTTCGACCCAGCCGGGGTGCGGAAAATGCTGGGGGTATTCCTGCTGCGCAGTGGCCGCTACCCGCCCCTGGCGGTCGAACAGGATGGCGCGCGAGCTGGTGGTGCCCTGGTCGAGGGCAAGGATGTATGTGGACATCGGTGTCTCCCCAGGACTGCTGTGTATTGTGTGTAAAGCAGGCCGATAGGCCGGATTCTGTGTAGTGGTCTCCCTTGCGGGACGCCCCTATGACAGCCATTCCTCTAGGCGCCGAATTACTCCGGCGCTCAAGCTTCCTACCCGCACGCTCCGCGAGCAACATCAACGCGTGCCTATTTGGAATTGCTCCAGGTGGAGGTTACCGCGTTTCACCGTAACTTAATACGCTCGTCTCTGTGGCCCTATTCCTCGCCTTATACCCGAAGGCTTTCAGCGGACGGCCGTTAACCGTCACCCTGCTCTATGGAGTCCGGACCTTCCTCCCGCCAACGTCTTGACGACGCCGGCCAGCGGCTGCCTGGCCTGCTTCACGGTATCAATTGTAACCGATGGGGGGATCGCAGACCGGCCGCCCCCCGGTTTTTCGAAAGTTTGTGTCGCGATTTCAAAAGCCCGCACTGACCGGCTCGCATAAAATGCTTGCATGCCTGGCACGGCCCGGCCAAACCTACAAGGATGACCGAAACCATGACGCACCCATCCCGCACCGGCGGCCAGATTCTGGTCGATGCGCTCCAGATCCATGGCGTCGACATCGCCTTCGGCGTTCCGGGCGAAAGCTATCTCGACGTGCTCGACGCGCTGCACGATTCGAACATCCGCTTCGTGATCAACCGGCAGGAAGGTGGCGCGGCGTTCATGGCCGAGGCCTACGGCAAGCTGACGGGCAAGCCCGGCATTTGTTTTGTCACCCGTGGCCCTGGCGCGACCAATGCGTCGATTGGCGTCCACACGGCCTACCAGGATTCGACGCCGATGATCCTGTTCATCGGCCAGGTCGGCAACGACTTCGTCGACCGCGAGGCGTTCCAGGAAATCGACTACCGCCGCATGTACGGCCAGATGGCCAAGTGGGTGGCGCAGATCGACCGGGCCGAACGAATCCCTGAATATATGGCGCGCGCGTTCCAGGTCGCGACCAGCGGCCGGCCGGGGCCGGTGGTGCTGGCGCTGCCGGAAGACATGCTGGTGTCGAAAGCCGCCGTGGCCGACACCCGCCGCTACCAGCCGGTGCAGGCGTCGCCTTCGGCGGCGCAAATTGCAACGCTGCGTTCGATGCTGGCCGAGGCCAAAAGGCCGCTCGTGCTGCTGGGCGGCGGCACCTGGAACCAGCAGGCCTGCGCGGACCTGCGAAAGTTTGCCGAAGCCAACCAGTTGCCGGTGGCGGCGACCTTCCGCTTCCAGGACCTGCTCGACAACGCCCACCCGAACTATATCGGCGACGTCGGCATCGGCATCAATCCAAAGCTGGCTGCGCGCGTGAAAGAGGCTGACCTGGTCATCGCGATCGGCCCGCGCCTGGGCGAGATGACGACCAGCGGCTACTCGCTGCTGTCGGCGCCGGTGCCGCGCCAGCGGCTGGTCCACGTGCACGCGGATGCCGAGGAACTGGGCAGCGTCTACCAGGCCGAGCTGATGATCAACAGCGGTGCGCCGCAGGTGAGCGCGATGCTGGCCGCGATGGAACCGGTCGATGCCAGCGCCTGGCGCCACACGGTTGGCGAGGCAAAGGCCGAGCTGGAGGCCTACCAGGCGCAGCCGCCGGTATTTCGTGACGGGAACGCCCCGCTCGACCTGTGGCAGGTGGTGCAGCAACTGATGAAGGCCGTGCCGCGCGACGCGATCCTGACCAACGGCGCGGGCAACTATGCCTCGTGGGCGCACCGCTTCTACCGTTACGGCGCAATGCGCACCCAGCTGGCGCCGACCAATGGCGCGATGGGCTACGGCGTGCCGTCAGGGGTGGCGGCGAAGATCGTGCATCCCGGGCGCGTGGTGGTGACCTTTGCCGGCGACGGCGAATTCATGATGACCGGGCAGGAGCTGGCGACCGCGGTGCAGTACCGCGCCGGCCTGGTGCTCATCGTCTTCAATAACAATATGTTCGGGACGATCCGGATGCACCAGGAGCGCGAGTATCCGGGGCGGGTGTCGGGGACCGGACTGCACAATCCGGATTTCGCGGCGCTGGCCAGGGCTTACGGCGCGCATGGCGAGGTGGTGGAAACGACCGCCGGCTTCGCGCCGGCACTGGAGCGCGCGCTGGCCCATGCGGGGCAGCACAACTTGCCGGCGCTGATCGAACTGCGCTATGACGGCAACCTGATCACGCCGAACGCGACGCTGGAGACGATCCGCAAGACGGCCGAGGCGGCCAAGGCCGGTGGCCGATAATCCCGGGCCTCGCAGGGTGGGCACCCCGTGCCCACGCGAAAGCAAGAACAGTGCAGCCGTCCGCGATCAATGCGCCAGATGCGTCAGCCCCGGCACATCCAGGCTGAGTTCGGCTGGCATCGGCAGCGGCTTGTCGTAGATGCTGCGCGGCTCGCCGGCTGGATTGGTCAGGAACAGCGCGACCAGCGCAATGAACAGCCAGACCACGACGTTGCGCAAGGTCATCATGCCGTCGTAGACGACTTTATCGCCGGCAATGATCCGTCTGAGATATCTGGATATTTTCATGGTGTGCCCCACTTATACTTTTGGTTTTTCTCTTGTTCATAATCTATACCAGTTAAGAAAGGTTTTCCAGTGGCGCACTGATGAGTTATGGCCGCTGTGGCGTTCTCGCAAATACGGTTCGCGACGGCGCACTTTGCGCCTGCTCATGGTTTGACCACCTGACCCCGGCATTTGTTCAGGCACGGCAGTCTTGCCGCTCAGCCAGCACGGGAGAAATTGCCGCCCTGCTCTGGTAAAATAACGCGCGACCCAGCTTCGTACCCGCGCGCCGCGCCGGCGATTCCCGCAGAACCCGCCACCACATACCCATGTTTAGTTTCTTCAAAAGAAAAAAACCTGAAGCCGAGACTCCCCCGCAGCCAGCAGTTGAGCCAGGCGCCGCGCCGGCAACGCCCGCAGCGCCGCCCGCGCCGGTAACGCCGGAAGCGCCCCCCGCACCGGCCGAAGCTTCGCTGCTGCGCCGCTGGTTCGGCGGCGCCGCGGAGCCGGCCGCGCCTGGCGTCCAGGAACCCGCCGCCCCACCTGCCCCGGCCCCGGTCGCGGACGGCGCGCTGTTCCCCGAGACTGCCGAACGGCCAGGCACCGATGCCGAACGCAAGCAATCCTGGATGGCACGCCTGAAGTCGGGCCTGTCCAAGACTTCCAGCAACCTGTCGCTGCTCTTCGTCGGCGCGCGCATCGACGAAGACCTGTACGAAGAGCTGGAAGCCGCGTTGCTGATGTCCGACGCCGGCATGGACGCGACCGAACACTTGCTCAACGCCCTGCGCCGCAAGGTCAAGGAAGACAAGCTGCTCGACGCCGCCGCGGTCAAGGCCGCGCTCAAGGAACTGCTGATCGAGCTGCTGCAGCCGCTGCAAAAGCCCCTCGAACTGGGCCGCCACGAGCCGCTGGTGATGATGATCGCCGGCGTCAACGGCGCCGGCAAGACCACCAGCATCGGCAAGCTGGCCAAGCACATGCAAACCTATGACCAGTCGGTACTGCTGGCCGCCGGCGACACCTTCCGCGCCGCCGCCCGCGAGCAGCTGATGGTCTGGGGCCAGCGCAACAACGTGACCGTGATCTCGCAGGCGTCGGGCGACCCGGCCGCCGTCGCGTTCGACGCGGTCCAGTCGGGCAAGGCGCGCGGCGTCGACGTCGTCATGGTCGACACCGCCGGCCGCCTGCCGACCCAGCTGCACTTGATGGAAGAGCTGAAGAAGATCCAGCGCGTGATCGGCAAGGGCATGGAAGGCGCGCCGCACGAGGTTCTGTTGGTCATCGACGGCAATACCGGCCAGAATGCGCTGGCGCAGGTCAAGGCGTTCGACGATGCGCTGCACCTCACCGGCCTGATCATCACCAAGCTGGACGGCACCGCCAAAGGTGGCGTGCTGGCCGCCATCGCGCGCACCCGGCCGGTGCCGGTGTACTTCATCGGCGTCGGCGAAAAGCTGGAAGACCTGCAACCCTTCAACGCCGAAGAGTTCGTCGAAGCGCTGCTCGGATAAAGGCTTATGATCGAATTCCACTCCGTCTCCAAAAAATATTCCACCGATGCGTACGCGCTGCGCGAGGTCTCCCTCAACGTCGCCAAGGGCGAACTGGTCTATCTGGCCGGCCCGTCCGGCGCCGGCAAGTCGACCCTGCTGAAGATGATCGCCGCGGTCGAGCGCCCGAGCGCAGGCCGCGTGATCGTCAGCGGGCACGACATCGGCAAGCTGAAAAAGGCCGGCGTGCCCTTCCTGCGCCGTAACCTGGGCCTGATCTTCCAGCAGCAGCGCCTGCTCAACGACCGCAGCATCCTGGCCAATACGATGCTGCCGCTGATCGTCAGCGGCGCCTCGCGGTCGCAGGCGGAACAGCGCGCCCGCGCCGCACTCGACAAGGTCGGGCTGCTCGATCGCGCCAACGCGCATCCGCTCGAACTGTCGGGCGGCGAGCAGCAGCGGGTCGCCATTGCGCGGGCGATCGTCAACCGGCCGCAGATCATCCTGGCCGACGAGCCAACCGCCAACCTCGACCGCGCCGCCGCCGACAAGGTGATCGAGGCGCTGAGCGCCTTCAACTCGGTCGGGGTGACTTGCATCATTTCGACCCACGACGAACAGATCCTCGATGGGGCGGCGCGCGTGATCCACCTCGAACACGGCCAGCTGGCGGGAGGTGCGGCATGAACATCTGGGTCCGCCAACACCGGTTCGCGCTTGGCGCGGCGCTGGCCCACGTGTGCAAGGCGCCGGGCAGCTTCCTGTTCAATGTGCTGGTGGTCGCGATCGCGCTGGCGCTGCCGTTCGCCGGCCTGACGCTGCTCGACAACGTGCGGCCGATGTCGGAACAGCTATCGGTCGATCCCGAAATCAGCCTGTTCATGAAGGCCGATGCCCCGCGCGAGCAGGCGCAGGCGCTGGCGCCGCAGTTGCGCCAGCTGGTCCGGGAAGGCCGCGCGAAGATCGTATTCGTGCCGCGTGAACAGGCACTGGCCACGCTGAAGGACAAGAGCGGCCTGTCCGACGTGCTCGACACGCTCGGCGACAACCCGCTGCCCGACAGCTATGTGATGAAACTCGAAGGCTTCACCAGCACCGCCGACGCGGCGCGGGTGGACGCGCTGGCGGCGCGGATGCGCACGCTGCCGGGCGTGGACACGGTGCAAGTCGATTCGGCCTGGGTCAAGCGGCTGGCGGCTCTGCTCGGCGTGCTGCGCCTTGCGCTGCTGCTGCTGGCGGTCACGCTCGGCACGGTGGTGATCGCGGTCGTGTTCAACACGATCCGCTTGCAGGTGCTGACCCAGCGCGAAGAGATCGCGGTGTCGAAGCTGCTCGGCGCGACCGACAACTTCATCCACCGCCCGTTCTATTACACTGGGGCGCTGCTTGGCCTGTGCGCCGGTGCGGTGGCGCTCGGTGCGGTGGCGCTGGCGCTGCGTCCGCTCAATACGGCGATTGCGGAGTTCGCGCGCCTGTACGCGTCCGAGTTCCAGCTGGCGCCGCTGGCGCCGCCCGGCATCGCCGGCCTGCTCGCCATCAGCGCCGCGCTGGGGCTGATGGGTGCGATGCTGTCGGTGCAGCGCCACCTGGCGCGGCTCAGTTAAGCCTTCGCAGCGTGGGCTCTCGAGCCCACGCGGCGTGCGCCGCCATCCCTTCCGTTTTTTCGAACAAAACCTTCCGTTATCTTCGCTTTTTCCCGCAGCCTGCCAGCCCTACACTGATTTTCGTCAACTGAACATTGAACGGGAAGCAAACGGGAAGCTCCAAGCGTCAGGTGCAGGAGGGCGAAATCACGGGGGAATCGGTCAAACGGTGCGGCATCCAACAGAAGTCCGATGCACTGTCGCCGTAAGCTGTGATCTCACCTGGTTCCGGCGGCGCCGACGCCACACTTGAGGTATCTCAATAATTTTGCTGGCCCGTACTCTACAGTTGAATCTGGCTTTTTTGATTCTTTGAAGCAATACTTTGGCGAGGCTTAATCCAGCCAAAGGCTATATGGGGGCTTCTAGCACTCACCCCAAGAGAGTGCTAATATATGGCTCGAAAGCATGGCGGGGAAGCGACAAGAACCACCGCCAGCACGGTAGCAAAGCCGTATAGGGTCCATCCACTGGGAACGCTTCCCGTGGGAACGACCGAGCAGCACAGATTACACTACGAGGGAAAATGACTATGTCCGCACAATCCGCATTGGTTCCGACCGGCAGTCGTGCTCTGGGACTGGGTTTCACTGGCAATCTGGGCAACATCGACGCCTACATTTCGGCTGTCAACCGCCTGCCGATGCTGTCCCACGAAGAAGAAGTGTCGCTGGCGAAGCGGCTGCAGGAACAGAACGATCTGGACGCCGCACAGAAACTGGTGATGTCCCACCTGCGCCTGGTGGTCTCGATCGCGCGCGGCTATCTCGGCTACGGCCTGCCGCACGCCGACCTGATCCAGGAAGGCAACATCGGCCTGATGAAGGCAGTCAAGCGCTTCGACCCGAACCAGGGCGTGCGCCTGGTGTCGTACGCGATGCACTGGATCAAGGCCGAGATGCACGAATACATCTTGAAGAACTGGCGCCTGGTGAAGGTCGCGACGACCAAGGCCCAGCGCAAGCTGTTCTTCAACCTGCGCAGTAACAAGACCAGCCTGGACGCGATGACGCCGGGCCAGGTCGACGAGCTGGCGAAGATGCTCGACGTCAAGCGCGAGGAAGTGATCGAGATGGAAACCCGCCTGTCGGGCCGCGACATCGCGCTCGAAGCGCCGACCGACGACGAAGACGACAAGTTCTCGCCGATCGCTTACCTGTCGTCCGAGCTGTCGGAGCCGACCAAGGTACTTGAGGCCGAACAGGTGACGCGCCTGCAGTCCGAAGGGCTTGAGACCGCGCTGTCGAAGCTGGACCCGCGTTCGCGCCGCATCGTCGAGGCGCGCTGGCTGGCCAACGACGATGGCTCGGGCGCCACGCTGCACACGCTGGCCGAGGAGTTCGGCGTGTCGGCCGAGCGCATCCGCCAGATCGAATCGGCCGCGCTGAAGAAGATGAAAGGCTCGCTCGCCGCGTTCGTCTGAGCTTTGCCGCTTCACAAGAAAGGCGCCTGCGGGCGCCTTTTGTTTTGGCGCTGGCTGAACATCTGCCACCGCCGCGCGCCCGCTCCGTGGCGACTTTGTTATGATTGGCTTTCCGCACAACAATCGGAAGGCCTGATGACGCTGCTTCGCCGGATCTTGCCCGCGCTGTCCGCGAGTGCGCTCGCGCTGGCGCTGGCCGCCTGTGCCAGCGCCGGCCCTACCCCGCCGATGAAGCAAGGCAGTTTTCGCCTCCTCCCGCAGCAAAGCGTCGAACTCGCGCCCGGCGCGACCCTGACCTACGACAGCGTCAGCGACAGCCGCTGCCCGCCCGACGTCAAATGCATCTGGGCCGGCAAGCTCGCCTACCAGTTCAGCCTGAAAACCCCCGAGGCCACCGAAGCGTTCGCGCTCGGACCCGGCCAGCTCCAGTACAGCTCCCCGGCCCTGCATGGCGCCAGCGTGGTGCTCGACGAACACGCCATTCCGCCCGCGCGCGCGTCCCAGGCAGCGCCTGCAGCGCACGCGGTCACGCTCAAGGTATCGACCCGATGAGCGAGCGCCGTTTCCCTCAACCCTTGTCCGTGCACACATGACCATACCAGCCAAAGCGCTCGCTTGCGGGCTCAGCTTGTCCATCGTCCTTCACGCCGTGCCCGCTTTGGCGAAAACGCCAATGTCGACCGGAACCGGCGGCGCAGTCGCCACCATCAGTGAAAAGGCGTCCGCGTCAGCGATCGCGATCCTGAACCGGGGCGGCAATGCGATCGACGCGGCCGTCGCCGCAGCCGCCACGCTGGGTGTCACCGACCCGTTCAGCTGCGGCATCGGTGGCGGCGGCTTCATGGTCATCTACCTGGCCAGGGACAAGCGCGTGATCACGATCGACCACCGCGAAACGGCGCCCGCCTCGTTCAGCACGGCAGTGTTCCAGCAGAACGGCAAGCCGATCGATTTCGACACGGTGGTCGCCAGCGGCGCCTCGGTCGGCGTACCCGGTACGGTGCGCGGCTGGCACGAGGCGCTCGAGCGCTACGGCACGATGTCGTTCAAGCAGGTGCTGGCGCCGGCGATCGACGTGGCGACCAACGGCTTCAAGGTCAGCGCAACCTTCAACGGCCTGAGCGCCGAAAACGAACAGAAATTCGGGCTGTTCTCCACCACCAGCGCGCTTTACCTGCGCAACGGCAAGGCGGTGCCGGTCGGCACCACGCTGCGCAATCCCGGCATGGCAAAGGCCTACCGCGAACTCGCGGCACGCGGCTACCGGGCGTTCTACGAAGGCCCGATGGCGCGCGCGATTGTCGGCGCGGTCAACAACCCGCCGCTGGTCGCCGGCAAAACAGCGGCGTCCGGCAAGATGACGATGGCCGACCTCGCAAATTACGAGGCCCGCATCCGCCAGCCGGTGCACACGACCTATCGCGGCTACGACATCTACGGCATGCCCTTGCCGAGCAGCGGTGGCGTGACGGTCGGCGAGGCGCTCAACATCCTCGAAGGCTATGACCTCAAGTCAATGCCACGTCCCAGCGCCGAGCATCTCTACCTTGAAGCGAGCCGGCTGGCTTTCGCTGACCGCAACGCCTACCTGGCCGATCCGGAATACATCGACGCGCCCGTTGCGGGACTGTTGACCAAGCAGTACGGCGCCCAGCGCCGCGGACTGATCAAGGCCGACCGCGCCGCCGCCGAAGTGCCGGCAGGCGATCCGTACCAGTTCCAGGACGACCAGAGCATTCCGCTGCGCCCGCAGAGCGGCGCACGGATGCGGGAAAGCGCGCATACGACGCACCTGGCGGTATCGGACAAGGACGGCAACGTGGTGTCGTACACGTTCACGATCGAATCGTGGGGCGGCAGCGGCATCGCGGTGCCGGGCTACGGATTCCTGCTGAACAATGAGTTGACCGACTTCGACTTTACGGGCCCGCGCCCCAACGTGCCGGAAGCGGGCAAGCGGCCACGCAGCAGCATGGCGCCGACGATTGCGCTGAAGGACGGCAAGCCGGCATTCACGATCGGCAGCCCGGGTGGCGCGACCATCATCACCACGGTTCTGCAGAGCATCGTCAACTACGTGGACCTCGGAATGCCGATGGACCAGGCCGTCAACGCGCCGCGCATGAGCGAGCGAAATGAAACTGAAACGTCCATTGAGCCGGGCTTTGGCGGCACCGAACAGGCGCGCGCGCTGGAGAAGTTCGGGCACAAGTGGGAGGCGAAGCCGGAGGAGATCGGCGCGGCGAATGCGATCGTGTTCAATCCGGACGGAACAGTGACGGCGGTGAGCGAAGGCAAGCGCCATGGGGTTGGCACGGCGCTGGTGCAGAAACGCGGTCACTAGGCGTCGGAAAATCGTAGCGTGCGATCGAGAGCGCACCCTAGATATAGAAAAACCGGGGACCAGCCCCGGTTTCTTTTTACATGCCTGCGATTACAAATGCGGCGTAATCATCGGCATCAAATCGTCGAACGTGCGTCCGCTCGCGTTCTCGCCGATCGCGTGCATCTTCCACTCGCCGCCATGGCGGTACAGCTTGGCCATGACCTGCGCCGTGTGCGAACCTTGCACCGACAAGTCGTAGCGCGCCACCACCTGTTGGTTGGCCGCGTTCAGGATCCGGCAGTACGCGTTTTCCACTTGCGAGAAGTTCTGCCCGGTGAAGCTGTTGACGGTGAACACCAGCGACTTGACGTTGGCCGGCACGCGCGACAGGTCGACGATGATCTGCTCGTCGTCGCCCTCGCCCGCGCCGGTGCGGTTG
>JBJMVW010000233.1:0-4192 GCA_045810465.1 Massilia sp. | reverse complement strand
GCCGCGTCGGCGCCGGGCACGCGCGGCGCGGGAGCGGCGCTGCGGGTGGCCGCGTCAAGCGTGGCCACGGGGGCGGCCGCCGGCGCGCTGCCGGAACCGGACGCCTTTGGCGCCGGCGCCGGCGCCGTGGCCTGGGTCTGGGCCTGGACCGGGGCCGGCGGCGCTGGCGGCATCAGCGGCATGGCCATCGCGGCCAGCAGCGGGTTGTCTTGCATCGGCGCCGGAGCCGGCGCGCCGTCGGTGGCGGCAGGCGCTGCGCCGGCGCTGTCGGCTGGCGCGGTGTCAGCCGCGCCGTCGTTGGCGGCGTCCGCATCGGCCAGCCCGCTGGCCTCGGCCAGCAGGTTGGCAACGCCCTGCTGGTCCAGCCACTGCGCGAAGGGCAGGGCGGCAACCGGCTGCGGCTCGGCGCCTGGCATCGCGCCCGGCAGCGCAGCCTGCGCGGCGTCGCCAGTGGCCGCAGGCGCGGCGGCCGGGACGGCATCGGCGCCGGCCGCCGGCAGGTTAAAAGTATTGAGCATCAGGGTCATCATGGGTTGGCGATATCGGCGAGTTCGTTGTCGAGGGCATAGGCAATCCAGCCCTCCTTATTGGCGCGCATCTCGTCGAGGCGGCGCGCGAGTGCCTCTACCGCGGTGGCGCAGGTGGCCGCAGCCAGGTCGTGCGCGTCGCGCAGCTGTGCCAGCGCGCGGCGCTCGGCGCCGTTCCACGGTCCGCCCGCGCCGAGGCGCGCCAGTTGCGGCGCCAGCGCGCGCGTGCCCGCGCCGAGCCGGTCCCAGTCGCGCTCCGCGGCGGCATCGAGCAGGCCGGCGCGCAGTTGCGCGATCGCGTCGGTCCTATCCATTACGCGCCTGTACGCCCAGCCAGCCCTGGCGGATCGTGGTGATGACCTGCACCACCTCGTCGACCATGGCCGGATCGAGCTTGATGCCGGCGCCGTGCAGGTGGCCGGCGCAGAAGTCGTACAGGTTGGCCAGGTTGGCCACCACTTCGCCGCCATGCTCGAAGTCGAGCGAACTGGACATCCCGTTGATGATGTCGATGCACTTGTTGATGCTGACTGCTTTCTGCTCGTAGCGCTTGCCGACGATGTGTCCGCGGGCGCGCGCCAGTTCGTCGAGCAGGCCGTCGGTCAGCAGCAGCACCAGTTCGACCGGCGAGGCGCGGGCCGTCTGTGCATCGAGGTTGACCGCGTGGTAGCTGCCGTAGGCTTCCGTGTAGGACATGATGTTCTCGGGTTTCGTTACTTGGACTGGTTGTTGCCGAACAGGGCGTCGAACATCGACACATTGTTCGACATCTGGCCCTGCAGGGTCTGCAGCTGGGTAAACTGCAGCAGGTAGCGGCTGTAGGCAGCGTTGTAGCGGCTGTCGAGGGTGACCTGGCGCGCGGTCAGGTCTTTTTGCACCTGCGCGTTCTCGTCCTTGCGCTTCTGGATCTGGCCGTTGGTGACGCTGCTCCAGCCCTTGAGGAAGGTGTCGAGCGCGCTCGCGATGCCGCTCGGCGCGCTGGCCGAGCTGCTGCCGACCAGCGTGTCGAGCCCGTGCGGGTCGACCGCCAGCTGGCGCGCCAGGCGCGCCGAATCGAGCGCCAGGCTGCCATTCTTGGCGGCGAGGATGCCGAAGCTGGCCAGGCTGGTGCTGCCGGCCGGGCGCATCAGGGTGATCAGGCGGTCGCGCAGCGCGCGGATGCCGCCGTCGTGCGCGAACACGCCGCCGGCCTGCCCTTTGGTCGGGTCGCCCGGATCGACCATGGCGTCGAGCGCGCCTTTCAATTTGTTGTAGGCGTCGATCAGGGCCTGCACGTTCGAGGTGGTGGCGCTGGTGTCGGCGCCGACGGTCAGCGTGACCGGCGCCGCACCGGCGGCCTGGGCCCGGGTGAAGGTCATCTTCACGCCGTCGATGTTACTGAAGGTGTTGGTCGCTTGCGTGATCGCGGTGCCGCTGGCGGTACCGACATGGATGATCGCATCCTGCGCCTGGACCAGCACGTGGCCGGCGCGGGGAGGCGGGGCGGCAGGGTCGGCAGCAGGGTCTGGCGGCGGCGCGATGTTGGCAACGGCCAGCGACTGGCCCGTGGAGACCGCGTCCAGGCCACTGGTGTCGAGCGTGATCTGGCTCGCTTTGCCGGTGTTTTTCGCGGTCAGGACCAGCTCCGAGCCGGTATCGGTGGTGATCACCGACGCCGTGACCAGGCCGGCGTTCTCGGAGTCCGCGTTGATCGCCGCCGCCACCTCGCGCGCGGTATGCGCGCCGCCGGTGAGGTCGACATTGATCGCGGTCGACCCTACCATCACCTTCAGCATGCCTTGCGTGTCGTCCTGCAGGCCCGAGTACGAGACCTGGTCGGCGGTGGCCAGCTGCTGGACGAAGAACGCGTAGGTGCCCGCCGCAGCGCTGGCGCTGGCGGTGGCGCTGCCGATGGTGGCGTCGCTGAAGGTGGCGGCCTGCGCGAACATCGCCTTGTTCAGGCCAGTCAGCGACTGCAGGCTGGTCTGGAACGACAGGATCGCCGAGCTCAGGTTGCCCAGCCCGGTGCCGATGACAGTCGCGCCCTTGGTGTTGGCGGTCAGGATGTCCTGGCTGGCCGAGATGTACTTCTGCGCCAGCGCGGCGGCGGTGCTGGTCGGGTCGTAGGTTGGGCCAATGCTCGTCGTGCTCATATCATTCTCCTGGTTTTTGATGCGGCCTTACGCGGCCCGTCCTGCCAGCCACGACTGCGTGGCCACATCGTCTTCGCGCTTCCTGGCTGCGCGTTCGTGTTCGCGGCTTGCGGCCGCTTGCTGCTGCCCGAGCACCTTGCCGAGCAGTTCGCGTTTGGTCCAGGCTGCCGCCAGGCTGCGCTGGGATACCGCCATGTTCGCTACATGCAGGTGCAGGTCGACGCGGTGGGCGTCGGCCATCGCCATCACATTCTGTTTGTAGTGGCCGCAGTTCAGGGCCAGCGCCGGCGACAGCGCGCCGCTGGCGCCGCTGCCTTCGGCCAGCGCCGACAGCTTGTCGAGGTTGGCCTGGTAGCGCGCGCGCGTCGCTTCCTGGCGCGCGACGTCGGCCTGCAGGCGGTCGACTTCGCTGCTGCGCAGGCGCACCAGGGTGTCGAGGCTGCGGATGGTGTCGGCGCGCTTCATGCCATCATCGCTTCAAGTTGCCCGACGCAGTCGGGCAGGGGCGCCGCTTCGCGCGTGCCCTGGCACAGGAAGGCCTCGATCTGCGGCTGCAGCTGGACCGCGCGGTCGGTTTCGGGATCGGCGCCGGGCGCGTAGGCGCCGAGCGGGATCAGGTCGCGCACGCGGGCGTGGCGCGCCATCGACGCCTTCAGTTTGCGCGCCGCCTGCGCGTGCTCGTGCGGCACCACTTGCGCCATGCAGCGGCTGATCGAGGCGGCGACGTCGATCGCCGGGTAGTGCCCGCGTTCGGCCAGCTCGCGCGTGAGCACGATGTGGCCGTCAAGGATCGCGCGCGCGGTGTCGACCACCGGGTCCTGCTGGTCGTCGCCTTCGGCCAGCACGGTATAGATCGCGCTCATGCTGCCGTTCGGGTTCTCGCCGTTGCCGGCCGACTCGACCAGCTGCGGCAGGTTCGAGAACACCGACGGCGGATAACCGCGCGTGGCCGGCGGCTCGCCCAGCGCCAGCGCCACTTCGCGCAGCGCCATCGCGTAGCGGGTCAGCGAGTCGACCAGCAGCAGCACGTTCTGGCCGCGGTCGCGGAAGTGGGCCGCGACCGCGTGGCACATTTCGGTGGCCATGATGCGCATCAGCGGCGACTCGTCGGCCGGCGCCACCACCAGCACCGCGCGCTTGAGGCCATCGGGCCCGAGCGACTTCTCGACGAATTCGCGCACCTCGCGGTTACGCTCGCCGATCAGGCCGACCACGATCACGTCGGCCACGGTCTGGCGCGTGATCAGGCCGAGCAGCACGCTCTTGCCGACGCCGCTGCCGGCCATCAGGCCGACACGCTGGCCTTTGCCGATAGTGAGCATCGAATTAATCGCGCGCACGCCGACGTCGAGCGGTTCGTCGACCGGGGTCTTGCGCAGCGGGTTGATGCGGGGCGGGGTGGTGGCCAGCGGCGCGTCGCCGCCGAGGCGTCCGAGGCCGTCGATCGGCTCGCCCAGGCCGTTCACCATGCGGCCCAGCCACTGCGGGCCGATCTGCACGGTGGCGGGGCCGGCCACCGGCAGCACCCTGGCG
>JBJMVW010000232.1:0-8378 GCA_045810465.1 Massilia sp. | reverse complement strand
TCAATAGCCCGGCCGGCAGCGACACGATGAAGTAGGCGCCAAAGAAGCAGGACTGGACCAGCATCGCCTGCACATAGCTCAGTTGATAGACCGCCTTGAGGTGCGGAATCAGGACGTCGTTCAGCGAGGTCAGCAGGCCCCACATGAAAAACAGCAGCGTGACGATGGCCAGTGGACCGCGGTTGGTGGTCGTCGCGGACGCGGCAGGCGGCGCGGCTGCCGCTGGGGTACAAGTTTCCATCCTGGGTTTCCTCGGGTAACTGCGATAGTGGGACAGGTTTACGGCGCCTCCAGCAGGGCTTCGACCTCGGCCAGGCTGGGGGCATGGGCGCCGGGCGCGCAGCAGGCGGCCGTGCCGCAGGCCACGGCGAAGTCGAGGTGCCGCTGCCAGCCGCGTTGGGGATACCGGTCAAGGCTGTACAACAGGCCGGCCGTGCTGGCGTCGCCGGCGCCGACGCTGTCGACCAGCGCAATGGGCGGCGCCCCCGCGTGCCAGGCGTTGGCGCCGGCAAACAGCGACGCGCCCGCCGCGCCGCGGGTGTAGAGCACGGCGGCGTGCGGATTGATGGCGCGCAGCCGCGCCAGCGCGGCCAGCGCGTCGCCAGTGCGAAACAGCGCGCGCAGGTCGTCGTCCGACACCTTGATCACGTCGGCCAGCGCGGCCACCTGGCGCAGCGTGGTGTCGTAACCGGCGTCCATCAGCTTGCGGTAGTTCGGGTCGTAGCTGATGCGTAGGCCGGCGGCCCTGGCCTCCCCCGCCAGCGCCACCAGCCGGGCGGCGAGCGGCGCTCGCGCCAGGCTGATGCCGCCCACGTGCAACCAGCGCGCCTCGGCCATCCAGCCGCCGGGCAGCGCCTGCGGGTCGAAATGCAGGTCGGCGCTGTCCGCGCCGATGAAGAAGTAGTCCGGCGGGGTGGTCGACGGCACCACCGCCAGCAGCGGCGCCCTGGGGTAGCGCTGCAGGTAGCGCAGATCGAGTCCCGCGGCCCGGCTGGCCTCCCACAGGGCGTCGCCGAACACGTCCTGGCTGATGGCGCCGGCAAACCCGGCGGCCGCGCCGAGGCTGGCCAGCGCGCGCGCCACGTTCCAGGTCGAGCCGCCGACCCGGCTGTGCCAGGTATCGGCGTCGTGCCGGATCAGGTCGGTCAGGGCCTCGCCGGCGCACACCAGGCGCGCCGCTTCAGTCGCCATGGCCGTCCCAGGCGCGCAGGATGTCGTAGCAGGCGCCCATCGTGTGATAGTCGACCTTGCCGGCCGGGCTCTTGTCGTCGGAATATTTGTGGTTGTCGGCGGACAGGATGCGGAACCAGGCGCCATGACGATGGTCGACGAAGTGCGTCCAGCAGTACTGCCACAGGCGCTCGTACAGCACGCGGTAGTGCGCGTCGCCAGTGCGCACCGCCAGTTGCGCGGCGGCGGCCAGGGTTTCGGCCTGGACCCAGAAGTACTTGTCGCCGTCGCAGATGCTGCCGTCCGGCGCAAACCCGTAATGGATGCCGCCGTTGGCGTTGTCCCAGGCCTGGTCCAGCGCGAGCGCGAACAGCTTCTGCGCGGCCGGCAGCAGCCAGTCCGGATTGCGCTGCAACCGGCGCCCGTACGATTCGAGCTGCAGCAGCAGCTTGCTCCACTCGGTAAAGTGGCCGGGCTGGTAGCCCCACGGGCGGAACAGGTTGGCCTTGTCGTGCAGGTTGAAGTCCCAGTCCACCGACCAGTCGCTGTGGTAGTGCTCCCAGATCATGCCGTTGGCGCGGGTGGCCTGGCGCTGCGTGATGTTCCAGGCCAGCATTTCGGCGCGGTGCAGCAAGCGCAGCTGCCCGGTGGCCTGGTAGGCTGCCAGCAAGGCTTCGCAGGCGTGCATGTTGGCGTTCTGCCCGCGGTAGGGCGACACGATCGACCAGTCGGCGCTGGCCTGGTCGGCGTACAAGCCGTGCTCGGGCTCCCAGAAATGGAGGTCCATCAAGCCAACCGTTTCCTTGAGGTAGTCGCCCGCCTCCTCGACGCCGGCCATCAGCGCGTGCGCATAGGCCAGCAGCACGAACGCCAGGCCATAGCAGTGGTTGTCCCGGTCGATGACCTGGGCCCGGCCGTCCTGCCATTTGAGTTCCCAGGCATAGCCGCCGGTCGCCGGATTGCGGTGCACCGCGCGCAGGAAATCGACGCCATGGCGCACTTGCTCCAGGTACTCGGGCCGCTTGAAGTGGCGATACGCCATCGCGTACACGAACACGAAGCGGGTGCTCGACACCAGGTGGCGGGTGGCATGGTCGTAGACCCGGCCGTCGTCCTTGAAAAAGTGATAGAAGCCGCCGCTCGGGTCGATGCAGCGCGGGTGGTAGAACGCCATCGTGTGCTCGATATGGCGGTTCAGTGTGGCGGGCGCGAAGAAATCGGGAAAATCGCCGGGTGTGGGGATCGTCATCAGGTCATCCGTGGGTTAATCGTCGTTACTGCTCTCGCGCACGATCAAACGTACGGAAAGAATTTTTTCCAGCACCTGGCTGGCCGGTGCATGCATCAACAGTTCAACACCGGCGGCGCCCAGGCCTTCCTTGTCGATGCTGATGCTCGAGAGCGGCGGGATCGCCATCGCGGCCGCGCTGATGTCGTCGAAGCCGACGATGGCAATGTCGTGCGGGATCTTGAGCCCGGCCTCGAGGCAGAAGCGCATCGCCGCCAGCGCGCTGCTGTCGTTGTAGCAGAACAGCGCGTCGGGACGGTGGGTCATCGCCAAGAGCCCGGCCATCGCCGCGCGCACCGCCTGGTCGCGGTCGCCGACGCTCGGGATCGCCACTTCCAGGTCGGGGTCGGCCAGCCTGCGGGCGTCGTACAGCGCCTTGCGAAAGCCGCGCACGCGCTCCTGGATGCTGTAGTGCGATAGCGGACCGGACAGCATGGCAATGCGCTTGCGGCCGCTTTCGATCAGGTGGCGGGTGGCCAGGTAGCCGCCCAGCTGGTGGTCGGGATTGACCGAGGTGTAGCCCGGCAGGCGCATGTCGACCAGCACCAGCGGCTTGCCGCTGTCGTGCAGCGCGGCCAGCACTTCGGGCTCGAAATAACCGGCGCACAGGATGGCGTCGGGCTGGTGCAGGCGGATCAGTTCGATGACCGGCTCGGCCGGGTTGACGGCGAAGAACGACAGCGCGATGCCTTCCTTGCGGCAGGCCGCTTCGGCCCCGTGCAGCACCGGCGAATAGAACGGGCTCGACGCCAGGGTGCTGTGCTGCGAGTGCAGCAGGAAGGCGATGCGGCGGATCCGGCTGTGCTTGAGGTGGGAAAAATCGTAGCCCAGCTCGCGCGCGGCGGCGACGATCAGCGCGCGCGTGTGTTCGGTCAGCCCGGCCTGGTTTTTGAGCGCGCGCGACACGGTGCCAATCGAGCGCCCGGTTTTGAGCGCAATCGCGCGGATCGTCACTCCCCCCGCCGGCGCCGCTGGCGTGATTGCCTTATCGTGCGGCGCGTTCATGCTGCACCTCGGTCGAGAACGAATACGGGGCGTCGGCCGCCGCGGTGCCGCGCCGCAGGTTGGGCGCGGCCGCCATGTCGACGTCGAAGGTGGCGCCTTGCACCAGGTCGGCGTGGGCGAGCCAGTTGCGCGTGTACGGCCGCCCGTTCAGGCGTGCGGCCCGGATGTAGCGCTTGCCGGGACCGTTGGCGGGCGCGTTGATGCGGACCTCGCGGCCGTTTTCGAGGTGCAGCGTGGCGCGCCTGAACAGCGGCGCGCCGACCACATACTGGCCGACCGCCGGCGTCACCGAATAAAAGCCGAGCGCCGAGAACACGTACCAGGCCGAGGTCTGGCCGTTGTCCTCGTCGCCGCAATAGCCGTCCGGGGTCGCGCGGTACAGCCGGTCCAGGGTTTCGCGGATCCAGTACTGGGCCTTCCACGGCGCCCCGGCATAGTTGTACAAGTAGATCATGTGCTGGATCGGCTGGTTGCCGTGCGCATATTGCCCCATGTTGGCAATCTGCATCTCGCGGATCTCGTGGATGACCTCGCCGTAATAGCTCTCGTCGTAGGTGGGCGGCAGTTTGAATACCATGTCGAGCTTGTCGGCGAAGGCCTGGCGCCCGCCCATCAGCGCCATCAGGCCGGCGACGTCATGGAACACCGACCACGTGTAGTGCCAGCTATTGCCCTCGGTGAAGGCGTCGCCCCACTTGAACGGGTTGAACGGCGACTGGAACGAGCCGTCCTGGTTGCGGCCGCGCATCAGCCCGGTCGAGGGATCGAACAAGTTCTTGTAATTCATGCTGCGCCGCGCATACACGTCGATCTCGGAGGCCGGCTTGCCCAGCGCCTTGCCGAGCTGGTAGATGGCGAAATCGTCGTAGGCGTATTCCAGCGTGCGGGCGGCGTTTTCGTTGATCTTGACGTCGTACGGCACGTAGCCGAGCTGGTTGTAGTAGCTGACGCCGGCGCGCCCCACCGCCGTCATCGGCCCCGCGTTGTCGGCGCCGTGCTTGAGCGCCTGCCACAGGGTCTCGATGTCGTAGCCGCGCCCGCCCTTGATGTAGGCGTCGGCCACCACCGAGGCCGAGTTATTGCCAATCATGACGTTCGCGTAACCGGGACTGGACCACTCCGGCAGCCAGCCGCCTTCCTGGTAGGCATTGGCCAGGCCGGCCTGCATCTCGCGGTTGATCGACGGGTAGACCAGGTTCAGGAACGGATACAGCGCGCGGAAGGTGTCCCAGAAGCCGGTGCCGCCGAACAGGTAGCCGGGCAGGACCTTGCCGTTGTAGGGGCTCCAGTGGACCGGCTGGGCGTTGGCGTCGAGCTCGTACAGCTTGTTGGGGAACAGCACCATCCGGTACAGGCTGGAATAGAAAGTGCGCATCTGGTCGACCGTGCCGCCTTCCACCTCGACCCGGCCGAGCACCCGGTTCCACGCGGCTTTGGCCTTGGCGCGGGTGGTGTCGAAGTCGTCGCCGGCCAGTTCGCGCTGCAGGTTCAGTTCGGCCTGTTCGGGGCTGATGAAAGACGAGGCCACTTTCATGTGCACCTGTTCGCCGCTGGTGGTGCGAAAGCCGAGGATCGCGCCGCTGTGCTGGCTGGTCATCTCGAGCGCGCCTTCGACCAGCTCCTTGCCGCTCCACACGTCGGTCGAGGCGAACGGCTTGTCGAACACGATCACGAAGTAATTCCTGAAATTGGCCGGCAGCGGCCCGCGCGCGTAGCGGGTGCTGTAGCCGACCACCTTGCGCTCGCCGGGCAGGATCTTGACGTACGAGCCCTTGTCGTAGGCGTCCACCACCACGTAGCTGTGCTCGGACTTTGGAAAGGTGAAGCGGAACTGGGCAGCGCGTTCGGCCGGGGCGATCTCGGCGGTGACGTCGGAATCGGCCAGGTAGACGCTGTAGTAATACGGACGGGCGACTTCGGCCTTGTGCGAAAACCAGCTGGCGCGCTCGTCCTCGGTGAAGCGCTTGGCCCCGGTGACCGGCATGACGGCAAACTGGCCGTAGTCGTTCATCCACGGCGACGGCTGGTGGGTCTGCTTGAGCCCGCGGATGCGGTCGGCATCGTAGGTATAGGCCCAGCCGTTGCCCATCTTGCCGGTCTGCGGGGTCCAGAAATTCATCCCCCACGGCACCGCGATGGTCGGATAGGTATTGCCGTTGGACATTTCCGGCTTGCTGGCCGTGCCCATCAGCGGGTTGATCCAGTCGACCGGGTCGGCCACCTTGCCGACCAGTTGGGCCCCGGCCAGCGGCGCGGCGAGGGCGAGCATGCAAGCGAACACGCGTTTGATCATCATGCGTCAGGCCCCTACTGCTGGTAGGCGGTCTGGGTGTACGGCCGCGCGGCGCTGGCCCGGCCCCATTGGGTATTGGGCGTGGCCTGCATCCGGAACACCAGCTCGCCGCCAGCCACGATTTCCTCGTGGCGCAGGTAGCTGCGCGTGAGCGGCTTACCGTTCAGCGTGACGCTGCCAACGTAGGTATTGGCCGGGGTCAGCTGTTCGGCACGGATCGTGAAGTGGCGCCCGTTGGGCAGGTTCAGCACCGCCTTGTCGACGAACGGCCGGCCGATCACGTATTCGTTGCTGGCCGGCGCCACCGGGTAGAAGCCGAGCGCGGTAAAGCTGAGCCAGGCCGACATCTGGCCCAGGTCGTCGTTGCCGGCCAGGCCGGCCGGCGTGTTGCTGTACTGGCTGGCGACGATCTGGCCCAGGCGCGCCTGCGTCTTCCACGGCGCGCCGGCAAAGTTGTACAGGTAGGCGACGTGGTGCGAGGGCTCGTTGCCGTGCGCGTAGTGCCCGATCAGGCCGGAAATATCTTCCATGTGGGCGTACACGTTGGCGTCGACCTTGGCGTCGAACACCATGTCGATTTTGGCGTTCAGCGCATCGTCGCCGCCCAGCATGCTGACCAGGCCGGCGTTATCGTGCGGCATGTACCAGGAATACTGCCAGGCGCTGCCCTCGGTGTAGTCGCTGCCGAAATTCGATTGCACCGGGTTGAACGGTGCGCGGAACTCGCCGCTCGACTTGCGCGCACGCACGAAACCGGTCTTGGTGTCGAACACGTTGCGGTAGTTCTGCGCCCGCTTGTAGTAGCGCGCCGCGATGTCCTTCTTGCCCATCTTCTCGGCCATGCGCGCGATGGTCCAGTCGTCGAACGCGTATTCGACCGTCTTCGAGGCCGCTTCCGGCTCCAGGTCGATCGGCACGTAGCCGAACTTCATGTAGTGCGCCAGGCCGCCGTAGGGACCGTATTCGGCGCTGGCGGTCATCGCGGCCAGCGCTTCGTCGGCGGAAAAACCCTTCAGGCCCTTCATGTAGGCGTCGGCGATCACCGGCACCGCGTGGTAGCCGATCATGCACCAGGTCTCCAGGCCGGCGAACTGCCACACCGGCAGGATGCCGTAGGGGCTGGCCTGCTGCGAGGCGATCAGCGAGCGCACGAAGTCGACGTTGCGCTGTTCGGGCTGGATCAGGGTCAGCAGCGGATGCAGGGCGCGGTAGGTGTCCCACAGCGAAAAGGTCGAGTGGAAGCGAAAGCCCTTGGCCTCGTGCACCTGGTTGTCCGGGCCGCGGTAACGGCCGTCGCGGTCCATGAACAGGCTCGGCGCCAGCATGCTGTGGTACAGGCTGGTGTAGACCATCGTGCGCATCGGCTCGGGCGCCTCGATCGCGACGGCCGACAGTGCGTCGTTCCAGGCGCTGCCGGCGCGGCGCCGTTCGGCGTCGAAGTCCCAGCCCGGCATCTCGTCCAGATTGGCGATCGCGCCGTCTTCGCTGACCGCCGACAGCGCCACCTTGACCATCAGCGTGCCGTCGTCCGGCACGCCGAAATCGAGCGCGCCGACCAGCGCCTTGCCTTCGAGGTAGACCTTGTCGGCCGCGCTCTTGCCGGGGGCGGCGAAGCCGCGGTATTCGACGTCTTCCTCGCGGTTGACCAGCTCGCGCGCGGCGATCGGGCGCGAGAAGCGCATCGCGAAATAGAGCTGGCGGCCGGGAGCCCAGCCGCGCGTTTCGCGCATGCCCGTGATCAAGGTGTTGTCGCGCACGCGCAGGCGCGACCACAGGTTCTTGCCCTTGTAATCGTAGATGCTGCTGCGCAGGTCGAGGATCACCTTCGCGTGGGCCCCGCTCTGGTAGTGGTAGCGGTGCAGGCCGACCCGGTCGCTGGCGGTCAGCTCGACATCGACCTCGTTGTCCTGCAGGTGCACCGCGTAATAGCCCGGTTCGGCGCGCTCGTCCTCGTGCCGGAAGCGCGAGCGATAGCCGCTGAACGGGCGTTCCGGATAGCCGGGTTCGAGCTTCGTCTCGCCGCTGTACGGCATTAACAGCACGTCGCCGAGGTCCGAATGGCCGCTGCCGGAAAAATGGGTATGCGAAAAGCCGAGGATCGAATTGTCGTCGTAACGGTAGCCGGCCGCCCACGGATAGCTCTGGCGGAAATGGCGCACCTGCGTATCGGGGCTCAGCTGGACCATGCCGAACGGGCGTGTGGCGCCGGGAAAGGTGTGGCCGTCGCCGCCGGTCCCGATGAACACGTTGACGGCGGCAGCCGGACTGCCCGCCTGCGCCGCCTGCGCGGCGGTGATCGCCATGGCCGCCAGCAGCGCCAGGCCGATCTTGCTTCGAATACCCATTTGGTCTCCTGTTATCGTGCGGGCGGCGCCGGCGCCGCCCGTTGCCGAACCGGCTTAGAAGGTGTAACGCGCCGTCAACGCCAGGTAACGGCCGATCGCCCCGCTTTGGTGATAGTTCGGGTTGTAATTGATTTGCCCGTAGGTTTGTACATCAAGCGGAGCCATCTTATCGAACAAATTGCTAACCGACAGCAACAATTCCCATTGACGGGTCGCCTTCCACTTCACGCCCAGGTCGACCGTGGTGAACGAATCGATATGGCAATCCAGGTAAGGC